>CAWBGW010000015.1:0-54738 GCA_963788345.1 uncultured Acidobacteriota bacterium | reverse complement strand
GGCCGGGCGCCGCACGAAAGTCGATGTGTCGCCATGCCCTTCGAGGCGCAGTCCCTAGCGCTCACAATGGACTGAACAAGCGAGATCATGCTCTTGCGCGTGGCCGGGAGTGATCGCCTACCCGACAAGAGATCTGGTTGGCTTGCTCGTTCGTCCAGCGGCGCAGATGCAAAAGCAGATGCAAAAAGAGGAGACGCCCGAAAGCGGCGAGCACTTGGCCAGATCCACCCACAAGTCCCCGCGGAAACGCGGGAGCAGCGGACAGCCTCAGTGCGATCAAGAGGGTAAGGCAACAATGCGATCACACTAGGTGAGGACCGTGTCCCAGATGGTCGATCGGGTCGATCAAACTCGACACGGCGAATAGCCTCAGGAATAGTCGGAGTCCGGAGATCTCACCATTTATATCCTAGCGAATTTTCGTGGGACAATCGTCGAGCGGAGGCGGTCGTGGAACTAGGATTGCGCAAATCTTTCAAGATATTTGCTCCCGGCAGCTCCCTGCGGCGAAGAGTCGCTTATAGCCTGGCCATTGTAAGGCTTGTTTTGGTCCCTGTTATATTCCTAGCGGTCTATTACCTGTTCAGGATGGGTCTGATCGTAGACCGCATAGTCAGCGTAGACGCTCCAGTCGCAAGGCTGGCAGAGCAGGCATCCGTTGAAATGCTTGACGCACGCCGTGCAGAGCGAAACTACTTCCTGCTCCGCGATCCGGAATACCTTAAGGTAAACCGAGAGTCACTCGCCCGAGTGAAACAAGCCGTCGAAAAGATTCGCGATCTTGCCCCCGGAGAACAGTCTGCCACCCAGCAGGCGCTGGAGAACGTGACTCTGTATGGCCAACAATTTGCGGATGCGGTGTCGCTGACAGAAACACCAGGAGGCACACCTGTAGGGAGAGCGCGCGAGGTAGTGGGAGCTTATGAGAAGGATTTGAATGAGCTTTTGATACAGGCCAGGCACAAGACTCGCACGCAGCTGATCGAGGATCTTCGCAATCAGGTTGATTCGTTCGACTCTCAAATCGTGAAGACCCTGGAGGCGGGAGATCCGACTTTACGTCGATTTACCCCAGATCTCCAAGCCTCAAGCCAGCAGGTCCTGCAGCGAGCGTCCGAATTGGAAGGTCGAAGCTGGGCTCGTGTTCAGCAAGATCACGAGGAAGCTCGAGATCTCCTGCATCGTGCGGAATGGGTACTGAGCATAGTGTCTGGGCTCACACTTCTGCTGAGCGTCTGGATCAGCTTCGTGTTGCCTCGCCAGGTCGTGAAACCCTTGCTTGATCTCAGAGAAGCTGTGGATCACGCTGCATCGGGAAACTACCTGATTGATTTCGAACTGCGGGGCGAAGGTGAAATCGTCGAACTCGCTAAGAGTGTCCGTAACCTGATCGCTCATGCCTTAGCGGTGACCTCACGTGCGGCACCACCGCACTCACAGTAGCGAGCGGGTCGAGCCGAGCCTCACGGCTCGGGCAGTACGGCGAGCGCTGCACTGTTGACGGCCGTTGGGTCGTCCCGCAGTTTGATGTATAGCAGCGTGCCATTGGGACGGGGGACGCTCAATGTAGAGTCTACAAAACCGACCGGAACCGAGATGTTGTGAGAAAACTGCGAGTCCGAAGCCACCGAATCGATCAAGAAGAGATTTTGCCCGATCAAGCTGCACGGTTTATCCGGACTATCTGGGCAGTATACCTCCTTCAAAGACGGAATGCGCACCAGTTTTGCCAGCGGCTGCCAATCTCCGCGCTCGCCGTTTTCCGAGACCGGGCGCACGCGTAGTGGACCAAATACCGATGGACCGAAGCTCTTCAGCGGTCGGAGGGTGCCCAGCACGGTCTGAGCGTCTTCCAGGACGAGTGTTCCATCCGCCAGGCTCAGGAAAACGAGTAGACCTTACTTGGCCGCAGTTACCGACTTCACCGAAATGGTATCTCGGTTGGCCGTGCCAGTAACTTTGGCCTCCTCCCAAGCTAGCTTGTTGAGCTGGACAAGCGTGGCCTGATCCGATGTGTCAAGCATATAGACCTTGTCGCCGACCACCAAAGCGTACTTGCCGCCGTGGCTCACGCAGGCACGAACGCAGTCCGCCGGGGAAATGCCTTCGTGATGTTTGGCGCCGCACATGGTGTCACTGACTTTTCCGGTAAAGGTCTGGGGTGGCCGCGGCCAAGGCGGGCGCGCCTGCCAATCCGATGCTCAGCACCGCCGTGGCTAACAAAACCTGCGGAACTGGAATCGGCCTCGCGAACACGTTCCGGTTTGTGCAGCTTCACAATGGCCGGATAGAATTCGATTCCGAGGAAGGACGCGGAACCACGTTCCGCGTGGAATTGCCGCTGGCGCGCCTGGTGGACGTGCCCGCGGAGAAGGTTCGAGACTTCAGTCAGCCGTTCGCCCAAGAGAAACGCTAATGCCCAGCCGGAAACTCGAAGGCCGAATTGGACTCGCGCTCGCCGTTCTCGCGATACCGTTCGCGCAGGCGGGGTGCCTGGGCGACAAGGTGCAGGCCAGCGCGCCCGTGACGGCGGCGCCGCAACCTGACGCCGAGCGGCCGATGAGCGTCGCGCCGGACACGAATGCTTTGCCCCCGAAACCAGCCGAGGCGCCGTCTCCTGCTCCCGCTATCGCCACCAGCTCGTCCCCTCCGCCTCTCGGCTCTATCGCCAAGCCAAAAAATCCACCCGCGCCTCCGAAGCCGGCGACGGAGCAACCGGCCGCGTCGGAACCCGCCGCCGACCCATCCGCCCATCCTCCCGTGCCGCTCATATCGCCGCAGCTCTCCGCGGCGGACCAGCAAAATTACGAGCGCAAGATGAATGACGACGTCGGCGCGGCGGAGAAGAACTTGCAGCAGGCCAATGGAAGGCAGTTAAGCGCCGGGCAGCAAGATCTCGTCGAAAAAATCCACAGCTTCATCGAACAGGCCCGGGATGCAAGCAAGGGCGGCGACTGGGCGCGGGCGCAAAACCTGGCGCAGAAGGCGCGACTCCTCTCGACCGAGCTCGTCGACTCCCTGTGAAATTTCGCGCACGAAAGCGCAAGTCCACGTCGCCATCGTCTTTGACTCGCGTTTGAGATGAGCAACCCGAACACATTCGATGTCGCCATCATCGGCGGCGGCCTGATCGGCAGCGCGGTGGCTTTCGAGTTAGCCGGGCGCAATCTCCGCGTGGTTGTCCTCGACCGCCAGCAGCCAGGGCGCGAGTCTTCATGGGCGGCAGCGGGAATGCTCGCCCCTGGACCTGACTCTCCGGGCTCTCACGGCTCTACCAAGATGGTCCTCCCTCGCAAAAGAGAGCTTGCGGCTTTATCCGCAATTCGTGGCGGCGATCGAAGAAGCATCCGGCAAGCACGCTGGGTTCGCGCGAGAAGGAACTCTCGAAATCTTCCACGGTGCTTCCGGCGAAGCTGCGCGCGACAACTTCGTCGCGGAGCACACGCGGCTGGGATTGTCCGCGGAGCCGATTCGCCTTGAATCCGCGCGAAAAATGGAGCCTTCGCTGAATAGCGAGGCCGGGGCGGCCGCATGGCTCCCCGAGGAAGCCACGGTGGATCCGCGCGCGCTCATGGATGCAGTACTTTCGGCGGCCGCGAATCGAGGAGCGCAGATTCGCGCGGACTGTGCCGCCACATCGCTGCTCTTGGACGGCGGCCGGTGCGCCGGCGTCGTCGCAGGCGGCCAAAGGATTTCTGCGGGCCATGTGGTGATCACGGCGGGTTGTTTTTCGGGCGCGATGGAAGACGGAATCGCTCGCTATGCGCCGACGCGTCCCGTGCGCGGCCAGATGCTTTCACTGCGGCATCCCGACGTGAGGCTGACTCGCGTGCTGCGGTCGGCGAACGGCTATCTTGTGCCGAGGCTGGATGGCCGCATCCTCGCGGGAAGCACTCTGGAAGATGCAGGATTCGCGAAAAGCGTCACGCCTGCCGGATTGCAAAAAATTCTAGGCGCCGCGCTCGAATTGGTGCCTGCCCTCGCGAGCGCCGAAATCCTCGAGACCTGGGCGGGCCTGCGGCCGGGTACTCCGGATGATCTGCCCATCCTCGGACCAACGGATACGGAGGGGCTGATCGTCGCTACAGGGCATTACCGAAACGGGGTTCTGCTCGCACCGATCACCGCGAAGCTTGTTCGAGAATGGATTACGGACGGGAAGGTAACCGCGGACGTCGAAGCGTTTTCGCCGCTGCGATTTCAGAATCGCGAGGCGCGTTCCGCATCCGCGAAAATCAACTCAGCTCGACCCTGAACGAAACTTAGCAAGAGACTTTCGAAAGCAAAAGCAGATCCTCACCCCGTCTTTCTTGAGCTCAGGGTTTACAAGTGCAAACCCTGAAACCCGCCGCGGGGATTCGGGATGATATTGTAAATAGCTTCTAGAAGGGACTCTTGTTGCGCACGGGCTCGCGATTCGGCGGCCCAGGCAAGGCCGAAGCCTGGCCGGGACTCGAGAACTGCACCTTATCCGCGTCCAGCAGAATCGGATGATCGAGAATGGCGTCGAGCGTAGTGCCGCGCGGAAGCTCCGCTTCGGGCCCGCGCGTCAGCAGCACTGTGGCGAGGCCGACGGCCGCTCCGACTCCGGCGCCGATTCCCGCTCCCTTGGCGCTCTGCGCGGCGAGTCCGCCGATTCCAGCTCCGGCCGCCGTCGTCTTCATCACCGTACCGACATCCGCGCCCTTATCCGTGTCGCCCTTAATCTTTCCTTCGTGATCCGTCGTTTCGTTGCCCCCGGTTCCGGCATTGCCCGGAGAAGCGGCCAAACTGATCATGTACGCGTTCGGAAGGATCAGCGTATTCAGGCGAACCATCAACTCCGCGCGTCCCTTCACGCGCCCGGGCCGCTTCGCCTCGGTTACTTCCCCGCTCACCCACGACCCTGCCGGGACCACCACTTTGCCGTTCAGCATCACCGGAAACGAAGTCTCGAAATAAACGGGATCGCCGGGCTGGGCGCTGCGGGTGGAGACTGCGTTGTGGAGCACAAGCGGGATATGGGTTCCCGTGGGAAGCTCGATCTTCGAAGGAACAGCCGGGGCGGCGCCCCAGCGGAGCGACCGGGTCGGTTGATCAGCGGGCGCGGAGGCGGCTGGCACAGCCGGAGCGGGAGCAGCCGCCTTGCCGGCGTCACTCGCAGCGGCAGATTGTTGTGCGGGAGTTGCGGAAGACGGCGGCCCCGTCTGAGTCTGAGCGGAAGTCTGACTCTGCGGCCGGGCGGCTGGTGCGGCCTGCTGCGCCAGCACAGGCGCCGCAAGCCCCAACATGATGATCGATCCCGCCGCTGCCGCCAAATGGAAGAGCTTTGTCATGATTCCCTCCGACGCGTTCGCTCGTAAGGAGATGCGTTCCGCTCAGGCTTAGATGTCCTTTATGTGTTGAGGATAACCCTTCCCCGCCCCGAGCGCCAATGCTTCTTGGCCTGTTTCGAAGTGGGTTCGCCCCGGCTGCCTCCAACGGAGCGTGTACGACTAAGACACCTCACGAACTTCACCCAGAACAGCTTGCGAATATACTGTATATCTGAGGCAAATCCCCTTTGGCCTTCATCGGCACCCATCTCCGTTTGCCCCATTCCCTTCGGCGCAAGACGCTTCTCATCATCCTCGTCACGATGTTCGGACTCGTGGGCGGACTCTACACCCTCGCTCGCGTTCTGCTTCTGCGCGGGTATTCGAATCTGGAGACGAACTTCGCTCGCCGCGACATGGACGAGGTCTCGAGCGCGCTGACGGACGAACTTGCAGCGCTCGACCGCAGCGAGATCGACTATGCCGCGTGGAATCAGACGTACCTGTTCCTCAAAGGCAGGAATCCTCACTACGGCGCAACCGACCTTCCTCCGATCGCGATGGGGCAGCTCAAACTGAATTTCGTGGTGATTCTGGACAACTCCGGCCGCGTCGTCTTTTCTCGCGGATATAATCTCGTCACGCTCGACGAAGTGCCCGTTCCGCCTGATCTTCTCGATCACCTGAAGCCGGGATCCCTTCTTCTCGACCATGAGAACGTATCCGACAAACACTCCGGAATCTTGATGCTCGCGTCGGGTCCGGTGCTGGTGGATTCCCGTCCGGTGGTAACGACGAACTCCGAGGGACCGATCGTCGGAACCATGATCATGGGACGCGCCCTGGATGCGGACGAAATTCTGCGCCTCTCGGAAATGACGCACCTGTCCGTGGACGTAGCGCGTCTCAATTCCGCGGCGTTGCCCGACGATTTTCGCGAGGCTGCCAACGAACTCTCCGACTCCAATTCGACGCGGGTCAAACCACTGGGGGTGGATCTCGTCGCTGCCTACAGAGAAATCAGGGACGTCGACGGCAAGCCCGCAATCATCCTTCGGGTCCGGGTTCAACGGGTCATCTACCAGCAGGGCCAGACCACTTTGCTGCAGTTCCTGCTGCTTCTTCTCGCTGCGGGGCTCACTTTCGGCGCGGTGACGCTCTACTTGCTCGAGCGAACCGTGCTTTCGCGCGTGGCCAACATGAGCGAAAGCATTACGCACATCGGAACCAGCGGCGACCTCTCCGCTCGCCTGGCGGTGGCGGGCAAGGATGAGCTGGCCTTCCTCGGCAGCGCCATCAACGGCATGCTCGAGGATCTCGATCGCTCGCAGATCGAACGTCACGAGGGCCGCACGCGCCTGGGCATGATGATCGAGAAGGTGCCGGCGATTCTCTGGACCACGGACAAGGATCTTCGCTTCACGTCGTCGGTAGGAGCGGCCCTCGAGTCTCTTGGATTGCGCACAAATCAGGCGGTCGGGGTTTCACTGACGGATTTTTTCCGCACCGGAGACCCCGAATTCCCCGCCCTTTTGGCTCACAAGAGGGCTCTCGCTGGAGAATCCGTCGCCTACGAACTGGAATGGGCGAAGCGCGTCTTCGATTCTCACGCGCAGCCGCTGCGCAACAGCGAGGGCGAAATCATCGGAGTGATCGGCGTCGCCCTGGATATAACCGACCGCAAGGTTCTCGCCGACCAGCTTCGCCAGTCGCAGAAAATGCAGGCGATCGGGCAACTTGCCGGTGGGGTGGCGCACGATTTCAACAACCTGCTGATGGTGGTGAAAGGGCCACGCCGAAATCCTGCTCGACCGTCTTGCGGAATCGTCGCCGCTTCGGCACAACGTCGAGCAGGTGGACAAAGCTACCGACCGCGCCGCGGGGCTCACGCGCCAATTGCTCGCCTTCAGCCGGATGCAAGTACTGCACGCGCGCGTCCTGGATCTGAACGAAGTGGTGGGCGGAATGATCAAAATGTTCTCGCGCGTGATCGGCGCGGACGTGGAAATGACCTTCCTTCCCGCCGCGAAGCTCGGCCGCGTGAAGGCGGACCCCGGCCAGATCGAGCAAGTCTTGCTGAATCTGGTGGTGAACGCGCGCGATGCGATGCCGAACGGCGGGCGCCTCACTATCGAAACGTCGAACGTCACACTCGATCGCGACTACTCCGTCGCGCACCACAATCTGGAGCCGGGCTCGTGGGTCATGCTCACCGTCAGCGACACGGGCTGCGGCATGGACGACGAAACGCAGTCGCGCATCTTCGAGCCGTTCTTCACCACGAAAAAGCAGGGAAAGGGCACGGGATTGGGCCTCGCCACCGTGTATGGCGTCGTGAAGCAAAGCGGCGGCTTCATTTATGTGTACAGCGAAATCGACCACGGAACCACGTTCAAAGTCTACTTGCCGAAAGTGACCGCGGAAGCGGACCGGGAAGCCGAAAAGACCGTCGTCGCGCCGCCGCGCGGAAGCGAAACGATCCTCTTCGTGGAAGACGAAGAAAGCGTGCGCGAGCTGGTCCGCGACTACCTGGCAGGCACCGGATATCACGTGCTCGAAGCCGTCGACGGAGTTCAGGCGCTGGAAGTGGCTGCAGCCCACAAGGGCGCGATCCAGATTCTCGTCACCGACGTCGTCATGCCGCGCCTGAGCGGCCGCGAGTTAGCCTCGCGCATCGCGGCGCAGCGCCCCAACATCAAAATCCTTTTCATCTCCGGCTACACCGACGACAGCATCTTCCGCCACGGCGTCCTGGAAGGCGGCGTCGCCTACCTGCAAAAACCTTTCAACCTGAAAGCCATCGCGCAGAAAATCCGCGAAGTGCTCGATGGCGCAGCCCGCCGCCGTCGCGCCCACGCCCGTGGGCCGCAAGTAGCAAATTGATGTGGAGCAGAGACGCACCTAACGATTCACCGCAGAGGCGCAGAGGACGCAGAGAAAACACAAAGCAAAAAGCTGAACACAGAGCGCGCAGAGAATGGCCTGAGGACACGGAGAACGTCACCCTTCCCCTGTAGGAGGGTGCTCCCACCCCGATCGGAACTTCAGGGCTGCATAGTCTTCCGAGCAAAACAATTTTGGCAGCGAGGGTGGGCAGCTGGAGAATACAGCCGAATCGTGTACGTGTTCTTAATTTCCCGGGCGAGACATCAGCCAAATGGCGACGTCCCGCCCAGGTGGGTTCAACGAACGACTACTGAGGCTTGCCCGGTTTGGGCGAGGCTGGATGCGCCGGCTGCTGGCGCTGCTGCAACTGCTGTTGCTGCTGTGTGTGTTTTTGCGTCAACTGCTGGGTCTGTTGCTGATGCTTCTGCTCGAGCTGCTGCGTTCGGGTTTGGTCAGCTTTCTGCTTCGCCAGTTGCTGGTGTTCCTGGTCCTGTTTTGCCTGGAGGTTCTGCCGTTCCTTCTCCTGCTGCGCACTCAGCTTGTCCTGCTGCTGCTGGTATTTTTGGTCCAGCTTCGGGTTCCCCGTGTTCGGAGCAGGGGGTTTTGTAGCAGGCGGAAGGTCGCGAGGATGGACAGCCGTGGCGGTGGCAGGATGAGTGGCGTTTTCCTCAGTGCGGGCAGGCGGATTGTAGCGCCCGCCCTCTTTGGCCGCCACGACTCCGCGATCTTCAAATGCTCCAGGTTTAGGAGTGGCAGCGATGGGCGGCTTACCATGGTTCGAGGAAGCCCGCAGCTCGGGGTTCGAACGGGCGGCCGACACATGTTGAGTCTGAGCTGCCACGGGCGGGATATGCCTCTCATGTGCGGCAGCCTCCTCCTGAGCAGTGGCACGCGCTTCGATCCCTCCGTTGCCGCCGTTATAGCTGACGCGTGCAACCCTGTCGTTTTCCACGATCCGCGTGTTGTAAACGTTGTGGATGACCGTGACGTTGACGTTATTCACTGTGGTGTTGTAGAAAAAGTGCCCGTTGTCCCAACGACCGCCTTCATACCCGTGGCCGATGTAACCGAAGCCGTAGTCGATCCCGCCATAAAAGCCAACCGTCGGACCCCAATAACCTTCGTGAAAAATGAAAGCGCTACCGCCCCAACCCCAATAGGCGGGTGTCCAAAAAAAGCCGACTTCGGGGGCCTCTACCCACGTGCCCGGGACCCAATAGTAATCGCCGGCATCGTAGTCATAAGCCCAGTAGCCGGGGGTCCAGATATAGCCGTCGCCAGGGCAAAGAGGCTGCTCATAGACGGGCAGCTCGGGCGGGGCGATCGTAATTGATACCGCGACTTGCGCGAATGCGGCGGCCGGTATTGCCAGCATGAAGAACGAGAGCAACATCAAACGAATAACGGCGATGATTCGCATTCCATGTTCCTCCGCCTGTCATCCCTTCGTTTACCCGGTGTAGCTTTGCTGCTCCGGGCTGCGTGGGTGAGAGGCACGATTTCCGGGGCCGAGAGACGTTCCCTTCAAACCTTATCCTATTACTTCGCGAGAGTTTTCTCTATCGGGTCGAGCGTGTAGTAACAAAAAGGGAATGCAGTATGCCGCAATGGCCGCTAGCGGGATCGACGCGTACTGCTAGTCCGAACCGGGCGCTCGGCGCCTCAGGACTTCGCCTGAAGCAGGGGGTTCCCACCAAAACCCAGTTGCTCACAGAAGCGAAGATGCTGGGCGTGAAGCCTCGCGCTACAGCGGCTCACTTGGGCCACGCCTGAAGGCGGCGAACGTTGTCAGATCAGGAAGACAGTTTGGCCGGTGAGGTCGAAGCGTTTTCTGCACTTGATGTTGCGGCAGGCCACCAGGTTGTCGATGCGCACCATGTACGAGCGCGCCTTCGCGAAGGCCTGCTTGTCCTGATCGTTCGCGCCGCCGGGAACCTGCGCCTTCTTCGTGCGCACCATCCAGCGCACGGGGAAGGTCCCTTCCTGGCGGCAATGCGGGCAGACGAGCGGCATCTGCTTCGTTTCTTCTTTTTCGTCGTAAAACCGTTTTTCGTCCATGCGTCTAGCCTAAGCCTGTTCGCGCAACTCGTCCAGCGTCACGAAGCGAATGCCTGCGTCTTTCCAACGGGGCAGCCAGTGCGCGACGGCCTCGAGGGTGTGGCGCCGGTCGCCTTTGAGCGCTCGATGATCGCCGTCATGCAGCAAGACGATGTCGCCGCCGTGCGCGTGACGGAGGCGTTCGACCACGGATTCGGCCGGCTGCGGCTTCCAATCTCGAGCCGACGCCGACCACATGACGACGCCTGCGCTGCCGCGTTTGCGAGCGATTCCATCGAGGATGGGGCTGCGAAATCCGAACGGTGGCCGCAGCCAGCTGGGTTTCTGGCCTGTGGCCGCTTCAATCGCGTCATCACATTGAGCGAGTTGCAGCAGCGTGCGCGAAGGCGAGCAAAAGGTCAGCGAGGGATGCGTTTGCGTGTGATTGCCCAGCACGTGTCCGCGTGTGGAGATTTCTCGCGCCAACTCCGGAACTGCACGAACATACTTCCCGATCAAGAAAAACGTAGCCTTCACGCCGTGCCGGTCGAGCAGATCAAGCAGCGCGGGCGTCACGGTGGGGTTGGGGCCATCGTCGAACGTGAGCGCCATCGCAGCCGAATCGCCCGTCCGGCAAATCGTGCGGCCGAAAAGCTGGGATCCCGGCGCGAAAGCACCCCACGCGAAAACGCCCGAAGCCGCAGCCACGGCTCCGGCGGCGATCGATGCTGGAACAAGTTGCATGCGGCGAAATTTTCCCATGCGAAACACCGCGTGTGCCACGAAAACAATCCGCGAATTGCGAGTTGCGGGACATCGTGCGGGACGTCGCGTCTTTCAGCAGTCTCCCAATGCAGGACTTTGATAGCATGTCCGCCAGTTTCGAAAAGCTTCCATGACTTCGTCTCGCGCAGCGTCAATTGCAGATCACCACGGATTCGCGCCTTGGATTCGATGGGCCGCCGCCGCGTGGCTGATCGTGTGGGTTCCTGCCTACTGGTATGCCTGGGGGCCTGCCAATTTCCTGCACCTGTGCGACCTCGCAGTGTTTCTCACTTGCATCGGCGTGTGGACCGACAACGCCCTGTTGATTTCAAGCCAGGCCGTCGGGTCGTTCCTCGTGGATTTGGCTTGGGCGCTCGACGCCGCCTGGGAAATCGTCGCGCGTCATCACCTGATTGGCGGGACGGAATATCTTTTCGACGCGCACGTCGCGCTGTGGATTCGTTTGCTGTCGCTCTTCCACGTTTTTCTGCCGCTGCTGCTGCTGTGGGCGCTCGTTCGAACCGGCTACGACCGCCGCGCGTGGGCCGTGCAGTCGGCCATTGCGGCGGCCGCGTTCGTCGCGAGCCGGTTCACGAATCCGGCGGCGAACATCAACTTCGCTTTCACCGATCCTTTCTGGCATCGCACCATCGGGCCTGCGCCCGTGCACGTCGCGCTGAGCATTCTTTTCATGGCCTTCGTTGTGTACTTGCCGACGAACCTCGTGCTGGAACGTGTCTATCCGCAGCCGCGCACGGGAGTATCCGGGCCATGAAGGCTACCGAGTTCGAGTTTCGGCATCGTTCGATTCTCAACCTGATTCATTTCTGGATCGCGTTTCAGGCTTACTCGATCGATCGAGTGAATGTCGTGTGGGCGTTCGCGCCGTGGAATAACCCGCATGGCGACGTGCTGGCGCGCGTCATCTTCGGCTTTGGCGCGCTGCTGGTGGGAGCGGCCGCGGCGATTCGCACTTGGGCTGCCGCGTATCTCCGCACGGATGTGGTGCACGACACGAAGCTGCATACCGAGACGCTGGTCGCCGATGGGCCGTATCGCTACGTTCGCAATCCGCTGTACGTCGGGACGTTTCTGTTGTCGATTGGAATCGGACTGCTTGCGAGCCGACTCGGATTTGCGATTCTTGCGGTGGGCGCGGCGATTCGAATTCTGCGGCTGATTGGGCGCGAGGAAGCGGAGCTTGAAAAGGAGCGCGGCGAAAGCTTTCGCGAATTCTGCCAGCGCGTCCCGCGATTGCTGCCATCGCTGCGACCGCGCGTCCCCAGTTCCGGCCTGAAGCCGCAGTGGGGTCAGGCGTTCCGGGGCGAAGCGTTTATGTGGGGATTTTTCATCACGATGGTCGCGTTCACGATCACGCTTCGGGACCGCCTTGCAGAGATTCTAGCCGGCGTCACGCTCGCGCTTTGGTTCCTGCAGAAGGGCTTGCGGCGCCTGACGAAAGCCGCGCCCGCCTGAACGCCGAAGAGAGATCCCTCAGGCACAAACCGCCTTCGGGATGACACCGCTTGGATGATTGGGTTACTGGCGTTCGGCGAGGGGCTATTCCGACTGGCGAATGGTTCGCACGTCGATTCCGAGTTGCTGGCACTTCTTGTAGAGGTGGCTGCGCTCGAGGCCGAGGGCCTTCGCGGTGTTCGTCATGTGATGATGATTGCGCTTGAGCTCCGCGAGCAGAGTCTCGCGTTCGAAGGCCTCGACGCGGCCCGCGAGAGTCCCTGAACCAATCGCGGCCGAAGATCCATTCGCATTCGCGGTGACGATCTGCGCGGATTGCGGCAGCGCGCGCTGGACGACGGCAGCCTCCACGGTATCGCCCGTGCTCAGAAGCAGCGCGCGCTCGACCACGTTGCGCAGCTCGCGAACGTTCCCGGCCAGGAATAGCGCTCGAGCTCATCCATCGCGTCGCGCGAAAAACTCTTCGGCTTCCAGCCGTTCTGCTCGGCCAGTTGCCGCGCGAAATGCTCGGCGAGAACGCGGATATCGTCGCGGCGTTCGCGCAGCGGAGGAAGCGAAATCGGAAACACGAAAACGCGATGGTACAGGTCCTCGCGAAACGTTCCGGCGCGCACCTGCTCTTCCAGGTTGCGGTGCGTGGCCACGATAATCCGCACATCCACAGCGAGCGGCTTGTCGCCGCCGACACGCTCGATCTCGCCTTCTTCGAGCACGCGCAGGAGCTTTGCCTGCATCGCGAGCGGCATGTCGCCGATTTCGTCGAGGAACAGCGTGCCGCGATGCGCCTGCTCGAACTTCCCCACGTGCCGGCCGGCCGCGCCGGTGAACGAGCCTTTCTCGTGTCCGAACAGCTCCGATTCGAGCAGCTCGGCTGGAATCGCGGCGCAATTCAGCGAAATGAACGGGCCGCCGCGGCGCGAGCTCTTTTCGTGGAGCGCTCGCGCGATCAGTTCCTTGCCGGTTCCCGTCTCGCCGCGAATGCAGACGCGCGTTTCGCCGGCCGCCACCTGCTCCACTTGCGCCATCAACTCGCGCATCACGGGACTCGCCAAAATGATCTGGTGCTTCCCGAGGCGCTGCTTCAGATCGCGATTCTCTTCTTCGAGGCGCGCGATGCGGAGCGAGTTCTCCACCGTCAGCAGGAGCTTTTCCGTCGAGATTGGCTTCTCGAGAAAGTCCTGGGCACCAAGCCGCGTCGACTTAACGGCCATTTCGATCGAGGCCTGCCCGGACATCATCACGACCGGCGACGTGATGCCGATCTTCTTGAAGTCTTCGAGCAGGGCGATGCCGTCTCTTCCCGGCATCACAACGTCGGAAAGAATCAGGTCAAAACGCTCCGCGCGAGCGAGTTCGAGTGCCCTCGCCGCGTTATCGCACACGGTGGCTTCATGGCCCGCAAGCCGAAACGCACGCGCGAGGGATGCGAGCGTGTTTGCGTCGTCGTCGATGATAAGGATGTGAGCTTTCGGGGCCACTTGAACTACACCTTTTCAGCTAACTCTCACGAACGTCAACTGACCTCTTGCTTCTCGAAGACCATGGGAAACACCTGCGGCTTGTGCGGCGGATTCGTGGGAAGCTCCACATGAAACGAGGTGCCGACGCCCGATTCGCTTTCGACGGAGATGCGGCCGCCGTGGTCGCTGACGACCGACTGCACGATCGCGAGTCCGAGCCCCGTTCCGTGCTGCTTCGTCGTGTAGTACGGCGTGAACAGGCGGTCGCACTCCTCGGGCGTGAGGCCCATGCCGGTGTCGGAGATTTCGAGCTCGACGTTGCCGTTTTCATGCGCCGTGCGAAGCATCAGGACGCCCCCGGCGGGCATCGCGTCCATCGCGTTCAGAACCAGATTTTCCAGCGCGCGGTGCAGCAGCGCCTGGTCCGCCTGGATCGGCGGCAGATTTTCTTCCAGGTGCAATTCCGGAGTGATCGGCGGGCGTCCCACGGCGCCGAACTGCGCCTCGAAAAGCTTCACCACGTTTCGCACAACCTCGTTCAGGTTCACGGTGGCAAGCTCGGGCTGCGGCATCTTCGCGAAGTCGCTGAACCGACCGATGATCGCCTTCAGGTTTTCGATTTCCGAGAGCATGATACCCGTGGATTCGCGGAACACTTCCTCGAACTGGTCGGAATTGTGTGTTTTTGCCCGCTGCAGGTTTTCCACGGTGGTCTGCAGTGGGAACAACGGATTCTTGAGTTCGTGCGCCAATCGCCTCGCCACTTCGCGCCATGCCGCCACGCGTTCGGCTTGCACCAACCGCTCCCGCTGCTCCACAATTTGCTGCGTCATCTGATTGAACGCGCGAGCTAACTGGCCCACCTCGCCTCCGCCGCGGGGATCCACATGGACGCTCCAATTCCCTTGGCTGACTTCGTGCGCCGCGTCGGCAAGCTTCCGTATCGGCCGAGTGACGCGCGCGGCGCCCCACCAGCTCAGCAGAAGTCCGATCAGGACGCCAATGATCGCCACTCCAACGGCAAGTTCAAGGATGCGCCGCTCGAGGAGCACCACGTCGCGCTGCGAACTTCCCACCAACAGCACGCCCAGCAATTCGTCCTGGCGGCCGCGCCGCGGCAGCGCATGAAACACTTCCGCGCTCGCCGGGTCCGACGTCCAGTCGATCTTGTAGGTAAGCTCGCTCGGCTGCTCGCGCTCCTTCTGGATGATCGGGGCAAAACGCTGCGCCTGATCGACGGGACCGTTCATATCGATCAGGTTGGCGGGCTGAAAGTCGGGGTCCAGGTTCAGATAAAGCAGCGCTCGCATTCCCACGGGAAGCACGAGCGAGGCAAGAAATTCCTTTCCGAGCCTCTCGCCGCCGACCACGTAAAGGTCCTTGTCGGCGACGCGCACCGTCGAAACGGCCATCAGCGCGAGCACAGGTCCATCCTGCGTGTCGAGCTTCATCAGAAATGAACCCTGCGCCGCCCAATCGACAGGCTTGCCGTCGGCAGGCTGTGTGACCCAGTCCATCTTGTAGCCGAAGCGCGCCGCGTTTTCCGCCGACGAAATAATCGAGCCGTTGTTGCCGAGAAAATCGAGAACGTCCAACTGGTGGGAATTCGCAACGCCGCGGGCATCGTTCACGTAGACGGAAACGTCGGTCGTGGGGCGCGCGAGATCAATCGCCATTCGCAGGGTTGGATCCTCTTCGGCGATGCCCTTCACACGATGGGCCACTTCCAGCTTTCGGCGGTCGAACTCGCGCTGAAACTGCTCCACCAGCGCGTCGCTGTGCTGCTGGTTCGAATCGTCGAACGCCTTGCGCGCCACTACGGTGACGCCGGCGGCAATCAGGCCCACCGACAACACGAGCGTCAGAGTGAAAATCCAGAAAAGTTTGCTACGAAACGTCACGGATTTACCTTTTCAGTCGGTGCTTCGCCGGTGCCGTCCAACCAGACATCCGCGAGCGGCCAGGTTTCACCGGGACCCGGCGCTTTCCAGTCGCGAACGCGCGCGCTGAGTCCATACACTTTGGGCACCCACGCGATCGGAACCACCGAAAAACTGCGAACGATCGATCGTTCGCATTCATAAATCTGCTCGGGCGAGGCTGGATCGGGCAGCGGATCGTCGTTCAACCCTGCCAGCGGATCGAGCACACCGACAAAATTCCCGAGCGCCGCGCGCGGCAACCGCGACGCCATCGTCATGCGCACGAGCCGCGCATCCACGGTCGCGTCTGCCGGCGCCGCAGACGGGACCGCCTGCAGCGTCATACCAATGCCTGCTTCTCGCGCGTTCACCACAATTCGCTCCGCAATTGCTTGTTCCTGCGGATCGCCCGAATCATATCCCAACACAATCTTGGGGGATGGCGCGATTTGCGACCATAGTTCCTTCGCGTGCTTCGCGTCGGGCGCAATCGAAAATAGAAATGCCGTGCCGCTCGACCATTGCGGCAACAATCCGCCGGCGGCCTCGCCTTCCTTTTGCAGGATGAAGTCCACGATGGCCGCGCGGTCGATCGCGTTCGCAATCGCTTCGCGAGCGCGCACATCGCTGCCGGCAGGACGCCCCGCGATAAATACGAGCGCCACTAGTTCATCGGGCTGCGATGTGCTCACGCGCGTTCCGCGTTCGGCGGCGCGGCGCACCTGCTCCGGGGGAATTTCCGCGAAATCGGTCTTGTTGACCTCAAGATCGACGAGCCGGTCCTTCGCGGCTCGTCCCATTTGGATTTCAATCGCGTCGACGAACGGGCGTCCGCCCGGGTAGTCCTCATTCGCGGCGAAGGTCGCGTGCTTGCCCGGCTCCCACTCGGCGACGCGAAATGGTCCAGGATCGGAAAAGGTGCCATCGGCATTCCGGTGATCGTAGATTAGCGCTTCGATCTGCGCTTTCGCGGCCGCTTCGTCTGCGTTGGCTGCGGCCACCGCGGCGTCGAGCGAGGTCACCGTCGCGCCAATCTCCACGCGCAGCGTTCCGCCATACCTCGGCCGCCGGGCCGTCGACGCAGGCAGCGCCGCGAGCAGAAATAACGTTGCTGCACTAATTGCCGCAAGTCGCCGTGACAACGTACCCCTCATAGTCTCCAGTCTTAACGTTATGAACGACGACCCGAGCAGCGTTTTGTCTTCCATCCCGCTGCAGTGCCATCACCGGCCCGTCCACGTCCACCGCCGCCCCGCTCAGCACAGCGTTGTCGCCCAGGCTCGGGAGCAGATACCCCTGAATCGAGTCCGGCTGTGTCCAATCTCCGTTTCCGGTTGCCAGGACGATCGATTCACTGCCGCATTTCTCGAACAGAACGACCTTTTCCGCTTCCTCGTGTCCGAGCACGTGCAATGGCATTGGAGTAGCGAGCCGCTTTCGCTTCTCAGGTGAACACTGCAGGCTGCTCGGCGTTTCAAACTGGCCTGAGCAAGTGACGTCAGGAAGGTTCACTTTGCCGTTCATTTCGTCGAGGCTCCCGCGCAGATCGCGTGGCCAGGGATTGGAATGCGAAATCGAAACGGCTTGCCAAAATTTCCAAGAATTCGAATCGGCAGACTGATAGAAGGCCAGCCGATCCGGCTCAAGAACCAAGAATGTCGAGAAAAACCCCACCGGATTCGTGAACTCTACGAAGTCGAGAAACTTTCCAGGTTGCGTCCAAACAAGTCGCTTGTCGAGAGCGACCAATTGCTTGACGATGCCGTCGGAAGCCTCCTCATTCTTCAACACTGAAACCATAAGAACCTGCTCGGCCAAGCCATTGCCGACTTGCACGATCCAAACATATCCCTGCTCGCCCTCTGAGAGAGTGACGGCGGCATGAGTCTGCGCCGATGATTCGGGTCCGACGGAAAATCGCAGGCGTTTCAATTCCGCTTGAAGTGCCTGTGAAATCGTGACGGCGTCGGCGTCAGTCAATGACGAACTGTTCTTCACGATAATCGAAATCGTCCCCTGCGAGCCGGCGATGCTCCCAATCTTGCTTGCGAGGCGGGCCACCGCGTCATTCCACGCTGGCGGAAGCTGAGCGGCCGGCTGCGCCGAAGACTGGGCCCAGGTTGCCTGCGAAGCTGCAATCAGAGAAGCGACCAGAAAAAGCGCGAGGAGGAGTGCGCGAAAGGGAGAGTGCGACCTGCGTGACAACCGCATCGAGTTGAACGACATGTAAATCGCGTTCGTGGCTAATCATAATAACACACCCGTTTCTACGCGCCGGCTGGGTGGCCTCGTGTTGCGCATCCAGCTTTCGCTGAACGTGCCGTTCCGGGCCACCCGCAAGGGTTTTTGCCGGCGTTACTCCCAGTCACCGGCCTGACTTCACCCCTCAGCGGTCAAGTCGCCGCTGAGCGAGGCCGGCCGGGAATCTCCTACGGTTTTGAGCCTGGCCGCGCGGGCGGATCGGCTGGATCGCCGCCCAGCGCCGAGCGCAGCACGTCGTTCGTGAAGAAGAATTTCCCGTCGCTCGGCACCAGCATGATCTGCACCTTGTCCGACAACTTCTGCGCCACCGTGTATTGCACCAGCAGCGGGTTCGACTTCAGTGCCGCCGCCTCGAGCTGCAACTCCTCGGCGTGCGCTTGCGCCGTCACGCGAATCTGGTTGGCCTCGGCGTCGGCGAACATGTTCCGCCGCTGCTGCTCGGCTTTGCTATCGACGATCTTGGCCTGCGCTTCGGCATCCGCCAGGAACCCTCGGCGCTGCTGTTCCGCCTTGCTGTCGATCACCTTGGCTTCCGCCTCAGCCTCGGCGTTCTTAATCGTGGCTTCCTTGCGCGCTTCGGCCTCGAGGCGGGACTGCTCGATCTGCTTCTGCTTCAACGGCAGCGTGTACTGCATCGAGTCCGCCTGTGCCTTGGCCTGGATCACGCTCGCCGCAGCCTCGCCTTCCGCTTGCTTCACCTGGCGGACTTTCGCCGCCTCGGCCTGCGATTCGGCGATCTTTACACGCTTCTGTTCGATGTCCGTCTCGACGGCCATCTGATCGTCCTGCTGTTCCTTGAGCAGCAAGCCTTCGAGCCCTTGCGCGTACTCCTCCGGCAGCTCCACCCTTCGCAGCAGCACTTCCTTTACTACAATCGCGTCACCGGCCAGCCGCGCCGTGATGGTCTGCGCCGCGTGGCTGCGAAACTCCTCGCGCTTGATCGAGAAGACGTCGCGCACCATGTAGTTCGGCGCAAGCTCGCGAAACGCGGCCGTCACCACGGGTTCGACGATCTGTTCGTCGAGCGGCTGCGGCAGGTTCGCCTGGATGTAGTCGAGCTTCCGGGGATCCACCCGGTAGCGCACCGTCACGCCGATTCCCACCGAGAGCCCTTCGCGAGACTCCACCGTGAGCAATTCGAATTTTTCGTGCGCGGCGGTGCCGGAGGCCGTCTGGAAAACGCGATCGCGGATGTCATAGAGCTGCACGCGATCGAGGAGCGGCCAGATCAGGTGCGTCCCTGGATACAAGGTGCCGGGCCGGACGCCGTAGAGCTGGCTCACGCGCACGGCCGCCTCGCCGTCCGGCACTACCACGATGCTTTGGCCCGTGAGCGCCAGAACCGCCGCGATTAGGACGAATTTGGCGGCCGTCTTCCACCGCGCGTTCCAGCGAAGTCCGCGCACAGTGCGAGGCGGTACAGCAGTACGAGGTATAGCACGCAGCAAAGGAAGGCCAGCCCCCGCTCCGCCCACCGCTCCCGCCTCTCCGGACTGCGCGTCTCCGGTTCGTGTGTCTGGAGCTGGAGGCTCGCTTTTGCGCAGGAGCCGGTCGAGCTCGAAAGCAAGGTAGATGTCGTACAGCACCAGTCCCGCCGCGGCCGCCAGAAAACCAAACGCCACAAACACCAGCAAACCTTTCAAGAACAGCATGACGTCCTCCTTCACCCTGACATCGCCCTTAGGCGCTGCCGGTCCTACCCGGCTCCTGGAAAACTAAGCCGCCTTGGTGCCCGAATAGCTCGAATACCGACCGTTGACGGCTTTTGCGGCAACTGCCTGCGGAACCGCTTGCGCCACAGGTCTTGCCGGCATCAGCCGCATCAATCCCCGCAGAGTCATCCACTCCAGCCACAGCGCCAAGCCGATCGAAAGCGCAATCGCTCCTCCAACGCCTGCCAGATCGATCATGTAATCCATCTAAGTTCTCCCTTTCGCTGGGCTGGGCCGTTGTTCTAGGCCGGGCTTCCATCCGCTCTCTGCATCGGCGGCCACACGCACGAGTGCACTGCGACGGCCACAAGGCCGCTGAGACAAACAGGTGAGTTAGCGCGCGCAGAGCAAGCCGCGTTTGTGGCGACGCGAACACGTCGTGGAAAACCGCACGCGGAGACCGTCGCCAAAGAATTCTGTTAGAATTTGGCCCGGGGGATTTTGGGATGGCAGAACCAGCCGTTCGACCCGCGGAACAACCCGGCATCCAGTTCGGGCGTGTCTTTGGGATTCCGCTCTACCTGAGCCCGAGCTGGTTCATCATCTTTTTCCTCACGACTGGCTTAGTCGCCACCCAGTTCACTTCCCAGCACCCCGGTTGGAGCCGCGAGCAGCATTGGGCCTTGGGGATCGTCACCAGCTTCCTTTTCTTCGCGTCGGTGGTTTTTCACGAACTCAGCCACAGTGTCGTCGCGAAGCATTACAAAATTCCCGTCCAATCGATCACGCTGTTCGTTTTTGGAGGCCTTTCCCGGATCACCCGCGAGCCCGACAACGGCAAGCAGGAGTTCAACGTAGCGATAGCAGGCCCCCTTTCGAGCTTTTTCCTGGCGGGCTGCTTTTGGCTGGTTTGGCGGTATTCCGGCGGCAACGAAATGGTCCACGCCGCGTCGGGCTGGCTGTGGCAGATCAATCTCGGCCTCGCCATCTTTAATCTGGTTCCGGGATTTCCGCTGGACGGCGGCCGGGTGCTGCGTGGGATCGTCTGGGGCATAACCGGCGATTTCACGCGCGCCACAAAGATCGCGGCAAACGCCGGCAAGTTCTTTGCCTACCTGATGATCTTCATTGGCGTCTACCAGGCACTCCACGGCAACTGGGTGGGCGGCCTGTGGCTCGCGTTCATCGGATGGTTCCTGCTGTCTGCGGCGCAGGAGAGCTACTCGAGCATCGCGGTTCGGAACATGCTCGTGGGCGTCCGCGCAGAAGACATCATGACGCGCGACGTTCCGACGGTGACCCGCGACATGTCGATCGACGAATATGTGCACGAGGTGTTGCGGACGGGCAGCCGCTGCCACGTGGTGACTGGCGCCGGCACCCCGGTTGGCCTCGTAACGCTGGCCGCCGCACGCGCCGTCCCCCGCGACGAGTGGAAGAACACTTCAATTCAGGCCGTGATGCTGCCCGTGGACAAAATCCACTCCGCCGCGCCGGAAGAACCGGCCATGAGCATTCTGCAGCGCATGCAGAGTCAGGACATCAACCAGATGCCGGTCATCGCGGACAACCATATCGTCGGCATGATCTCGCGCGACTCAATCCTCCGCCTGCTGCAAACCCGCCTCCAGGTAGGCCACGTCGCGTAACTCGCAAAGTCAGCTCCACCTCGGAGTGTCGACTCCCCCGCGGCCGTTTTCAGCTATATTTCAGGCGGAGGGTTCAACCTCGGTTAGAGACGTGGCTCGATGCGAGTGCTCATTGTTGAAGACGATCGCAGCATGGCGGACCTGCTGCAAAAGGGTCTGGAAGAGGAGGACCATGTCGTCAGCGTCGCTCGGGACGGCGCCGCCAGCCTCGAACTGACCGAATCGTATCAGTTCGACGTGATTGTCCTGGATTGGATGCTGCCGCGCATGGACGGCACGGAAGTGGCGCGCCGCCTGCGAAAGGGCGGAAACAAAACTCCCATTCTCATGCTCACCGCGCGCGACGCCGTTCCCGACGTCGTGAAAGGCCTCGATGCAGGCGCCGATGACTACTTGACGAAGCCGTTTTCCTTCGCCGAATTCCTGGCCCGATTGCGCGCGCTCGGGCGACGTCCCGCGCCAACGGCTCGCGGGCATCGCCTAGAAGTCGCCGACCTGGCTCTCGACCCCAGCTCTCACCAGGTGTTTCGCGGGCGCCACGAAGTCCGGTTGACCTCTACCGAATACCGTCTGCTCGAATTTCTCATGCGGCGTTCCGGCGGCGTAGCGTCGCGGCGCGCTATTGTCGAAGCGGTCTGGGGGCTCGAGGCCGAAGTGGAGGAAAATACCCTCGACGCCTTCGTTCGCCTGTTGCGCACCAAGATGGATCACGGACACAAGCAGCGGTTGATTCACACCGTGCGCGGATTCGGCTATTGCGTCCGGCAGGAGCCGAACGAATGAAATCCCTCTCGATCGGCGCCCGCCTCACCGCGTGGTACTCCCTGATCCTTGCGCTTTCGTTGTGCCTCTTCAGCGCGATTGCGTATTTCGCGATGAGCCAGAGCATTCGCACGACGATCGACTCCGGCCTCGGGCAGCGTATTCAGGCAGTTCGCGACATTATTAAAGAGGACGCGCCCAACGGATTGGCAGCGCTTCAGGACGAGTTTCGCGAACTCGCGGATAGCGAGGGCGCTGGCGCGCGATTGCGCGTCGCATACGACGGCGGCACGGTAATCTACGCTTCGCCCGATCTGCAAGAGCCGCAAGAACCCAGGCGCGCTCAGAGCATCCCGCGTCCATTCACCGCGAAAATCAGCGACGCTCGTTTCCGGTTTCAGCGAGAACGAACCGAGGTGGGCGGAGCGCGCTACGACGTCGAAGTTGCGTCATCCATGCAAGATTTCGATCGCGCCCTTCAACGTTTTCGGGTGGTGCTGTATTCCGCGGCGCCGGCATTCCTGATCCTCGCCGCGCTCGGCGGTTACTGGCTGAGCCGCCGCGCTCTTGCGCCTGTAGACGAAATCACGCGCGCCGCCCGCGCGATCGGCGCGCAAGACCTTTCGCAGCGCCTGGCCGTTCCTCGAACGAGCGACGAACTGCAGCGCCTTGCGGACACGCTCAACGAAATGCTCGCTCGTCTCGAAGCCGCATTCCAGCGCGTCACGCAGTTCACGGCCGACGCTTCGCATGAGCTGCGCACGCCGGTTTCGGTGATGCGAACGAGCGCCGAACTCGCGCTGCGCAAAACGCGTTCGGAAGCGGAATATCGCGAGGCGCTCGCGCGCATCCTCGCCGAATCCGAAAGAGTTTCCCGGCTAATCGAGCAATTGCTCCTGCTCGCGCGCGCCGACTCCGGCCCTGCCTCCCTGCCGATGATCCGCACGGACCTGAACTGCTGCGCTGCAAAGCTGCTTGCGGTGAAGCGAGGGTTCTTGCGGAAGCCAAACAACTGAAATTCTCGGAGTCGATTCCTGAAAGTCCGGTCTGGGTTCAAGGCGATGCTGCTTCGCTCCAGCGCCTGTTCGTAATCCTGCTCGACAATGCAGTGAAGTACACGCCGAGTGGCGGAGAGATCGCGTTCGTCTTGAGCTCGGATGACGGCCACGCGGTCGCCGCCATCCGCGACACGGGAATAGGCATACCCGGCGGGATCTCCCGCACGTTTTCGATCGTTTCTATCGCTCGGACCGCGCCCGCTCCCGCGAATCCGGTGGCACCGGCCTTGGCCTCGCCATCGGACGCTGGATCGCCGCAGCCCATCAGGGCGAAATTCGCGTCGAAAGCGCGGCCGCCAAGGGCTCCAAGTTCGAAGTCCGTCTCCCTCTGTCCAAAGACTGAAAGCCCTGGAAAGCAGAAGGCGTAGCCTGGCTCGAACCATTCTCTTTCAGATGTTTTTCATGTAGGCTCGCTAGCCTCGTTTCTATTCTGTTGAGCTGCGATAGCGGATCTCGCCGGGTCAACCGAGCGTTTGTCGTCCGCGGGAATTGATGCGTGCAAGTGCTGCCGTGAAGAAAGATTGTGCTGTGAGATTGACCCCAAGGTTGAAGCTGGGACTGCTTGCGTCCGCCATCATAACCATCGCAATTCCCGGGCTCTCGCGCGCACAGCAGGAGTCGCAGACGACGCCAAATGCGCAACGTCTGAACCTTGCTTCAGTGCTTGATCTTGCCGAGCGGCAGAATCTCGATCTCGGCGGCTGCGCGCGCACAGCGAGCCGTTGCTCAAGCAGGTGTGCGCATTGCGGGCGAGCGCCCGAACCCCACGGCATTCTTCGGCGCGACTCGGGACACTCCGCACGAAAGCCTCTTCTTCGATACGCCTATCGAACTCGGCTCGAAGCGGCAGCGCCGCATCGACGTCGCCAAAGCAGGAAATCGGCGCGACGGAAATGGAAATCGCGGCCCTCGAACGCCAGGTGCGCCACGAAGTTCGCGACGCGTACTTTGGTCTCGCTCACGCGCGCGGCGCCACGGCTCAGCAGGCGGACGTCTTGAAACTTGCGCAGCGCCTTCATGACATTGCTCAGGCGCGCTTCCAGGCCGGCGACATCGCTCAGCTCGAAGTGACGCAGGCGGACCTTGAAGCCGCTCGCGCCGAGGCCGATTTGCAGGTCGCGCAACAGGAAGAAAAAGTCGCGCTCAGCGATCTCAACACCCTGCTGAACGAGTCTCCCACCACCGACTGGGATCTCGGCGAGCGTTCTCGCCGCACCGTTGCCCGGAAGTGACGCTCGACGGCCTTCTTCTGCGCGCCGGCGCGTCCAACGCCGAAATCGCGCGCATCAACCAGGAACAAAAAGTCCAGAAGAGCCAAACGGCGCTACTCAAGGCGGAACGCGTCCCGAATCTCGGCGTCGAGTTCGGGGTCGATTTCAACTCACCTGGTCCGGGAGGTTACAAGGAAGGCGCTCGCGGCCAACTCTCCATGGAATTGCCGATCCTCGCGCGCAACCAAGGCGAGATCGCGCAATCGCTCGCCAGCGAACGCGCCCTGGATGCCGAACTTTCGGCGATTCGCCGTGCGAACGACGCGAAGGTCGAGAGCGCCTATTTCGACTTGGTTGCGCGACGCACCGAGGCGCAGGTTTATCACGATTCGCTTCTCCCCGCCTCGCAGAAACTCGAGCAAATGGCCGAAGACAGCTACCAGTCGGGCAAAGCGAATATCTTGACGGTTCTCAGCGCGCAGTCGGACGTGCATCAGGTTCAGCGCCAGTATCTCGATAGCTTGTTGGCCGTGCAATCCGCGTTCTCCGAGCTGGAAGAAGCGGTGGGCGCGCCGCTCGATTGAATGGAAAGAACAATGAAAAGTTATCGAAATCGAAACGTCCAACGTCTTCTGCCCGGCCTCATGCTCTCACTCATCGCGGCAGGCTGCTCGCACAAGTCCGCAGCTGACGACGCTGCCGGCGATGAGGCTTCGGCCAAAGCGGAAGTCACGCTGACGAAAATCACGCGCGGAGATATCTCGCAGATGCTCACTCTTACCGGCACTGCTGCGGCACCGCCCAATCAGGACATCAAAGTCAGCGCACTGGTGTCCGGCCGCGTGGCCGAACTCAACGTCGCCGAAGGCGATCGAGTTCAAGCCGGCGAGATCGTCGCGAAACTCGACGACCGCAGCTATCACGACCAGCTCCAGCAGGCCGAAGCCGCCGTGGAGCAGGCGAAGGCCAATCTCGACAACGCGAAGCTTTCCCACGCCCGCAACGAAGACCTCTTTCAACGCGGTATCGCTGCCCGCAAGGATCTGGAAGACGCGCGCATGCAGGAAAGCGTCGCGCAGGCCGCCATGAGGCAATCCGAAGCCGCCCTCGAGCTCGCACGCCTCCAGCTCGCGCGGACCGAGATTCGCTCGCCGATCAACGGTGTGGTGGCCAAGCGTTTTGTCAGCGGCGGTGAGCAGGTGGACGGCACGGCCGCGCAGCCGATCGTCGAAGTGGCCAATCTGCAGCTTGTTGAGTTCCCAGGCAACACCCCCGCACAGTACCTGGCGAAAATGCATCCGGGCGAACACGTCACCGTAACGACGGAGGCCGTCCCGGACAAGAAATTTGACGGCAGCATCGTGGCGATTTCTCCTTCCGTTGATCCCGCAACGGGCGTGGGACTTGTTCGTATCCGCGTGCCGAATTCGAGCGGCCTGCTGCGCCTGGGCGTGTTTCTCAACGCGGACATCCCCGTGGAAACGCACAAGAAAGCTCTCGTCATTCCAGTCGAGGCAATCTATCGCGACGAAGAGGGCGAAAACCGCGTGTTCGTGACGAACGGTGACTCCGCGACGGCCGTTCCGGTGAAAATCGGAATCGAAAACAAGGACCAGGCGGAGCTTCTCCCCGGCGACGAAGGCGGCATCAAGGAAGGCGACACGATCATTCTGACGGGCGGCTACGGACTTGGCGACAAAGCGAAAATAGAGGTCAAGGCGCCCGATTCAAAGCCTGACTCGAAGCCCGATTCGGACTCGAAGTCCGACTCCAAAGAACCATGAACATCGTCCGCTTCTGCCGCGAAAATCGGTACGCCGTTTACCTGCTCGCCGCGTTTCTGACGGTTGCGGGAATCTGGGCGGTGTTTCAGCTTCCGAGCAACATCTATCCCGAGCTGAATTTCCCGCGCATCGTGGTCCTTTCGCACGCAGGAGACCTTGCGCCGGAAACGATGTTGCTCACCATTACCCGCCCGATCGAGGAAGCTGTCAGCACCACCTCAGGCGTTCGGCGCGTTGACTCCAAAACGATCCGCGGCAACTCGGAAATCTACATTTTGTTTCAGCCGAACACCGACATGCAGTACGCGCTTCAGCTCGTCCAGGCGCGCGTCAGCGAAGCCCGCAGCACCTTGCCTGCTGACACTGAAATCCGCGTCGAACGAATCACTCCCGAAGTGTTTCCCGTCCTGAGTCTGATTCTGAACGGCAACGTCCCTGATGCGGACTTGCACGACGATGCGTTTTACGTCCTGCGCCCTCTCTTCAGCCGGATCCCGGGAGTGGGAAACATCGAAGTTCAGGCCACCGACACGCGTGAAGTTTCCGTGATCGTCGACCCGCAGAAGATGCTCGCGCACCGGCTGTCCCTGGTCGAGATCGCCAACGAATTGCGCGACACGAACCAGGTCACATCGGTGGGGCGCCTGGCGAAGGACTACCAGCAATATCTCATCCTGACGACGAGTCAATTCGCCAACCTCGAGGACATTCGCAACACGGTCGTCGCGGTCGACAACGGCGCGCCCATCCGCGTCCGCGATCTCGCCGATGTCAGCTTCGGCATCAGCGACCCCACCACGCTGATTACAGGCAATGGCCAACCCGCTGCGCTGATCAACATCTCGCGCCAAATCGGCGGAAACATCCTGCAAATGACGCAGCAGGTGCTCGACCAGGTGCACAGCCTGGGAGCCGCTATTCCGAAGACGCTGCATATCTCCATCGTCTACAACCTCGCCGAGTTCGTTTCGGACTCGATCGGCAGCGTTCGCGACGCCATCATCATCGGCGCGGTGCTCGCCGTCTTGATTCTGTTCGGCTTTCTGCGCGACGGCAGAACCACCCTCGTCGCGGCTACTTCTTTGCCGCTTTCCGTCATTGGGACGTTCTTCTTTTTGAAGATTTTCAACGGCACGCTCAACCTCATGTCTCTCGGCGGCCTGGCTGTTGCCATCGGACTCATCATCGACGACGCCGTCGTCGTCATCGAAAACATCTACCGGCATCTCGGGCTGGGCGAATCGCAGCAAATCGCCGCGGAACGCGGCACGCAAGAGTTGCTCGGACCTGTGATCGGTTCGACTGCAACAACCCTCGTCGTTTTCTTGCCCTTAAGCTTGCTGCAAGGAGTTGTCGGGGAGTTCTTTCGCGCCTTGTGCCTCACGCTGGGCGTGTCTGTTCTGCTGTCGCTCGTATACGCCCTGACGCTGATCCCCCTGCTCTCCCAGAACTTCCTCGGTTCGCGAACGCATCGCGAGGAATCCGCAAAATTCATGGGGCCGGTGAATCGCGTGTACGAAAAGGCGGTGAGATGGTCGCTGAAGCACCGCGCGATTGTCGCGATTGCTGCGCTCGCATGCGTCATGGTCGGCGTGGTCCTGTTCACTCAGCTCGAAACCGGATTCCTGCCGGAAATGGACGAGGGAGGTTACGTGCTCGACTACCTCACGCCGCCGGGAACCTCGCTCGCTGAAACAAACGCCCTGGTCCAGAAGGTAGAACAGCGCATCGCCGCGATGCCGGAGACGGCGTCGTTCTCGCGCCGCACCGGCGCGGAGATGGGCCTCTTCGCCACGCAACAAAACCGGGGCGACATCCTCGTCAAAATGAAGCCGCGCTCGCAGCGCAAACGCAGCACCCAGGAAGTTATGGACGACATGCGCTCCCAGATCGCGGAAAATATCCCCGGCCTCGACGTCGAGTTCACCCAGATTCTTCAGGACATGCTGGGAGATCTCGAAGGTTCGCCCGAACCCGTCGAGCTGAAGATTTTCGGCAACGACATGACTACCCTCGAGCGACTTGCGGAAGAAGTCGCGCCAAAACTTCAGAAGATCCCGGGCCTCGTCGACTTCGTCGGGATCCAAAAGGGCAATCCCGAGATTTTCTTTCGCGTCGATCCCACAGTGGCCGGCCGCGCGGGGCTAGGTACAGACGACGTCACTCAGCAGGTCAGTGCGGGTCTACTGGGCCTCACCGAATCACAGTTTCGCGAGGCGGACCGCACGATCGACATTCGCGTGCGCTTCCCCGATGCATTCCGTTACAACTACACCGATATTCAGCAGTTCCCGCTTCTCACGCCTGCGAAACAAATCGTGCCGCTTTCGTCTCTCGCGCAGGTGCAGCAGGTGAACGGCGAATCCGCGTTGCAGCGCGAGAATCAGCGCCTGATGGTGACCCTCACCGCGCGGCTCGAAAACCGCGACCTTGGCAGCGGCATTCGCGACGTGCAGAAAATGATGGACGGAATTACACTGCCCACCGGCACAACCTACGAAATCGGAGGCCAATATGAAAGCCAGCAAAGTTCATTCCACGACTTGCTCAAGGTGCTTTGCCTTGCGTTGGGGGCGGTGTTCATCGTGCTTGTGGTTCAGTTCCGTGCCTTCCCGCCTGCGCTGATTATTCTTTCCGCGGCGCCTCTGTCGCTCGTAGGTGTGTTCGCGATGTTGCTTATCACCGGCACTCCGCTCAACGTCTCCTCGTTCATGGGGATTATTCTGATGGTCGGCCTGGTGGTGAAAAACGGCATCATCCTCTTCGAGTACGTCCACAAGCTCTGGGAAGAGGAGAAAATGCCGCTCGGCGAAGCGCTCGTCGCCGCCGGAAAGATTCGCATTCGCCCGATCTTAATGACCACCATGGCGACGCTCTTCGGTCTGCTCCCACTCGCACTGGGCCTCGGCTCCGGCGCCGAACTGCAGAAGCCGCTGGCTCTCGCCGTCATCGGCGGCCTCCTACTCTCAACGTTTATCACCCTCCTCGTGATGCCCGTCCTATACTCGCTCCTCGAGCGCAAAGCCGAATCCGCATAGTTGAGTTACGATAGTGCGTCAAGCAGAACGCGAGCGAACGAAATGGTGGAGCCCGCCGCAAACCCACAACCCACGCGCCGCAGCTTCGCGAAATCATTCGCAATCTCGATTGGCGCCATCCTCGTCGGCGGGCTGTACGCCCTTCGCGAGTGGTACCACTCGCGCCCTGCTGCCGCGCAAGTGATCGCGCAAGCGGGAGAAATCCCGGTCGGCGGCACGAAAATCTTCCAGTACCCCACCGACGTCGCACCCTGCATCCTGGTCCGCACAGGCGACGCCAGCTATGTGGCCTACAGCCGCATCTGCACGCACAATTCCTGCCCAGTGTTTTACCGCCCGGACGAAAACGGCCTCGAATGCCGCTGCCACGGTGGCCTCTTTTCGATCGTGGATGGTGCCGTCCTCGCGGGGCCGCCGCCGCGGCCCTTGCCGCGGATCCTGCTGGAAGTGCGCGGGAACGACATCCTCGCCGTGGGAGTTGCAAACACGTAACACCCGCTTCCAGGCTGCAACCATTCAGTGGGAAAATGCGTCTTTGTAAGTGGGGAAAGGTTCGGCGGAATTAGGAGGAAATTGCATCCATGAAGAAGATTCTGTTTGGCGCGGTTCTGCTGTTGCTAGTAAGCGCAGGAACGATGCGGGCCGACCCGCGACAGCTCAAGCTGTTCCTGTCTCCAACGTCGAACATCCCCAGCGCGGATATACTCAAGAATTTGGGCGACAAGTGCCCCAACGTATCCATCACGCTGGACTCGAAGAAGTCCGATTACATGCTGGAAGCGAAGTGGGTAGGCCGCTTCGAGTTCACGGTCTTCCGGCATGGCGGTGAAGCGGCATACGCCACGCAGACGAGCTTTCTGCACAATGCGGTGAAAGACGTCTGCCACTACGTGAATTCGCAGAAGGAATAGTTTTTCTGCGGTCTCTTGCCCGGCCCGATGTGGGGCGTGTCGTCGTTAGGCTCGCCCCGCTAGGCGCTTTCTTGCCGCCGGTTTTCTCTGTGAACTTTGGTCTTTCTCTGTGTCCCCGGTGGTAATCTTTTGCCGTTTCTTCCAATCTTTCAGCGGTTATTCCATCGCGCAACAAATCCCTTCGGCCCGACCGCCCACGCCGTTTGCACCGTCGGCGCCGCCACCGCGTTGAAGTCTTCCTTGCTGTCGAAAATCCACCCAGGGACCACGCCTCTATGAAACGAAGCCGCCCCGGCCGGTCCCACCGCCAGTAGGCTTGGCCTGTATTCTTGCCACGGTACGCCTGTACCGGACAGCTCATTGGGCTTATAAGGTGCTGGCGGAACATACACCGCAGAAGAAAAGAACAGCTTCTCGGCCGGTGCAATCAACTCGTGCCATGCCTTTCCCCCGTCTTCAGTCCCGATCGCGTCTGGCATCGGAGTGTTCGTCGGTTGCTCATAATCGCCGCCAACCGCAATCCCGACCGTTGCGCTGACAAACGCCACCGAAAATAATCCGCTATTCGCATTCGCGGGCCGTATCGGCGTCTCTGCCACATCCCACGTTTCGCCTCCGTCGCTCGACCGCACCACCCGCGCAACGCTCGCGCCGCCCGTCACAAACCAGATATTCTTCTCGCCCTGCAGCGCAATACATGAATTGCTCGCAGCAAACGATCCCTCGCCCTTCAGCGCGGGCGGCAAACTTGCCGGCGGAATCTGCGTCCATGTTGTCCCGCCGTCGTCAGTGCGGAAAAGAACGAAGTGTCCATCCACGGGATCGCTCAGCACCACGCCGCGCTTCCGGTCCCAAAACGCAATCGAATCGAAAAACACGCCCGCCGTTTTCGTCTCGAATATAAGCGTCCAACTTTGACCGGCGTCGCTCGTACGATAAATCCGCGCGAGCCTTTTCTCCGCGTTGCCGGTGCTCATGATGATCGCGCTGTCGGCATCGAAGGCGCGAATCCCTCGAAAATCCTGATTCTCCGCTCCCGCCACCGTGCGTACGGCCCACGTCTTTCCGCCGTCAACCGTCCGAATCACGGTCCCGCCCGTCCCGCTCGCCCAAACAATATCTGCCGTAACCGCGCTCAGCCCTCGAAAGCTCGCCTTGGTCGCCACAGGCACCCGTTTCCACGGATCCGTCGCCTCCTGCGAATTCGTAGTCGCAACGAGCGATTTCCGCGTCCTGTAATTTTCGGAACCGTGACCCGAGGCTGCTGCGATCAAAGCCCCCGCAACAACCCCACCAAACACGACGCACCACATTGCCCGATTCCTCTGTGCCCTCATGTTTTTCCTCGGTGCCCTCTGTGGTGAGGTTTTCAGAGCCTCGCGTCAAGCTAACTTGCCCTTCGCTTTTGCCCTTCGCTTTTGCCCTTCGCTTCATCTGTGTTTATCTGTGTTCATCTGTGGTTCCAAGGTTTTATTTCGCGATTCCCTTTCCTTCCACCAGCGTCACGATTCGGTCCGCTGCTAACCCCTGCAGCACGTCCTTCACTCCGCTGGGCCACAGGATCTCGATCGAATCCACGCGAGCGTGGTCACCAAGCCCAAAGTAAATTCGCGGGTCCTGCGCCGAGGAGTAACTCATCCCACCTTTCGCCTGATCGTAACTTACAAAATCACCGGCGGTGAGTTTCAGCCGCGCGCCAATCCCGTCGCGATTGCTCTTGGTCCCCAAGAGATGGACGCCCAACCAGTGATTCCTTATCACCAGACCACCGATCGAAGCATTCCTCTGTCCCTCGTTGCGGAAAAGCTGTGCATCCTCGCCATTGTTGTTCACGACGAAATCTAGCCAGCCATCGTTGTCGAAGTCTCCCACCGCCAGTCCGCGCCCTACTCGCGACGCGCGAAAATCCGCGCCCTGCGTTTTCGTCGCGTCGACGAATCGTCCCTGGCCCACGTTTCGGTAGAGCCGCCGCTCCTCTTCGTACGCAACCTCAGGATGATAGAGCTTGATGTTGTCGAGGATGTGCCCATTCGTCACCAGCAGATCGCGCCAGCCGTCATTATCCCAATCGAAAAACCGCGCGCCAAACGAACTGTCCAAAATATTCGTCTGGCCCAATCCGGACGCGATTGTGTCGTCGCTGAACGTCCCATCCCCATTGTTGCGATACAACCGGTTCAGCTCGAAATCGAGATGGCTCACGTAGAGGTCCATCCGCCCACTGCTCCTGATGTCCGCGGCATCAGCGCTCATCCCCGCTTCGGGCCGCCCGTCTTCGCTGAAGCCCGCGCCAGATTTATAGCTTGCGTCGCGAAACGTGCCATCGCCATTGTTGAAGTACAGAAAATTTCGCTGCGTGTCGTTCGCGATGAAGATGTCGGTCCAGCCGTCGTTGTTCAGATCCGCCAGAACGACGGCCAAACTCTTCCCATCGTTGTTCACCAGCCCGGCCTTCTCGGTGACGTCCGTGAACGTGCCGTCGCCGTTGTTGTGATACAGCCGCATGGATTCGCCGTGAAAGCTGTCGGGATGGCAGTACGCGCGATGGCCGGGCCGATTGTCGCCGCACAGCACTGGATGATCGGCGTCGAACGCCACGTAATTCGTCACCAGCAAATCGAGCTTCCCGTCGTGATCGTAATCGAACCATCCTGCCGCCGTGCCCCAGTCGCCGTCATCGCCCACGCCTGCTTTCGCCGTCAAGTCGGTGAACGTGCCATCGCCGTTGTTGTGCAGCAGCACGGAATGCTTGTACCCCGTCATATAAATGTCCGGATAACCGTCGTTGTCGTAGTCGCCGACGGCCACGCCCATGAAAAACGTGCCGTCGGCATGGATTCCGCTCGCAGCGGTGACATCCGTAAACGTGCCATCGCCATTATTGCGATAGAGCGCCGGCTGCGGCGGCTGCGCCGGATGAAAAAACGGCGTGTAACCGCTGTTCACGAAGAAAATGTCGAGGTAACCATCCTGGTTGTAATCGAGGAACGCGACGCCCGCTCCCATCGTCTCGTAATAGAGTTTGTCGGCGGAAGCAGCCCGCTCGTGATGAAAGTGAATTCCCGCCGCGCGCGTCACGTCTCGAAATTGCACGCCGTAGGGATTCGCGGAGTTCGCACGCCGATAGTCCTGCGCCCGTGGCGTTGGCAGCGCGCCACAAATGATCAGCACAGTGAAAAGGATTGAGGTCCGCCGCCTCATGCGGCGTCGATTCTAGCAGGATGCGCCGCCACCAAGTCTCGCGGCAGATTTCCTCTGCGACCTCCGCGCCTGCCCCCCATCTGGTTAGGCGGGCCTCTGCGGTAATTTCCTTGGAATCCTTTACTCGCAGGAATAATGCTGCCCTGCATCAAAATTCCGAATCGACTTTGCGCTTGACTCCGCCAAACTCACACTGCTAGCCTACGCGCCGATTCGGGACATTGGGGTGTTCCCGATTGTGCGCCGATCGTGCCGCGACAACAGAAATTGTACAGGTGTGCTTGCCGGCGTCGTCTTTTCGACGACCAATCCGGTTTCGAATTTCGACTCCGGGTTCCGATTTTCGAATTTGCTTTTTCGATTTTCGAACTTCTGAGGGAGCGATGATGAAAATGCATCGAACCGCGTTCTTGATGGTTGCGCTGGTTTGTTCGCTCGCGGCGGCCGCAGCGATGCGTGCGCAGAACCTGCAGAACGGCGCCGTCCGCGGAACCGTGTACGATTCCACGCACGCGGCCGTGCCCGGCGTGAAACTCACGCTCACCAGCAGCGCCACCGGCATCAAGCGCGAGCTCACCACCGACCCCGATGGCGGCTACGACTTCGAGAACGTCGCCCCCGGCGAGTATCAACTTACCGCCGAGATCTCAGGCTTCGCGACCACTACCGTGAAAGGAATCGTCGTCAACGTCGGTGCCAGCGTCCCCATCGACGTTACATTGCCGATCAAAGGCCAGACGCAAACCGTGGAGGTAGTCGCCAGCACGGGCGCTATTGTGGATACGTCGACTGCGGGAATCACGCAGCTGCTTAACTCCACCAGCCTCGAGAATCTCCCGTTTCCAGGCCGCGATTACCGCGACCTCGCTCAATTGACCCCCTCGGCCCAAGTCGTGCCCGGCTTGCGTGGCGCCATCCGCCTGGGCGGGCAACAGAGCGACTACAACGGACTCGTGATTGACGGTGCTGACACCACGAACAATTTCTTCGGCGAGAATTTTGGCTCCCTCGAAACCAAGAATCTCACCGTTCCCCTCGAAGCGGTTCAGGAGTTTCAGGTCGTCACCAACGGATTCGCTCCCGAGTTCGGCCGCGCTACTGGTGGACTTCTCAACGTGGTCACGAAATCGGGAACAAACGACCTCCACGGCGAAGCCCACGAATACTATCGCGGCAGCGGACTCACCAAGGATGACGCCCTCGGAAACGCCCCAAACCTCGATTGGCAAAACCAATTCGGCGGCTCCGTCGGATTCCCGATTCATAAAGATCGCCAATTTCTCTTCCTGTCCACCGACATTCAGCGCAATAGCGGGCCGCTCACCACCAACATCTGCCACGGCGACCCCGTCTGCGAGGCCTCCGCCGGTCCTGTCATCACCGCGCCGGTGAACAGCACGGATACGCTTGGGCCTGCTTGTGTCTCGGGTTCCGTCGGTATGAACCTCTTGCCCGCTTGCTACGGCGTCCCGAACATCGGCGCGCTCGACGGCCCGCATACCCAATTTCAGGATTTTTTCACCGTACTGGGACATTACGATTATCAGCTGACGCCCGCGAACCACTTCGCGATTCGAGGCATGGGAACTCGCAACCACACGCTCGGCTTTACGGGTGGTCACGGACAAGCGGAAACCTTCGACTCCTTTCTGGATACGGAGAACTTCGTCAATCAAGGCATAAGCGGGCTCTTTTCGCTCACCACGGTTCTGGGATCGAAAGTGAACGAAATCCGTGCGATGGTGGAAGGCGAAACGCGCAAGCGTCATCCCGTCTTCCAAGGCGCGCCCGAGATTCAGATTCAGGGACTCGGAGAATTCGGCCAGCGCTTCTATCTGCCGGGTAACAACGACAACGGAAAGCTGCAAGTCCAGGACAATTTTTCGTATTCCTTCGGCAAGCACGACGTCAAGTTCGGCGGCGACGTCGATACCTTCGTCGATCGCAAAGATACCTTTGCGGGGTGGAGTTCGGGGCGATACAACTTCACAACACTTTGCGACTTCGACCCTTCAACCTGCGCCGTTGGTCAAACTTCGAACGGCCCCAACTTCTTTTACCAGGGATTTGGCTTGGACGGGCTCGACCCCTTCACGGCCAACACTCTCTTCCCCGCTTATCAGACGGGTCTAGGCCTCTATTGGCAGGACAAATGGCAGATCACTCCCCGCATAACCATTACGTACGGACTCCGATGGGATGGCACATGGAATCCCCAGCCCCAGACGCCGATACCAGGACAAGAGGTATACATCGGCGTCGGTCCTCTCGGTCACGGGAGTAAAATCGCGCCGGTACCGCAGCGCACTCCGAACGACTTCATGCAATGGGGTCCGCGCATTGGCGTCGCGTGGAACGTCGGCGGAAACGCGCACCCAACCGTTGTCCGCGCCGCCTGGGGCTTCTATTACGCTCAGACGCCCACAATTTTCTTTCCGGAAGCCTCGAACGGCGGAGGCTCCAAATCCACTACTCTGTTCTGCAACCCTTTGTTTGGCTGCGCGCCACCTAGCGGTGTGCCGTATATCTTCCCTTCGACGCTTTCGACAACCTCGCAGGACCTCTGCGGGCTGACGTCACCTGCGATCGGCTGTCCCGCCATCACGTACACGGATCCGGCCTTCCGCAACCCGCGGGTCTCGAACCTCACTGTCGGGGTCGAGCACGGCGTGGGAGGAGGTTGGACTCTCTCCGGGAACTATGTATTCATGCATTCAGCGAACCTGAAGACGGGCGGATTCAGCACCTCAGTCTGGTCGCGAAACCTCGTGGGTGCCGGAGTGGACCAATTCGGTCGTACGATTCTCGCCTCCACCGGAGACCCGATAACTGGCGGTTTCACGTGCCCGGCAAATAGCGTGTTTGTTTTCGGCGGCGAACCCATGCCTCTTGACTGCACCCTCAGCCCGTTCACAGGCGCTAATGAACTGGCCAGTTTCAGTCGCGGCAACTACCACGAAGTGGTCATCGGCACTAACAAGCGTTTCGCGAATCGCTATCAATTCTTCGCGAATTACACTTGGTCTCGGAATTTCAGTAACGATTCGAGCGAGCGCGACACCGACACATTCTTTGGCACCCAGGACCCCTTCAACATCAACATCGACTACGGTCGCAACGGACTTGACATCACCCACCAGTTCAAGTCCGGTGTTGTGGTCGATTTGCCCTGGGGAGTCACCTGGTCGAGCAACTTCATCTATCACAGCGGCCTCGCTTACCCGGCCTACTCCTCTGCCGACCTCAACGGTGACACCGTGGTCAACCAGTTCTCAAACAATGATCGCCCCGTGATTGACATCAATGGCAAAGAAAGTCTCTTAGCTCGCTATCCGGCGCGCCAGCCCGGACTTTTTCACGTGGGATATGCGGCTTAGCAAGGACTTCAACTTCGGCGAACGCTATCAACTCCGGCTAACGGCTGACATATTCAATCTGACCAACCGCGGAAACCTCTATTCCAACCCTGACAACACCGGGTTCATAACACTGTCGGGCTGCGCTCCGGTGAGCGTCGCCGTCACCACTACTGTATGCAACGATCTGACGGCAGTTCCGCTAAACAGGGCGATGTCATTAACGGCGTTCCTTACGGCCTGCACGATGAGATTTCCCCGGGCAGCACGCCCTTTGCGGCGCAGTTCGGCGTCCGCTTCCAGTTCTGAGGTTGCTTGAGTTTCCCGGGTCCTCGACCCCTGGCCCGGTTGAGTACGGGGATCTCGGGAATAAGTAGTAGCATCTCCAAGGGGCGCGGCGTCCCAGGCTAGACCGCGCCGACCTTATGTCTAATCGCAACGGGTCAGGTGTTCGTGAAAATGCTCACCGCAGCGCACGAACAGCGATTCTGCTCGCCCTTCTGATTCTTGTATTATTTTCGGTCGCTCCCTCGCCTCTCGCCGCGCAACAAAAGCGCAAAGTCATCATCGACCAGGATTGCGCCGGCCCCGGCGGCACGGACATGCAGGCGCTGCTCACGCTGATCAACTCGCCCCGGACCGACGTTCTCGGCATCACCGTCGTCACCGGCGACGCGTGGCGCGACGAAGAAGTCCAGCACACGCTGCGGCTGCTCGAAATCATCGGCCGCACCGACATTCCCGTCCTGCCCGGCGCGGTCTTCCCGATCGTCAACAGCAAGGAAGCAGTGGCGGAATGGGAGAAGAAATACGGGAAGGTCACCTATCAGGGCGCGTGGAATTTCGGCAATCCCGTTCACGGACCGTGGGAGATTCCGCCGATGCCCGAAGGCGCGCCTACGATCAAGGCTGCCAACGAAGACGCCGCACACTTCCTCGTCCGCATGGTTCATCAATATCCGCACGAGGTGACGATCTACGAAGGCGGCCCGCTGACGAATCTCGCGCTCGCGCAGACCATCGACCCGCACTTCGCGTCGCTAGCAAAGGAACTCGTCCTGATGGGCGGCAGCATTCACCCCGTCACCACCGATCCCGAATTCATCAAGACGCCGCATCGCGAGTTCAATCTTTGGATGGACCCGGAAGCCGCACGCTGCGTTTTGCGCGCGCCATGGGCGCGAGTCGTGGTCACTACGGTCGACATCTCAGTGAAAACGCGCATGGACAAGGCTCTGATCGCGGAGATCGCAAAGGGCACAACTCCCTCCGCGCAGTACGTTGCGAAATACGCGCCGCAGTGCACCTATCAATGCTACCTGTGGGACGAGCTCGCCGCAGCCGCCTGGCTCGATCCCACCATCATCACGAAATCGAAAAAGATGTACCTCGACGTCTCGCTCGACCACGGCGCCACATACGGCAACACCGTTGCCTGGGAGCTCGAACAAGAGCCGGCCGCTTCATGGTCCCGCCGTCGAAGTCCAGGAAGACCTCGACCTCCCGAAATTCTACAAAGAATTCATCGCCCTGATGACGGCGGCCACCCCCAATGCCCACTAGATCCTTCCTCCCGGCGCTCGGGTCTTCTCTGTGGTCTCGCGGCAGTTCTCCGTGTCCTCTGTGTTCATCTTTTCGCTTTTCTCGAGCGTTCGCATCGCACTTACCGCCGGTCTTCGCGCTACTTCATCGCCGCCAGCGCTTTCCGGTAATCCGCATCGTCCGGCGACAGCTCCACCGCCTTCTTATACGCCGCGAGCGCACGCTCACGATCATTCCGCTGCTGGTAGATCGCGCCCATCTCGAAGTAAGCATCCGCTTCCTTCGGATTCACCAGCGCGGTCTGCTCGAATGCTGCAAGCGCTTCGTCGAGCTTCCCCTGCTTCTCGAGAATTTTCCCCTGCACGTAGAGAAAATCCGGCTGGTAGGGATTGCGAGCCAGCGCCTGCGAAATCGCATCGCTCGCTTTCTCCACGTCGCCGGCCGAATAGTAGAGCTTCGCAAGCTGCGAATAGGCCGCGCGCATACGTGGGATCTTTCGCCAGCGCTTGCTGCAAGAGATCGAGCGCGCCCTGAAAATCGTTCTTCATCGCGGCATCGTTCGCCTGCTGAACCAGGTGCTTCGCTTCGGTTTGATTCTCTTTCGTCGCGCGGTCATTCTTCGATGCGGTCTCGAATTCGGCGAGAGTTTTCTCCGCTTGCTCGTTTTGTCCCGCGCACTGATAGGCGCGCGAAAGCAGGAACAGCGTCTCCGAATCGCTCGCGCGTTCCGGCATCAGCGGCTCAAGCGTTTCCGCCGCGCGCGCACAGCGCTTCGCGCCATCCGAGGTGCAGACTCGCCCGGCGGAGGCCGCAGCAGGACCTTTGCCAGCAGCAATCGCCCGGCCGGATTCGGCTGCAGATCGACGGCCTTTTCGGCGTCGTGCAACGCCGCGGCGTTTTCGTTTCGGTCGGCACGGATTTGCGCGCGCTCGTAGTACGCCAGCGCATTCTTCGGATCGCGCGCCAGCACCTTCGCCAGTTCGGCGAGCGCGTTCGGCACGTCGCCCTTCGACTTGTATGCCACAGCCAGCCAGATGCGGGCGGACTCATCGTCCGGCTTCAGCGCAAGCGCCGCGTTCAGATGCCGCACTGCGGCCGCGTACGTCTGCAGTTCGATTTCGAGATCGCCGAGGACCGCGAGCGGCGCCGCATTCTTCGGATGTTCGCGCGCCGAGCGCTCCAGAATGCTTTTCGCCTCTTCGTAGTTGTGCACGGCGCGATACGCCTGCGCCAACCCGACTTCCGCGTCGGCATTCCGCGGAAAAATTTCCAGCGCTTGCTGATATTTCGCGATCGCGTCGGCGAACTGGCCGCCGCGCGCGGCCGCCTGAGCTTCTTCGACGAGTGATTGAAATTGCGTGGCGGGCGTTTGGGCGAACGACGCCGCGAACATCAGCAGAAGCGCGAACATCGGCGAATTATAGCATTCGAGTCAGAACCACTTTCGGCATCGCCCGCCGAATTCACTGACGCGGCTTTTCGCTTGACTCGCGCATCTGCCCGGAACTATAAGCACGTCCTGTTCGCTGAGGCCATTCATGCCCGCCAATGTTGATGTAGTGGGGATCGGAAGCTGCGGCGTCGACTATTTCGCGATTGTTCCGCGACTGCTTGGCCCCGAAGAAAAGATCAGCGCGAGCCGCATGGAGATTCACGCGGGCGGCGTCACCGGAAACAATCTCACGCAGGTGGCCCGCCTGGGCGCGACCACCGGCTGGCTGGGCCTGATCGGCGACGACGAAAACGGCCGCCTGATCCAGAAAGCGTTCACCGACGACGCCATGGACCTCTCGGGAGTGGAAGTCGTCAAAGGCGAATATTCGACGATGACGTGGATTCCCGGTCGACGCGCAGGGCGAGCGCTGCATCTACATGTTTCCCAACATCAACGGCAAACTTTCCGTGCGACCAAGTGCGCAGCCGCTTCGCGCCACACATCCGCCGCGCCAGGCATTTTCACACCGAGGCATCGCAGCTCCCGATCGCGCCCGTTAAGGAAGCGATGCAAATCGCCAAGCAGGCCAAAGTGCGCGTGCTGTTCGACCTCGACGTTTCGCCGAGCTTTTTCGCGCAAATGAATCTTGGCACGCAGGAGGAACTCACTGAGGCGCTGAAGTTCGTCGACGTACTCAAGCCTTGCAAGGCTGCCGCTCGCGAAATCACCGGCGAATCGGACTACGACGCTATCGCCGATAAGCTTCTCGATCTCGGTCCCTCGATGGTGGCCATCACACTGGGCGCCGACGGCTGCCTTATCGCGAGCCGCGAAGAGAGAGTCCGCGTCCCGGCGTTCCAAGTGAAGGTGGTCGATACCACCGGCGCAGGCGACGCCTTCATGGGCGGCCTTTCCTACGGCTTGCTGCAAGGCTGGGACTTCGCGCGCGTTGGCATCTTCGCGAACGCCTGCGCCGCTCTTTGCTGCACGAAGGTGGGCGCGCGAGCGATGGCCAAGCGCGATGAAGTGGCCGTATTCATACAAGCCAGCGGCCGTGCCGCTGCTATCGGCTCCTGACGCGATCTCATGTTCACTCCACAAACCCTGGGCACAGCGCTGACGATGATGGTCGTCACGGCCTTTTGCTGGGGCTCGTGGGCCAACACCTACAAGGGCGTGAAGGATTACCGCTTCGAGCTTTTCTACTGGGACTATGCCATCGGAATTTTTCTCACGTCGCTGGTGTACGCCTACACTCTGGGAAGTAGCGGGCACGATGCTTCGAGCTTCGCTTACAACGTTCACACTGCCGACCTTTCGAACGTCGGCTGGGCGCTTCTCGCCGGCGCGATTTTCAATCTTGCAAATCTTCTTCTTGTTGCGGGGATCGACTTGGCCGGTCTCGCGACGGCATTTCCGGTTTCGATTGGCATTGCGCTCGTTGTCGGCGTGATTCTCAGTTACGTCCAGCAGCCCAAGGGAAACGTCATACTCCTCTCCGCCGGAGTGATCTGCGCTCTCGTCGCCGTGATCGTCGACGGAAAAGCCTACGGACAGCTCCACGCCGGAAAGGAAATTTCGCGCAAGAGCATCGTCATTTGCGTCGTTTCGGGCGTGCTGATGGGACTCTGGGCTCCGTTCTCCACGCGCGCGATGACGCACGGCAATCCGCTCGGCCCCTACAGTGTGGTCGTGTTTCTCACGCTGGGCGCCCTGCTGTCTTGTTTCTTTTGGAATGTTTATTTCATGAAGAAGCCGCTCGTCGGCGAGCCCGTCGATTTCGGCGGATTTTTCACCGCGCCCGTGAGCGGCCATGTGCTGGGTCTTCTCGGCGGCGCCATCTGGACGACCGGCACCATGCTCAACCTGGCCGCCGCGCAATATCCCGGCGCGAGCGTCGCCATTTCCTACGCCATCGGACAAGCCGCGCCGATGGTCGCCGCCGCCTGGGGCATCTTCGTGTGGAAAGAATTCGCCGGAGCCAATATCCGCGCCAGAGCATTTCTCGGGCTGATGTTCGTTTTCTATATGCTTGCGATACTTCTGGTCGCACGCGCCATTACGAGCTGATTTGGGGTCACGGGAGGTTTCGATGAACGGTCGTCAAAAAGGTGCGCGGCTTCTGGTGGCTCTCGGAAGCTTCGTGCTGTTCGTAAGCGCCGCGCTCCATTGTGTCGCCGCTACTAGATTGGCTTTTCCTGCACTGGCCGCGTCGAATTTAAGTCCCTTCTTGCAGACAGCCTTCCAGGTAATGTTTCTTTCGGCCGGATGGCACTGGGTCGTGATCGCAGTCGTTGCGCTGGCCGCCGCATTCACGGAAACGAAATTGCGCAAGTTTTTCGTTTTGGTCTGCGGTTTGGCCGTGGTGCTCGAGGCTGGAGTCGGCGCGAGCGTGATGGGCTTTTTCATCGGCAACGAAATGATCGGTGCGGGAGGATTGCTGATTGTTCTTGGCGGCTTGCTTTTTTGAACAGTTGGGAGCGTGAAAGTGAATCTCGCGCAGCCTAAATCGGCGGACTGTCAGAACCTCAATGGGTGTGGTCCTACCATTGGGCCAACCTTCATCACGCCGCTCCTGGTGGTTTTGATATTCGGGGCTGCCAGCGCCTTTCCCGGAGTGGGCACTCCGCGAGAGAAGGTTGCCGAGGGGCAGTACGCGGAATGGAAAAATGGTCAAATAGTCAAAGACACTAACCAATCCTGGACTTTGTGGCGCGACGGTAACGGTTTTGAGCTAGAGGACGAATTGCCGCGGACAGGTGCTGCGTTGATGGCGGTTACGGAGAGAGCGCTCTGGTCCAAGATGTCACCGGAGCTGCAGCGGGAGCTTCAGGACTCGACCACGACGACCAATATCAATTTGAAATTGGCAACGGACAGATCGGTACTCACCTTGTCACTCGTAGGGGTAAAGTTCAGCGATCTTAAGACAACTGAAGTAGCACGATGCAGTCTCAATGACACCGTGATCCTCTGCAAGGGGCGTAAGGGAAAAGCGCGCCTGCGACGTGCAGACCAGCTTCTATCCTACTCGTACCCCTTTCCTCTGCTGTTCGTTCCTCTCGTATCGCACCCGAATACTACCGAAAGCAAGCCTGCTCAGTTCAAACTGGCGGTACTGCAAGAGGCAGATAAGGAATTGCGGTTGATCGAAACCTCCGGCCAACTCCAGTACGTCGGGCAAGAACAACTGACGATCGCCGAGTACAATCTCCTGACCGAAAAATATGTGCTAACTATCGACGAGCATGGAGGGCCGCGACAAATTACGCTGTGGGCATCGCACCAGGGGATTGTCTACGGGATGGAAGACTCGAAGCTCATTCCAGGTCTCCGTGTTCTGCTCACTCAATACAAAAAATATTCAGACTTCTAAAATGCCCTCACGAGATCGGCGGACGGCGAAAGCCGCCGCAGGCTTCTTCGATCTTCGCCGCGATCGCGAGCACGGCTTCTTCTTCCCACGGTCGGCCCACAATTTGCACACCGATCGGCAAGCCCTCGGGCGAGCGGCCCACCGGCACCACGGCTCCGGGATTCCCGAGCAAATTGAACCACTGCGAGTAAGCCATCGCCTTCAGGTATTCGACCTTGCGTCCCTGAACCATCCACGAGCGCTCGCCGTGACGAAACGCGGGAATCGAGCACACGGGACAAATCAAAATCGGAAACTCCTCCATCTTCGCGAGGAACCTGTTGCGCAACACATCGCGTTCGAGCGTCGTGTTCAGAAGCTCCGTCGCGGAGAGCGCCGGCTCCTCCGCCACCCTGGCGCGAAACTCTCGTAATATCGGACTAAGTTCGGCATCGTGCCCGTCGAGCATCGGCGAAAACGCCATCTGCCCCGCGCGGCCGAACAAGTTCCACCAGAGTTTCCACGCGCGATCCAGATTCTCCGGCCGCCATTCGACAACTTCGAATCCCTCGCCGCGCAGTGCGTCCGCCGCCGTACGCACCGCTGCCGCCGTTTCCGGCGTAACGGGTGCCATGTCGTCCTGCTCGAAGTAACGCGATGCGCAGCTTGCGAATCTCGCCATCGGTCCAACGCCGCAACGGCACCGGAGCCGAGCACGGATCGCCCGGATCCGGCCCGGCCATCACTTCGAACAACTGCGCGACGTCTCCCGCCGTCCGCGCCATCGGCCCGACGACGCCGAGTTGCGCGAACGGTCCCGCCGATCCGGGATAGTGTCCGGTGGAAGGAATCCGTCCCGGCGTCGGTTTCAGCCCGCAGATTCCGCTGAAGTGCGCCGGAACGCGAATCGATCCTCCGCCGTCGCTGCCGACTCCTCCGGCAGAGCAACCCGACGCGATGGCCGCCGCTTCGCCGCCACTCGAGCCGCCGGGCGTGCGCTCCAAGTCCCACGGGCTGTTCGTTCGCCCGTAAATCAAGTTGTCGGTCTCCCACGCCATCAGGCATTCGGGAACATTCGTATTGCCGAGAATGATTGCTCCCGCGGCGCGCAGCCGCTGCACCAGGGGTGCATCCGATGACGCCACGTACCCCCGGCGCAACTTGCTCCCGCATTCGCAGGGAAAGCCCGCCACATCAATCGAACTCTTGATCGAGATCGGAACGCCATGCAGCGGACCCAACGCCGGCGACTTGGCACGCGCGTGCACTGCCTCGTCCGCAGCCTTCGGCTTCGTCTCGCGCGCGCTCAAAATCCGTGTGCACGAACGCATTCAGCTTCGGATTCAACTGCTCGATTCGAGCGATGTGCGCGTCAACGAGTTCGACAGATGAAATGCTTCCATCACGCACTCGCTTCGCCATCTCACACAACGATGCAAAAACCAGCTCGTCCAATTCGCCTCCAATGTGCCCCAAGCAAACGCAAAAGTCTAGCACGCGAATCGCCGGGATGAGCCGCGGCACGCGTCGTAATACTTTTCTACTATTGCTGGCTTGTCGTACGGCAGGTACTTTCCCTCCCAACGTGGGGCGCGTGTTCGCAATCACAATTTGAAGGTGGAGGGTGGCCGCTTGATGATTACATCGATGCGAAAATGGTTTGTTGTGCTCGCCTTTCTAAGTTTGGCTCTGCCGGCGCGCGGCCAAAGCAACTATGCCGCCGTGACAGGAACCGTCATGGATCCCCAGCACTTGCCCGTTGCAAACGCCGCCGTTGAGCTCAGAGCCCTCAGCACTGGCGCGATTCGACGCGTGGCTACGAACGGCAAAGGCATTTTCGAAGCGCCAGCGCTCTTCCCCGACGATTATGAAGTCACGGTGTCGGCGGCCGGATTTGCCGCGGCAAAGCAATCGCTGCACGTCGAAGTAGGCCAAAATCTCGCGATCGAGGTGAACCTGGTTCTCAGCGGCGCCGCGCAGAACATTCGCGTCACGGCCCAGGTGGACGTCCTGCGCACCACCGACGCGAGCGTGGGCGAAGTGGTCGAACCGAAATCCATCGAGGAGCTTCCTCTCAACGGCCGCATGCTTCTTGATCTCGTCCTCACGGTTCCTGGCACGCACCAGGGATTCGGAGCGCAACAAGGCAACGTGAACCCGCTCTACTGGCGGCCCGGCCAAAACTCCGCACTGAGCATCGGAGGCGGGCGTCCCAACGCGAATTTCTATCTGCTCGACGGCGCCACAAACACGGATCCGACGTTCAACACCCAAAATTTGAGCCCATCCCCGGACGCCGTGAAGGAATTCCAAGTTGAGACAAGCAGTTACACGGCCGATATGGGTGGCGCTGGTGGAGGGCAAATCAACATCGTCACTCGCTCTGGCACGAGCCAGTTTCACGGCACCGTCTACGAATTTCTGCGCAATGGAGCGGTCGACGCGACCACTTTCGATTCCATGGGCAACAATCACCTTGTCCAAAATAACTTTGGAGGATCGTTTGGCGGGCCGCTCGGCGGGAAGAAAACCTTCTTCTTCGTAAACTACGAGGGCTTGCGCCTGTCACAGGCGGACGCGCAGATTCTCACCGTTCCCACGCAGGCCGAAATGAACGGCGACTTCAGCATGAGCGGCGTCAACATCTACGATCCCACAAACAACAAGACCGCCTCGGCGGCAACTCCCCGCCCTCAGTTTGCGGGCAACGTCATACCGGCGTTGTGCACAAATCCGAATCCGACGCCGTCGAACTGCACCGTCAACCCCAGTTCCCCGATCAACCCGGTCGCCTGGACATTTCTGCAAATGTACGAGCCGATGCCGAACATGATGATGACGGGGTCTGGCCCGGACTCGAATAACTACCTCGACGTGCGCAACGAAACCCACTTCACCGATCAAGGCACCGCGCGAGTCGATCATATTTTCAACAATGAAGACGTGCTCTTTGGCCGGTATTCGCTCGGCTCGGAAAACGGCTTCACGCCAACCACCAGCATGATGAATACGACCGCGCAAAACCTGCCGGGCTTCGGTACGAATTTCGACAATTTCTCACAACAGGCGGTGATTTCGTGGAATCACATTTTCTCGGGCACAAAGCTCAACACCGGATCGATCGCGCTCTCGCGCCTTTCGATGAACCACACCTCTCAGAATGACAATGTGAACGATATCGTCGACCAGCTCGGCATCACGGGCGTCGGCTACGGCGGAAAGGGAGCCTGGGGCTCGCCTTGGTTTGCAGTTCAGGGCTACACGGGAATGGGCGACACGTACGCCGCTACTCCGATGCACGCGTGGGACACTGTCGGTGAAGTCCGCGATGTGTTCGCATGGCAGAAGGGACGGCACGCCTTGAAATTTGGCGGCAGCTTCCGTCGCTTCATTTGGCCAATGTGGGGGTTTTTCGAGAACCGCGGTTACTACCAGTTCACTCCCGGCTACACCAGCGAAACCGGCGCGAATGATGGCACGGGCTCGGGTCTGGCCAGTTTCCTTCTGGGCCTTCCCGTCGCAAAACAAGTGCAAGCAGGAATTCCCCAGATGAATCTTCGCAACTGGGGAATCGATGGCTTCGCGGAAGATAGCTGGCAGGTTACGCCCACTACAACTGTGAACATCGGCTTGCGGTACGAATTCGAGAGTCCTCTTTGGGATCGCGATTATACAAACTCGAACATGATCTTCAACGGCGGCGTGCCTTCCATCTTCATCGGCGGCCAGAACGGCTATCCGAGCGGACTCATGTATTCCAACAAGCACAATTTCGCGCCGCGCGTAGGAATAGCGAAGAACCTTCCGCGCTTCGGCATCGTTTTCCACGCTGCCTATGGAATCTTCTACACGCCGGTGGACCAGAACACGTGGTGCAACCAGCGCCACAACGTCCCCAACGTTTTCCCGGAGACCATACAGAACAACAACTACAACGTAGCGACAGCGGCGAATGCGCTAGGTTTCAACTTCGCCGCGCCGGTGCTCGGCCCGACTTCCCTTGGAGGAACGCCGGTCAGCTTTACGGCGTTTGACCCGCATGCGCCCGCTGAATACGTCCAGCAGTGGAACACGCACATCGGGAAGAGTCTTGGCGAGAACACAACTCTTGAAATCGGCTACATCGGCTCGCGAGGCTACCATCTGCAGCAATCCGACCTGATCAACAACGCGCCTCCGGGCCCGGGAGCAATCGGGCCCCGCCGCCCTATTCAATCGGTCAATTTCGTGTCGGGCACCGTTTTCCCGAGCAAAGACACCGTGGTCGGAGGCGGAACATTGACCTCGCCCGCCATCAATCTCCTCTCAAATACGGCAAGGAGCTGGTACGACGCAGGCTACGTGAATTTGCGACGCCGCTATTCTCACGGTCTGAGCCTTCTCGCCAATTACACGTTCGCGAAGTACCTCACCAACGCTCCCGACTTCCGCTCGCCGATGGACGAGTCGGTGCTCCCGCAGAATAGTTTTGATCTCGCAGCCGAGAAAGGCCCCGCGTGCGACGTTCGCCACCGCATCGCGCTCAGCAGCGTCTATGATCTGCCTGCCTACCGTCGCGCCGAATGGACTCGCCTTCTCACCCAGAACTGGCACTTCTCCACGATCTACCAGTTTGAAACGGGCATGCCGTTCACGATTTCCGTCTTTGGCGATACGGCCAACGCGGGAACGATCCTCGGCGAGAATCCGATTCGCGCCAATTACACGGGCGAGGCCATTTTCGGCCCCGGAACGCACACCTCAGCGGAATGGTTCAACCCTGGAGCGTTCGCCGCGCCTCCGGCGTACACGTTCGGCAACGTGGGCCGGAACTCCGTTTATGGCCCGGACCTTCAGACGCTCGATCTTTCCTTGGCTCGCTCATTCCGCCTTACCGAGAAGCTCGGCATACAGGTTCGAGGCGAAGCCTTCAATTCCCTTAATATAGTCAACCTGGGAACGCCAAATCGGTATGTGAACGAGCCACAGTTCGGCACGGACACGATGACGATGACGCCAGGCCGCGAAATGCAGCTAAGCGCTCGTCTGTTCTTCTAATTAGTGGCGGTCTCCTCGGCGTAACGGAAAACTATTATTGACTCCCCAACCGGCGGCGAGAATCGCCAGTTCGGCCGGAGCTAAGATTTTTGTTTTCTGCTAATTCCCACGTAAAATCACACAGACCCAATCAATGAAACGGCTCCGGTCACGTCTGCTCGCGGTTCTGTTCCTGACGGCTGCGTACATCTTCGCTTGGCCGGCCGCAAACGTCCCCTACTTCGCTGCAGTGCTGCTACACCTGGTAGCAGGTCTCGTCTTGGTGGTCGTCCTCGCGCTTTCGCTGCGTTCCATTCTGCCCGCCGCATCGCCCGCGCAGCGAATTGGCTGGCCGCTTCTTGCGCTCGGAGGTGTACTCGGACTCATCCTGATTTTCACTGGGACGCGCAAAAGCGATTGGCCGCTGCTCTTCGCGCACGTCGGCGCATGCGTTGCGGGAGGCGCCCTGCTGTTATCAGCGTGGGCGGGTCGGCGCGGATTCATGATCGGCAGCTATCCTGAAAGGCGCGGTTCGCGGCGGGCTCTTCGTGATCGCTGCCGCGCTTGTCACGATGGGCGCGTGGTGGGTGCGGACCGTCCCGTGGGAGCACGCGATGCCCATCTCGCTGGGTTCCGTCTCCGCGCTGGAAGCCGAAACGAGCGCCGCCTTGGCCAGTCCGTATCAAGAGGCCCAGGCGGCAGTCCGTGAGGCCCCGGTGAAGAACACCGACGAGACCGGCTGGAGCGAGAAGGGACAGAAACGCTGGCTGTGGACGGCGGCGACCGCGACGGTGGCCTTCTTCGTGATTCACCTGCGGCGCAACTTCGAGGGCCTGCAGGCCCTCTTGGGCGAGACGATCACCGGCATTGTCTGTAGCGACCGCTGGTCGGTCTACAGCAAGCTGCCCCTGAAACTGCGGCAAATCTGCTGGGCACACCTGAAACGCGACTTTCAGAAGTTGATCGATCGAGGAGGACCCGCTGAAGCAATTGGCCGGGTAGGTCTGGAGGTCGTGGAATGCCTGTTCGCCGACTGGTGGGCGTTCCGCCGCGGTGAACTGGACCGACCGGGCCTGCAAGCCCGGCTGGACCCGATTGCACGCGCGAACTCCAAGGCGTTTTGGAGCAGGGTCGCTCCTGCGCGGATTCCAAGGCAGCCACCTTTTGCGCCAACCTCCTGGCGCTGTATCCGGCGTTGTGGTTGTTCGCGGCGATCGAGGGGGTCGAGCCCACGAACAATCATGCGGAACGCATCCTGCGCTTGGGCGTGCTGTGGCGGAAGAACGCTTTCGGTTGCCACAGCCCGGCGGGGTGCCGATTCGTGGAGCGGATGCTGACCGTGGTCCAAACCCTGCGGTTGCAGAAACGTCCGGTGCTGGATTACCTGTATCGCGCGATCGTGGCTCATCGGGCCGGCCTTCCCGCTCCGCAATTACTGGGCCACGCTGGGACGTGAACGGTTACAAACAATTGACGAGAATGTCTGCAATGCGGGTGATCCCGGAGGCACAAGGAGCGAATCAACGATACAATCGAGGCGGCATGCACAAGCCACGGATTGAAGAGGAAAAGACGATGAGCATCCGCTTTGAAATTCCGCCCGACATCGAGCAGGGCCTGTAAATTATTTTGTGTCAGCGTGAGTGGGAACGAGTTTTGCTGGGGTCAGTTTCCGGCCAGGCCGGGCAGACGGTTCTCAAAGATGATAGCAAAGTGGTTCAACGCTTCTCTCCAGTTCGGAATCGGACGGGTCCACTTTTTCGACGCCTCGTGGATTGCCATGAAAACGAGCTTCAGCGCTGACTCCTCGTTGGGGTATTGTTTGCGATTTCGTGTGAACTTGCGAATCACGCTGTTGACCGACTCGATTGCATTGGTCGTGTAGATTGCCCTGCGGATCGCGGGCGGGAACTCGAACATGGCCACGATGTCCGGCCACTTCAGACGCCACTGCTTGACGATGGTCGGATATTTGTCACCCCAAGCTTGAGCAAAGCTCTCCAGCGCCGCTTCGGCTTCGACTACCGTCGCGGCCTGGTAGATCTTCTTCAAGTCGGCAATGACTTGGTCACTGTCCTTGTCCACGACATACTTGAGCGCGGCGCGCACCAGGTGCACGATGCACAGTTGCACCTTCGCCTCCGGGTACGCCGTGCGGAGTGCTTCGGGGAATCCCGTCAGACCGTCCATGCAGGCGATGAAGATGTCCTTCAGTCCGCGATTCTTCAGATCGGTCAGACACGACAACCAGAACTTGGCACCTTCGGCTTCGCCGAGCCAAAGTCCCAACAGCTCCTTCCGGCCCTGCATATTCACGCCCAAGGCCACGTACATCGTCTTGGGCGACACCCGACCGTTCGCGCCGCGTACATGCACCACGATGCCATCGAGATAGACGATCGGCCACACCGGGTCGAGCTGCCGAGAGCGCCACGCGGTCACCTCTGCATCGAGGTCGGCGGTGATCTCCGAGATCAAGGTCGGCGACACATCGACACCGTAGAGTTCCTTGACGATTTCCTGAATGTCTCGAGTGGTCATACCCTTGGCGTAGAGAGCAAGAATCTTTTCGTCGAAACCACTGAGCCGGCGTTGGTGCTTCGGGATCACCTGAGGCTCGAAGGTGCCATCGCGATCGCGCGGTGTCTCAAGGGTGATCTCGCCAAGATCGCCTTGCACCGTCTTTTGGGAATGTCCATTGCGACGGTTCTTCGCGCACTTGTTCGTCGGCGACGTGGGGCCGGAGCTCGCCAGTGTGTGTTCCGGGACGTCCGCGGCAGACCCGGGCAGACTCATGCGTCCGAGATGGACATCCATCTCAGTGTCGAGCATACGTTCCAGTGCCGACTTCAACATCAGCTTGACGAGCCCGTTGAGGTCGTCCAGGGTTTTCGCATCCGTCGCAATTTCGCGCGCCAGACGTTCGGCCTTGTCTGTGAAGATAGCATCCATGCCACAGTCTCCGTAGGGAAAAGAGGTTAGGGGGGAAATACCCGATTCCCTACGTTGACACAATATTTCTTACAGGGTCATCGAGCAGGAACTTGAAACTTGGTCTGACCCGTACGACAAGGGGGCGCAGACACGCCTTTCCCCCCCTTGCAACAGCGATTTTTGGGGGCTAGATGATTTGACGTCAGCGGAAGCAGAAGTCCAGTTTAAATCCATACAGCCATGGAACCCGCGGGTCGATCCCCTCGGGTCGGAGCCTCGCGGGCAAGTTCTCGTACGCACCCCGTAGGTTGTCGGCAGTCCGAGCATTATAGTACGTTACCAAGATGGTATCCCCGTCGACGATCCGAACGTCTCCCTCGAGCCCCGCAAAGTAGCTCTTGGCCAGGTGCTTGGCATCCCAACTCGTCGCCGTCGGGTCCAGGTGCTTCCGAAACCGATCGATCGCCGCTTGGGCGAGCAGGGCCATCGACATTTGCCCATACCGGATGTTGAGATTGCACGTCCCGGCTCGGTTCCAGCCCAACGCCTGATTGGCGTTGAAGAACTCCTCGACGTGCCAGCGCTTGGGAAACTCCAGAGTTAGTTGCTCAACCTCGTCACCTTCGCCGGTCGAGAGGAATGCCTTGAAGCGGTACTCTTCGGGCCGCTCTCCCAGCCGCTGGACATATTGGGAGAACGGTCCGGCTTGACTGTCCTTGGGGGTGTAGGGCAGCTTCGCCGTGGCATAACCTGCCCAACGTGGTCGGAACGTTTCCGGCGGCAGAGCCTGCAGCTTCGCGGCAGGCTGGGCTGATCGGACATCGGCACCAGGAGGTCGAAGTTGGTCTGCGTCTTGACCTTATCCAACAGCTCGACCGTGAAGTGCTCCGCATCGGCCAAGACGAGCGTTTGTCCGGGCTGGGTGTCGAGAATTCCGGCCGCCAATTCGAGAAGCTCCGCCGCCGCGACCGTGGCGGTGCGGGCGGACGTCGCGGTGGTGAAGCAAACCGGTTGGTGGGTGTCGGCGTCGAGCACGAAGAAGGTTTGGGCGACGTTGGTGGGGCGTTCGGCTTCGTTGTCGCGGTGGCGGCGCATGTGCCGCTTGCTGAAACTGCGCACGCGATGAGGATCGATGGCCAGCAGCCGTGCCTGGAAATCGCCCGAGGCCCGGCGGACCTTGCCCAAGGCGACTTGGAGGCGCTGACTGTCGAGTACGGTTCGAGCCCCGAGGAGTTCGTGGACGGCGCAATCGGTGGCGAGGAACGGCAGGCCGTTGGCCAACTCGAAGATGTGTTGGTTCACCGTGCGGCGGTGCCGCAAGCCGGTGGTGCACAGAGCCGCTTCGTGGATCAGTTGCAGCGCCAGGCGTGGCTCAACGCGATCGGGCCGTTGCGTGGTCCAAGAGCAGACCAGATCCCAGGCACCCAACCGCAGCAATTCGGGAGCCAGCAGCCAAACGCCAGCCAGGTTTCCCATGACCTTGTCGGCGAGGAGCTGGCGCACGCCCCGTTCGATGCTCCGTGGGTCGCAGGGGACGGGAGTCGTGCGCGTCTTGGTGGTCTGCGCCTCCAAAGCGGGCTGGGAGTCAGGGCGGTAGCGATAGAGTTTTTTTTTGAAGGCCGTACTCCTCGATGACGCGGACGACACTACGAATGCTGACTGGGAGGCCGGCTTGGCCGAGTTTCTGCGCGATGACCTCGACCGTGGCGTCCGGATCGAGGAAGCGATGGCGGATGACCTGGCGAACGACCTCGTCGGTGCGGACATAGTTGCGTTTGGGGCCGGGCTTGTGACCTTGAAGTGCCGCGCTCCCATGTTCACGATAGAGTTTAAGCAACTGGAAATATCTCTGTTTGCTGAGGCCGAGCTTCTCGGCGGCCTTCGCGGCACCGAACCCCTCACATTGGCCTTCGATGAGCATGGCCAGGCGGGAGACGACGAGGTCATCCGGACGAACGGGACCGAGCACAGAATCGGGGCCAATTTTGAGCAGTTAGACCCTGCCAGTGGAAGCGACGAACGCAGATGCTCGGAACCAGGTCGCGCAGGCACGCTACTCGGCACGCGGCGAAGCGCCGCGGAGCACGGTCGTGCACGTAATGTGGCGTGGTCGAGCGTGGCGCGCACGGGCCGGCCAGGCGTTCAAGCTCGGTGAGCCGGGCGTGGTGGATGGGACCACCGCCAATTCGCTCGCCGTGGGCTACCGCGCGCCGCAACAGGATGGCCAGGCCGCCAAGACGAAGCTCCTCGCAAGGAGCTGCTTGCGGATCCTGGATCAGGGCCTGGGGCCAACGCGAGCCCGCTCACGAACGAACCGGCCGCTTGAAAGAAAGGCCCGGCACGATGGCCGGGCTCGCTCAAGGGTGGGCTGGACATCTCTTCCACTCACGCCGAATGCAGCTCACTTCGCGTGGAACGCCCACTCCGGACGCTCTCGCGTCGCGTTTGGTCACGCACTGGGCGGTTCGGGATCGGTGTCTTTGTCTCTCATCCGATGGCTGTCTCCTTGAATGACGATCGCCTCCCCGTGATGCATCAGCCGGTCGATCAAGGCCGTCGCCAGTGTGTTGTCCATGTCTAACAGGGCGCCCCATTCCCGGAAGGGTCGATTCGTGGTCAACACGATCGATCCGGATTCATAACGGGCAGCGATCACCTGGAACAACAGGTCGGCCCCGCGCTTGTCGATCGGCAGATAGCCCAGCTCATCGAGGAGGAGAAGGGCAGGACGGGTGTAGTGCCTCAGCGCCTTTCCCAACAGGCCGTTGATTTGGGCCGTCGTGAGGTGATTGATCATGTCCACCGCGCGTGTATGGCGAACCGAATAGCCACGCTCGCACGCCGTGTAACCCAATGCGGTCAAGAGATGCGACTTTCCCGTTCCGGTGGGCCCGATCAGGACGGCGCAGCCGTGCCGCTCGATAAAGTCGCAGTCGAACAGCCGCAGGATGGCCGCCTTGGGGATCCGCTTGGGGAAATTGAAATTATACTCGGCCAGTGTCTTCTGCTTGGGGAGCCGCGCTCGGCGCAGTCGCCGCTCGAGGGCTCGCTGCCGGCGGGCGGTCTGTTCCAGGCCGATGAGCGTAATCAGGACCTCCAACGTGGAGATGCCCTTGCGGGCTGCCTCATCCAGCACCTCGCGGTAGTATTTACGGATCTCCAGGAGCTTCAGCTCGTCCAGGTCGCGGTCCAGCCGCGACTGTGGGTTGTCGTTACGTCGTGCCATGAGAGTCCTCCTCGGTGTTGTCGCAGAAACGGTCGTAAATCGCAGGATCAGTGGGCTCCAATTCGATCTCCTCGATCAATTCGCGCCGCCTGGGAGTGGGCAGCGTGGGCGTGGGAAGTTGTCGCCGCCGGCGTTCCGCCAATAAGAGGTTCTCGACATAAGCGGCGTCGTGGGTCGCCAGCTCCAAGGCCCGAGAGACGGCGGCAAGCAGCTCCGCCGTCCCGTAGAGTCGTGCCAGACCCATCAAGCGACGCAGGTGGACGCCGGTCTTCACCGGTTGGCTCTTGAGGCGAAGGTGAAACTCGCGCGCCAAAGGTCCCAAAGCATCGAACTCGCGTTCCAGCGCGGAACCCCGAGATCGTTGTCGCAGCGCCAACGCGGCCAGGCGGTGGTCGGGCAACACGATCAACTGCCCTCGCTCGTAGCACCGGACATGCTGGGCCACCACCTGGCCCTCGTGCAGCACGCGGACCTCGTCACGGCTGGCGCGAATCGTGACTGGCTGG
>CAWBGW010000014.1:0-23104 GCA_963788345.1 uncultured Acidobacteriota bacterium | reverse complement strand
AACGACTCGCGATCGTCGACGATGCCGATGGCGAAGCCCGCACGGTGGGCCACTTGCGCGACGGCCGTCGAAACGTGCCCGCCGCCAAAAAGATACAACATCGGCTGCGGCAGAATCGGCTCGACGAAAATCTCAAGCGTGCCTCCGCAGATCAAGCCGGCGTCGTACGCCGCGTCGTGATTCAGGTTGAACGTCATCTTGCGCGGCTGTTCCGTCTCGATCACTTCTTTCGCCGCGGCCCAGACTTCCGCTTCGACGCAGCCGCCGCCCACGGTGCCCGCGATGGAGCCGTCGTCGCGCACGAGCATCCGCGAGCTCTCGTAGCTCGGGATCGAGCCGTTCGTGTGCACGATCGTCGCGAGCGCGCCACGCCGGCCCGCTCGCCGCATCATCACGATTTCTTCGAAAATGTCCATGGCCGTCGAAGTCTCTTAAGATAAGGTTACGGCGCGTATCCGCCGGTGTCAATCGAAGTACTGTGCAAGTAGTGGGCTAGTTTCCGATTATCTGACTATGCGTCCAGTTGAATTGTTTCCGAGCAGTCCGTCAACCGACCAGAACCCGATTGGCGAATCACGGTCTCGAACGTAAACGCCTGTTTATCAATAATCACCAACGTGGCTGGGACAGTCTTGAAAGTGTCCCAATCCAAATGGATTCATAAGGGGCCCCGCTTAAACTGCGGCATGGCTCGCACACGCAGCGCGCGGAAAATGCTAAGCCGCTCCCCTCGAATCGGGTCGAAAATCTATTTACTCCATCTGGAGCGTGCATCATGAAGTGGCAGGCGACACTTGTTCTGATTTCTTTCTGTACCCTCGAAGTGATCGCTGGCGCTCAATCATCGACGCAGGACCAAAGGCAGGCGCAGGAGACTCAGGTGCGTGGGTATTGGGTCGATCCCTCAACTGGACTCATGTGGGTCGGGAAAGACAACGGTAGAGACGTGAGCTGGAAAGGTGCGGTGAAGTACTGCCGCAATCTCCGGTTGGCCGGGTACTCGGACTGGAGGCTGGCGACACTTGCTGAGCTGGGGGCGATCTACGACCGTAATGCCAATGCTCCCGGATTAGCTGGTTCGGGCAAAGACAATCTCTTTACTTATCACGTGAAGGGCAATCTGTTCCTTACAGGTGATGAGTGGAGCAGTGAGCGCAGATATGATGATCGCGGACATCCTAGCGGCTACGAGTGGTATTTCAACTTCAACGAAGGAAGGTCAGACAACGATCCAAGCGGGTTCCCTTACCCCCATTCCCTCATGCGTGCGCTGTGTGTGCGCCGTCCGGGAAAATGATCTTCCCCCGCGGCCCGCAGCGGTTACCGGAAAACTGACCCACTACCACAGTGTGCCGCTACGAGTGGGGAACATGAAGCTGCGGCGCCCAGAGGTGCGGTATCCACCGTTCCATAGTATGGTATCGAGTTATCGAGCCCGCAATCGAAAGACGCCAAATTCGGGGTTCGCGCGTCTATTGGGACTATGAAAATCAAAATTCTCGCCACTACTTTCCTCGCGGCCGCCCTCCTTCTCGCAGGCCAAGCTCACGTTTTTGCTCAAGCCCCGGCCCAGTTCCCGGATACGCCGCCGGCGCATCAATTTGCCGCCTGGCTTGATGCCTTCAACGCCGGTGACCGCACCGCCCTTTCGCAGTTCCTCGATAAGAACTATCCCACTCACCAGGGCACCGTCGACGACCAAATGAACTTCCGCCAGCGGACCGGCGGCTTCGAGTTCAAGAAGGTGGAGGAATCAACGGCCACACGATTTACCGGGCTCGTCAAGGAGCGCGACTCCGACCAATACGCCCGCTTTGAAATCGAGGTCGCCGCCGACGAGCCGCACGCAATTACAAAATTGGGATTGCGAGCGATTCCGCGCCCCTCGGATGTCCCGCTGCCGCGCATGAGCGAGGCCGACGCGCTTGCGGCGCTTCGCACCCAGGTGGAAAAGGACGTCGCTGCGGACAAGTTCTCCGGCTCCGTCCTCGTAGCCAAGGACGGCAAACCCGTTTTCGCCGAAGCCTACGGGCTCGCGGACCGCGACAAGAAAATCCCGAACACGCTCGACACGCGCTTTCGAATCGGCTCGATGAACAAGATGTTCACCGCGGTTTCCGTGCTCCAGCTGGTCCAAGCCGGCAAAATCAATCTCACCGATCCTCTCGGCAAATATTTGCCGGACTATCCGAACAAGGACGTCGCCACGAAGGTGACGATTCATCAACTGCTCACTCACACGGGCGGCACGGGCGATTTCTTCGGCCCTGAGTTTGACAAACATCGCCTGGAGCTTCGCACGCTCGAGGACTACATCACTCTGTACGGGAAGCGCGCGCCGGAGTTCGAGCCCGGCAGCCGCTGGGAATACAGCAACTACGGATTTCTGCTGCTCGGCGTCGTGGTCGAAAAGGTTTCGGGCCAGAGTTACTACGACTACGTGCGCGACCACGTCTACAAGCCGGCGGGAATGAATTCGACGGGGTCCGACCCGGAAGATCAGGTCGTGCAGTCGCGCTCCGTGGGATATACGAAGGATGACGGACCCGGCGCCGGCGCCAACGCCAACTCCCAGTGGCACCCCAACACCGACACGCTTCCTTATCGCGGAACCTCCGCAGGCGGCGGCTATTCAACGGTCGGCGATCTGCTTCGATTCGCCAACGCCCTCGAAGGCCACAAGCTGCTCGACGCCCGCTACACCGAACTCCTCACCACCGGCAAAGTAGACACGCCAGCCGGCGACAAGTACGCCTACGGTTTCGGCGAGCAAATGCGCGGCGCCGTTCGCTGTTTCGGTCACGGCGGCGGCGCGCCCGGCATGAACGGCAACCTCGATATCTGCCCGCAATCGGGCTACACCGTTGCGGTGCTCGCGAACATGGACCCTCCCGCCGCGCAGCGCGTCTCGCAGTTCATCAGCAATCGGCTGCCCGACAAATAGCCGAGCGTTTCCCCCGCCACGCCGGCCCGCTTGCCTCATCCCGAGGATTTCTTCGAAAATGTCTATGACCGTCGAAGTCTCTTGAGGTTGGGTTACGGCGCGTGCCCGCCAGTGTCAATCGAAGGACAGTGCGGGCAGTGGGCGAGTCTCTAATTTTCCGACTATACGTCGACTTGCTCGACGTTTACCGGAGAAGTGGGCACTGGAATTCGCTAAAGCCGTAACCAATCTCGTTTCAACTCCTCGTCGCTCTTAATGGTGCCGTCAGAACGCCAGGACGCAAGGTTACTGAGGTTTGCCATCATTGGCGACGTACCATCAGGCGCCTTGACGAAAATGGCGGCTTCGTCTTCGCTGGTGAAGAACACTTCATCAACAGTGTTCTGAAAACCGTATTCATGCTGAATGATCTTCAGAATGGCAGTCTCACCTGCCGTCAAGTCTCTTCGGGGCATGTGTGGAATTATAATGCACCCGAATTAGTCGTAGCCTCTGATAAACGCGGTAACCGTCCAAATCGCTAGCGGACCTTCCGCATACTTCTCGTATCGGCGTGCTCGATCAAGCAATTCCATCCTTGCCGCAGCGTCACGGAGCGCTAACCAAAACTGCTTCCCGACCTTCTGGTTCTCGGCATACGCCTCAAGCATGTCGCAGGCTAGCTCAAGTCCATTGTGCTCCAGAAACTCCTGGTATTCGGCAATTGCTTTGTGGTTCGCCGCACGTGTAGGAAGGGAGTTTCGTGCTTTGGCGGTGTCAATCGAAGTACGGAGCCGAGGGTTTGCACCGCCGTCGCCACCAGCCGCGCGAGTTCGTGTTCTCCCAAGTCCTTGCCTCGTGCGTGATCTCGCCTCGAAGCTTGACTCCGAGACTGCCCGCCTGCTAAGTCTCACTGTCGAATCATCGAGGTGCCAATGAAGGCTGTAGTCTTTTCCGAGCACGGCGGGCCGGAAGTGCTGCGCTACACCGATGTTCCGGAACCACAGATCGGCGCAAACGATGTGCTGGTTCGCGTCCACGCCTGCGCTTTGAATCACCTGGATTTGTTCGTGCGTGCTGGAATGCCCGGGGTCAAGATTCCGCTGCCGCGCATTCCGGGCAGCGACATTTCCGGCGAAGTGGCAAAAGTCGGCGCAAACGTTTCGCACGTCAAAGTCGGAGAGCGCGTCCTGCTGTCTCCGGGAATTTCCTGCGGCCATTGCGCGCAGTGCCTGGCAGGGAACGACAGCATGTGCCGCGAGTACACGCTCTTCGGCTACATGGTGGACGGAGGCTACGCGGAATACGTCAGGTCGCCCAGCGTCAACGTGATTCCCATGCCGCCCGGACTTTCCTTCGAAGAAGCGGCCGCGATCCCGCTGGTTTTTCTCACCGCCTGGCACATGCTGATCACGCGCGCGAAGCTGAAGCCTTCAGAAGACGTGCTGATTCTCGGCGCCGGGAGCGGCGTCGGCAGCGCCGCGATTCAAATCGCCAGGGTGACGGGCGCTCGCGTGATCGCCACGGCGGGCTCGGAAGAGAAGCTGGCGAAGGCGAAGGAACTCGGCGCGCACGACGTGATTCAGCATTCGAAGCAGGACATCGCAGCCGAAGTAAAGCGGCTCACGAATCGCCGCGGCGTGGACGTGGTGTTCGAGCACGTGGGGCAAGCCACGTGGGAGCACAGTGTCCGCAGCCTTGCGGTCGGCGGCCGGCTGGTCACATGCGGCGCGACGACGGGCTACGAAGGGAAGATCGACCTCCGCTATCTTTTCACGCGGCAGCTATCGATTCTAGGCTCGTTCATGGGCAGCAAGGCGGAACTGTATTCGGTGCTCGAATTGGTCGCGCCGCGGTCTTGCTGCAAGCCCGTGATCGACACGGTGATGCCACTCGAGCAAGCGCGCGAAGCGCACGAGCGTCTGGAGCACCGCGAACAATTCGGCAAGATTGTTCTGCGGGTCCCCTAGGCCGTCGCGGCGAGTCGTGACTCGTCATCCTGCTACGGGCATTCGGTTATCGCGCGGCGGGCGGGTGAAGGAGATGCTGCATCTCGGGACGATCCATGTTTTCAGGCGTGACCATGGTGGCGCCGGTGTCGATGCGTTTTGGAACGGCCCGGCCTTGCAGGTGATCGACGAGGGTTTTTACGCCGAGTTCGCCCATGCGGAACGGGTCCTGCACGACAAGTCCCTGAATCTGCCTATAACGCATCGAATCGAGGTATAGGTCGCTCGCGTCGAATCCCACGAACGAGATTTTTCCGGCGAGTTGCATCGCCTGAAGCGCCATCAACATTCCTGCCGTGGAAGATTCGTTTGGCGTGAAGATTCCCTGCAAATCTTTCGAGTAGCGCGCCAACAAACTTTCGGATGCGCGCTTAGCCGTGTCTCGGGTCGCTCCGGCATACACGTCGGACGAAATCGCGGTGATGTTGGGATAGCTGCGGCGGATTTTCTCGATGAACCCCTCTTCGCGTTCTTCCGTGCTGGCGGATCCTTGCTGATAGCGAAGGATGAGAACCTTGCCTTTGCCGTAGAGAAGCTCGCCCATGCGGTCCGCGGCAAGCGCGCCGCCTTTCTTGTTATCGGTAGCGATGTAGCTCACGATCAGCGGTGTGTCGAGCGCAGAATCGATTACGACGGTGGGGATTCCGGCGCGCGCCGCCTCCTCGACCGACGGGACGAGAGCCCGGGAGTCAAACGGCGCCAGCATCATTCCGTTGACGCGTTTCTTGATGAAGGCGGCGACAATCTTTTTTTGATCTTCGCGATCGTCCTCTCGCAGGGGCGCGTCCCAGGCCAGATTTATGTTGATTCGTTGCTCGAGCAGATCGCGAACGGCTTTCTGCGCTCCCGCGTTAACAGTCTTCCAGTGCTTATGCAGCGACCCCTGCGGGATGCCCGCGATAGTAAAAGAAGTGCCCATGGGAGCGCCCTCTCCTGGAGCTACTTCGCGCGAAGTTACGCCACGCATCCATCCGTGTCAATCAGCCATGCGGGTGAGAGTGCTCATGCCAGAGAGCTTGCCGGTTCGCGTTGGCTTTGCAAACCGACGAGGATGCGTGCGAAAATACCTTCAGGAGCGGAACGCGACGATGGCCGTTGAAATCGCGAAGGGCGTCACACTGGAAAAGCCGGGCGAGGAAGAGAACTTCCTCAAGGACGAGGGGATTCTTTTCGCGTCGCTCGACAAGGTGGTGAACTGGGCGCGCCGGAGTTCGATTTGGCCGATGTCGTTCGGCTTGGCCTGCTGCGCGATCGAAATGATGTCCATGGCGGCGTCGCGCTACGACGTGGCGCGTTTTGGAGCGGAAGTGTTTCGCGGGTCGCCGCGCCAGTCGGATTTGATGATCATCGCGGGACGCGTTTCGCAAAAGATGGCGCCCGTCATCAAGCAGCTTTACGAGCAGATGCCCGAGCCGAAGTGGGCGATTTCGATGGGCGCGTGCGCCACGTCCGGCGGCGTCTTCAACAACTATGCGGTCGTCCAAGGCGTGAACCAGGTGATTCCTATCGACGTCTACGTGCCAGGATGCCCGCCGCGGCCTGAAGCGCTCCTCTACGCGATTATCCAGCTTCAAAAAAAGATCGACGCCGACCGCGGCAGCTTCCGCAGGTCCCTCAACTTGTAAGTAAGCCGACGCACCCTCGCACTACAATGAGGCGTGCCTCTGCGAATCCCCGATAATCTGGCAGCGAATTGCCGCAAGAGCGCCGAACGTCTGGCATGGCTCGATCGTCTCCCCGATGCGGTCGAGAAAGTCACGCGCCGCTGGTCGTTGAGTCTTGGGCCTCCTTTCGTCGGCGACGACGTAACCTGTTCATACGTCGCCACAGTCCACCTCACCGACGGCACGTCTGCCGTACTCAAGCTGGGCATGCCGCACATGGAAGGCGAGGATGAGATTCAAGGATTGCGCTTCTGGGACGCGAATCCGACCGTACGTTTACTCGCGGCGGACGAGAATCTCAACGCCATGCTGCTCGAGCGCTGCGAGCCGGGAACCACCCTCCGCACACTGCCGGAACCCGACCAGGACGTTGTGATCGCGGGTTTGCTCCGGCGTGTGTGGCGCGCGCCGTCCGCACAACATCCTTTTCGTCCTCTATCGGCCCTCACCGAATTTTGGAGCAAAGAGACGCTCGCGCAGATCGCGCAATGGCCGGATGCCGGACTTGTTCGCGAAGGCTTGCGGCTCTTTGCAGAATTGCCGCGAAGTTCGGCGCAGAACGTGCTGCTCGCGACGGACTTGCACGCTGGTAACGTGCTTCGCGCGCAGCGCGAACCCTGGCTCGTCATCGACCCGAAGCCCTTCGTTGGCGATCCTGCTTACGACGCCACGCAGCACCTCATCAACTGCGGCACGAGAATGCAGCAGAACGCGCGCGGCACAATTCGCCGCTTCGCGGATTTGCTGGGAGTGGATTCCGAACGCGTGAGGCTATGGATGTTTGCGCGCGCCGCAGCAGAGCCGCGCGGCAACTGGACAAGTGATACTCTCGCGCGGGATCTCGCCTGACTGCGGGGTTGGGCTCGCTTCGACCCTACGTGACAACTGTCGCGGTGCCGCCGTCGAATTCAACCACGCTGCCACCACTCGCGTGTTCACGCCGCAGATAGCCCATGCCGATGGCCGTGCCCGCCGCGGGCGAGAACGCCGCGCTGGTGATGTATCCCGCTTCCGTACCGCCGGCCAGCAGCTTCGTTCCTTCCACCGGCACTTTTGCGGCGGAAAAACTCAGCCGCACGCGCTGCCGGTTGACGTGCCCTCGCGAACGAACTCGCTCCACGATCTCCTGGCCCGTATAGCAGCCTTTCGAAAAGCTGATATGCGTGCTTTCGAGCGCCGCCTCATGCGGAATCACGCTGTCGTTGAAGTCGAGAGGGAACCAGGGAACTCCGGCCTCCAGGCGCAGCGCGTTCAGCGCCTCCATTCCAATCGACGCGCCGCCCAGAGTCTGAACGCTCCCGTGCAAGGCTCGCCAGAGACTTCCAAGATGTTCTCGATGCGCAAGAATCTCGGCGCCTATGCTTCCGAAGTGGCTTCGGCGAATCAGGCGGCACGAAACCCAGTTGATTTTCACCTCTCGCGACGCGAGGTCGGGAAGGTGTTCCAGTTCGACGCCGGTCGCTTGCGAAATCACGCTGGCGGCGCGCGGGCCTTCGACGGCGATGGTTCCCATGCGGTCTGTGGCGTCCTCCATTTCGACGTCGTCCATGATGATGTATTTGTCGAGCGTGGCCTTCGTGCGCTCTCGGACGGACGCGTGGGACAACAAGGTCAGCTTATCTTTCGACGCATACACTTCGAACTCGGCCAAAATGCGGCCCTGCGGATTCAAAAGCAGCGCGAGGATCCCATGGCCGTCGGTGAGTGCTTGAATGTTATTTGTGACGATGGCGTTCAGATAGCGGACGCGGTCCGGGCCCGTGAGGTTCGTAACCGCGTGCCAGTTCGTGTCGAATAGCGCCACGGTCTCCCGCGCGGCGCGCCATTCCGATTCAAAATCGGAAAAGACTTCGGGCAAAACGCACGTGGCGTATTCGGCGAGCTGCGCTCCGGCCGAGCGATGTTCGTTCAGAAGAGGCGTTTCCATGGGAAGTTTGCGGCGCCGCGTGCGCCTGGATTCATCTTATCAGAGGGGCGTGAGAGGTGGATTGAGACGCGTTGCCAGCCCGTGATTCATACGCACGCCGAAATCAGCACTCACCCGTCGGACGGCCACCGAAATCCGCTGAGATCGTAGTGCTCGCAGCGGTCGGCATAGTGAGCCAGCAGTCCGCGCGCCTTCTCTGAGATCACGGGCGTCTCGCAGTTCGCGCCGGCAAACGATTGAACCGACGCAAGCGAGTCAAACCACAGCATCGTTACGAACTCGACTTCCTCGCCGCGATCGAGCCGCAGGAGGTGAAAGCCGCGATAGCCGCAAGGCGTCAGCTCTCGCTCAACGCGCGGAAACAGCTCGTTCTTCAAATACGAATCGTAGGCTGCGGCGTTCGCTCTTGATGTCCACCCGCGCCACATGCGACATATCATGGTTTATCTCCCCGGTCTCTGTGTCCTCAAGCCTTTCTCAGTGCCTGCCCGCCGTCCCGTTGGGCGGTCCTCTGTGTTTCATCTGTTTGTGAGGAGCGACCCAAGAAACAATAAACACCGCCGCGAAAATCGTTCTCCGGTCTCGTGGCAAGCAGCCTTGCTATACTCGAACTACTATGCCGGCCCAACTCATTCACGAAATCATTCCCGTGGGACTGCTCCAATGCAACTGCTCGATCCTGGGCGATTCTGAAACGCGCGAAGCGATTGTGATCGATCCCGGCGACGACGTCGAGCGCATCCTGGCTATTCTGCGCAAGCATGAACTTAAGGTTCGCGCGATCGTCAGCACGCACACGCATATCGATCACGTCGGCGGCCTCGCCGCGCTGCACCAGGCGACGGGAGCGCCGGTGCTGATTCACGAAAGCGATCTCGAGCTCTATCATCACCTGGACATGCAGGCTCAATGGATTGGCATGCCCACGCCGGAGACGGTTCGCATCCAGGATTTTGTGAAGGAAGGTGACGCGGTACGCTGGGGCGGATTTGCGGCGCGCGTGCTTCACACGCCTGGCCACACTCCCGGCAGCATCAGTTTGGTTGTGGACGCCACATCAGGGGCCGAGGGGGAAGGGAATCTTCAGCGGGGAAGCAAGCAGGGGCATTCCCACCCACATACGTCCGCGTCAGCCGGACCGAGCGCGATAGCTCGCCTGATTTCGGGTGACACATTGTTTCAGGGAAGCATCGGCCGCACCGATCTCTGGGGCGGCTCATATCCTCAAATCATAAATTCCATTCGCGAGAAGTTGATCGTGCTGCCGGACGAAGTCGTGGTCTATCCGGGGCATGGCGACACAACCACGATAGGCGCCGAGCGCGAATCGAACCCGTTCCTTCGTTAGAAGGAGGTATTTTACGCGATGGACGACCCGACTTCTTCTCAGCCCGAATCTGCTGCGCCCGTTCCGCCGCCAAAGCAAGCGGCCCTGGAAGAGCTTGTCACGAAGGCGTTCGTCGGCCCGAACGGCATTCGCGCGGGTTGGCGGCTGCTGATCTTCCTGGTGATCTTGGGTGCGCTCATGACGGGCGCAGGCGCCTTTGCGATGCTGTTGACCAAAAGCAAGACGCCCAATGTGCCCTTCAACGCTCCTGCCGTTGCTGTCAGCGAAGGAATTATCTTCTTCTGCGCGTTGCTCGCCAGTTGGATCATGGCGAAAGTCGAAGGCCGAACGCTGGCCGATTACGGCCTGCCGGCGCGCGAGGCGTTCGGCAAGAAGTTTTGGCAGGGGACTCTCATCGGGTTTGCTTCGATCACGGCATTGCTGGTGGCCATGCGGCTGTTGCGGATTTTCTATTTCGGCACCATCGCTCTGCAGCGTGCGGAGATCGTGAAATATGCCGCTCTCTGGGGACTCGCGTTCCTCATGGTGGCTTTCCTGGAGGAATTCCTCTTTCGCGGCTACGCCCTTTTTACGGGAGCGACGGGGATCACGTTTTGGCCCGCCGCGATTTTGTCGTCCATTTTGTTTGGATACGTCCACCACGGAAATTCCGGCGAAAACTGGCTTGGCGCCTTCAACGCCGGAGCAGTCGGATTTCTTTTTTGCTTGATTCTCCGCCGCACCGGGAGCCTCTGGATGGCGATTGGTTTTCACTCCGCATGGGACTGGGGCGAAACGTATTTTTACGGCGTGGCGGACAGCGGCCAGGTCGCGCCCGGTCATCTTCTTAATCCGAGTTTTTCCGGGCCCGCGTGGCTCACCGGCGGAAGCGTAGGACCCGAGGGAAGCTGGCTGTGCCTTGCGCTGCTCGCAATTCTCTGCGTGATTTTCGCGATGTGCTTCCCCGAAGCGAAGTATCCAAATCCCGCCGCGATACCCGATCCCCGGCGACGCAAGACCGAACCGCCGCTAAGCATCCTCGCACCCGAGCCGTAAGCTCCGCTCTCATGTCTCGCCGCCCTCGCGCCAGATTCCAGATTTTGCATTTTCTTCACCTGTGTTCATCTGTGTTTATCTGTGGTTTCCAAGGTTTCCTGGGTTGTCACGCTCGGCGCGGAGGCCCTCCATCACGCTCTGAATCAGCTCCTTCGCCTTCTTTATCTCGCTGTTGATGATGCGAATGTCCATCACCGGCATCTCCGGATTCCAGTTGCTGTGGCAATAGACGCCGTGCTGCCCCACGAGCACGAGCGCGTTCGTCAGCAGGTCGAGAGTAACCGCGAGCTTGCCCCGATACGGGCCCATCATCGTTTCGTAATGTTCGAGTTCTTCGCGGTGATCGTCGAATGCGGTCATGGATTCGGTCCTCTCGGCGGTTGCTTGAGCTGCTCAGGATACGAAGCGGTAACCTACCCCGCGCACGGTGAGCAAATGGCGCGGTTTCGCGGGGTTTTCCTCGAGGTACCGCCTCAAGCGCACGATGAAATTATCGATCGCCCGCGTATCGGTATCTTCGCGCAGGTCCCAAACGTCCTCGAGAATGGATTTGCGCGAGACGTTGCGCCCGGCGTTGTGAATCAGATGGCGCAAAAGTTTCGCCTCCATCAGAGTGAGTTGAATCGTGTTTTTCTTTGTGCGCAATTCGAGAGCGCCGAAATCGATCGTCTTGCCACCAAATTTGTAGACTTCGGGCTCTTTCGCAGGCGCGTCCGTTTTGTCTGCGCGTGAACCCGCACCCGCCTGCTTCGCCTCGCCGTTGCGCAGCCACTCGCTTCGCCGAAGAAGCCCTTGCAGCCGCGCAAGGAAAATCGGCAACTGGAACGGTTTCGGCAAATAATCGTCAGCGCCCGCGCCGAAACCTTCGAGCACGTCCTCCGGGCGTCCTCGCGCGGTGAGGATCAGCACTGGAACGTAGTTGCGCGCCTTGCGCAGCGCCGAGACCACTTCGAACCCGTTCATGCCGGGAAGCATTACGTCGAGCACCACCGCATCGAATTTGCCGTCGGTTCCGCTCGTGCCCGTCAGCCGCTGCATCGCGGATTCGCCTTCGCCGACCACGTCCACCGAATGGCCTTCGGCCTCGAGGTTGAAGCGCAAGCCATCCGCAAGGTGCGCTTCGTCCTCGACCACCAGCACGCGGCTCATGCGGCGCTCCTCGGCAATTCGATGGTGATCGTGGTGCCGCGCGATTCGCCACCGCTTTCGGCAAACACTTTTCCGCCGTGCGCCTTGGCGATCGAACGGACGATGAAGAGGCCCAGCCCCGTGCCTTTCACCTGGGACTGCGTTCGTCCCGGCACGCGATAGAAACGCTTGAAGATGCGCTTGAGTTCGTCCGCCGGAATTCCCACGCCGCGGTCACGAACGCGAAGCTGGACGTTTTTTTCGTCCGTTATCCCCACCTCGACGGTGACATTCACGTCGTCGCGCGAATATTTGATCGCGTTGTCGAGAACGTTGGAGACGGCCGTTCGAAGGTTGTCGGGATCGCCCAAAACAAGTGGCCGGGTTCCATTCACGGATTCCTGGTAGCGCAGCGCGTCCGGCGGCAAACGGTGGCGCGTCCGCGCCAGTTCCAGGCATTCCTGGGCGAGGTTGCCGAGGTCGACTTCGGAGCGCACCCGGACTTTCGGTTTGTTCGAGACCTGGCTGGCCTTCAGCACCTGCTCGACGGTTCCCAGCAAGCGGTCGGTATCGGTAAGCATGAGGTTGTAGAAGTGCCGCCGCTGCGCTTCGTCCACGTCGCGGTGCTGCAGCGTTTCGAGGTACAGCCGAATCGAGGCGATGGGCGTTTTCAGTTCGTGGGTGACGGCGTTCAGAAAGCTGTCGTGCTGTTCGTTGCGGCGCAGCTCGCGAACCAGGAACCCGGTGTTGAGAATCATTCCCAGGATAATCGCGGCGAAGAAGATCACGCCGAGGAACAGCATGATTCCTTGCCGCAGGTTGAGGATGATCCAGCCGACGTTGAGCGCAATCGCCAGCGCCACCAGGCAAACGCCCAGCACAATGAAAAACGCCATCGCCTTCCGCCGGCTAGTGATGCGCATAAGGGTTCTCATGCGATTGTATCTCTGTTTGGGATAGCCGCCAGCGGAAGCTGGAGACTGAGTTTGAGGGTGGAAGCCCCGGACTCGGGTTTCAGGGTTTGTAGTTGCAAACCCTGAGCTTGAAAAAGTCGGGGGAGCACGGCGCCTTGTGCCGTGCGAAACGACGCCTCCCCGACAACGCTGTCATCCCGCCTGCCCTGAGGTCACGAAGGGACAGAGGCGTTTTTCAGCCGACGAGGGATCTGCTGTTAAGGGTTTGAACGCTTGCCCTGACGAAGGAAGGGTAGCGCCGCGCTCTCGCCCTAAGCGAATCCGAAGGGTCAGCGCGGCAGCCTTTGTCTTGAAGTTCGAGCAGGTAGAGAAAAAGTCGTGACGGAGCCGGGTTGATGAGGATCAGGTTTCAGATAGAAGCAGAGTGTCTCCGCGCAGGCATAATCCCTGGGTTCCACGCACATGAGATCAAAATCAGTGTCGAGCTTGAATTGCAGCGTCTTCTGGAGCGCTCTCTTGCCGAGGATCGACGCGCTCGGCCTGCTGAAATGCCCGGAAGCAATGGCACAACCGTTGAAACGATCCTCGAACTGATCCATCAGTATCCCAAGTCTGCCTATGAGCTTGGGCTATTGGTTCAGTGTTCCGTGCTTCTCCTCTTTCACGATCAGTTACGTCCCGAAATCTCGACAAGTGTCGACGGGGAACAAAATTTGCTTGGAAGGTAAATTCTACCACCCGCCGACTGCCGTCCAAGCGTCTGATCTCGCATTCACCTCGTCGCTCCCTTCCTCTAAGGAACAACGGACCGTGTCGTTCAAATTCCAGAAGGTCGCTCGCTGGCAGGAAAGCGTCGATAGTAAATCTATCTAGGTTTTTGGGCGACACACCGAGGAGTGCAAGGGCCGGCGGGTTGGCGGCTAAAAGACGGCGCTTGTCGTTCGTCACAACTATCGCCTCAGGCGAATCCGCCAGCAGGTGCCCAACCCTGCCTTTCCTCTCGAGGAGTACTTCTTGCCATCTCCGATGTTCTTTTATCGCCCTTTGCTTAACGTTCCCTAACGCATCCCTGGCACGTTGAAGTCTTACGGTCACGTTCTCGAAGACTCCGAATAGGCTCGCTCTGACTCCGGCACTCCAGACAACAGTCTTGTTCATAATTTCACCCATGGCGACCTCTGGCGCGTTCCTGCGGACTCTTCTGACACGCTGCTGTAAGGAAGTCTGTACAAAATCGAACACCTGAGAAAATCACTGTGGGAAAAACGGTCAACGGACCCAAGGGCTGTCTGTCTTCGCACTTCGACATCTCCGGTAACGCGACTAGCCAGGAGTCGTTCTGCCGCTGAAAGGGCCGAATCGGTCGCAACAGGTTGTACAATGCTTTCGTCCGCGTCTACGCCGCATGAAACCGATGCGTCCATCCGCGAGTAGCACCGAACGGTTGTCGCTGTCGCGTTCTCTTGCTTGTTCGCTCCTATGCAGCGCGCTGATCCTTGGAGCATTTGATCTTCAACTGGCGCTGCTAGCCTCCCAGCAGACCCCGACTGAGCCGTTGAACGTCCCGGAACTCGATGCCGGCTTCCACCTGCTTTATGAACTGAAGTTCGCGGAAGCTCGCACCCACTTCGAGGCTTGGCAGAAGTCCCACCCGGACGACCCTCTTGGGAGCGCCTCGGAAGCGGCGAGCTATCTGTTTGAGGAGTGCTATCGACAAGGCGTTCTGACCTCCGAGTTTTTCTTGGACAACAAACGCTTCCTGGGCAAAATTCCTCTGCAACCCGATCCGCAGTTGCGCGCGGCATTCTTCGCGGCGGACCAACAGGCGCAGGATTTGGCCCAGCTGCGATTGAAGACGAACCCGGACGACCCCAACGCCCTCTTTGCCATGACCCTGGGCCTCGGTATGCAGGCCAACTACGCCAGTCTCATCGACAAGCGTCAGCTTGATAGCCTGAAAAAAATCCGCGAAGCCGATGTATATGCTACGAAGCTGCTAGCGGTCGCCCCGGACGCCGCTGACGCCTATCTGGGCTTAGGAATGGCGAATTACTTCATCGGGAGTCTGCCAGGAACCAAGAAGTTTTTCCTCAGCTTCGCTGGAATCCACGGCGACAAGAAAAAGGGCATCCAGCAGCTTCAGATTGCCGCCGAACATGGCCACTATCTGCGACCCTTTGCAAAGATTTTGCTGGCGTTGGCGGCCCTGCGCGAAAAACAAATAGAAGTGGCCCGCATGCAACTTCAGGAACTCGTCGCCGAATTTCCAGAAAACCCACTCTTTTCGAGCGAGCTCGCCAAGCGCAAGGCCCCTCCCGCGCCGAATCCTTCACCCCAACAGAAGGTTTAAACGTAGCGCCGCGCTTCAGCGCGGCAGCCTTGTCTTGTCAGGGTTGATTAGATGAGGTTGTCGGCTCCTCCACCCCGAGTAGACTTGGTAGCGCTAACGACCAAGGCTCGGAAGAAAGGAGCCGAGCGATGCTGATTATAGGATGTGATTTTCACACGCGCTATCAACAGATTGCGATGATGGACGAAGCCACCGGAGAGATGATCGAACGCCGACTGGGCCACGAGAACGGCGAGGCCCATAGTTTCTATCGCAGTTTGCCGAAGGCCGTTCGCGTGGGCGTGGAGGCCACCGGCCCGCTGGCCTGGTTCGAGCGTTTGCTTGCCGAACTCGGCCACGAGCTGTGGATCGGAGACGCGGCGAAAATTCGTGCCAGCGAAGTGCGCAAGCAGAAGACGGACGAGCGGGATGCTGGGCTCATCCTGGAATTACTGCTGACGAATCGCTTCCCGCGCATTTGGGTTCCCACGCCGGCCGAACGCGACCTGCGCCAGCTGCTGTGGCATCGTCACAAATTGGTATGCCTGCGCACCATGCTTCGCAACCAGCTCCACTTTCTGGCCATGAGCCAGCGGTTGTGCCGCAAGCACCGCCTGTTCACCCAGAAAGGCCGACGGGAACTCGAAGCGCTTTCCCTGGGGCCATGGACCAGCCGACGCCGCGAGGAACTTCTCGAGCTTCTCGATCGCCTGGAGCCTTCCATCACCCAGCTCGACCAGGCGGTTCTCTCCGAAGCTAAGCTCCGTGAGGACGCGGTTCGACTCATGACTCATCCCGGCATCGGCCCCGTCAACGCTCTGGCCTTCGTGTTGACCATCGGACCGATCGCTCGCTTCGAGCGGAGCAAAAAGCTGGTGAGTTATCTGGGGCTGAATCCCAGCGAACATACCAGCGGCGGACGACAGCGGTTCGGAGCCATCAGCAAACAGGGCAACACCATGGTGCGCTGGCTGCTGATCGAAGCGGCACAAAACGTGGCGCGTTTGGATCCCGAACTTCGGCAGGACTATCAGCGGTTGAAGTCCCGCCGGGGACACGCGGTGGCGAAGGTGGCCATCGCGCGGAAGTTGGCCGTGCGTATGTTCTGGATGTTGCGCAGTAAAGCAGACTACACGCGGCTGGTTCGCATGCAAGGCAGCCCGACGGGCTTCCTGGTGAACGCGAGTTCACCGCTGGGTTGATTGGGCGCCTTGCTCCCCCGATCCGTCGGGGCGTCTGAACTACGAATCATGGTCGGAAGTCGGTGACCGAATAGATGATTGGTGGAACCAGATTCCACCGCTGGATTCACGGTGCGAGCCTTGGTCAAGCAGAGAACGTCAAAGGCCCTGACAGGAACAAACGAGCCACCGCGCTCGCTAACTCGAAGTGTGCCTTGACACCGCCGACAACCTCATAGAGGAAGCCCCCGACTCGGGTTTCAGGGTTTGTACTTGCAAACCCTGAGCATAAATTAGTCGGGGGAGCGTGGAATTCAGTCCGCGCGAAAGACCAAAAGAGACAGGGGCTTCAGCCCAGGCGTTCTCCCTCAAGACCTTGCTACGGACAGCATTTTGCTGTATCTCAGTTAACTAGCGACGAACCAGGAAAACCATGGCCAGAAGGATTGAACTCGCTCTCTCCATCTGTCTGTTCTTGTCCTTGGCGATGAACCTGCCAATCAAAGCTGACAATGGAGAAGCATCACAACTGCTTCAGAAAGCGGCAGACCTGAGCGATCTACGAGCGCCGGGAAGCCAGCCCTTTGAACTGACAGCTGACATTGAAATACCGTCTCCTCATGCGCAGCCCTTTAAGGAGCGCTTGGGAAAGGCCCTTGGGGAGTTGGAAAAATTGCGGGAAAAGAAGCCGGGGAAGGGGCGCATCAGCGTCACCGAGCCGGAAGCGCGAAGGATGAAATTGCCCGATGGCGGATTGGCGCTTGGCTACAACGCACAGATTTCCGCGGATGCGGCACACGGGTTGATTGTGGGTGTAGAGGTAACACAGGAAGCCAACGACACGGGCCAGTTGCTTCCCGCGGTGGAACGCATCGAAGAACGGTTGCAGCGAAGACCGGGGCAGATGGTGGCCGACGCGGGCTATACCACGCGAGAGGCCATCGAAGAGATGGCCGAACGAAAGATAGATTTTCTTGGGAGTATGCCTCGAGAAGACGCGACCACGGGGAGGACCGCTCCCCACCGGCTGCCTCCGAGTGCTTTCGTTTTTCAGCCCGAGACGAATCGCTATGTGTGTCCCGAGGGCAAGTTGCTGCGGCCCCAAGGACGTCACAACAACAAGAAGCGGGGGGTCGTCACCTATCTGTACGAGGCCAAAATCAGCGACTGTCAACCTTGCGTCCACAAACCAGAGTGCTGCCCGGAAAATCAGAGCCGCGGCCGAGGGATTCTACGTTTGGAGGAGAACGCTGCCGTTCAAGCCTTCCGGCAGAAGATGGAAACCGAAGAAGCGCGGGCGAACTATCGTCGGCGTGGAAGAGTCGTGGAATTTTGTCATGCGTGGATCAAGAGCAAGCTGGGCCTGCGTCAGTTTCACGTGCGTGGCCTTCGGAAAGTGCAAATGGAAATGCTGTGGGCCTGCCTCACCTACAACCTGCAGCATTGGATCCGCCTCAACAGACTCCAACCAGCACCAACGGCCACCTGAAAACAAAAAGCGGAAAAGTGAACGACCAAAGGCCTCCCGAAAACAAACTCAGCAACTCAAAAAAAAAGCTCATTCAGTTCCACCTGTCATTTCTCGCCTAGGTTTTTTCACAGCTTCAAAAAACCGCAAAGAGTGCGGAACCCCGAACTTCAACTGCTTCGACCAAGGGTAACTGCGAATTCAAGCCCGGGGCAAAAGGTCGGCCACCCGCCATGATTTTGCACCGAGATTCGAGAAGCACCGGCCCTCACAAACCGAGAGTCGGGCGCCCGAAAAACCGGGAAGCGAAGGCTGGCCCACCCGCCTTACCCGGCAACCGCCTTAACTATTGGCAAGGATGCTCAGAGAGCTTGGCCGATTTGTCGATTTCATCCGCGGCTGCTTCCGCATTGATCCTATCTGGCGCGTAATGCATCGAGGCACATCGGAATGGCTGATACCGCTCGCCATCAAATCTCCAAATCCTAAGATCGATTATTCCGGTTTGCCTGTTCAATGCCGTTACCAAATCAAAATACCCGTGGCTGGTTAATTTCAAGGGAACCATTCCGAACCCGTTGTATTCCAGGAGTGAAGTTGCTCTACCTTCGTTGAGATTCAGCACCCATGTCCGACAGTTGAGGTTAGCTCCACACGAACAGGATTCGGAATCGTCCTCCCAGTCCCCAGCTTCTCCCACGACAAGTTGCTTTGGTCCACTCACTTGAATTTGTAGCCGCTTCGCAGATAACGTTGCGGCGTTTCTTGGAGCCGGTTTGCCATTACTCTTCTGAGGGCAATGTCGTTCCGTCCACTTGGACGTGATGCGCTGAACTTCGCTAAGTTCCTCGTTTGACAAGTTAAGATCCGAGACTCGCTGCCAATCCTGATCAGATGCAACAAGTTCACGGAGACTCGGCCAAGCCTGTTGGCAATGCGCTCGTTGAGCGGCAAGCAAGCATCCAATTGCGGCGATCAAGCTTAAGCAACACATTCGATGAAGTGTAAGTGCGTCAGAACGTCGGCAATGACGTTGAAGATCGTCCTTTTGGATGACGAGGAGGCCGTGGCCAGAGCGTGATTTCGCACTTCCCCAAATCAGCTTGGAGAGTGAGCAGCCGGTAGGTGCTGGCCGTTCCCTATCAGACAGATTATTGGCGGGTGGCCGATCCTTTCCTCGCCATAATCCTTCGTGTTTCGCATCTTGACGCACAACAAAGCGGGATGATACCACTGCGGGAATTAGCGCCGAAGTTGATTTGGGTTGGTGTTTGATTGAGCTGGAGTAATTCCCAGGGCTAAAGCCCATTTTTCCTTTCGGGCTTCTTTCGGGTGGTCTGAAGACCACCCTCCCCGGACTTAAGTCCGGGGCTTCCACCCTGAAACCGGGAAGGCAGGATCGGCCAGTCGGCAAGTTCCTGTTGACAACCTACATGAATCGCGGCATCGTGTTCCTGTTGAATATCAACAGGACGACCCGATGATCACTGCAAGCAAAGCCGAAGTACTCCAGGGCACTCTTGACCTGCTCATTCTGAAGACGCTCGATACGATCGGCCCTTTGCACGGATTTGGAATCGCTCGCCGAATTCAGCAGACCTCCGCGGACATGCTGCAGTTAAATCAGGGGACGCTCTACCCGGCGCTGGTGCGACTGGAGCAGCGCGGCTGGATTCGCTCGAAATGGGGCGTCTCGGATAACAACCGCCGCGCCCGCTTTTATTCGCTCACAAAGTCCGGCAAGAAGCAGCTCGCGGTAGAAACCAAGGATTGGGAGCGCATGGCGTCGCTGATCACACGAATGCTTCGGGGCGAGGAGGCGTGACGTGAACCACTTGCGATTGCTGTTGATGAGATTTCGCGCCATGTTTGCAGAGCCCGAAACGGATCGGGTGCTTGACGAGGAGTTGCAAGCACACTTCGACATGCTCGTCGAGCAGAACATCGGGCGGGGCATGCCTCCCGACGAGGCCCGCCGAGCCGCCCGCCTCGAACTTGGCGGCGCTGACCAGATCAAGGAATCGGTCCACGACCAGCGCGGCCTGCCATTCCTTGAATCGCTCTGGCAAGACGTTCACTACGGCGTCCGCATGCTGCGCAAATCCCCAGGCTTCACCACCGTTGCGGTCCTCACTCTCGCCCTCGGAATCGGCGCCAACACCGCCATGTTCAGTGTCATCAATCCTGTGCTCTTGCGACCGCTTGCCTATAAAGATCCAAGTCAGCTTGTCGTCGTGCAGTACGAAGAAATGGGCACAGTGGCGGGAGGGAGCTTTCTGGATTGGCAGGCCGATAGCCGATCTTTCGAGCGAATGGGTGCGGCGGAAGCCTGGACAGCGAATCTGGCCGGAGGCGACAGGCCGGAGCAATTGGAGGCGATGCACTTGACCTCAGATATCCTGCCTCTTCTCGGCGTGCGACCGATGCTGGGGCGTGTCCTGCTGCCAGAAGAAGAACACACGGGCCACGAGCACGTGATCGTGGTGAGTTACAACCTCTGGAAGAATCGCCTGGGATCCAGCGGTGACGCGGTTGGCCAGACTCTTTCGCTCGATGGGGAGCCATATACGATTGTCGGTGTGATGCCTCCCGGTTTCCAGTTCGCTCCGTTCTGGGACACGAAGGCTCAAATCTGGGCACCGTTGGCGCTCGACGCCCGACGAGACGACCGGCACGGCGCTTCGCTGCGAGTTTTCGCGCGGCTGAATTCCGGCGTGACTCCGGAACAAGCGCGCGCCGAAATGAACACGATTTCAGCGCGACTGGAAAAGGAATATCCCGGAACAAACGGAAAAATCGCGATCATTCCCTTGCAGGAGATTGTGGTGCGCTCGGTACGCCCGGCCCTGTTGATGCTGCTCGCGGCGGTTGGATTCGTGCTTCTGATTGCGTGCGCTAACGTTGCTCACCTGCAACTGGTGCGCGCGGCGGCCCGAGAAAAAGAAATGGCGCTGCGCAGCGCTCTAGGAGCCTCGGGGCCTCGGATATTCCGTCAATTGCTCACCGAGAGTTTCATTTTGTCCCTTGCCGGAGCGCTCTTCGGATTACTGCTGGCCTACTCCGGAGTGCGCCTTGTGGTTGCGCTTGCTCCGCCGGAAATCCCGCGTCTGGAGACGCTCACACTGGACGGCCACGTGTTCGTTTTTCTGTTGGTGATTACTGCTTGCGCCGGAGTGGTGTTTGGGCTGGCGCCCGCGTTGAAGGCGTCGCGTGTGGATCTCACGGAGTCTCTGAAAGAAGGCGCAAGAAGCTCGACCCAAGGAGTGCGGAGAAGCCGCGCTCGGAATCTGCTGGTGGTGTCGGAGTTTGCGCTGGCGATGGTGCTGCTCGTGGGCGCCGGACTGATTCTCCGCAGCTTTGTCGCGCTGCTGGCCGTTGACCCGGGGTTCGATCCAGCGAATGTTATCGCGATGACGGTTTCCCTCACGGGTTCGAGGGACGCCGATCCTCACCGGCGTCCCGCCTTCTTCCGCGAACTGGCGGAGAGGGTGAGAGAACTTCCCGGCGTTGAATCGGCCAGCGCGATCAACCATCTTCCTCTCTACGGCGACAACTGGGGCATTCCATTCGTGATCGAAGGGCGTCCGCCTGCGCCGCCGGGACAGGGGCCAAGCGCCGCGTTCCTTGCCGTGCTTCCCGGGTATTTCCACACGATGCGGATCCCGATCAAGGAAGGGCGTGACTTCACGCAACAGGACGTACTGGACGCGCCGCACGTAGTTATCATCAACGAGTTAGTGGCGAATCGTTACTGGCCGAACGAAAATCCAGTCGGCAGGCGCATTGCGGTACCAGGCCTTGGCGTTACGACAGACGACACGGCCAAAACCCTGGACTGGTTCACGATCGTCGGGATCGTGAGGGACACCAAGCAGGCCGATCTGGGCGACCCCGCTGAGGAGCAAATGATCTTTCCCTACCTGCAAACGCGCTTCTACCTCGAGAATCCACATTCTTATGCCACGAGTTTGACGCTCGTCGTTCGTACTAGTTTGAAACCCAGCGTTGTAACGTCGGCTGTGGAAAACACCGTCCAGTCGATGGATAAGGGCGTGCCGGTCTCCGACGTGATCACGATGAAGCAGGCAATGGCGTTGCAAGTGTCCGAGCCGCGTTTTTACGTGCTATTGCTCGGCGCCTTTGCCGCGGTGGCACTGTCGCTCGCGACGGTGGGAATCTACGGCGTGGTCAGCTATTCCGTCGCACGGCGCACGCACGAGATTGGAATCCGGCTGGCGCTGGGCGCTCAGGGCCGCGACGTCTTGGGCATGATCGTCTCTGAAGGAGCAAGGCTCGCGCTGACGGGAATCGGCATTGGTGTAATCGCGGCTTTCGGCCTGACTCGGCTGATGGCAAGCCTCTTATATGGCGTGGGCGCAAGCGACACGCTGACGTATGCGTCGGTGGGGGCTCTCTTGGCGGTGGCGGCGCTGGCGGCGTGCTACATCCCCGCGCAACGGGCGATGCGTGTGGATCCCATAATCGCGCTGCGATATGAGTGAGCTGAGGGCCGCAGCTTGCCTGATCGGGCGGCTTGGATGGACACTCCTGGTTGCTTGGCGGGTTCTTGGCGCGGCGCGAACCGTTCGTCAGTCGCCGGTGGAGGTGGGAGAGGTGTTGCGCAGGTAGCGCCAGGGGTTCACGGGCGTGTTGTAGATGCGGACTTCATAGTGGAGGTGGGGCCCGGTCGAACGGCCGCTCTGGCCCTCATAGCCAATAATGTCGCCGCGCTTCACGGTCATGCCAAGTTCAGCCTTGAAGCCTGAAAGGTGGCCGTACCAGGTGCTCACGCCGAACCCATGGTCGATCACAACCAGCCGGCCGTAGCCAGCGCGCTGGTCGGCTTCCTCAACCACTCCGTCTGCCGTGGCGCGAATCTCGTCGCCATAGTGCGAAGCGATATCAATTCCAGAGTGGAACGCGCCCTCTCCGCTAAACGGGTCCAGCCGCTCGCCGAAGTGACCGGTAATTTCCCCCACCACTGGCCAGAGCCCCGGTACCACGCCAATACTTGTCATCTGGCTGGCGGGCAATAAGCGCATCCCGCTGTTGGAAACGGACACGGCGGAAGCGTTGTGCTCGAGGTAGCTGAATTCGTCCACCGACTGCTGAAAATCGGCATCGGATTGGGCGGTCGCGTCGGTGAGACCAAAGGGCGTTTGCCGGAAGCGGGTGATC
>CAWBGW010000013.1:0-30686 GCA_963788345.1 uncultured Acidobacteriota bacterium | reverse complement strand
CGACTTCAGTCGGGGGAGCAGGCCGTCAGGCCCTGCGAAACGAGCCCACCCAAATTAAAATTAAATGGGGCTTTCGCGGTTTGTGCGTCCGCCAGTCTTTTGGCGGAAGCCCCGGAAGACTTAAACGCTTCTCGCCCTGACGAAGGAAGGGTAGCGCCGCGACGTCCTGAGCGCAGCCGATGGACGGCTTCAGCCCGACAGCTTTCGCCTTCGTGTCAGCCCGGAACGCCATTCTCCCGAATGGCGTCGTGGTTCGGGGTTGGAACGTAGCGCCGCGGCCTTTAGCGCGGCAGCCTGCCTCGCTGCTAAAGCCTTCCCAGAAAACTATTTCACCTTCGCCCCGCAATGGGCGCATCGCTCTTTATCTGGTCGAAACTTGCTCAGATAGCGATCGCACACCGGGCAGCGGTAAATGGCGCGCGTCAGGGCAAAGGCAGCCGTAAATATCCCGAAACCGGTCAACTCAACCGCGTAGCCCGGCCAGCCCCAATTCAAGTACCCTCCCAAAACGCCCGCCACGGCCCCCCCAGCGATCCAGATGGCGCCAAGCACGAATAGGTAATTGCAAATGCGGTATCGCCAGCGAACGGCTTTGATAATCTCTTCGTCAGTCATTTCTTGGACCCTTCCGACGTCACCACGGGATAAATGCCCCGCCGCAAACAGCAGCCCCACCAACACGATTACAACCTTCAGCCCGCAGTGTCGGGCGACGGCTCTCAAAGGCTGTGCCGCCCGCCTTCGATGAAAGAGGAGGCAATTTAACGTTCAGCCGCAACCCACGGACTACGATACCCACGTGACGTGCTCGTCCGCGACGTGCCAAACACCATTCACCTTCTCCATCAAAGAGTAGCCTCCCCCACCGCATAGTCCACCACAATAGTGGTCGACGTAGACAATCGCTTGGGTCTTGCTTAGATTCAATCCAACATGCGAAAAAACAAAGTATCCGAAATTATTCGGGAACCTCGTTTGAAATTCGTTTGGATTGCTTCCCCGCAATTCCCTCCAGTTGATAAAAAAACACGGTACTCCGCCCGGTAGATGCAGCGGTGTTTGAATATCTTTCGAAAACGCGTTGCTCAAGTAAAAACTGCTTCGGGTTGTTGCTGAAGACTGTGAAAATGAAGATTCCCGGTCAAACAGCTGATGCGGGGGAAACGTCTTACGGTCCCACAGATCCCTTGATTCGCGCACAATGACAATCTGGATTGCGGGACCTGCACCGCGGTCCTGAACGTTGTGCAGCACGTTGTCTGAGAAAAATGCAGATAGAACTGCGCCCATCTCGCCTTGCGTTCGCCGCTGCTCAAGTATGGAAAGCGTAGCGCCGCAAACCAGAAGGACGACCGCCGCCATAATCGCGCGCAAAATGGTTCGACCGTACGGAACGTGCAAATATCTCTCGTTCAGAATACTCATGGCAGTCGCCCCTTCAAACCACAAGTAACGGCAACAAGTCGATCCGTGACCTCCCCGAGCAAGGCACGTTGAATGGAAAGCATGAGTGTTACCCGCGGCTCAAAGTCGCTCATATACCGCGAAATATGACCGCCTTCTGCTGAGACAGTCAAGTATTGACGCCCTATCGGGCAGACGGATCTCGAATTTCCAACTTTGAACTTTCGAATCTAACCTTCACGCCCTAATCTTCTGGCCACCCTTCGACACCCATCGCGGCGGCGCCGAATTTGTCCTCTGACGCAGCAGCATATTCAGTTGCGCCGCGTGATGTTGCACGTGCCGCATGTTGTAGAGGAGCAGTTCGCCGTTGCTCATCGCGCGATACGCGAAGGGACACGCGCTCACCGTCCACGCTTCCGTCATTCCCGCCATCACGGCGTCCAACTTTTTGCGGCAGTGCTCGAGGTAGCCGAGCAGTTCGTCTTTTCGGTAAACGCGCTCCGGCAGGACCACCTCCTCTTCGAGTTCGCCGCGACCGAACGGCGCTGGCGGACGGAATTGTGCTTCGTCTTCCGGCGAGAGATACATGTCGAGGAAGAAAAGCACATGAAACGCCAGGTACCAAAACGCGCCCCGCCCCTCCCCCGGCCACACAGAATCCGGACACGCGTTGATCGCGTTGGCGAGCATGTCAATCGCGGCATGAAACTGCCGGCGGATCGCAGCCCGCCAATAGTCAATCGTGCAGCCCTGCGTCTTGTCCCGAGTTTCCATTTTCGCTCCCAGTTTCCGGCCACCATACCACAGGTCGCTGTAGGGCACCGCTCTTCGCGGCTTCGAAGCTCGCGTCCAAATCCCGACCAAAAGTGGCTTTTTGTGGCTTTTTAAGGCCAGTGAACCCACTCTTGGATCCGGCGCTTATTGCTCTGCGGGAAGGGATCTCTCTGCGTTCTCGGCGTCTCGGCGGTGAGTTTTTGTTACGGTACTGGGTCTTGCAAATCTAGTAATTCTATGGTAATCTGCAGCCGATGTTTTATATATGGATAACCGGTCGCCGCGCCCTTGGAGGCCCCGGAGGACAGGACCTATGAAATTGTGGAGGCAAATTCCGAAAAGGCAGCCGGGATTAGAAATCGGCGTAAGTACCTCAAAACACTCAGTCGGAGGTCGTCCTAATATACGGTGGGGTAGAGGGGGGCCTTTTCACCGTAGATTAGATATCTCGATGCCACTACAAAAATCCATATCCCGTAAGGATACGCATCCCGAGCGACCATCGGGAGCCGAGGGAACTCTCTTCTCTCGCCTTCCTGCCTCCTTGCTTCCCTGTCTCCTTGCATCCTTCCCGATTCGGCAGCCCTTCTCGCGGCAAGTGCGTCTAAGGGCCGAGGGGGTGTCCTCAAAATGACGAAACCAATGATGAAGCGGGTACCGATTTTTTTGCTGTTGCTGTTGGCTGTTCCCGTTGGCGCGCAAAATAAGAAGCCGACGACGCTGCGCGAGGTGCTGCTCGCGGAACTGAAATCGACACACACCAGCGAAGAGTGGTTTGTGCCGGCGAATATCGCGGTGAAGGGATTGACGGCGGAGCAGGCGAGCTGGACCGACGGCAAAGGAAATCACTCGGTGGGGCAGCTTGCGTATCACATTGCGTACTGGGACCGGCGAAGTCTGGAAAAGCTGAAAGGAGAGACGTCTCCGAAATTCAGCGGCAACAACGACGAAACATTCGACAAGTTCGACGCCAAGACGTGGGACGCGACGGTGAAAGATCTGGACGACGTGATGAACGAACTCGAAAAATGGGTGGAAACCGCCGACGACGCGAAGTTGGCGCAGAACGCGCAAGTGTTCACGCACATCAGCACGCACAACGCGTATCACATCGGTCAGATCATTTACGTCCGAAAGGAGCAAGGTTCGTGGGACCCGAAGAATGGCGTGAAATAGGCCGGGCGCGCGGACGTTGGCTGAAGAGTTTGCGGGAAGCAGTTTTTTTGGCTCTGCGCGAGCCACTACGATCCGCGTCGGCTCTCGATTCTGGCATCCACGAATGAGAGGCCGGTCTTCCGATCGGCCTCTCTCATCCTAGCGGCTTGCTGTGAGGGGCGCCGCTTGCGGTAGCAACTAATCGGCCGGGTGAGGGGTCGTCGCTTTTCCGGAGAAGGTAATGGTGATCAGGAAGCCATTCGTGCCCTTGTATTCGAACTCATGACCTTGTCCTGAATAGCTTTCTACCTTCGTTTTCCACATGCGGAAACCGTTGTTGGATTGCGCCTGCCAATACTGCAAATTGGGAATTACGATCTCTTGCTTCGGATTTGTCCCCGCGACGCGTTCCAACACGACTTCTCCATTCCCGTTGCTCATCTTGGCGTGCGCCTCGCCAGTTGTCTGGTCTACGTTCCAGGAAAAGGCAGCCGTGTCAGCGGCGGATTTCTCCCACTTGAAGGGATAGAGCTGTCCAAGAATATCGGAGAGGGCCGCCTTCTGTTCGGGCGTGTCGCTGGGATCAAACGTCATGACCACCCAGGAATCCTTTCCGGTGCTCCAATTGCTGCCGAGATCGGTGGATACCCACACCTTTGCGCCATCGAGCTTGGTGGAGTTGTAATAGCCCTTATCCACCTTCAGCACCAGATTGGCCCGGCAGAATTGCATATCGCCGTGCATGGTGGAGTGATTGTTGAAGTAGCAGGGGCAGAACATGTCGCAACTGCATGCCTCGATGTAAGAGGCGGTCATCGAGAAGTCAGGTTTTGCCGCCTGGGACGCGTCTGCAGATTGCGCGGGTTTGTCGTATTGGGCTAGCGTGGCACTCGCCAGGGCACACCAGAAAGCGGTCACAAGAAATACTCTTCGCATCGGCTTCTCCTTCGCAGATCCGTGAGTAGACTGGGGCCGGGTAAATCGGTGGCAGAATTCTAATCCTCAAGCGGGCAAGCTGCAAGTCGTGAACTCGTTGCGGCGCATTAGGCGTCAACAAGTGCGAGGAGGAAAACCTCGCCGGCAATGGGACACGTACCGCAGACGCTCGCCACTAGCCACTCCCCTTCCAACCGCGTTATAGTCGCCTTTCGGCAAGCCGCCGCCATACCGTTCGCCAATCTGGGAGGCTTCATGCTGGAATTTGATCCACATATGACCGACGAAAAGGCGATTCCGCCGCCTCAGGAGTTCAGCAAGCACGCGCACATCAAGTCGCTCGAGGAATACCGCGAAATCTACGACCGCGCCATCAACAACCCGGAGGAATTCTGGGCCGAACAGGCGAAGATGCTCGACTGGTTCGAGCCGCCGAAGAAGATTCTTGAATGGAAACTGCCGCACGCGAAGTGGTTTGTGGGCGGGAAGCTCAATGTCTCGTATAACTGCCTCGACCGGCACCTGGAAAAGAACGGCAACAAGCCCGCGCTGTTCTGGGAGGCGGAAGACGGCGCCACTTTGCAGCTCACGTACGCGGAGCTGCACGCGCGGGTGTGCAAGTTCGCGAATGCGCTGACGGGCCTCGGCGTGAAGGCGGGCGATTGCGTCGCGATCTACATGCCGATGATTCCGGAGCTTCCGATCGCGATGCTGGCGTGTGCGCGAGTGGGCGCGATGCATTCCGTGGTCTTTGGCGGGTTCAGCGCAACGGCGCTGTCCGACCGCATCGGCGACGCGAAGTCGAAGATCCTGATTACGGCGGACGGCGGATTCCGTCGCGGCAAGATCGTTCCGCTGAAGGAAACGGCGGACGCGGCGCTGAAGAATTGTCCGACGATCGAGAAGTCGATCGTAGTACGCCGGACCGGCGAAACGGTGGGCTGGACCAAAGGCCGCGACCTGTGGTGGCACGAACTCGAAGAGGCTGCGTCTGCCGAATGCCCCGCCCTGCCGTTTGATTCCGAGCAGCCGCTGTACATCTTGTATACGAGCGGCACCACCGGGAAGCCGAAGGGCGTGCTGCACACGTCGGCGGGCTACTTGCTGCAGTGCATGTGGAGCACGCGACTGGTGTTCGATTTGCGCGACAACGATATCTACTGGTGCACGGCGGATATCGGTTGGGTGACGGGCCACAGCTACATCGTCTACGGGCCCCTGTCGAATGGCGCGAGCATGGTGATGTACGAAGGCGCGCCGGACTTTCCGCGAAAAGACCGCTTCTGGGAAATTGTGGACCGTTACAAGGTGTCGATTTTCTATAGCTCGGCGACGGCGGTGAGAGCGTTCATGGCCTGGGGCATGGACTGGATCAACCCGCACAGCCTGAAATCACTGCGCGTGCTAGGTACCGTGGGCGAGCCGATCAATCCCGCGGCGTGGAAATGGTATTTCGAGGCGATTGGGAAAAACCGGTGCCCGATTGTCGATACATGGTGGCAGACGGAAACGGGGTCGATCCTGATTTCGCCGCTGCCCGGCGCGACTCCTACGAAACCCGGCTCGGCCACGCTGCCGCTGCCGGGAATCGCGGCGCGCGTGGTCGACCTGAAAGGCGAACCCGTTGAGCCGGGCGTAACGGGCTACCTGACCATTCAGAAGCCGTGGCCGTCGATGCTGCGGACGATTTATGGGGACGACGAACGGTACGTGCGCGACTACTGGAATCGCATTCCCGGCGTTTATTTTGCGGGCGACGCTGCGCAGTGCGACAAGGACGGCTACATCTGGGTCCTCGGGCGCGTGGACGACGTCATCAAGGTGGCCGGGCACCGATTGAGTTCGATGGAGATTGAGAGCGCGCTGGTGAGCCATCCGTCGGTGGCGGAAGCGGCGGTGGTGGCGCGGCCCGATGACATCAAGGGCGAGGCGATTATTTGCTTCGTCACGCTGCGGTCGGGGCAGAATCCCAGCGGGCAGCTTCGTCTCGCGCTGATGGACCACGTGGCGACGACGATTGGATCGATTGCGCGGCCCACGGATGTTCGCTTCTGCGATCTACTGCCGAAGACGCGCAGCGGCAAGATCATGCGGCGCCTTTTGCGAGAGCTTGCGCAGAAAGGCGGCGTCACCGGAGACACGACGACGCTCGAGGATATGGCCGTGATCGAGCGGCTGGCGAAGGCGCAGGGCAAGGACGACGAGTGAACGCGAGTTTGTGTCTAGCGGACCTGGTCGGCGAGCTTGTCCTCGTCGACCACGGCGACTCCCTGTGGCGGCGAAAAATGAAATTTGTCCTCGGGGATCGGGATGTTTTCCTGCCAGTTGCCAAAGCGAAATTCGGTTTCGAGATTTCCGGGCTCATGAATCAGGACGCGAACCAGATGAGCATCGGGATCCATCTCGAGCACGACGTCGCGAATCTCCTCACCCATCGCTCCGGTGGCATCGCGGGGCATGCAGCGCAATACGGAGTCCGAGGGCGATAGCGGCTGCTCGTTCGGCTTCTCGTTCGACTTTTCGTTCGGCGGGCCGCTAGCGCCGGATGCATCGAGCACTTCAAGACTGCGGCACAGCTTACCGAGGTCCGCCTTCCCTGCTAGTAGCGCGATGGGCGTGCGCCAGTCCGAGCTTTCCTTCATCTTTGCGCGACTCGCGGTATGGTCGGCGGGGACGTAGAACCACACATTCTTGCCGTCAACCAGGAATAGCTTCTGCTCCGGAGATTCGTATTCCCAGCGCATGCGTCCCGGACGCGAGAAAAAGACGGTGCCCGACTCTGCCTGGCCTCCGCCCTTGCCGTCGTCGTAGCGTTCGTAGAACGCGGCTCGCAGAGTCGTGGCATGCTGATAGCGCGATTCCAGGGCGTGGCGAAGCGCGTTCGCGCTGGGCGTCATAGAGGCGAAGACGGCCGCGGCAATCGCGCAAAGGGAAAAACGCAACATCGCAATTGAGTCTATCAGGAAACGGACAAGGTTCGCTGAACGCGGAAATTACTGCAAAGGCGGAGCGCCATGCACGCCGCTTCCGTGGCCGCGTGATGCCGGTCGGGTCGAAGAAGATATTGGCGGGCTCATTGCTGCAGAAGCTTCGGCTTCCCGTCACCTGAACGGTGATCGGAGTCGCAGTCACCAGGTAGCCGTAGAAAGCCCGGGTTGGCGCAGCCGTTCGCCTGGGGTGACAGTCCGTCGCCTCCGGTGTAGGCGAACGTGTATCCGCTCTGCTGATTTGGCGGCAATGTCAGACCCTGCTGGATCGAGGATCGAATTATCGCAATTGGCCGCAGCGTACACCAGCCGGGTTGCCCAGAACTCCAATGTTCGGAGGAAAACCATCCTGGTACGTTGTGTTGTAGACAACCGAAGCCGTCGTGATCGTGCGAACGTTCTCGACGGCGGACGCCTCGTTTGCGGCGATGCGCGAGCGAAGCAGGTTTGGAATCGCGATCGCTACGATGATCAGAATGATCGCGACAACGATCAGCAACTCAATCAGAGGAAAAGCCCCGGCTGGACGCTGGGCCTCTCTCCTTTCCTCGGGTTGTTTGTCGGTGTCGCATCGGATTGCCCCTTGTCTTTGTCGCTGCCAAATGACCGCTATAAGTAGTGAAGGGGAGGAAGAAGATCTTCCTCCCCTCCGGAAAACAGCTACGACTACTGGCTGAGCGGGGTCATACCGGCCGGGCACAGCGGAGGAGCCGGCGCCGGCTTAACACCAGTCGAAAGCGACTGGATGACGCCCGAACCATCCGAGCAGAAGCTGCGCTGTCCGGTGGTGCCCACGTTGACAGGCCATCCGATGATCGTGTAGCCGTCCACGAAGCCCGGGTTGGCGCAACCTGCAGGAGCTGCCGCAACCGCAACCGTCCCAGGACCGACGTTGGAAGTTGTAACCGCTCTTGATCGACGGGTTGGCTGCAGACAGCACTGGGTCGATGATTTCGGCGTTGTTGCAGGTCGCCGCAACGCCAGCCGCGCCGCCAAGCAAAGGCAGCGTGTTAGCGAAACCATCGTTGTAGGTGGAGTTGAACGTCACTTCCGCGGTGTTCACGGTACGAATCGAGCCCACTGCGGAGGCTTCGTTGGCCGCCATGCGGGAACGAAGCAGGTTAGGAATTGCGATGGCCGCGATGATCAAAATGATCGCCACGACGATCAGCAATTCGATTAGCGAGAAGCCCTTGTCTCTCTTGCTCATTATTGTCTCCTGGAGGATCGCTCCAAAATCTCTCTCTTTTTGTGTGTACTCCCTGGCGGGGTACACCCCACTAGATGCAACGCGAGTGCCAGCCTCAACGCGGGGTTGACTCACGCGACACGCGGGCAGTATATGGCAGTGTTTTCAGTAATATACAGGCCCCCTTGTTTCATCTAGCGAGGGGCGGCGGCGGCGAAGGCCGACCGCAAACCCCCGGAAAGTGACAATTTACGGCGCATCCAGTTGACCACCCGGGGCAGCGAGTAAATGCGCTCTAATCTTAGACCAACAAGGGGTCAGACGGCCATTGAGATGGAAAAGTCAACGTGCGCAAGACGGCAACCGGCGTATCGCGGTCGCCGTGGGTTACGCCCGTGAGAAGGACGGGGCAAGATAGAGAAGGCGGAGGCGCCAGGCCTCCGCCTTTTGAATACCGAATCACCCGCGAGAACTACTGGCTGAGCGGGGTCATACCGGCCGGGCACATTGGAGGAGCCGGCGCCGGCTTAACACCAGTCGAAAGCGACTGGATGACGCCCGAAGCATCCGAGCAGAAGCTGCGCTGTCCGGTGGTGCCAACGTTGACAGGCCAGCCGATGATCGTATAGCCGTCCACGAAGCCCGGGTTGGCGCAACCTACAGGAGCTGCCGCAACCGCAACCGTCCCAGGACCGACGCTGGAAGTTGTAACCGCTCTTGATCGACGGGTTGGCTGCAGACAGCACTGGGTCGATGATTTCGGCGTTGTTGCAGGTCGCCGCAACGCCTGCCGCGCCACCAAGCAAGAGGCAGCGTGTTCGCGAAACCATCGTTGTAGGTTGAGTTGAACGTCACTTCCGCGGTGTTCACGGTACGAATTGAGCCCACTGCGGACGCTTCGTTGGCCGCCATGCGGGAACGAAGCAGGTTAGGAATTGCGATGGCCGCGATGATCAAAATGATCGCCACGACGATCAGCAACTCGATTAGCGAAAAGCCTTGGTCTCGTTTCTTCATTTTCCTCTCCCGGTGGATCACTGAGGGAGAGTGCAACGCCAGTGCCAAGAGAGCCTGCTTTAACACGCAAAGACCAAGCCCTATGGTGCCTGTTTTAAGCAACATGCAGGCACGGATGTCTGGGCTTGAAAGACTGCGGCGGACAACGATTTGGCCAGATGCGCCGGAAAGGCACAGATGTTCGATTGCGGAGCAGAAAGAAAAAAGGGAAGGCACTAGAAGCCTTCCCGTTGAAGACCCGAATTGCCTGCCGAGGAGCTAGTTGCCTAGCGCGCTCATACCGGCAGCGCATATCGGGGGAGCTGGAGCCGGCTGAACTCCGGTGGGATCGAATTGAATGACGCCAGAGCCGTCGGAGCAGAAGCTGCGCTGTCCGGTGGTGCCCACGTTGACGGGCCACGCGACGATTGTATAGCCGTCCACGAAGCCCGGGTTGGCGCAACCGGCGGGAGCTACGGCAGTCGCAACCGTTCCTGGGCCCAGTTGGAAGTTGTATCCGCTCTTGATCGACGGGATTGTTTGCCGAGAGCACCGGGTCGACGATTTCGGCGTTGTTGCAGGTCGCCGCCACGCCGGCCGCTCCGCCAAGCAACGGAAGCGCGTTTGCGTAACCATCATCGTAGGTCGATTCGTAGGTCACTTCGGCGGTGTTGATGGTGCGGATCGAACCGACTGCGGAAGCTTCGTTGGCCGCCATGCGGGAACGAAGCAGGTTGGGAATCGCGATGGCCGCGATGATCAAAATGATCGCCACGACGATCAGCAATTCGATTAGCGAAAAACCCTTGTCTCGCTTGCTCATTTTTCTCTCCTGGTGGGACCGCTCGAGAGCTTCCATTTGGTGCCGCTCCCTGGATGATCAGCTTCCCGACGAATCGAATGTTAGCGAGGAAGTCGCCCGGCAACACTAGCGGGAGAGTCTCATTTCGAGGGTACGCCCGAGGTACAGCTTTTTGGTACGAGGGGTTTGGTACTACTTCGGGCTGGGAAGGCGCTCGCTGCTCGGATTTCGAAGGGAGCTATGCTGCTGAAAGGGAGCAACTTAATGTACCTGCGTGAGGGCTTCCGGGCGGGGTGCGGGTCTTGCCGGAGATCAGACTTCGTACTTTTTCGCGTAGTGGCGGAAGGACCGATAGGTCATCTTGAGGAGGTCTGCAGCGCGAGTGCGAACTCCGCCCGAACGCTCCAGGGCGGCCAGCAGGTATGACCGTTCAATCTTGCTGATATGGTCTTCGAGGTTCAAGCCTTCGTCGGGCAGCACGATTCCATTGCCATTGTGGGCAGCGTGAGGGACTGACGCCTGGTAGTAATTCCGGATGCGATCAGGCACGGATTCAACCGAGATGCGCTGGCAGCTCTCGAGGGCCACCGCACGCTCGATGGTGTTCTCGAGTTCGCGGACGTTTCCCGGCCAATCGTAGACTTCCAGCCGCCGCATTGCCTCCGGCTCGATTCCTTCCACCTTCTTGCTCATCGACTTGGCGAAGCGCTCCAGAAACTCGCGGGCCAGGAGCGGGATATCTTCGCGGCGCTCGCGGAGCGGCGGAACATGAATGGGAATCACGCTCAAGCGGTAGAACAAATCCTCCCGGAACCGGCCTTCCGCAATTTCCTCTTCGAGGTTCTTGTTTGTGGCGGCGATGACGCGCACATCCACGTCCGATTCTTCCGTGCTGCCGATCGGGCGGACCTTGCCTTCCTGCAGGACGCGATAGAGCTTCACCTGCATGGTGACGCTCATATTCCCGATTTCGTCCATGAAGAGCGTGCCGCCGTGGGCCGCCTGGAAGAGTCCGCGGCGATTTTCGTTCGCGCCGGTGAACGCGCCCTTCATGTATCCGAAAAGTTCGGACTCGAGAAGAGTCTCGGGAAAAGCGCCGCAATTGATGGTAATGAAGGGATTCTTGGAGCGCGCGCTGTGCTCGTGAATCGCGCGCGCGACCAGTTCCTTTCCGGTCCCGCTTTCGCCGGTGATCAGGACGCGGCTTGTTTGCGGAGCGACATTCTCGATGAGCTCGAAAATGGCCTTCATCTTCGGGCTGGTTCCGATGATGTGATCGAGGCCCGTAAGGCGCCGAATTTCCCGGCGCAGGTAACCGGCTTCCTTCTTGAGGGCCAGGTTCTCCGCTACTTGCTGAATCGCGGGGCGCAATTCGTCGAGCAGGCGGTCGCCCTTGATGACGTAACGATCGGCGCCGAAATTCACGGCGTCGATGGCCGTGTCGATCGTCGGCACGCCTGTGATCAAAATGAAGGTCGTCGCGGGAGACACTTCCTTGCAGTAGCGCAGCAGCTCGACGCCGTCCATGTCGGGCATGCGGATGTCGGAAACGACGATGTCATAGATTTGCGAAGCAAGGCGGCGCATGGCCGATTCACCGTTGGAGGCAACGTCAACCTTGTGCCCTTCCTTGCGGAAGCTGATTTCCAGCAATTCGGTGATCGAGCGCTCGTCGTCGACTACCAGCAGGTGTGCCATGGCGCCCTAGCCTTTCCCCACGGGGCGCAACAATTCCGCATCGGCGGAAGTTTGCTGGCGCGCAGCCGCTGCGCGAGTGCGCACGGCGCGAGGTAACTCGACGATGAACTCTGCTCCGCGGCCCTTTTCGGTCTCCACTCGAATTCGTCCGCGATGGGCCTGCAGGATCTGGTAGACGATGGCCAGGCCGAGGCCCGTCCCCCCCACGAATCCCGATTGAAACGGCTCGAAAATCCGCGAAACCTCGCGCGGCATCGAGGCCAATTCCCGTGTCGCGGATCGAAATTTGCACCCAATCGGCGCTCGCTTCGAGGCGCACCGAGAGAGTGCCGCCGTTGGGCATCGCGCGCAGCGCGTTGTTGCAGAGATTCCAGAAGACTTGCTTCAGCGCGTCACGATCGGCTCGAGCTTTAGCGCCTCGAGCCACAAAATCGCGCTCGATCTTATACGTTCCGCGCGCGCGGGCGTCATGCTCGAGAAGCACGAGCGTGTCCTCGATCAGGGCTGCAACGTCCACGTCGGAGAACGCGTAAGCCTTCTCCCGCGAGTAATCCAGGAAATCGGAAATGATCTGGTTGAGGCGCTGGGACTCGCGGCCGACGATCTGGACGAGTTTTTTGTCGTCGTCCTCGAGCGGCGCCAGGCGGGCCAGTTCCTTCAGCGCTCCGGTCATCGCCGTGAGAGGCTGGCGAATTTCGTGAGCGATCGCAGCCGAGAGCCGCCCGAGTACGGCCATGCGTTCCTTGGTGAAAACTTCCTTCTCGAGGCGTTTTAGCTCGGTGAGGTCCTGGAAATTGAAGACGTACCCGCTCGTTTGATTTTGCGCAGTGCGCAGCGGCGAAATCGACAACCCCAGAAAGCGCGTTGCACCGGACGGCGTCTGAAACTCGACCTCTTTCCGCGAAGCCAGCGGATTGCCCGTCGCATCCGCTTCAATCGGCCAAAATCCCGGAAACGCTTTCTGGATGTTTTCTCCGCGCAGCAGGCTCAAAGCTCTGGCCCGTGATTTCCGCTCCGGCGCGATTCAGGAGCAACATGCGGCCGTTCAGGTCCGTGGTGAGCAGGCCGCCACGCATCGATTCAATGATGTCGTGGTTGAAAGCGCGGAGGTCTTTCAGCTCTTCGCTTTTTTCCTCGAGTTCCACGCCCTTCTTGCGAAGGCTCTGCGACAGCAGGCTTCCCAGATAGGCCACCGACATGAACGCAAAAAGATTGATTCCCAGCCACGATTCCAGGGCGCGATCGCTGGGCATCGAAGCTGCCGTTCGCGGAATCAGGCTGTAAAACATCAGTTCGACCACGCAACCGAGCAACGCGAAGCTCGCTCCCGCGATCGCGAACACCGCGCGGCGCGAAAACAGAATCCCGCCCATCAAGATGATGAGCAGGTAGAGCGAGACGAAATAGCTGTCCTGCGCGCCCGTCGCATACACGACGCCCGTGACGATGAGAATGTCGCCGGCCACCTGCACCGGCGCATGCCAGGCTGCCCTCGGAATCCATCGCTGAAGGATGATGTAAGAAGTGGCCAGCGTGTACCACAGGACGATCAGGGGCAACAACATCCTGACGGGGAGTGGAATGGATGTGAGTTGGCCGACCGCGACAACGCCGAGAAGAAACGTGACGATGAGGAAACGGACACGTCCCAACCACGGGAGCCATTCGCTAACGCTGGGCTTCGATACCATGTGGCAGCTTTTTCAATCCTTCGGTCTCCGCCGAACCAACCTGACGTTCGCGCCGACCTTCTCGCCGAGCGCGCACCGCCAGCAGATGGCCGCCACGAGGCCGGCCACCGGCTTTCGCACCCAAATTCTCCGCGCTACTTCGCGCCCGAGAGCTTTCCGATCAGCGAGAACAGCGGCAGGTACATGGAAATAACGACGCCGCCGACGACGATCCCGAGGAACACGATCATGATCGGTTCGAGGGCGGTCAGCAGGTCTTTCACGGCCGCGTCCACTTCGTCCTCGTAGAAATCGGCAATCTTCTGAAGCATGGCGTCCATCGCGCCGGTCTGTTCGCCGACGCCAATCATCTGCGTGACCATGCCCGGAAAGACTTCGGTTTCCTTCAGCGGATCCACCAATGACCGGCCGGCTTCGACAGCTTTCCGCGTCTCCGAAATCGCCTTTTCCACGACGGCGTTACCGGAAGTGCGCGCCGTGATGTCGAGGCCTTCGAGAATGGGAACGCCGCTCGAAATCAAGGTGCCCAGCGTCCGAGTGAACCGCGCCACGGCAATCTTGCGCAGCACGAGTCCGAGGATCGGTATCTTCAACAGCACGGTGTCGATCGCCATGCGGCCCGCTGGAGTTCCATACCAGAACTTCAGCGCGACGATCGTTCCGCCTATCACCACGAGGAGGATCAACCCGTAGATGCTGCCGACGAAATTGCTGAGCACGATCACGATGCGGGTCGGAAGCGGGAGGTCGACGCCCAGTCCGTTGAACAACTCCACGAAAATAGGCACGACTTTCCACAGCAACAGAATGATCACCGCCGCGGCGATGCTCATGACCGCGACCGGGTAGATCATGGCCGACTTCACAGCGCGCTTCAGCTTGACGTTCTTCTCGATGTACATCGAGAGCCGCTGCAAAATCGTGTCGAGAATACCGCCCGTCTCGCCCGCTTCCACCATGTTGTAGTAGAGAGGGTCGAAAACCTTCTCGTACTGCTTCATGGAAGCGGAGAGTGTGGCGCCACCCTCGACCGAGGCCCGCACGCCGTTCAGGATTTTCTGGAAAATCTTGTTTTCCTGCTGCCCGGCGAGAATTTCCAGGCACTGAACGAGCGGCAACCCCGCGTCGATCATCACCGAGAATTGGCGGGTGAAAACCGCCAGTTCCTTGGAATCGACGCCGCCTCCGAAGGTGGGGATGCTGAACTCCTTCCCCTTCTCCGAAAGCTTGCTGACGTTGATGTTCTCGCGGCGCAGCGAGGAAGCGAGTTCGTTCTTGCTGGCCGCGGTCCGTTCCCCGGAGACGGAGCTACCCGCCTTGTTGGTACCCTTATATGTGTAAACCGGCATTGCTGTATTACCTCCTCTTCTCTACCGCCGAACAGGTGCCCGGCCACCAGCAGGCGGAGAGGTCACCCCACGATTGATCAAATCCTGCAATTCATCCTGGTTGGAAGACCGCGCGAGCGCCGTTTCCAGAGTGATGAATTTCTGGAAATAGGCGTTCGAAAGGCTCTGATTGAACGTCTGCATTCCCGATTGCCCTGTTCCGGTTTGCATGGCCGAATAAATCTGGTGAATTTTGTCTTCGCGGATCAGGTTGCGAATGGCCGCGTTGGGAATCAGGATTTCCATCACCATGGCGCGGCCGCGGCCATCAATCCGCGGCAGCAGCGCCTGGCAAAGAATGCCTTCGAGCACCATGGAGAGCTGGGCGCGAACCTGCGGCTGCTGGTGCGCCGGAAAGACGTCGACGATACGGTTGATGGTGGAGATTGCCGAGTTGGTGTGCAGCGTGGCAAACGTCAAGTGGCCGGTTTCGGCGATGCGCAGAGCGGACTCGATGGTTTCCAGGTCGCGCATTTCGCCGATCAGCACCACGTCGGGATCTTCGCGAAGAGCGGCGCGCGAGCGAATTCGCGAAGGAGTGCGTGTCCGAGTGAACTTCGCGCTGGTTCACGAGGCACTTCTTGTGATTGTGCAGGAACTCGATGGGGTCCTCGATCGTGATCATGTGCTCTTCGCGCTCGTTGTTGATCTTGTCGAGCATGGCGGCGAGCGTCGTCGATTTGCCGGAACCGGTCGGGCCGGTCACCAGCACGAGTCCGCGCGGTTTGTCGCACAGGTTCTTCACGATGGCCGGAAGCCCCAGTGCGTCGAAACTCTTGATCTCCCATGGAATGGTGCGGAATACCGCTGCCACGGCGCCGCGCTGGTGAAAGATGTTTCCGCGGAAACGCGCCAGGCTCTTCAAGCCGAACGAAAAGTCGAGCTCGAGGTTCTCTTCCAGGCGGTGCTTCTGCACGTCTGTGAGGACGCTGTACGCCAGCGCCTTCGTGTCGGCCGCCGTCAGAGGAGGCATGTCCAGCGGGCGCAGCTTGCCGTGCACGCGGATGCGCGGAGCGCTGTTCGTCGAGAGGTGCAGGTCGCTGCCCCCCATCTCGATCATCTTCTTCAGCAATTCGCTTAACGTAATGCCGGCCATCGTTCCCTCTTTCCTCGCTAGAGCACGGTCTCGCGCAAAACTTCTTCCATGGTCGTTTGCCCCAAAGCGACTTTCGTCAAGCCGCTGCGGCGCAGCGTAATCATTCCGCCTTCGAGAGCCTTCTTCTTGAGTTCGAGCGCCGACGCGCCGACGAGAATCAGTTCTCGCAGCTCGTCATTGATCTCCATCACTTCGTAAAGACCGACGCGGCCCTTGTAGCCGGTGTTGTTGCACGTAGCGCAGCCGCGGCCGTGCTGCACTTCCACCTTGTTCGCGTCATCCACGCTGTAGCCTGCATCGATCAGCGCCTGGGGCTGAATTTGCAGCGGTTCCTTGCAGCCGGAGCAAATGCGCCGGACCAGCCGCTGCGCGCAAATCAGGTTCACCGACGTGGCGACGAGAAACGGCTCGATACCCATGTTCATCAAGCGGCTGATGGTGGAGGGCGCGTCGTTCGTGTGCAGCGTCGAAAGCACCAAGTGGCCGGTGAGCGCGGCCTTCACGGCGATTTCCGCCGTCTCGAAGTCTCGAATTTCGCCGACTAGAATGATGTTGGGGTCCTGCCGCAAGAAGGCGCGCAGTGCCGACGCGAAGTTCAACCCGATCTGCTCCTTCATCTGCACCTGGTTGATTCCGGGCAGTTGGAACTCGACCGGATCCTCTGCGGTCATGATGTTCGTTTCCGAAGTGTTCAAACGCGCGACCGATGAATAAAGAGTGTTCGTCTTGCCCGATCCGGTGGGCCCTGTGACCAGCACCATTCCGTACGGCTTCAGGATCTGCCGCTCGAACTTCGACAGCGACTCCTGCTCGAAACCAAGCTTCGTCATGTCCAGGCGCAGGTTTTCCTTGTCGAGCAACCGCATGACGATCTTTTCGCCGAAGAGCGTCGGGGACGGTGGAAACGCGGAAGTCGAGTTCCTTCTTTTTCCCGTCGCGGACGTACTTGATCATGATGCGGCCGTCTTGCGGCAGCCGCTTTTCGCTGATGTCCAGCTTGGACATGATCTTGATGCGGCTGGTCATCGCGTCTTTCAATTTCATCGGCGGAGCCATCACGTTTTGCAGAATGCCGTCGATGCGGAACCGGACGCGGTATTCCTTCTCGTACGGCTCCACGTGGATGTCGCTGGCGCCGCGCTTCACGGCGTCGGTCAGGATCAGGTTGCAGAGCTTGATGATGGGAGCTTCCTCGGCCGCTCTTTCGAGCGTCGCCAGATCCATCATTTCCGCTTCTTCGCCGGCGAGTTCGAGCGCGGCGTCGTCGGCGGTCAGGTCCTTCATCACCTTGTCGAGTTCTTCTACGCTCTCGACTTCGCCGTAGAATTTGTGAATCGCCTCGCTGATCGCCGTTTCGGAAGCCACCACTGGCTCGACGTTGAAGCCAGTCATGAACTTGATGTCGTCCATCGCGAAGACGTTCGTCGGATCAGTCATCGCAATCGTGAGAGTGGAGCCAACCCGCGAGAGCGGGACGATCTGATAGCGAATGGCGGTCTCCTGCGGAACCAGCTTGATGACGGAGGGGTCGACCTCGTAGAACTTCAGGTTGATGGAAGGGACCCCGTACTGACGCGAAAGCACCGCCGTGATGTCGTCATCGCTCACCAAGCCCAGTTTTACGAGGCAGGTACCCAGGCGGCCGCCGTTCTTCTTCTGATAGTCGAGCGCCTGCTTCAACTGATCCGCGGAGATCAGGCTGTCCTTAACCAGGATTTCGCCGAGTCGTGAAGACATGCGTATACGCCCGCGGTACTAGAACCCGCTGGAAAGGTCAGCCTAGCATGCCGGTCCGATTGGCGAGGTGACACGAAAGGTCAGTCGTGGTGAATCTGCTAACATCCGTTACGCCTCGCCAAAACCTGACCCTTAGTACAGGCTATTTTTTGACCCTGTACTAACGTACAGGTGCCTGACAAATAAAGGGTTAGCTCGCGTTTTGGACGTGCAGAGAAGCTTTGTTCTTGAGCGGATTTTGTCGATCAGATGGAAAGTAGGACGAGCCAATTACGCTGCTGCCCTTTTTTGTCCTGGGGAGCCTAAGTTGACGCCCTAATCATCTTCCTATACGATGGGTTGGCTTCGCGGGCGGTTAGCTCAGCGGTTAGAGCATCCGGTTTACACCCGGAAGGTCGTCCGTTCAAATCGGACATCGCCCACCACTTGCTTCTTCTCTCAAAACAAAACCCTTCCGATGCTTTCCGTCCTCTCTCACTGGCACGATTTTTTGCACATTTATTGCACACGGCCCCGCGACGAGCCAAAACAAGGGTTGGTGCACACGCTCAGGCCGTGGCGCTGACAGACTGGATCAGGCCGCGAATGTATCCGTAGCAAAATGCGAAGGACTGCAGAGATTCTGGATCCGCCTCGGCCAGCGGAACGTGATCGGGCATAAGCATGTATGGATAACCAATCTCGTTGTAAATCTTGATCGCTTTGACAAAGTCGATATCGCCTTCGTCCGGGAAGACCTCGACAAAGTTGTCGCGGTGGCCGCGAATGTTGCGAAAGTGCACGTTGAAAATCTTCTTGCGAGTGCCAAAATATCGAATCACATCAAATATCTCCACCGGTGGGTTCTCGAGATCTTCGGAGATGGTCCCCTGGCAAAAGTTGAGCCCGTGGTAAGCACTCTCCTGGATGGTGACGAATTTCTTGAGCCCATCCACGGTGCCCAGCACTCGGTTTACCCCCTGATATCCTTCCGGCGGCACGCCCGGATCTTGCGGATGGCAGGCCATTCGAATCTTGCACTCGTTGGCCACAGGAATTACACGGTCAAGAAAATACGTAATACGCTCCCAGAAAGCGTCCGCATCCACGCGCCCGGCCCTCGTGAGCGGTGTTGCCGGATGAGCCTCGGAGAGATTCCATGCGTTATTCATCGCGTCACCGCGACCCGGTACACGCCCTGTCCGAAGAATACCGAGAATGCTCATGTTGTACTTAATGGACGGAATGCCAGCCTGCGCACAATTCCTGATTAGGGTCTGCAGCTGTTCGATGTCCCTGTCACGCTCCGGACTCTGAGCCAACATGATGGCCGGATGCTTTTCCTGGTCGATGAAACTGGACGCCAGGAATGGCGGCGCGATGCAGTCGATGCTGATGCCATATTTTGCGGCCATATCCATCATGCGCTTGAGTTCGTCTACGGTTGCATAAAGACGGTCGCCTTCGATCGGGGGATATCCGCAGATGTTTCGCACGCCATAGCGGGCCAGGTATTTGAGGTGCACGTCATTGGTTGGCGCGCTCTGGCATCCCAATTTCATTAGAACCGGAGTTGAAGCTGATTCCGCGCTCCCGTACGTAGAAACGTATCCACGAGCGGCAACGAGACCGGCTACGCCGCCAGCAGCGATGAATTGTCTTCTATTCATTTGATTGCTCATCTCCAAAAGCTTGGCTCTGCGGGGGACTCACGACAGAGGCATTCTGAGCCAGCGCGTCGAGTTCCGATGCCGCCAATAGAAATGCTCCAACTCCGTATACGGAGCTGGCGGAAGGTTTGAACTTGCCGGGCTGCCCATCGATAGGCTGGATTGAACCCAGGCGGCCATCTGCATAAATGTGCGACAAAATTCCGGCCCAAGCTCGCTCTACTACAGGCTGGAATTTCGCGCGATCCAGAACGGAATGGTTGATGCCCCAGGCCAGTGAATATGTGAAGAGGGCAGAGCCTGAAACCTCCGGTAGGTCGTAGGACTCCTGGTCGAGCAGCCCGCTGCGCCAAAGCCCGTCCTTGCCTTGAATCGCTGCGACCCGGTCGGCCATTCCTCTGTATTGAGTAATGTACTTTTCACGGCTGGGATAGTCCTTCGGCATTACCTCAAGCACCTTCGCAAAGGCGCCCATGACCCACCCATTTCCGCGCGACCAGAAAATCTTCTGGCCATTCTTCTCCTTCTGCGTGAGGTAACGGCTGTCGCGGAAGTAAAGATGCTCCGCCGGGTCATACAGACTCGCTGAGGTCTGCCACCACTCGCGATCCATGTAGTCGAGATAGCGCCGGTCACCAGTCGCGGCAGACATCTTCGCGAGCACCGGGGCGGCCATGAAAAGTGCATCGCACCACCACCAAAGCAACTTCTCCGGATCGTCGGGCCGAACGATCAGGCGATCCAGGATCGCCTTGGTATCGGCCATCCTCATCGGGTCGCGCGTCTCAAGATACAAGTCCACATAGGACCGGCCCAACGCCATATCGTCCGCATGGGGAAATCGCGCATCAACCAGTTTCCAATCGAAGTGAGCCGCCATCTTCACAATCGCATCGTGATAGCGAGGATCTCCAGTTGTCTTCGATGCGGCCAGCAGCCCATCGTAAAGAGCCGCGTATGTCCATTGCTGGTTGAAGATAGGTTCGGCACGCGCGAGCTGCCAGTCGGCAACTTCCTGCGCGGCCTTTCGTATGGCCGCATGCGTCAATGCTGGGGAAAGATCCGTGGCCAGCGGGCCAGGTTCATCTGGCGAATCTCCCGCTGATGCTCGCTCCACAGACAGTGGCGTCGCGGTTTGTCCCTCCGGCGCTTTGGGCTGGACCACCTGAGCAGTCGCAGCCAACGCAGCGAGTCCGGCCAGCACCGCAAGTACGGACAAAACGCGCCAGACAAGATGATTCAGTGGTGCAGCCTTTGCCATTCCTTGTCCTGTCATTTCCACTCGTGGAAAGCCACGCTGGAGCCGAACGAACCATAATACGTGAACAAGAATGATGTACGTTATCGATTCTGTGTCACGTCAATCGTCGACAGACGCAAGTCTGTACGAGAATGTATATTCCTCAACTTAGAAAAGGAGGACCCGAGATGCTCCAGCCCAATACGCTCTCGAGAAGAAGATTCTTGGAAGCGGCCGCGGCGGCCAGTTGTCTGACTGCCACCAGGTTCGCCTTGAGTCTCTCAGATCACCCTGAAGAGTCCGAAGCCTTCCGCCTGGTCAGCGAAATGGACCGCAAGCGAATTCTAGAAGCCGGCGCCAAGTATGTTTCTCAAACTCCTCTTACGATCACGGCGTTCCCCGCCAAGCGCAGTGCAGGTGGATTGCACGATTTCTATTCCCAAGCGGATTACTTCTGGCCCAACCCGAAGGACCCGAATGGGCCCTACATCAATCGTGATGGACAGAGCAATCCGGAGAATTTCGATGATCATCGCAAGGTGATGGTGGCGCTCTCCATCCAGATGCCCGCTCTAACAGCCGCCTGGCTGCTGACCGGCGACCGCAGTTACGGGCAGCAGGCCTGCGCTCACCTGCGCGCCTGGTTTGTCTCCACTGAAACGCGGATGAATCCGAACCTGCCGTACGCTCAAGCGGTACAAGGATCTTCGACGGGCCGCTCCTACGGCATCATCGATACGCTGCATCTGGTCGAAGTGGCGAGAGCGGCGAGCTTTCTGATGTCTGGCATGCTGAGTCCGCAGGACGGCGCCTCGGTGAAGAATTGGTTCGCCAGCTATCTGGACTGGCTTTCCCACAGCGAGCGGGGAATGAAGGAGCGCGATACCACGAACAACCACGCCTTCTGCTGGGCCTTGCAGGCTGCCGAGTTTGCCCGGTTGGCCGGCGATGATGCCGCGCGCAAAGAGGTGTACCAGCGCTACCGGGATATTCTGCTACCCAATCAGATGGATGAGAATGGATCCTTCCCTCGGGAACTGGCGCGCACCAAGCCATACAGCTATTCGATCTTCAACTTCGACGTCATGGCGGGACTTTGCCAATCGCTCAAAGGGCTTGCTCCGGATCCGCCGACTTTCCATCTTGCAGACGGCCGCGGGCTCTGCAAGGCAGCCGAGTTCATCTATCCGTACCTTAAGGATAAGAGCGCATGGAAGTGGGCGCGGGACGTGGAGCATTTCGACGCCTTGCCTGTTCGCTCGCCCGGTCTACTGTTCTCGGGCATAGCCTGCCGTGAGCAGAAATACATCGATCTCTGGAAGACGTTGGATCCAGATCCGACTGACAAAGAGATCATCCGGAACTACCCTATTCGCCAGCCGCTTCTTTGGGTGTGAATGCTACCTGGCGTCGACAGCCGGGATCGAGGAGGCTCCTGTCTTTCCATCGACGACGTTGACCTTCAACAGCGCTTCGACACTCAGGTTTGAGAAATCTTTTCCGATTGACGAGCTGCTTCGTGTTCAGCCTTGGCCCGTGAATCCCATGCCTGCCAGGACGCCTCGCATATAGGCGAAGCTGGCGATCACGCCCGGCATCGGATCGTCGGGATGAATCTCATACTCCAGATCGACGAAGCCTTGGTATTTCGTCGCGATGAGCGCTTCAAACATCTTCCGAACTGGCATGATGCCGTCTCCCACCGCGACCTGGCTCTCCTTACTCTGGAAGTTCGTGAGGTCTTTCATGTGCATGTTAAACAGCCGCGGGCCAACCTCGTGGATTGCCTGAACCACATCGGTGCCGGCACGAACCGTGTGCCCGACATCGATGCAGCACCCGATGCGCGGATCCATGTCCTTCACCGCCTTCAACACATCCAGCGGCGAAGGCCACAATTTGTCTTCCGGCCCGTGGTTGTGGACGGCGATACGGATGTCGTACTCCTTTACGAACTTCTCGATTCGGGGCAGAGTTTCCGGCGTGGGGTCGCCGGCAACAATAACGCCGATACCTGCCCGCTTGCAGTATTCGAACTTACTGCGGATGTCGGCGTCTTCATCTTTCGCGAAATAGATGGCTCCGGCAGCGTGAAGCTTGATGCCCGCCGCGGCATAGTCCGCCAGCGCGGCTGCCTCCTGCTGTGCGTCCATCGGGAGATGATCTTTGACGTCCTTCGCATTCAACGCGAATACGTTGAGTTGCTTCATGAAGCCGATCATCTGCACGCGGCTGAAGTTACGAAACGTGTAGCTGGCCAGACCCAAACGGATCGGCGACGCTTCGTCGGCGGATGGATGTTCGTGAGCCAGCGCTAGGACGTCGGCAGGAGCGGAAAATGCTGCCGCAACGAGTGCACCGGAGCGAACGAAATCGCGACGCGAGAAGCTGGTTTTGTTAGACATGTGGCGCCCATCCCGGCTCGTACTCGCGCCCCCACATCTTCATTGCGTCGGGATCGCTCTGAATCCGTCCGTCTTTCGTGTCGAGACGCAGTTCCCGGTTGACTTCCCAAGCGATGTTGGAAAGCTGCAACATCGTAACGGCGACGTTACCGACAGCGATAGGAGCGTTGAGCTTCTCGCCCTTCCGAATTGCAGCGATGAAGTTCGCGAAGTGAGCGTCTGTCATGGAATCACGGCCGATCAGGTCGGAGGACGAAGTCGTTTTGCCGACCTTGAATTCGCTTGTCTTGTCGCCCTTGAGGTCGTAGATCTCGTAGCCATCGCGATCAATCAGCACGGTGCCCGTCGTTCCCATAATTGTCGAACCACGATCACGGCCGTAATACTTCATTCCCTGGCAGCACTTCCCCTCCCACGAGATCATTTTGTCCTCGTACTCGAAGCTGGTCACCAGCGTGTCGTAGAACTCCCAATCGTCTTTGAAATGGTATCTGCCGCCCGACGATGTAACTCGCTCTGGATAGTCGACGCCGAGCGCCCAGCGGCAGACATCGACTTCGTGTGTACCATTATTGAGCGTTTCGCCAGTGCCATAGATTCTGAACCAGTGCCAGTTGTAGGGGTGCACATTGTCTTTATACGGGCTGCCGCGGCGCAGGGCCCTGCCACAAATCCCAATCCAGCTGCGGCGGCACAGGCACTTCCTTGCCCGTGCCAATCGATTTTCTCTCATTGACGTACCAGGCTTTGGCGAAGTAGGGCCTGCCGATTGCGCCGGCGTGAATTTTTTCCACAATCTCGATGGTGTGGGGTGACGAGCGCTGCTGGGTGCCCATCTGTACCAGCTTTCCATACTTCCTTTGCGCCTCGACCAGCATCACTCCCTCTGCCGGATTGTGGCTGCATGGCTTTTCTACATAGACGTGCTTACCCGCCTGCAATCCGGCGATGGCCATGGGTGTATGCCAATGATCGGGAGTGGCAATGGTGATGGCGTCCACATCTTTCAGTTCCAGAATGCTGCGAAAATCTTTGTCAGTCGCGGGGGCCTCGCCCGTCTCCTGTCGCGCTTGGTCGGCGAACTTCCTTAGAATATTGCTGTCCACATCGCAGACATGCGAGATTCGCGCGGCACTTTTGTTTGCCTTGAGCGACGAGAGGTGAGCGTAGCCACGGCCATTAAGGCCGATGACGGCAAAGTTGAGTCGATCATTCGATCCAAGAATCTGGCCATAGCTCTTTGCCGTAGTTCCCACGGCCAGTCCCGCCGCGCCCACAGCAAGGGCATCGAGAAACTCGCGTCGCGTAACCATCATTTTCTCCTTGAAGCTGCCTTTTATTCGGGCAGCCATTCTGGATTTGTCCAGATCACAAGTAGTTTTTGATCCAGCAGGAAATTACAGTTTCTGTGAACGTTTGTGAGTCCGTCCATGTTAATACGTGCCGACCCATGAGGCATGCCTGCGCCGCCCCATCACCTATCAAGACCACGATCATGCGTCGCGCCCCAACAATTTACCGCGGTACGCCCACAGTCCTAACCCGGGATTTGAAATAAAGAAAACCTCTTCGCCGTCGACACGGTTGTTGCCATAGCGAAGGGTCTGCGGGTTGTAGCGCGTGAGCATAGTTTCCAAATCGCCATATTCAAAGCCCACTCCCTCGACCTCCTCTTTGCTCAGATGACCGGGGCACAACCGGATTGTGAAGCGACCTTCGGAGGAGCCGTGTATGAGGTGAGCAGCCGCGCTAAGGTCGTCGGCGAGATCCGCATTGGCACTCACGGCTTCGAGAGTGGCAGGCGTTCCACGATAGCCGTATTTGCGGATCAGCGCATCGATGGCTCGGTCTTCGCCAAATTCCCTTATGCCCGGCGCCAGGATGATCAACTCTGCACCGTCGGCCAGTGCCATGCGTGTACGGTAGATTGCCTTGTTGCCCAACCATGTGCTGTGAAACTCATGCGGATCGAGATAAACGACAGCCTTCTGCATTGGCGCGTCCATCGTTTCGAAGTTCACTTTCAAACTCAACGCGGCGGCGCGGTGAAAGCACTCAACATCGTCGCCGATGAAAAGGCCGCGCACTGCCAACCGGTCGTCCGCCGTGCGTCCGACAACGGTGAGTACGTAGACGATGGGCAGATGTCGCAGGAAACGAATCGGATGCGTAATTGAGAATGTTGCGCACGGGGTTCTCTGCGCGGCCCATGATGCGCTCCATCCCATAAACCGCGCCCAGGTAATGGCTGCGGTTTATGCTCTCGCGGCCTCCCGTGCCCACGAGAATATTCTTGTTGTAATTGGCCATGCCTATGACTTCATGGGGCACGACCTGGCCGATAGAGAGAATGAGATCGAAGCCGCCATGCGCAATGAGCCGGTTCACCTGCGCCGGCCACGCATAGTTCAGCTTGCCTTCCGATTGCTCGCGGATGAACTCGGCCGGAACCTCGCCAAGGGTCTCGACGTCGGTACGCCAGTTATGCACGCGGAAAAGCTCTGTCGGCATGGCGCCAAACATTCGCGCGAGCTGCTCCGGATCCATCGCAGCATGCGTGCCGAGGGCAGGCAAAACCGCCTGGAGCTTGTCGCCGAAATACTCCCAGGCGTAGCGCGTCAGGTCGCCGGCGCGCGAATGCACGCGGCTCTGATCAGGTGGCACGACGAGAACCCGGTTGCGTTTTCCAAGCTTCGCAAGACTTTCCACCAGCAGATCGTGCAACTGCTGCAGAGATAGATCGGTTTCAGACACTGCCCGTGGCGCAGTAGAGACTCATGCGATGATTTCCACCGTCGTTATTCCTGGGTAAGATGGGAGCTGAGAGGAATTGGAGCCCTTTCGGCGCGCAACTCTTGCGCTGCCCCTTGCCGACAATAATTAGTCGTCAATGACTTTGGTTTACTTGACGCAGCCGTTTCTGGAAACCTCGAAGCCGAACCGCGGGGATTCCAGTTTCGTCGAGAAACCTCCGTCCGCTCCTCGTAGAAGTTCTGACTGTCACAGCGCATAGTCGTCGCGACAAAGAGCAAACCTGTCCAGCACTTCAGAGTCTTCGAGAGCCGTTGCCGATGCTCGACATTGCTCCCACAATAACACTATGAGTCGCGATTTCGAACGCACTTCTGCTGCTGCATAGTTCGTGGAGATACGCGATTCGCCGCGAACTCCTCCGCCTGCAATAGAATTCGGCAGTTGCCACCACTTGTTTACGCTGCGATCCTCCGACTCTTGAGCGACTCAGGCATTTCTCCAGCGGTCATTCATCTTGCAAGACGAAACCGCGTCCGAGCCTCGCAGGCGTTCGTACATTTGAGGTGTGATAGAGTGGGAGAACGAAGGTGCTCCAGTGAAGGGATTTCCGACAATCGAAGAAGTCGAGAGGGCCAACAAAGAGCAACTCGCGCGTTGGTATCGCTTCCTGCCTTCCGGCGAGACCGCAGCAGACCAGAAGATCATGAAGCGGATCGCCGAGCGGTTCAAGAAACTGGGCGGCATGACCGCCGAACTGAGTAAGAGAATTGGGATGTGACGGAGCTACAGTCGTGTGCTACATTTCCCAGTAGTGTGCTACATCCTGGGCGTGAATTAGCCTTCAGAAGACGTCGATAGGATCGAGCGGAAGGCGAAAGTCCGACAAGTGCTTTGTTTGCTGTAACCGAACAAGGCCAAGCAAGGTGGTACAAGGGCCCGCATTCAAGGAGTCGAATCCCACCCTCTCCGCCATCCAACCGAAGTTTCCTGGTTGTCTCTCCCAAGGCACCGGCCGCGTTTAGCGCGCTCCCGCCGTCACCGTTTTGTGCACCGACCGCGCGCTCTCGATTTGCTCGAGGCCCTCGACCAAATCCTGCACCAGATCCTCCGAGTTCTCGCACCCGGGCGAAAGCCGAAGCAGCGTGTCAGACAGCCCCAGTTCAGCCCGCGCTTCCGCCGGAATCGACGCATGCGTCATCGTTGCCGGATGACAGATCAGCGCCTTCACTCCTCCCAGGCTTTCGCCCAGCGTGAAGTATTGCCGCGACGACGCGAACGAAACTACTTCATCGATCGTCCCATCCAGCTCGAACGAAACCATCCCGCCGAAGCCGGTCATTTGCTTCCGCGCGATGTCGTGCCCCGGATGATCCGGCAGTCCCGGGAAATAAACGCGCCGCACGATAGGATGACCCTTCAGCGCGTCCGCGATCGCGGCCGCATTCTCCGCGTGCCGCTCCATCCGCAATTCGATCGTCTTCAGCCCGCGCAACGTGAGCCAGCAATCGAAAGGCGACGGCACCGCGCCCGTGGCGTTCTGCAGAAACTTGATCGGCTCGAAAACCACCGGATCCTTCGCCAGCGCCGCGCCCTGAATCGTGTCCGAATGGCCCGCCAGATACTTCGTCACGCTGTGCACGACGATGTCCGCGCCAAGCTCGAACGGCTGCTGGAAGTACGGCGTCGCAAACGTGTTGTCGACCACCACGAGCGCCCCGCGATCGTGAGCCAACTGAGAAATCGCGGCAATGTCGCTGATCAGCAAGCGCGGGTTCGTGGGGCTCTCGATCCACACGAGCCGCGTCCGCGAAGTAATCGCCGCTTCCAGAGCCGCCTGGTTGGTCGTGTCGATCTGGCGCACCACGACGCCGATCGGCTGGTAAACCTTATTCAGAATGCGATACGTGCCGCCGTAGACGTCGAGCGGGATCACGATTTCGTCGCCCGGGCGCAGGTACGCTTGCAGCACCGCGTTTTCCGCCGCCAGGCCCGACGAGAACAGCGCGGCGTTATTCACGCCTTCGAGCTCAGCCAGCACGCCTTCGAGCCGCTGCCGCGTCGGATTGTTCGTGCGCGAGTAGGAAAAGCCCTTGTCGTGCCCCGGCGAGTCCTGCTCGTACGTCGAGGTTTGAAAAATCGGAGCGATCAGCGATCCGGTCTCCGGTTCCGACGGCTGTCCCGCGTGAATCGTCTTGGTGGCGAACTTCATTTTCGTGCTCCTTTCGTGCTTGCTCATCTCGTCCTCAATCCCGCCTTGTACTGGCATCGGAATCCTTGTTTCGAACTTCAATTCACCACGCTCCTACGGCGCAACGGCAAGACTCGAAACCGAGTCCGTCCACGTCGTTCCGGGAACCGTGCTGGCAATCCGGCTCACGTGCTTTTTCTCGTCCAGGCTTCTCACCACAAGCGGCAGGTCATAGCGTGCCGCGGCTTCGATCGCTTTCCTTTGGACGAGATCGCATCCTTCCTCGGCCAGTTCCAGCGCGTGTTCGAATGTGAGGAAGGGAATCGGCAGCGCGTTCGAATCGCGGTGCGGATCGCTCGTGAAGTAGCCGGGAACGTCCTTAATCAGTTCGCACCGCGTGGCGCCAAGACCCGCGGCAAGAAGTACGGCCGTCAGATCGGACCCGCCGCGTCCGAGCGACACGACTGAGTGCAATCCGTTCGTCGCGAAGAATCCCGGCACGACTGCGACATTGTGGTTTTCCAGGACGGCGCTCAGGCGTGCGGAATCGAGGCGCACGCTGCCGGCAGAAGTGTTGGAACCGTTCCCCGGCACGACGAGTCCCGCTTCGTGGATGTTCAACCCCGTCGCGTGGACGCCGAGAGCGTGTAAGTGAAGAGTGAGCAGTGCCACCGACCGGAGTTCTCCGGTGGACCACAGCAAATCGAGCGCGGCAGACTTGGGTGACGGGGACGATCTTCGTTGCGAGTTCTTCCAGCGCGTCGGTGGTCCCTTCCTGAGCCGACACGACGACAACCAACCGCTCTTCCGGTGATGTTCGGTGGCGGCTACAAACAAACGCGGCTGCCCGCCGATAGGCGCGGGCGCTCGTCAGGATCGAGCCGCCGATCTTGATGACCGCGACGCTCCCGCTCCCGAGCGGAATTTCCGAAACAACTTCCGACATCTGCTTCCTCCCAAAGTAGGCAAATACGCTTCGGCGCCGCGTTCGGCCAGTCGGAAGCTGCGAATGAAAATGCAGCCCACGCTGGCGCTCAACGCGCCGCAATAGACGAACGCACAATGCGCAACCAACCGTTGCGCGCCGTCTTTGTTTCAGTTTGGGAGTTGAATCTTCAATGACCGGGGTCCCGGTCAGTTGAGGATCTTATCTCTCCCCACTGGGCAGGAATTAGCACCTTGGCAGTTGCACCAGGTTGCTGTGGCGTCTCAGGGCCTGTCCCCTCGGCCACTCTGGATAAGCGCTGCCGTTTCCAGCAGCACGCAAAAGCTTAGCAAAGTCGCATCCGATAGTCAAGAAGAGAAATATGAGCTTATCGAATGAGCTCGTCCGTTGCGCGCCCATGAGGCGCAAAACCCGGCGCGCCGTCCCATCGCCAGGCCTCCTATCGCGCCAGGCGAGCACCCGCGAGGCGGGTGGTAATTCCCTAGTACCCTCGCTGCGGAAATCAGTGGACAGCGGGAGCCGTCCTCGGTCAAATTAGAGCGGGTACGGTGCGGCCTCTGAGGGGGAACTAGGCGATGAAACGTTTTGCATTTTTGCTCGCAGTAGTCTTGCTATGCGCTTTCAACGCAATCGCTCAACAGAATTCGCAAAACTCTCCGCTCTTTGTGTCGCCTTTTGGCGAAGCCGATTCTCAGCCGGCGCCAATCTCTCCGGCCACTCCATCGCTTGCATTCACTTCTTCTTCGCTCAGCGCTATTCCTGAATTCGAACCCAGCGCCGCCAGCCCCTTGGCTGCGCCGGTGCCGGCCGATCCTCCGCAAGTCGTGTACGGCGTCAAGCCAACCTATGATTTTCAGGCGTACTTGGGCTACACGTTCTTCCGCTTTTTCCAGGTGCCGGGCACCGAAGTCAACCTGAACGGCTTCAACTACTCGATCGTCTACTATCCGGATCGTTTCAAGGGATGGCTAGCCGCCGACGGCGAGTTCGTGGCCACCTTCGGCTCTCAGTTCGACGAGAAAGCGCGTTTCCTTCTCGGAATGGGTGGCGCGCGAGTTCGATGGGCGCTGCCGCGCAATATCGAGTTCTGGGCGCACGCCCTCGTAGGCGGGACGCACTACGTGCCTCAGACCTCCTATGGAACTGAAGGTGCGCTGGCTTATGAGCTGGGCGGAGGAGTTGACATCAATTCGCGGAATTCACGCTGGTCGTATCGCATCGGTGGCGACGCGATCGGTACCCGCTACTTCAACACCTATCAGTTCAGCCCCAAAGTCTCAGTCGGCATCGTCTACAAATTTTAGCTGAACTCCTCGGCTTTTCGAGGCCAGTCGCAAGTCTCGGCTCTTGCTCGTTCGTCACTCTGCCGCTTCGGCCTGTCTCGTAGTTTCGTCGCTCCCTCTGAGCGCGAAACCTCCCGGTCGATTTCTCGAAACTGTTTCCGGCGCTCGCGCAACATCTAGGACCGGGATGACAATCACAGACGAGCGTGATACCGTGATGCCGAAAACGGCGGAAGATGCATGCGGCTGGTTTCTTGCAAGCTTGTCCCCCGGGGCGTGTGAAGGAGTCGAACTAGTATTCTCTGCGAGGATCCCTTATGTCTGACAACCAAATGTTCGAGCAAAAGAGTGTATTACTCATTCGT
>CAWBGW010000012.1:0-36675 GCA_963788345.1 uncultured Acidobacteriota bacterium | reverse complement strand
GCAAGCCGGCATCTACTGCGCAATCGTGACGGGATTTTTGATTTCACTGCTGGGCGGCTCAAAAACACAGATCGGCGGTCCAACGGGTGCGTTCGTCGTCGTCATCGCGGGCATCGTCGCGGCGCATGGCGTGAACAGATTGTTCATGTGTACGGTGATGGCCGGCATTCTCCTCGTACTCATGGGCGTGACCGGAATGGGATCGGCCGTGAAGTTCATCCCGCGACCGATCGTGATCGGCTTCACGAACGGCATTGCCATCCTGATCGCGAGCACGCAGGTGAAGGATTTCTTCGGCCTGCAGATCGACAAAACTCCCGGTGTGTTTTGGCTGCGGATGGAAACGCTGGCGACCCATTTCAAGACGCTGAACTACTTGGCAACGGCTCTCGCCCTCGCTACTGTGGCAATCCTGATCGTCTGCAGGCTGGTATCCAATCGCATTCCCGGCCCGATTGTTGCGCTGCTGCTTGGAACAGCCACGGTGGTTGTTCTCAAAATTCCGGTGGAAACCATCGGAAGCCGTTTTAACGGAATACCCCAGCGGGTTGCCGCACTTTGCCATTCCCAAATTTCACGCCGACCTGATTCACAGTTTGCTCGGGCCTGCGGTTACCGTGGCGATGCTGGGCGCGATTGAATCGCTGATGTCTGCCGTCGTCTCCGATCGCATGAGCAACGATCAGCACAATTCGAACGTGGAGCTGGTGGGGCAAGGAGTGGCAAACATCGCATCGCCACTTTTCGGAGGGCTGCCGGCCACAGGCGCGATTGCCCGCACTGCCACCAACATCCGTTCCGGCGCGCAGACACCGGTGGCGGGGATGATCCATTCGGTCACGCTGCTGTGCATCGTCCTGTTTGCGGCGCCGCTGGTGCGATTCGTTCCCATGGCGGTGCTCGCCGGCATACTCATGGTGGTCTCGTACAACATGGGCGAGTGGCGGGAAATCCCGGCGCTTTTGAAGTTGACCAGGACGGACCTGAGCGTATGGTTTGTGACGTTTGCGCTCACGGTGTTTGCCGATCTGACGGTCGCGGTCGAGGCCGGGATGATTCTGGCGGCGCTGCTGTTCATCAGCCGCGTGGCCAGCACGACTACCGTTTCGCAGGTGACGGACGACTACGTGGAAGATGGGCGGGTGCACATTTTGCAAGACAAGGACATCCCGTACTACGCGACGATTTTCCGCATTCACGGTCCATTCTTGTTCGGCGCGACTGAAAAGATTTCCGTCGTCACCGAGCGAATGTCGAGCTTCCTCCCGTCGTCATCCTGCGTCTCCGCAACATGACGGCTCTTGACGCAACGGGACTTTTTGCTATCGAGGACGTGGCGAAGCGGCTGCACGAGACCAGCCAGACTTCGATTCTGTGCGGGCACGAACAGCCAGTTGATGCGCACAGGCGGAAGTTGCAGGAATGATGAGCAGAACATTCGCGGAGCGCTCTGCGGCGTCAGCGGAAACAGTGTTTGAAGGTCTGGGAACTCAAACTCGTCCTCCGGACTTGTTCCAGCCATGACCGCTCGAAGCGAAGTACAAAGGATGGCGGCAGAGACTGCGAAGAGATTCAGCCGGCAATCGTTTCGATCGTGATGTGGTCGGTTGCGTCCCAGCCGGCGTAGTAGAGTTCAACGGTGAGCTCGGGTAATTCCTGCGCAAGCGGTCGTTGCCCACCGCAGATCCTGCTCTTGCCGCGCGCGGAGTTCCGGAGAATCATGCAAGTGGAGCGGCATCGTTTGGTAAAAGGCGCAATCCTGGTGCTGAATCAACACGAGCCGCCGAATTTCGTGCTGCTTTACGAAGAAGCGCAGCCACTTCCAACTGGCCCATGAGAAATTCGGAAGATACTCCGTCAGAGTCAAGCTGAGCGGGCCGCCGGGAATAACCATCAGATCATAGTTCCCATCGAGGTTGAGGCTGCGGTTCAGGAATTCAGTGAAAGCGGACTGGAAGCGGTAATCGCCGCAGTGGATAGCCAGTACGTCGGTGCGGCCGCGTTTTAGCAGAGACTCAAGCCGGTAGCTGTTCATGACTAAATTATGAACTCAGTGCAGCTTCTCGATCTGCTGCTGCACCTGGCTGCGAAATTCCAGCGGATTCGCCATGTTGTGAAATGGCTCGGGAGTCCCGCCCGTCCCGATGACCACAATCGTTCCATAACCTAGCATCCTGCCGAAGGCGGTCTCGCTCACTTCGATGCTCTCCACTTTGTTGAGCAGCATTTCGATCGTCGTCCGGCTGGCCAGGCCCGTCTTGATCACCACGCGCCGGTTCGTCACCGCCATTTCCGTCGCGTTCCGACGCACCATGCCCATTAGAATCGCGACGACGCCGCAAACGAGCAACGCGATGCCGCCGCCCTCCATGATGTGCAGAGTGGTGCTATCAAGTCCGGTCTGCGCGGCCGCGTAATAAAGTAGGAACGCTCCCGAACCGAACAGCAAGCATCCCAAGACAGCGTGCCCCAGCATCACGATCCAATGGAGCCGCGTTTGGTAAATCACCGTTTCACCGGGAACCAGGTTCGATTCTACGTAACTCATCTGCTCTTCCTCCGAATCACTCACGGAAGAATGGTAAAAGGCGATAATCATACCTCAAGGTTCGTGATAACTTGGTGCGCGTCGGTACGTCCATAGAGGAGTAGGAATGCCCCGGCGCGCCTCGAGCGCGCCTGGCGGCAATCGGAGGAGCCATGAAGCGACGAGAATTCGTTCGCTATGCCGCGTGTGGGATGGGCGCCGCATGGCTTGGGTCGCGGGCCTTCGGCAGGATGGTATCGTTCGGGCGATACGCGCGTGCGGTTCCGCCTCTTGTCGATAAGCTGCCGCGGAAATTTGCGGCTTCTGACACTGTGACCATTGGGAAGACCGGGATCACGACGAGCCGGCTCGCGATGGGGACGGGGACGGTGGGCGTCGGCCATCATTCTCACCAGACGGCGCTGGGCGTCGATGGCCTGTCGAAGCTTTTGCTCAACGGCTACGACAACGGGCTGCGATTTTTCGACGCCGCGGATTCGTACGGCAGCCATCCGCACGTGGCCGAGGCCCTCAAGCACGTGCCTCGCGACAAGGTGACAGTGCTGACGAAGACGTTTTCTCGCGATCCGGCCGGCGCCCGCGCGACCTCGACCGCTTTCGCAAAGAACTCGGCACGGACTACCTTGATATCGGCCTGATGCATTGTGTTACCGAGGCCGATTGGACGGAACGCTATCGCGGCGTGATGGACGTTCTCTCAGAAGCCAAGGAAAAGGGGATTATTCGCGCGCACGGTTGCTCGTGCCACACCATCGAGGCGTTGCGCGCGGCGGCGAAGTCGCCGTGGGTGGAAGTGGATCTCGTCCGCATCAATCCGATCGGCTCGGCCATGGATGCCGATCCCAACACGGTGGTGAGCGTAATGCGCGAGATGCGGGCCGCCGGAAAGGGACTCGTGGGCATGAAGATCCTGGGTCAGGGAGACATGCGCGCGCGGCAGGACGAGGCGCTGAAGTTTGCGTTGTCGCTCGATTTGCTCGACGCGTTCACGATCGGCGCCGAAAGCAAGGCCGAGCAGGAAGACTTGATTCGAAGGATTGGATTGGCGGCGTAATTCAGCGAAGCCTCAGTACGGTTTTAGCGAGTTGCTCGTCCTCGCGCTTCACCAACAACTTCGCTCCGCGCACAAACTGCAAACTCACTTCCTGGCTGCCCGCGTCGTCCGACGAGACGATGGCATGGATACCGTTGGCCTCGAGCGCACCCTTCGCGAGGTCAGCTTCCTGGCGATTGTCGAAGGTATGGAGGTTGACGAGATTGTCTGGCTTCGAAGTGCAAACCCATTTTACCTTGTTCTACCCAAATCCGTAAAACGAGAGGCATCAGGAATCCGAAAATATCGCTGCTCTAGTGAGGGGCGCTACGGAAGGCGTGTTCCGTAGCGCCCGCACGTTTCGAAGACGGAGAGGAGATTCGTGAGGCCGAAAAGCTCGCGGATGCGCGGGCTCAAATTGATCAACTCAAGGGTGCCACCCGCGTTTTTCGCGGAGATGTAGAGCGCGACGATCGTGCCGAGACCCGAGCTGTCCATTCGCGAAAGCTCTGTAAGGTCGAGGACCACGCACCTTGTTTGCGGTATCAGGTCTTTGACGTGGGTTTTCAGCAGGCCGGCGTTGGCCGAGGTGAGGATCCCGCTGCACTGCACGACGATATCATTTTCGAACTTATGGGTGCGCAGTGTCAGAGCTGGTGTAGAGACTTCGGTCGTGTCGGGCATGGACTCCTCGGCGCGTGGTGCGAAGGGATTCGACTGTGCGATGTGTACTCTGGATGCGAACGGAAGGCAAGGAGAAATCCAACGTCTGTGCAAGGCGCCGGCGGCGAAGAGAAGGCGCAGACGAAAAAGGCGCGAGCGGTAACTCGCGCCTTAGCCGGTTGCGATCTGAGATTTGTTCTTGGGGGTCGCCCTGCTAGCTATTCCCGAGATACTCGACGTGGACGTACGTTCCGAGACGCACGTTGTAGGCGAGATACCAGCCGACGTGATCCGGATCGTCGTAGATTACGATGTCATCCGAATCCCAGTTCCAGCCGTCGCAAAAGCCGATATCGTACGGGGCCACGCTGAAAAAGAAGCCGCCGAACCCGAAGCGGCTCGGGCCGCCACCGCCCAGGTGCCAGACATGCTGCGGTCCAAATCCGCCGGTGAAGTGTCCGTGCTCCCACGGATGGTCCATGTGGTAGTGAGGATCATTCGGGCCAGTGTCGTGGCCGACCCAAGTTTTGCCCTTGTCGACGTGAGGCGCATTCGGATGGCCGGGTGCGTCGCTGTAATTGCGATGTTCCTCCACGGGATGGGGATTGCCCTTAAGGGGAGCGGGGCCGCGAGCGGGAGGCTTAGGATGCATTGTCTTGTTCTGTGCGAAAGCGAGAACAGAAAAAAGCGCAACTGCTGCAAGGAGCCCGATCGTCTTGTTCATGTGATTCATGATCTTCCTCCGAGAATGAAGTTGGCGGGCTGGTTCGATGCGAACCTCGTTCAGATGGACGAACGGCGTGGCGATTAGGTTTCTGGGAACTTATCCCACTTTGCGCCGGGATTTCTTGGGAGCCTGCGCAGGCGACCCTTCGGCGGCAGCCTGGGCGCTCTTCGGAACCACGCGGAGCAGCGATTTTTTCTCGCCGCGCGGAGGCTGCTGCTTCTGCATCAGGCTCTGCTTGAGCGCGGCCATCAGATCCACTTGCGGCGCTTGTGCGGCGGCTGGGACCGCAATCACATCCTGTCCCTGTGCCTTCGCCTCGATCAATGTGCGCAAGCCTTCCTGGTAAGTGTCGTGGTACTTGTCGGGATCGAACGGCGCTGCGAGGCTTTCGATGAGCTGTGTCGCGAGCGCGCGCTCCTGTTCCTTGACTTCGAATTTGTCGGTGCCCGATTCCATCGCGGGTCGAATTTCGTTCGAATAGAACATCGTGTGCAGCGTGAGTCCGTTCTTCCGCGCGCGGATGATCACGATGTATTCGCGGCTGTGCATTGTCACTTTCGCGATGCCGGCGAAGCCGGTGCGCAGCATGGCTTCCTGCAACAGCCGGTAGGCCTTCGCGCCTTGCGCCTCTGGCGCGGCGTAGTAGGAGGCGTCGAAATAGAGCGGATCGATTTCGTCCACTTTAACGAATTCGAGAATCTCCATAATGCGCGCGGACTCAGGTTCGATTCGTTCGAGTTCGTCCTCGGTGAAAAGCAAATATTGGTCCTTTTCGTATTCGTAGCCCTTCTCCACCTCGGTGCGTTCGACCATGCGGTTGCAGGTGGGGCAGAAGAGCGGCTGCTTCAAACGCGTGTGGCACACTTTGTGGAGCTGATTGAAGCTGATGCGCTCCGTGCGCGCGGCCGGAGAGAGCTGGATCGGGATCGACACCAGGCCGAATGAGAGCGAGCCTTTCCACGTCGCGGGCATGTTTCCCCTCCAGAGAAGAATTCGAATGGTACGGGTTTCGCCTGGTTTTCGGCAATAGGGACGAAACCGCCGTGACGCAAAAGATAGGCGAATATCAGGCGAAAGTACGGGAGACGTAGAAATGTGTCGCGAAATGGCGTGCCCTTAGTGAGATCCGAAGTAGCGGTAATGGCCCGTGACTTTCCAGTTGAAGAGAACGTCTTCCATTTTGGGGCCTGCGCCGATGTTGTGCACAACCGAATGCCGCCCAGTGTCCGGTGATTTCTGGTCCACCACGATTCCGATGTGGGGAACGCCGCCGCCGAGGTCCCATGTAACAAGATCACCCGGCGAGTAGTCTGCGGCGCGAGTTGAGGTTGGCAGGGTTTCGCCCTTGCGACTGAAGAAAACCATCAAATTTGGGACGCGGCGATGGTCTATATTGGGATCGGGGCGAGACAAGAGCCAGCGTGATTTGTTCGGGTACGCCGCAAAATTCTGAACCATGTCTTCGTGAACTTCTTTTTGCAGGTCGATGCCAACCGCGCGATAGGCGCGGATGATTTCGTCCGTGCAAACACCGGTGTCGGCGGGGACATCGCCGCCCGGATAGGCAATGCGTACGTAGGCCGGATTGTAGTGGACGACGTGATGAGTCCGTTCAACGGCGGCAGCGACGAGACGCTCCAGGAAGTCCTGCTTCGCAGTGACGGGCTGAGTCTGCGCGAGCGCGGGCCCCACCACAAGCGCGCAAAGAGCGAGGGACAGCAGGTAAGTTCTTCGCGTAAGCACTCCAGCGAAATCGTGCGCGCGCAGAAGAGCGCTACTGCGTGACGGTCTTCACGGCGTCGCCGACCTTGAAGCCGCTGCCGGTAACGGTGGCGCAGATCGAAGAAATGTCATCGACGTCGGTGACACGAATCGTGCCGACAGGCGTTGCGAGCCGGCGAATCACCTGGCCCGTCGACGGGTCCTTGATCTCTTTCGTTACGCGCTCGACGGAAAGCTGGTCGCCAACTTTCACGCCCGCCTTCGCGCCAACGTTGAGAACGATCTGATCGCCGTCCACCGCCGCGACGAGGCCGCTGACGATGATCGTACGAACCGAGAGTTTAGTGTTGTCGGTAATGAGGCCCGTGCTCATCTGCTGGACGGCCGCGTTCACCGCTTCACCGATGATCGTCTGCTGGAAGTCGCTGGTGCCAAAGTCGACGGCCCCGCCGCCGCCCCCGGTCCAGCCGCCGCCCATGCCCGCGAGGCCGGTGCTTTCGCGCTTGGACTCTCCGTGGCCAGAGGCGACTCCGAGAATCTCGGCCGTGTCGATGTCCACGATGCGGGCGTCGATGTTGACGATCGCTTTGCTCTTCTTCTGGCTGAATCCGCCAACGCCGAACCTGCCAAGCCCGTTGCCCCCTCCGCCGACATTCGTATTCTTGGTTTCGTTGCCGAACTGCGTGATGCTGCCGACGATGATGGCGTCGACGCCGAGCAGCTTGCCGATCTTCGCCGCCGAATTGGGATTGGCGCGGTCGCTGTTCGAGAAATTCTGCTCCGTGAGGATTTTGTCCAGCGCCTTGCGCTCGATCACGGAGTAAGTGCCGTCCTGCACGAGGTACTTCACCAGAAGGTCCGAAATGCCCTTGCCGATGTCCACGTTCTGCCCGAAGACGGCGGCGGAAGAGGTTTGCACAGTGGCAAAGTCGAAATCGAAGATCGCGACGCGCTTCTTGCGTCCCTGCGGCGTCGTGGGCGCGGCTGTGCCAGGTGTCGCGGTGACGCCCGATGGCGGGGCCGCAGTTTGCGCTTGCGCCCGAGCGCTGGGCGCAGCGAATTCGGCTGCCGTGAGAAAAACAAGCAGAGCTAGCGCGGACCACAGAATCTTCTTCATGGCAAAGGTCTCCTGGCTCGAAGTCTTCCGACTATAGGCAAATCGGTCGCGATATGGACACGAATCTTATGGCGCGGCGTTTGAAGTGTCAACAAGGGCGTGTGAATGTTCGTAGTTTGAAGCACCTGAAAAGACTGAAACACAGAGGACACCGAGAACGCTCCGAGGACACAGAGAAAGCAAAACCGTCACGGACTCGGCTACTCTCCGGCGGGAGTTTCGACGTCGGGGATTTCGGCGTTTTGAAATGTCAACATGAGGCGCACTGGCGGGCGGTCATATGGAACATCCTGCTTCAGAGCTGCGTATATCCAGCTGCACGCAAACTCCGGAGAAGGGAACCCCCGAATGAAATCGCTCACGGCAACTAGGGCAGGCTTGGCCATTCTTCTATTGGGATTCGGTGCTGTTTGCGCGAATGCCCAGGCCGCACCGCCCGCTTACGTGATTCCACCTCTTGAAAAGATTCAATCGCAGGCCGAACTGGATAAGGCCATTACCGCACTGGATACTGCTCTATTCGATGCGTACAACACGTGCGACCTCGCGAAGTTCAGCTCGCTGCTCGATGACAACGTGGAGTTCTATCATGACCAGGGCGGTGTGACGTTGGGCAAGGAGAAGCTTACGCAAAGCATCAAGGACAACATCTGCGGAGGCGACGTGCGGCGGGAGCTGGTCCCCGGCACTCTGCAGATTTATTACATGAAGGGCTATGGCGCGGTCGAAATGGGCGTCCATCGTTTCTATCATCCGAAAACAAGCACGCCGCCGGGCGAGGGCAGGTTCATCACGCTGTGGCAATACAAGGATGGCGCGTGGAAGATCACGCGCGCCATTAGCTACGACCATCATGCGGCTCAGATCGCTCCTGCGAAGTAAACTATTCGTCAGTGGAAGCTTCGACGTCGGGAACCTCGGCACGCGTGGCCCGATGTAATTCCGCGCGGATGATGTCGGCGGGGAAGCCGGCGCGGAGGAGGCTGCTATAGAGCGAAGCGAGTTTGCGCTGATCGAGAGGAGCGTGGATATGCGCGAGCTTTCGCTCGAGGCGCTTGCGGACTGATGCGGCTTCGTTCGTGTCGGCGAAAATTGTCTCGAGCGCGGCGTCGATGTAGCGGTCGGGAACGCCGCGGGCGCGCAGCTCGCGGGCGATGCGAAAGCGACCCTGGCCGCGCAATTGCGCATGTTGGCGCGCGTAGTCGAGCGCGTAGCGCGCATCGTCAAGATAAGTCTGTTCCCGCAGCCGCGCGACCACCACAGGAACCAGGTCTTTGTCCTCGGCGCGGCGCTCGAGATACTCCTTCATCTCGTGAATCGAATGCGCGCGGCGCGTCAGCGCGCGCAGCGAGGCGGCGTAGAGATCCTGTTCCGTTGAGAATTTGCGGGGGCTTGAATGGAAGGACATCGGGAAGATTTAACCACAGATGAACACAGATAAACACAGATCAGGAAAGGCAAACGGAACCTGGATATCCGAGGATAAGGCGCGACTACTGCCGCGCTCGGGAGACCTCTGTTATCTACCGGGAGCCGGTGCGCTCGAATTCGGTCATGGCGCGCTCCATCTCTTCGCGCGCGGAGTCTGCCGATGAGCGGATGCCCTGGACGCGCAGGCGGAAGTCGTCCGGATTCGACGCGCGCATGATGGCTTCTTCCAGCGTGATCAGGTTGCGCGAGTAGAGATCGAAGATCGATTGATCGAAGGTCTGCATGCCGTACTGGCTGGTGCCGGCGGCGATGGCGTCGCGAATCATGCGCGTTTTGTCGGGATTGATGATGCAATCGCGAATGTAGCCCGTGGAGATCATCACTTCGACGGCAGGCACGCGGCCGGCGCCGTCGCTCTTGCGGACCAGGCGCTGGCTGACGACGGCCTTCAATGTTGCGGCGAGCTGCAAGCGAATCTGCTTCTGCTCCGGCGGCGGGAACACGGCGATGATACGTTGAATCGTTTCCGTCGCGTCCAGAGTGTGCAAGGTCGAGAGCACGAGGTGACCAGTTTCGGCGGCGAGCAACGCGGTGGAAATCGTTTCCAGGTCGCGCATTTCGCCGACGAGCACCACGTCCGGGTCCTGACGAAGGGCGGCGCGCAACGCCGTCGAAAACGACGCCGTATCCACTTCCACTTCGCGCTGGTTGATGAACCCCTTCTTATCGCGGTGCAGATATTCGATCGGGTCCTCAATGGTGATGATGTGCTCCGCGCGGAGCGAATTGATGCGGTCGATCATCGCGGCCAGCGTGGTGGACTTACCAGAACCGGTGGTGCCGGTGGTCAAAATCAGGCCGCGCTGCTCTTCGCAAATCGTCGCAAGGATGCGCGGCAGCTCGAGCTCTTCAATCGTGCGGATCTTGGTCGGGATGACGCGGAGAACCATTCCGACGTTGCCGCGTTGCTGGAAGACGTTGACGCGGAAGCGCCCGAGGCCAGCGACGCCGTACGCCATATCGAGTTCGGCGGTTTCCTTGAACTTTTGCTTCTGCCGGTTGGTCATCATGCTGAACGCCATCGAGAGCATTTCTTCCGGCGTGATGCGGGGGACGTCACTCAGTGCGCTCAGAATGCCATCGACGCGGAGATAGGGATGATTGCCGACCTTCAAATGCAAGTCCGACGCGCGGCTTTCAACAGCGCGGCGCAGCAGATCATCAATAGCAACGGCCATAGCGGAAAGCTCCGGGATAAGAAGATTCAATCGACGCTAGCACGCGCAAATGGGAGCGGCAAGGATGTCGAGAACGGCGATTTCTAGGCGCGCAACGGTACTTTCTATGCGGGAGGCTGATCTTTGAGGAAGAGGCGATCGTAGATCACGCCGGCGATCACTCCGCCGAAAAGAGGGCCCACCCAGAAGACTCCGTGACCGTGCCAGTTGTGCCGGGAAGCGAGGGTGGTGGCGAAAGTGCGCGCGGGATTCACGGCGGAAGCTCCCAGGAACGGGGCCGCGACCAGAACGTCGGCCGCAACGGCGAGGCCAACGGCGAAACCGGCGACCTTGTTGAACGCGCCACGCTCGTCGAGAACCGTTGCGAAATACACCGTGACGAGGATGAATGCCATGACGCCTTCGAGCACCATCGCGTGCCAGCGCGTGAAATCGGGTCCCAGGTCAGGTGTGCCGAGCCCGATTGGCCGCCAGGCTTGGTCGGGAATGATTGCGGTGAGCAGGTATGCGGCGGCGACGGCGCCCAGGAGTTGCGCGACGCAGTAGAGGATGCTTTGGAGCGTGCCCAGGCGCTTGGTCACCCAGAAGCCAATCGTGACCGCGGGATTCAAGTGCCCGCCGGAAACGTGGGCGAAAGCAGTGACCGTGATGGCCGTGGCCGCGCCGTACGCGATTGCGACGCCGACTAGGCCAAAGCCGGTCTGGTTTTGCGAGCGGAGATATTGGTCGGCACACACGGCGCCAACGCCGACGAATACCAGCGCGAACGTCCCGACGAATTCAGCGGCGAGTTTTTGGAACAGGCCGTACAAGCATTGCCTCCGCGAAGACGCGCGCATCGCGCGTATACAGCATGAATCGAACGCGCGCGAATTCTACTGGACGCAGTGGAAAGTTAACAGTTGAAAGTTGAATCGCTCAACGCATTGCTACCGGACGGCGGCGCCGGCGGGCGCGTTGACGTGCGATAGCCAGCCGTGACGGTCGGGCTTCGTGCCGCCGGTAATGGAGAAGAAATCTTCCTGAACACGTTTGGTGATGGGGCCGCGCGAGCCGTTGCCGATCTTGATGCGGTCGATCGAGCGAATGGGGGTGATCTCCGCGGCTGTGCCCGAGAAGAAAACCTCATTTGCGATGTAGAGCATTTCGCGGGGAATGATTTGCTCTGCGACGGGAACGCCGAGGTCGCGGCAAATCGTCATCACGGAATTGCGCGTGATGCCAGGCAGTGCGGAGCTGGAGACCGGAGGCGTCAAGACCGTGCCGTCCATGACGATGAAGATATTTTCGCCGGAGCCTTCGCTGACATAGCCATTCGTATCGAGGGCAATGCCTTCGACGTAGCCGTTCGTGGTGGCTTCCATGCGAATGAGCTGCGAATTCATGTAGTTCGCGGCGGCTTTAGCCATTTGCGGCAGCGTGTTCGGCGCGGGACGATTCCACGAGCTGATGCAGACGTCGACGCCGCTCTTCAGGCCTTCGTCGCCGAGATAGCGTCCCCATTCCCAGCACGCGAGATACGTTTCGATCGGAGCATCTTTAGGATCCACGCCGCCGGTGCCGTAACCGCGCAAAATAATCGGGCGCAGATAGCACGACGGAACTTTGTTGATGCGGATCAATTCGAGATTGGCCTCGCAGAGCTCGTCGACGGAGAAAGGAACTTCCATGCGATAAATGTAGGCGGAATTCAGGAAGCGCTGCATGTGTTCGCGATTGCGGAAAATCGCGGGGCCCTGCGGCGTGCTGTAACAGCGGATTCCCTCGAAAACGGCGGAGCCGTAGCTGACGACGTGAGCGAGGACGTGAATCTTCGCATCGTCCCAATTGATGAACTTGCCGTTGTGCCAAATCTTTTCGGTCTTGGGAAAGTTCATGGTCATGTCGTCGCTCCGCGTTGCACCGAGGTGCGAATCGAGTCCGTCACGCGGAGCAAATTATAGCACACGCATTTTCTCCTCGACGGCCCGCGGTGCTTCAGAGGCAAGCGCATCGCGTCCAATTTGGCCGCCGGTTTGGCGCGATACGAGAGACGATCATGGAGTCGCCGAGACGATGTCGAATTCCGGGAATTCGATTCCGCGATGCCCGCCGCGGTCTTCCACCTCCGACTGCAATTGGTTCCAAATCGTTTGAACTTCAGCGGGCACGTGATCGGCCGCTTCGTGATCTCGCCAGGTGAGAATCTCGACGAAAATCGTTTTTCCCGCGTCGTCTTTTCCGCGTAGGACGATGTGCGGCTGCTGCAAGACGAGGCCCAGTTTCGATAGCGTCGACCAGTTCTTGGCCATCGTTTTCAAGAGTTCGTCCTCTTTGCCCGCGCGCGGGCGAAACGTGGAGAGGACGGTTTCGGTATCCGAGTCCTGCGCCGCGAAAGAGCGATGAGCGATTGGCTTCGGTGGCGCGGCCGATTTATCGGGAACGGCATTTCCCGCGAGCAAAATCAAACCAACAGCAATCGATGCGAGCGTTTTGGTCATGTCTTTCCTCCCTTTTGTCTTTCGACCGACCAATCCTGTGCTCGAACGGAGACTTCCACTTCTCGAATATTGCTAATTTCATTCGTTATTTTCGGCCGGCAATCGCTGGGTGCGAGGCCGTAGGTTCGGCGGAAAAGGGAACTGAACGAGCCGAGGCTCTCGAAGCCGGTTTCGAGGCAAATGTCGGTGACGCTCCGATCGGTCGCGCGCAGAAGATGCCGCGCGCGCTCCAGGCGGTGGCGAATGGCGTAGCGATGAGGCGTCATGCCGAATGCGGATTGGAAGGCGCGATGAAAATGGAAGGGCGAAAGGCACGCCGCGCGAGCGGCGTCGTTCAAGGAAACCGAATCCGAAAGCGAGGAGAGCAGAAAATCGCGGCCGCGGAGGACGCGGCGAAAAAGTTCTTCGCGCGTCGCGCTGCGAACGCCCGGAAGGCGCGAGATTGCGAGGCTGGTCTGTGTGTGTTCGGCTAGCAATCGTTCGGCCAGGCGATAGAGATCGGCCGTGGATTCTTCGGACGAGAGCCGACCACTTGCGAGCCGTTTCTTGAGTCGTTGCAGCTCGCGCTGAATGGGGCCCTGCGGCTCGATGCGCTCGACGAAGGCGAGCGGCTGAATTTCAGCCGGACTTGGTTGATCGAGGAGCCTTGAAGTGGGCGAAGTGCCCGCGCGGAAAACGTCTTCGACGAATCCGCGTTCAAAGAAAATGCAGAAGGTGGTGGCTTTGCGCGCGGAATCGATCGTCATCGTGTAGCGCTGGCGGTCGTTGAGCACGAGGTAGGTATTCTCGTGGACTTCGTAGCGGCGGCCCGGCGTCTCCCAGACCACCGAACCTGAAATCACGGACTTGATCGAGAGGCAGCCCTCGAAATCGGGAACGTGGTATCTGGTTCGCCGAGCCGCTGAGGATCGCGTTCTGCGCGCCGAGAACGCGGCCGTTCGGGATTGAGGAGGATGCCGTGGTTGCGCGCGGCTTTCATTGTTTTGGCAAACCTGCCAGGAAATTCAGCACCGAGCGATTGAACAGCTCCGGCTGCTCCATGTTGACGATGTGCCCGGAATTTTCGATCACGATTTCTCGCGAGTGCGGAATGCGCGCGAACAGCAGCCCGCAGATTTCGTGAATGTCCGCGACGTCGCGATTGCCGACGATGATCAGCGTCGGCGTCTTGATTTCCGGCAGACGCTCGATCGCGGGCGGGTTCGGCATGGACTCGAGAACCGGATTGTCGAGGTACTCGTGCGCGTTTTCGAGCGCGAGCTGACGCAATTGCGCCTGCGATTTTCGGATTCTCGCATCGCGGGCGCCATGTAGCCGCTCTTGAGCCACAGGTCGGCCACTCTCTGCCAATCGCCGGCGAGCGCCGCGCGCCAGCTATCCAGTCGCATTCGGATCGTCGCTGAAATGAAAGCCGCTCAGGCCGGGCGCGACGGGGACGATCGCCGTCGGTCATGTCCGGATGCGTCAGCGCGAAATCGATGGCGATTCGGCCGCCGAGGGAAAGGCCCACGATGTAGGCCTTGTCGACCTGGAGATACTTCAGCAGCGCGGCGAGATCTTCTTCGTCGGCGTAAACATTTGTTGAGGCTGGGGATTTGCCGAAGCCACGCACGTCGTAACGAATCACGCGATACGATTTCGAGAAGAGGTCGAATTGCTCGTCCCACATGCGGCGGTCCATCTGGCCGCCGTGGATCAGGACGAGCGGGTGGCCGGAGCCTGCCACTTCATAGTAGATTTTGCCGCCGTTAATTTCGGCGAAGCCGGATTGAACCTGCGATTGAGCTGCTGATTGGTTGGTCGCAGACTGCGCTGCGGCCACGGACGGCCCGACGAGCAGCCACAGGCAGGTGAGGATTGGCGCCGCTCGGATTAGGTGGCGATTCATGGCTGGTCCCTGAGGAGCGATCTTACTCCGGTTGCTGCTTGCGGAAGGGCCGTTTTTGTACCGATTAGAAATTCTTATGTTATTGAAACTCATGGAGTTGTGCCGATTTCTGTTTGTTGCGCTGTACCGATTAGAATCTCGGCGGACCGGGAACAGATGAGAGGTTACGTTTCGGAACATCTGGTCCCATCGGCGTTGTGTGAATTTTGTCGAACATAAAAACGAGTTACGGTAGCACAGAAGTCGGCGGATGGGTAGGCACAAAATTGAAGTAGTAGTACTATAACTATGGTGATACGGACCTAGCGTTCAGGTGTGTCAAGAAATGCTTACCGCAGAGGCCCTCCCAACAGGATGGCGGGCAGGCGCAGAGGGCGCTGAGTAAGAAGCTGGTGGGGCGCTGCGACGTCCGATCCGTAGCGTTACGGACCGGACGCGCAGGCACCTTTGCTGTCTGTGTTTCTTCGTTCGATGCGAAGACTTTGCTAGTCCTTAATCTGGATGGGCGTGGCGCCAATTCCAGTATTGCGACTGTTCCTTCTTGTTTGACTTTGCGTATTCGTGAGAATTCCTGTGATTTTCGTCAAGGAACCGGCCCCAGGCGCGATTTTCGTTGTCGTCCCAGTTGTGATAATCCTTGTGGTCTCGATCGTAGACTCGGACCTGAACGGTGGCGTCCTGAGGTACGGCGGCCATAATGGATACTGGCGCCGCAAGGGCGCCGGCCATGAATAGCGTAGCGATGTAACGATGTGCACGGTGCATGTGGTAGTCCTCCAAATTCAAAGTTTCCGCCTTCGAAATCGCGGCAGAGGTGACTATGCGCTTTGGGCCGGTTGATTTATGTCCCATACAGCACACGTCCTATCGGATAGGGTACGAGAGGGCACGAGGCGCGATGGACGTGGACGAGCCGTTTGCACGATGATCTTGGGATTCATTCCGCGAATGAGGAGAGAATTCATGCGCAAAGCGCTGGTGGTTTCGAGTGCGGTGGTGATTTCGTTGCTATGCGGTGCTGCACCTCGCGCGCAGCAGGCTGGCGGAAACGCAACGGCCGGACCGGTGGGGGCCTCAGCCGCGCGGCAGACGGAGACCGACGAATATACGCGCTACGAACTGCTGGCGCCCGATACTGCGAGCTTCAACATCTGGTACGAAGTGACGGCGACGACGCCCGGCGCGAAGTATTTCTACAATCCGATTCGCAAGGGCAGCGTCGCGAGCAATGAATCGGTGATCGACGCGATGACGGGGGAGCAGCTGCATTTCGAAGTCGTCAGCGGAGCGGATGCGCGCAAGGACCCGCTCATGGACGACGCCGATGCGGACACGAACTACATTCGAGTGACTCTCGCGCGGCCCGTGCCTGCCGAAGGGCAGGGCCGCGTCCTAATCCTCAAGACGTACAAAGATCCGAAGAGCTATTTCCGCGAAGGGGACGCGATTGTTTTCAATCGGCCGCTGGGCGTCAAGCGCAACAAAGTGGTGTTGCCGGCGGGATACGAGCTGGTGGGCTGCAACGTGCCGTCGCAGGTTCTGCCGGAGCCGGACGGCCGCATCGCCATCAGTTTCATGAATGCGACCGCTGCGGAAGCGCCGTTGATTCTGCACGCAAAACCAGGCGCGCAGACGGGACCCGAAGCTGCGCCGCACGCGCCCAGCGCGACGCGAAGTTGGGAAGCGCCATTCCCGGGCGAGACGGAACGCGAGCGGCTATCCGAGCGCGCGCACCAGGATCGCGACATCGTTTATTTCCTTCAGCAGCCGGAGACGCACGCTTTCAGCCTGTATCACGACTACACAGAGACGCGCCCGGGCGTCGACGCGTATGTGAACGTGGTGCGCGAGGGCAGCAGCGCTTCCGGGCCGTCGGCGTACGTGCTGGATACCGGCGAAAAACTTTCCACGAAGGTGATGACCGGGGCGGAAATGATCGCGGCGAAGATCAAGTCAGAAGAACCGGTGAAGCCCGAAACGCAAGCTGTGGTGATTCCTTTTCCTGCGGTGAAGAAAGGCCAATCGATTCGGCTGCGTATTTCGGAGACGTACACGGCTCCGGCTAGCTATCGACTCGAAGGCGACGAATTGGTTTTCGATCGCAGCCTTGGGCGGCCGCGCAACGCCGTCGTTTTGCCTGCTGGGTGGTATTTGACGGCTAGCTCGATTCCGGCGAGGGTCACGCAGCTTCCCGATGGCCGCGTGCGCCTTGATTTCTGGAACGACCGGCCGGATTCGGTGGATGTGCTGATCAAGGCGAAGCGGCTTGTGCAGGCGCCTTCGGGATCGGGGCCCGCGCGGTGATGACGAGAGGAAGAGACGTCCCTCCGTACGGACTATTTTCGTGAGGCGACCACATTCTCGTCGGCCGAAAGACCTGCAACGACGCAGATATCTTTGAAGACTCTGGCTGCAAAAACGGACCTTGCTCCCGAGCGTTGCGAAATCTTTGGCAGACGCTTTCTAACGTCTCGATAGATTCTCCACATCTGGTCGATAGTTGGTTGGCTGCCTGTCCTAACAAAGGCGTTGCAAAGCTCCCTGAACACCCCTCTTACGCTCCCGTGATGGACGTACGCATCGGTACCACTGAGGTCGCTCAAAGATTTTGCCAGCCTGAACTCCAGCGACTCGCAGACAAACCACGTATGCTTCGTTCCTCCACAGTGTTCCCAGGCAACCGAAAGGCCAAGCTCGAACGGCATGTTGAAGCGGGGTGTTCGCGGTTTGTGTTGGTCCAATTGCACCCTAGAAAGATCGTGAACTGAATAGCGGCAGCGTTGTATCAAGGTAAAAATTCTATCGAGCCGCCTCGCTCCGCCCGGTATTTCCAGTGTTGCCCCGGGAAGCAAACCGAAAGCGCTGATTCCAGATACGTAGGCAAGGAAGAGCCTTTCGAAGGGCTTGTCGTACGGAATGTTCAAGAAAACGTCAGCGGCTGGCTTTCGACGTTTTGGCACGGGCTAGCCTTTTTCGCGAAGTACGAGGCTTAGACTTACGCTTTAGGTGGCCCGAATTGCTTTTCGAGTAAGACACACTGAGGGGTCCTCGAACGTGCCCCCCCTGATGCCTGGAGACTTTTCCGGCAGTCTGATCCACTTTGAGCTTGGATTTGGATGAATTGAAGAGCTTGCTCAACTGCTTGACGCGTGCGCGAGAAATCCCGAGCCTGCTGGCGATTTCCTTCGGTGTAACGAATGGGCTGTCAATCTTGATTCTCATCGAATCCCTACGCAATCTTACACCGCTGCGGTGGCGATTCCAACTGAGTTCGTTGCTGCCGGAGTGAGCTAATCGCTGTGGTCGTCGACTGCGATTTCTTCGCGGGCGGGGGTGGCGAAGCCGGAGATGCGGCCCCAGGCGGTGGTTTTCCAGTTGTCGGTGATTTCCTTCGCCAGGATCCAGGGCGGAAGCTCCATGAAAAGGAAGCGGGAGAGGGCTTGCAAGTATGGTTCGTACATTTGGCGGAGATCGGTGAGTTTTTTCCTGGCGGCTTCGGTGTCGTTGAGCTGGAAGCCGGCTTGCGTCAGCGTGGCGCGGAGCCGCGCGAGTTCCGAAGGGGGCAAGCGGTCGTGGTCTCCGGGCTGCGGCGCCGCGCTGAAGAGCTGCGCGAGATCGGCGATCGTGTGACGGCTCATGGCGAACGTGAGACGGGCCTGGCGAGTGCAAGGATTTTCGATGCTGGCGAGCAGCAGCGCGGTGGTGTCGAGAATGGCCGCGAGCGCAGCGACCCAGGATTCGTTGTTGTGCTGCGAGCGGAAATAGGACACCGAGGGATACGAAACGTGGCTCTCGAGAATTTCCGCGGCCGCGCGCTCCCAATCGTGGAGGAGCTCCTGGAGCGCGTCCATTCCGTGAGGGCCGGTGTGGCGGCGAAGCATCTCAGCAGCTGTGGGCGGCGAGCCGGCGCGCGCGTCGAGCAGGACGATATTTACTTCGCGGCGTCGAGAACGCCTGGTAGATCACGGGCAAGTAGCTGAAGACGAGAGCGAAAAACCCGAAGCCGAGACCGCCTTCGGAGACGACGAGCCAGCGTTCGTGCCAGTTATGCGGCGTGACGTCGCCGACTCCAAGCGTGAAAAACGTGCCGCCGCTGAGGTACAGGCACGTTAGGAAGGACGGAGGCGATGATTCTCCGCGCGAGGCGCTGTAGTACAAAAGGCCGAAGCCGAAAATCAGTCCGATGGCCCAACACACGAAGAGAAAAAGAAGCGAGAGCGGGCCGTAGAAGCTGAGGAAGGTCTCGCGCGTTTTCGTCGAGCGAATCTGGTGCGCGATCGCCCGCCAGGGAATCCACGTGGATCGATAAAACAGGCGAGTGATTCGAAAGCGCCGCGTCGCTCGCCGCGGCAGAACCACCGCCTCGAACGCCTCCCAAAGCACCGATAAAATGATCAGAACTCCGGCGATGGCCGGAAGAATCATGCGGCTTGCTCCAGGCTGGCGGTCATCGTGATTTCAGCTTTCAGGAGGCGCGAGACGGGGCAATTCGCTTTCGCGCTCTGCGCGGCGGATTGAAACGCCTCGGGCGAAATTCCGGGAATGCGGCCGGCGACGTCGAGATGAATTTTCGAGATGGTCCAGCCGGCGTCGAACTTCTCGAATGTCAGCGTCGCGGTGGTGTGAAGGTTCTGCGGCGTGAAGTTCATCGTGCCGAGTTGCGCCGAAAGCGCCATCGTGAAGCAGCCGGCGTGCGCGGCGGCGATCAACTCTTCGGGATTCGTTCCCTTGCCGCTTTCGAAGCGCGTGCCAAAAGAATACGGCGTGTCTGAAAGAACGCCGCTCTGCGTCGAGATCGAACCTTTGCCGTCCTTCAGCGCGCCGGACCAAACTGCGGAAGCTGTTCGTTGCATGGTGTCTTCTCCTTCTGCCTTTCGATGTTTTTTGTTGAGCCAGCGATTCGGCCGAACTGAAATCGCAGGCTGCGGGGCGCCAAGAAGCGTGCGACTCCGCCGCGCGCTTTATGGTTTTACTCCGGGACGGGCGCGAAAGCCAGAGTCACGCCGGGCTTCGAGCTGTGTGGCAGACGAAGACACGCTGTGTATCGCATCCCACACTTCGCCAAATAGACTGAAGGGGAAGTATCGCTGCGACAGCGATATGGCAACGGACTGCGGTGTGCTAATCATCTGCCAGGGGGTAGATTATGCGCATGAGACCGACGCACCGTTGTTTGCAGGTTTGGAGATTGGTTCCCTATTTCGCGGTCTCCTGTCTCGCGGGTACTTCTGCGCTTGCCCAAGGGAACGGAAAATTAGTGCAGAGAGAGTTTGTGGCGACTGGGGGCATGCGTGCACAGCGCGAGGTTTTCAGGGCTACGCTGCTCAAGAGCGGGCTGGTACTGGTGGTGGATGGCGACGGGGTAACGGGTGCGCCGGCGCATGCCGAACTCTACGATCCTGCGACGGGGACATTCCGTCTCACGGGCACCCCGATTGTTCAGCGTTACGGCTACACGGCAACATTACTCAAGAATGGGAAGGTTCTGATCACGGGCGGCTACTTTTCCCTTGGCGCGATGGCCAGCGCCGAGCTATACGATCCCGCCACCGGGGAGTTTACTCGGACAGACAATATGAATGTGGGCCGCTACAATCACACCGCGACGTTGCTTAGGGACGGGAGGGTTTTGATCGTGGGCGGCATGACCTCCGCATCATCCTGGTTGAGCGACGCGGAGCTTTACGATCCTGTAAAGGAGACCTTCACCATCGTCGCTCATCTGAACATAGCTCGCGGAATGCATACTGCTGCGATGCTCGATAACGGCCTGGTCCTGATTGCGGGCGGGCAGGGGATTGAGGGTTCGTTCCCGGCCAGCGCGGAACTCTATAACCCCGCAACCTACTCATTTATGCTCACCGGCAAACTGAACACGCCGCGCGTTTCGCACACGGCAACGCTGCTCCAAAACGGAATGGTTCTAATTGCGGGTGGCGGCGATGGCACGACCTACGCGTCGAAGAGCGCGGAGTTGTACCACGTCAAGAGCGGGGAGTTTACCCCGACTGGCAGTTTGGGCGCCGGGCGCTCTGCCCATACGGCGACTCTGCTCGCCGACGGCACGGTGCTCATTGCCGGGGGCATCGGCCTTGGGCCGAACGGCGCAATGACCAGCGCGGAACTTTTCAATCCTGTGGTGGGGGGCTTCACTGCGACGAGTGATCTGACTACAGCTCGCTGCAACCACGCCGCGACGCTGCTGCGAAATGGTCTGGTGCTGATCGCCGGGGGAGCTGGCCATTCCGTTCTCGCCAGCGCGGAACTGTATTAGCCGGGCCGTGTGCGTGATTTTGACGTGCTGAGAGACGGGGTGACTTCTCGTTGGGACCTGTCCGTTCGTACAGTAGCTAATCGTGAAGAGTTTGGTTAAGTTGATCGTCAGGCAGAAACCACGTGCAAGCAACCTTCTATAGAGAGCGACTCCGCCTTCGGGTCCACTTGCTTGCGCGTTCGTTGAAGTCAACTCCAGCTTTCCGGAAATCGCCCAGCCAACCGATGACATGGGGAGCAAATCATGGAGACACCGGCACTCGCAGACTTTAAGGAAGGCGTGGCCCTTTTGAAAAGCGGGTATCCTCAAAAGGCCCTGCTGCGCCTCCGACAGGCTTTCGAAACCGAGAAGCAAAACCCTTTCTACTTATCGTTTCTTGGATTGGCGATTGGACGCGCCCAGCGAAAATGGGATAAAGCTTCCGAGCTATGCGAAATTGCGGTGCAGCTCAGGCGCAATGAGGCCCAGTTCCACCTGAACCTGGCTGAGGTGTACGCGTCTGGCGGGCGACGAACCAAGGCGATGGATACGCTGGACGCCGCGCTGGAGTTGTTCGGCGAGGATACGAGGTTGAGACGAGCTCGAAGCAGAGTGGAGAAGCGCCGCACACCCTTACTGCCTTTCCTCGAACGCAATCATTTCCTGAACCGCAAGCTCGGCAAATTGCGACACCGTGCGCTGAAACGCCTCACGAAAGAGACGACCTAATCGTGTGCGCCACGGGGCTTGGCCCCAAGATCCTCGTTACTTGTGGGGGGCGTAGTGCAGCTTGACCACGCCGTCTGGGAACTTCGTCGAGGAGATCAGTTTCAGCGGCACGGTGCGACGCACGGGCGCCATCAATGGAATGCCCTCGCCTATAAACTTGGGAATTACAAGAATCACGAACTCGTCGATCTCTCCGGCGTCGAGAAACGACGCTATGATGCCGGCGCCGCCCATGATCCAAATGTGTTTTCCCTTTTTCTCGCGCAGACGCGTTGCGAACGCTTTGATTGGTTCGCTCACGAATTCCACGCCCTTAGGCGCCGGTGATTGCGCGAGAGTGTGCGTGAAGACATAGTTTTTAACACTCGTATCGAAGGCCGTCCCCGCCACGCCTTTCTTTTGGTAGTCGACCGCCATGTCGCATGTCTTCCTGCCCCACAGGGTCGTGTCGATCGACTTATAGAACGCACTCATGCCGTAGTTGCCCTTCGGGCGCGGACGGTCGAGCCAGTCGACGGAGCCGTCGAGCCGGGCAATGAAGCCGTCGGCGCTTATGGCGACCCAGACAATGATTTTTCGCTTGTGGGCCATGGTGCTGTAATGACGCAATCCTAACCCGGAACGCCTAGGGATTTCCATCGGGCGGGCTTTGGAAGAAGGCAGGGACTGCGAGCGTTGCTCCGCGCCAAAGCGAACTGAGGCGACGCGTCTCTGATATACTCCGCGCGGTTTTTCGGCGACGCCAACGTACGGAGCTCACCATGCGACGATCTGCGTTGATTCTGCTTGTCCTCTTTGCTTCCGCGCTTGCCACGTTTGGGCAGGAGCCTGCGGGATGGATGTCGGATTTGCCGAAGCCGCACGACTATGTGCTAAAGAGGTCGTCAAGCTATGACCGAAGCGGGGGCAATGATGACTATCGTCCACTGGCCGCGGGCGAGACGCTGACGCTGCTTGACGATGCGGGGCCCGGCGAGGTTTCGCACATCTGGATCACGATCGCGAGCAACGAAGAGTATCACCTGAAGAGAATGGTCCTGCGGATGTACTGGGACCACGAGCGGAATCCCAGCGTCGAGGCGCCCGTCGGAGATTTTTTCGGGCTTGGGCTGGGAGACTATTTTCTGTACGAATCTATTCCCCTCGCCGTTGGCGGCAACAAGGCGCTCAACTGCTTTTTTCCGATGCCATTTCAGAAGCACGCGCGCATCACGCTTACGAATGAAGGCCACGAAGGCGCCGGGGCAGTGTATTGGAATATCGACTATCGCGCTTACGCGGCTCCGCTTTCGGCGGACACGTTGTATTTTCACGCGCAGTACCGGCAAGCGACGCCCAACCGAGCCTTTCCCGGCAACAAGTTCAATGTCGACGGCGACAACAACTACGTTTGGATGGAAGCGAGGGGCCGCGGGCATTTCGTGGGCGTGACGATGTCGGTGCTCGAAAACGCCGATGGCTGGTGGGGCGAGGGCGACGACATGTTTTTCATCGATGGCGAGAAGCTGCCGTCGATCAACGGGACCGGCTCGGAAGATTATTTTCTCGGCGCGTGGGATTTCGGCGGGGAGCAATTTTCGTACGGATTATTCGGCGCGCCGGTTGTGGGAGCCGAGCGGACAGGAGCGCGCTGGTCCGTCTATCGCTTCCATTTGGATTCACCGATCCCGTTTACGAAATCGCTGCGCGCAACCATCGAGCACGGCCACGCGAACGATCGCGGCGACAACTACTACTCGGTCGCCTATTGGTACCAGACCGAGCCGCACGCGACGTTTCCCGAGTTGCCGCCCGTGGAGCGGCGCCTGCCGCGTGTGATTCAGCCCGCATCGTCACAGTAATTCGAGGACGCTAGGCGACGAGGCGTTCGAGGACTTCGTGTATTGCGATGAGGGCTGACGGCGAGAGCATTGCCACCGCGAGGCCAGCGACGAGCAGAGACGTTGCCGCGACCGCGACGACGGTTCCCACTTGATGCGTGGACTGTCGCGGAGGGGGAGTCAGGAGCCGGTCGATGCGTTCCGCCAGATCGCGCGGGTCGGGAACGAGAGAAGAGACTGCAGCCGGAACCTGCCGCGAAGTTCCCAGCCGCGCTACTTCGATCAGGGCCGAAGCAAGCGCGAGGGAGGCGTGTTCGTCACCCCGGGTTGCGTCGGCGTCTGCGGCGCATTCGGTAAATCGCAGCCAAGCCTGCTCGATTTTTGCGAAGCAGCGAGAAAACGGAAAAACTTCCGGGGCAGCGCGAAGCAGCAGGCGTTTCCAGTTGTCCCATGAAACTCGATGAACCGTTTCATGTTTCAATGCTGCCACGATCTCTTCAGCAGAGAGCGCGTTGAGCACGTTTCGCGAAACCACCACCTGGGGACGCAATAATCCCACGAGCGCAATCAGCGGGTAGTCTGTTTCGACGACGGTGACGCGATCGTTTCGCGCGGACTTGAGAATGTCGCCGCTGCGCTCGCATTGCGCTCTGAAACGAAGTGATCCGATCGCAGCCAGCAATGCGCGAGCCGCCGCCGTCAACCACAGGGCCGCGCCCGCGGCGGCTGTCGCGACGCACAGCAGGCCCACTCGTTCCGCGCTTGCCTTTGGCTCGAGCCACAGATAGCTCGGCACGCACAGCGCGAATAGCACGAGGATTCCCAGGGCGGCAGGCAGAAGGCGCAACGCGAACAGGAAACGCGCGGCCGCGCGGGGCAGCATTCGTTCCGCGAGGCGAATTGCCGAGGGTCCGGCGGCCCACGCAATCAATCCCAGCGCCGCGTGCGCCAGGAAAAAGAATGCGAAGCAGAGAAAGACCAGCCGGAGGGAGTAGGAGAGGATCATGACTCGCCTCGGCGTGAAAGCTCTTTGCGGCGCCGGCGGATTCTCTTTTCGAGGTCGCTGAGAAGGGCTTCGTCGCGTTGGCCCACCGCGTCGAGCAAGCTCGACACGAGCAACTCGCGCGACGGCCGCGGCCCGTCCAGAAATGCCGCCACCAGGTCTCCCGCTCGGCGGCGTTCCCATTCTTCGCGGGTGAAAGCGGGTGAGTACAAAAAAGCGCGGCCCGACTTTTCGCGCAGCAGCAGCCCCTTCTTGAAAAGGCGTTCGAGCGTGGTCATCACGGTGGTGTAGGCCAGCGGGCGCTCGATTTTCCGGAAAACGTCGCGGACGCTCGATTCGCCGCGCGCCCAGAGAATTTCCATCACGCCAATTTCGAGGCTACCCAGAACTGGCGAGAAATCCGCGCCGTTGCCGCGGATGCGATTCTTGAAGAAGTGAATCATCGTTTGCAAAGCGCGCGGCCATTCGAGGGACCCCGAACGCCGCAGCGATCGTCGAATGATTGTATTCAGATTCGACGGGCAAGCAACCGAATAGTACGCGCCTCCGGGGTCGCGCTGCGTTGGCTACGCCTGAGATTTCAATTCCGCTCAACGACGACGGCGCCGAACCTGGTGCGCCACATAGACGCAACGACGCCGGGCCAGAAAGTTATCTGCACCAAGAAGAAAGGGAACGTAGCAATGGCCAAGCCAGCAATGAGGGCTCCCTTCCCAAGACCGAAAATGAAATGCAGGACTAGATACACCGGAAGACCAACGATTGAAAGGATGATAGAAAAGAGAATGCCGAGGCCGAACGTGCCCCGAACGCGCCGACTTCTTTCCCAGTCGCCAAGGTGATCCCATTCTGCCGCGCCTGTTAAGTATTTCTGCCCGCAGCGGCATTGGAACCTCTCAGGTCCCATCGGCGCCCAGACGTGCGCTCGGCCAGGGCGAAAGTATTTCGTTATGTCCCGTCCGCATTTGTCGCACATATAAGCGTCGGCCCGGTTGGGGAAAGCACTGGCGGGAAGCTTGACGAGGGGGCGCGAGTTCAAGTTCAGGCTGAGCATGTTTTTCCGGCAGCCTTAGCCAAACTTAGAAAGAGTAATTGTACTGCCAAATCGTCGCGGAGATTGTCTGCCTCCGAAATCGAGCTCTCACGCGTGTGGATTTGGCAGCGCATTCAGGAGTCACGTGAACGCGATTCCCGATATACAATCCGCGGTTCGCGATCGCCTTTCCCATCACTGGCGGAATGTCGATGGTGGAGTCGCGATTCCTCAGAGATAAATTGGCTTCGATCTTGCAGAGCAAGGCCCGTGGCTAAAGCCGAGGAACTTTATGCGCGATCTTCTTCCGCAGCGCTAAAGCGCTGCTTCCCGCGCATAAATGCGGGGGCTCCCACGGCGTGTCGACACGCACGGTATTTCGCGTCGCGATGCTCATCAAGGGCAAAGCATTCATGCGAGAGTAACAATTGGTGGATAGGCTGAACGGTTTTGCAAGGCAGCCGCAACGGGCCGGGCACCGAGACTCACCGGATGAAGAACCCGTCTCATCAATGGTTCCTCCGACGGCCCCCATTGCCCTAGGGGTTAAAACCCGGAGTTCTCTTGTCCATTTTCGGCACGACTGAAGTCATGCCCTGACGCAAACCACCATGAAACGGTTGAGGTAACCAATGGAAAAGAAGAATTTCCTGTTTGTATCGCTCACGGGGCTGATCAGCGACATTGCGTGGCAAGTGTCGAAGGAAGGGCACGAGGTCCGCTACTTCATCGGCGACAAGAAGGAGAAGGACATCGGCGACGGCTTTGTGGCGAAATCGAAGGACTGGGAAAAAGATCTCGACTGGGCCGACATCGTAATTTTCGACGACACTCTCGGCCAGGGCGAGAAGGCAAAGGCTCTGCGAGCCGCCGGAAAAAAAGTGATCGGAGGGACGCCCTACACGGACCGGCTGGAAGACGATCGGTCGTTTGGGCAGGAAGAATTGAAAAAGGCCGGCGTCAACATCATCCCGTATGGGGAATTCGAATCGTTCGACGACGCGATCGAACACGTAGTGCAGCATCCCGGGCCCTACGTGATCAAACCCAGCGGGGAAGCGCAGAACGTGAAGCGCCGCTTGTTCGTCGGCCAGGAAGACGACGGGCAGGACGTGATTCGCATGCTGGAGGCCTATAAGAAGGCCCTTGCCGACGAGATCAAAGTTTTCCAGTTGCAGCGACGCGTCACGGGCGTCGAAGTTGCGGTGGGCGGATTTTTCAACGGCACGACTTTCGTTTACCCGATCAACATCAATTTCGAGCACAAGAAATTGTTTCCCGGCGATATCGGCCCGCCGACGGGCGAAATGGGCACTTCGATGTTCTGGAGCGGACCGAACACGCTTTTCAACGACACGCTGTTGAAAATGGAGCCGGTGCTCGCGTCGGAAGGGTACGTCGGGTATATCGACGTGAACTGCATCGTGAACAATCACGGAATTTATCCGCTGGAGTTTACGTCGCGCTTCGGCTATCCCACGATCAGCATTCAGCAGGCCGGCATGATTACGCCGATCGGCCAGTTCTTCTGGGATCTGGCGAACGGCGCCGACCCGAAACTCAAGGTGCGCAGCGGATTTCAGATCGGCGTGCGCATCGTGGTGCCGCCGTTTCCGTTTGACGACGACGAAACCTTCGATTCGTTCTCGAAGAACGCCGTCATCGTCTTCAAGAAGCCGCCTGCCGACGAAATTCACATTGAAGACGTGAAGCAGTTGAACGGGCAGTGGCTTGTCGCGGGGACTTCAGGCGTCATCCTGATTGTGGTGGGGCTCGGACCGACGATGAAGCAGGCGAAAGCCCAGGTCTACTCGCGCATCAAAAATGTGCTTATTCCGAATATGTACTACCGCACGGACATCGGCGACCGGTGGGATGAAGACACCGACCGGCTTCACACGTGGGGATACCTGCGCTAGAAACAGTTGGGAATATCAGGCAGACTTCCGCATTCCGGACCTACCGTATTTCGTCGCCTTCACCGATGCACGACCTGTCCGTCCTTTCCTCCGAATAGGCTGGATAAGGACGTCTGCTGGGATGCCCAGTTTGTCATGCAGATTGCGAATCATGTTCAGTGATAGAGGGCGATCTCCCCGCATAACTTCGTAGATGCGAGTTCGCTGGCCGATCACTCCGACTAAGGATCGAAAGTCTTTTCCGGTCTGTTCGAGTCTGAATTTGATCGCATCAAGGGGGTCGGGCGCATCTATCGGGTAATGCTCTCGCTCATAAGCCTCGATCAGGGTCGCAAGAACGTCTAGCTCATCGCCCGCGGGAGAACCTTTCGGGGAATCCCATAGTTCCTCGACGCGGCGGAGTGCCCGTTCATAATCAGCCTCTGTTTTAATCGGCTTGATCTTCATAACTCGCCGTTTTTACGTCAATCTTGTCGTAGTCCGCGTGCGAGCCGATCCATTTTATGAACACGATGCGATGCCTGTAGTTGATCGCGACAACTAGCCTGTAAGAGTTACCTTTGATGTTGAAAACGACCCTGTCGGATCCAACGAGACTTGCGTTCGCGTACGCCTTAACCACGTCGGCCGGCGAGCTCCATTCTGCCCGAATCGCTTCATGAAACCACGAATCGAGCGCCGACTTCACCGCCTTCTGATCCCTGCTTCCGGTCAGAGTGTCGATGAACCGACGCAGGCTCTTGCGAGCGATCACCCTCATGGGCTCGCATCGTACACTTAGGATAGCACTTGTGCCCAGAACGGGTACACAGAATTTCAAGAGATGGCGGATCCGGATGCGCTGGACGAGAGCTGATCGGCCCATCGAGAACACCGACATCGTGGCCCGGTATACGCTGGGCTTTCATCATGCGCCACACGCGGAAGACTGGCCGGTGATGCTTGTCATGTGGCATGACTTCGTTCTGCGGCCTTTCGATTTCTTCCCGCAAAACCCGATCATTGCTTTGCGGCCGGCGCCCTGAGCGTCCGTGAAAGGCAAAAGCTCGGCGCTTCAAAGACGCCGGGCTTTTTGATCCTTGGGCTACCTTCGACGTTCGCGCTTGCAGCGCACGGATGGTTGATGTCCGGGGTGGTGTGTGTGCCGAGCAGACCTGGATGCGTTCGAGGGCCCGCGACGAACAGTTCCAAGTGAGACACAGCCTAACGCCCTGCTCAGCGAAGCTTCATGCGGGGATGAGAGACTTGGGGGTGACGACCGACAATGTCGGAGGGAAACGCGGGATTCTGGTTCGCACGCGCAGATAGAGGATTGGCCAAATGGGGAACAGAGCCCTAATCATTCTTTCATCCTCGATCTTGTTACTCGCGTTCTGCCCTCGTCCAGCGTCTTCAAGACAGGAAGCGCAGCAGGCACCGCCCGTGGTTGCGCATGTTTGGCGCACCACGAGCACGAGTAAATCCAGTACCGATCCCACCCGACGCGCGCCCGCCGGACCGATCGCTCCAAGGTGCCCCTGTCTCCGGCACTATCACCACTCTGGCCTTCAGTCCCGACGGCAAGTGGCTGGCCTGGAGCGGCTACGGCGATACAATCATGATCTGGAACGCTGCCACCGGAGCCGAGGAACGCAAAGTCACTTGGCAACGGCCTCCGAACACTCCGTTCACAGAGCTGGCCTTTAGCCCCGACGGAGCTCGTCTGTCGGCCATTGCCCAGGGAAAACTTAGAGTTTGGGATTTGCAGACCGGCAAGACCTCTTCCGTAGAGATTCGCGCAAAGGTCTCGTCCATCACTTACAGTCCCGAGGGCAAAATCTGGGCCGCCGTTACCTCCGATCCCCACAAAGACTCGCTGGCCACGATCGAGATTCGCGATGCTGCAACCGGCAATGTCCTACGAACGATTCCGACAAAATGGTGGGGCGTCACCGGCATGACGATTACGCGCGATGGGCTGGTCGTCGCCGCCGGCACAATCAACGACATGGACGACGATAATGACCCCAGAGGCACCGTCCAAATATGGGATGTGGCCACTGGGAGCCCCGTCAAGACTTCTCCCGAATTTCCGGTTGTTGATCAGATAAGCCCGGACGGCCACTTCATGGCTGCGGAATCCGCGAGTGAAGGGAACTCACCCAGTCAGAATTCAGGAATCGTCATCACGGATCTCTCCACTGGCCAAGTGAAGTGGACGCTCCCGCAGTCGAGTCCGTCGCACTTCTTTTTCAGCCCGGATTCCCACGAACTCGCCATCACAAACGGCTCAGACCAGGGTTTTACCGTCTGGTCCCTCGTTACGGGCTCTGCCGTCACTTCTGTCCATGGCGAGCGCGACCCCAATGATCCGGGCGGCCTCACTACCGTCGCCTTCAGTTCCGACGGCAAGCGCCTTGCTGCCGCCCCCTATCCCACTTTTTCAGCCAAGATCTGGGATGTCGCCGCGGGCCAGCAGCTCGTGGAATTCGCAAGCCAATTCGCTACCCAGGCACTTGCCATGAGCCCCGATGGCAAGTGGCTCGTGTCTGCCTCTCCCGGAGTCACCGTCCAGGATGCCGCAACCGGCAAAGTAATCCGCACGCTTACGCTCGATGACGCAGATATGCTCGTTTTCAGTCCCGACGGCCGCTGGCTGGGCGCCAATCCCGGCGTTTTTCCCGGAGGAACGGGCCGCTCCCTCGAAGTGTGGGACACCCGCACCTGGGCGCTCGTCGCCAATGTCACGCCGCCGCGTGACCCTCGCCGAAATGCCCCCGTGACGTGGCTCGCGTTCGGCAATCCATCACCGCAAGGCAAACTTAGTTACGCCGAATCCCTCCCATTCACGGTCGACGGCCAGACGCACACGGTTTGGTTTTGCGATTCTCCCATGGGAGTCAGTCCCGACGGAAAATTGCTGGTCGAGCTGGGCTATCCCCTCAACAACGTCGACGTCTGGGACACAAGCTCGGGGCAAAAGGTAAGCACGTTTTCGGCCCACGATGCGGGCACAAACTATCTAGCGTTTAGCCCGGACGGCCGCTGGTTGTTGACGCTTGGACAGGATTACCGCTACCCTCTGGAATATAAAGTTTATCCGAGAACTAACTTGTATACCGCCAAGGTATGGGATGTTGCCACCTGGAAGGAAACCACGTCGGTCTCGTTTCCCGTCATTCGCCCCTTCAGCGCCCTCTTGTCTCCCGACGGCCACCGGCTTGCCGTCGAACGATCCCGCCAACGCGTCGATTTATTCGACGCCGACAATGGCAACTCCCTCGACGTTTTTGCGATAGCCATTCCAGTAACCGAAGGGGGCTGGAGTATGGGCAAACCAAATCTAGCCTTCAGCCCCGATGGGGCGCTCTTGTTTCAGGGGGCAAAAGGCGGCATCCGCGTGTGGAAACTCCCGCAACGCTGAACCCACCGCATGAACGCTGCGGTGTTCGCATGGCCTGACCCTTCCTGCGTCAGGGCCAGAGGCCATGCTCTCCTGACTGATTTGAGCTCAGGGTTTGCAAGTACAGACCCTGAAACCCGAGTCCGGGGCCGACACAAAGCGAGGCGCCGCGGTCGGCTTGTAACGCGCGCGGGCGTGGGATAGAGTAGCGCCCTTCTTGGCGGAGGCGCTGCGAGATGCCGGTTGCCGTGGAGCGCGGGGAGAAGCTGAAAGTCCTGATTCGGCGCGCGGCGATTCAGAAGCGCGTGCGCGAAGTGGCTCACGAAATCACCAGAGATTTCAAAGGGCAGCGCGTTCATCTCGTGGGAGTGCTGAAGGGCGCGTGCATTTTCCTCTCGGACCTGGTTCGCGAAATCAATCTCGATACTTCCATCGACTTCATCGCCGTCTCGAGCTACGGCAAGGGCAAAGAATCTTCGGGTCAGGTGCGTTTGGTGAAAGACCTCGACAGCAGCGTGGAAGGCCTGAACGTTGTCGTCGTCGAAGACATTCTCGATACCGGACTCACGATCAGTTATCTCTTGCGCGTGCTCCAGCAACGCAGACCCAAAGTTCTTCGGATCGCCGCGCTGCTCGATAAGCCGTCGCGCCGCCTGAAAGACGTGAAAGGCGACTACATCGGCTTCACGATTCCGAATGAATTCGTCGTGGGCTATGGCCTCGATTTCAACGAGCGCTTTCGCAACTTGAAAGACGTTTGCGTCCTCAATCTTCCCGAGGCGTAGCGATGGCGCGCCGCGTCCTGACGGTGGGCGACCTCGAAGCGATTCCCGCGGGCGGAGAAGTCGCGGTGCCGACGGGCACGATCGTCACCCCGCTGGCGCGCGACGAAGCTGCCCTGCGCGACATCACCATTCGATTCGAACAGCCAAAAACAAACGAAGCCGGCGGCGCAGAAGGCGCGGCCTCGAAGAAAGTTGCGATCGGCGCCGACCATGGCGGCTTCGACTTGAAAGAAGAGCTGCGAAATTATTTGCGCGAATGGGGCTACGCGGTTCTCGATCTCGGAACGTCGAGCCGCGAGGCCGTCGACTATCCCGATTTCGCGGAAGCGGTGGCGAATGCGGTGGCAAGCGGTGACGCGTGGCGTGGCGTGGTGATCGACACAGCGGGAATCGGCTCGTCCATTGCGGCGAACAAGGTCCCAGGAGCGCGCGCAGCGCTGTGCTACGATAGGGCTTCCGCGCGCAACAGCCGCGAGCACAACGACGCGAATATTCTTTCGCTCGGCGCGCGTGCGATTCCGCCGGAAGTGGCGCGCGAGATTCTGGCCGTTTGGCTGGAGACGCCGTTTGCCGGCGGACGCCACCAACGGCGCGTTGACAAAATTATTGCGATCGAGAAACGCCATCGAAGTTCTTGAATACAAGATTCGCCCTTAACGGAGCCCGTCGGGTGGACCCGCAACAGCTGGAAAAACTCATTCAGGCGATAACGGAAGAAATTCTCGGTTATCTCGGTGCCGAGAAGAGCGCGGATTTGTGCGGCCTGGAAATCGACGGCCTGATTTGCCCCGGTTGCGACGAACGCTGCGCGGAACGTTGCGCGCGAAAGACGCGCAAAGTGGTGGAAGCGGGCGCCTCGCGCATTTCGGCGGGAGCGGCCGTAGGCCCGATCGAAGCGGACATCGCGCGGCTGATCGATCACACGCTGCTGAAGCCGGACGCCACTCGCGACGACATTCGCAAGATCTGCAACGAGGCGTTGAAGTATGGCTTCGCCTCCGTGTGCATAAATCCGTGGAACGTTTCGCTGGCCGCGGAAATTCTGCGTGGAAGCGAAGTGCGCGTTTGCACGGTGGTTGGGTTCCCGCTCGGCGCGACGCTCCCGCAGGTGAAGGTGTACGAGACGGAAGAGGTGATCAAACTCGGCGCGCAGGAAATCGACATGGTGATCAACGTCGGCGCGCTGAAATCGGGGCAGCTTGACGCGGTGGAGGCGGACATTCGCGGAGTCGTCGAAGCGAGCCACCGCGGCGGCGCGATCTGCAAAGTGATTTTGGAAACGGTGCTGCTCACCACCGACGAAAAAGTGCGCGGCTCGCTGGCGGCGAAGAACGCCGGCGCGGATTTCGTGAAGACTTCCACCGGCTTCGCGGCGGGCGGCGCGACGGCGGAAGACGTCCGACTGATGCGCGCGGTGGTGGGCGGGGAAATCGGCGTCAAGGCCGCCGGCGGCGTGCGCAGCCTCGAGGACCTGCAGAAAATGGTGGAAGCGGGCGCAACCCGCATCGGTGCGAGCGCCAGCGTGAAGATCCTCGAGCAAGCGAGGGCCGGTGCGCCGACAGCTGCGGCGGAGCCCGTCGTCGCGAGCACAAGTTACTGATGCGATTGATGTTGTCGATTTATCCCCACGTGTTCTCTGGCCTCTGTTCCTCGCCTGCTATAATGTTCGAATTCGCACCATCGTGGGCTTGACTGAACGCATCTCTTAGTTAGTTAAGGAAAACTTGGGAAAGCGGGCGCTGCGCTTGAGGTGTGCGGCGCGCCGTAGCGAAACAAAATGGATTCGACCGGACTCAATTCGAAGCTCGAAATTCCCGCGGAGACGCTGGCGATCCTGGCGGACATCAGCCAGGAGATCAACTCGTCGCTCGACCTCGACGAGGTGCTGGCCACCGCGGCGGCGCACATCAAGCGGCTGATCGATTACGAGATTTTTGCGGTCCTGCTGCCGGAAGAAAACACCAACCAGCTTTTCTTCCGTTTTGCGATCGGGCACCGCGCCGAGGTGGTGGAGCACTGGCGCATTCCCGTGGGCGACGGCATCATCGGCGCCGCCGCTTCCACGGGCCATGCGATTCGCGTGGCGGACGTTGCCAAGGATTCGCGCTACCTCAACGCGATCGACGGAGTGCGCTCGGAACTGGCCGTTCCGCTGATCGTGCACGGGCGCGTGATCGGCGTGCTCGACATCGAGAGCAGTGAGGCGGACTACTTCACTCCCGACCAGCAAAATATTTTGACGCTCGTCGCGGGACGCATCGGCACGGCCATCGAAAATGCGCGCCTGTTCGAGAACGCTCGCAGCCAGGCCGAGACGCTGTTGCTGCTCAACGAAGTGGCGCGCGAAGCCAGTTCGTCGCTTGAGGTCGAGGAAGTGCTGCGCCGCTCCGCGGAGCTCGCCAAGCGCCTGATCGACTACCAAATCTTCAGCATCCTTCTCTACGACGCCGCGGACAACGTGTTTCGCCATGGCGTGACCGTGAAATTCGGACAGCGCACGCAGGAAAAGTTCGCGGTTCCGGCGCACGAGGGCATCGTCGGCGCTGCCGCTTCGTTGCGGCGGCCCGTCGTGGTTCCCGACGTTCAACTCGATCCGCGTTATCTCATGCTCAACCCGGAGACGCGCTCCGAGCTGGCAGTCCCCATGATTTATAAAGACCGCGTCATCGCCGTTATGGACCTGGAAAGCCCGCAACTGAATTATTTCACGCCGGACCACGTGCAGGTGCTCTCGATTCTCGCGGCGAATCTGGCCGTTTCGATCGAGAACGCGCATCTCTACGAGCGCGTGAGGCGCGATGAAACTCGCATGGAGCGCGATCTGAATGCCGCTCGCCGGATTCAGGGCGCGTTGCTGCCGCGCTTGCCCGGACCAGAGTTCGGGCTGGATATAGCGGCCCGCGTCGTGTCTTCGCGCGAACTGAGCGGCGACCTTTACGACTTCATCCGCTACGGCCCGCAGGAGCTGGCTATCGCCATGGGCGATGTGAGCGGGAAGGGCAGCGCGGCGGCGCTTTACGGCGCCGTGGGAATCGGGACGCTGCGCAGCCTGGGTTCGCAGAAGCCGCGGCCCGCCAACATGCTGCGCGCCATCAACGGATTTCTCGGCGAGCGGCTGATCGAAGGAAGGTTCATGACTCTTTGTTTCGCCACGTGGCATCGCAGCCGCCATCGCCTGCGCATCGCTAACGCCGGCCAGGAGCAGCCGTTCCTGTATCACCACGGCCGCTGCGAGAAAATCAGGATTGAGGGATTTCCGCTCGGGATTTTTGAAGAGGCCACCTACGACGAGCGGAGTTTCGTTCTGAATCCCGGCGACATCGTCGTGTTTCACTCCGACGGCATCGGCGACACGCAAAACTCCTCGGGGAATTTTTCGGCCACGAGCGCGTGGCCAAAATCATCCTCGAGAAACACGAGCTCCACGCGGATCGAATCGCCGACTACATCCTCGAAGAAGTCGACCGCTTCTCCGGCGGTCAGCATCCGTTCGACGACCGGACGCTCGTGGTCCTGAAGGTCAAGTAGTTCCTAATGCGCGGCTGGGCTCGCCTTCGTCGCGCCGCTCGCGTGAAGGAAGCCATCCACCGAAGCGATAAATAGGTTGGGCTGGTCGACGAACGTCATGTGGCCGCTGCTCGCCAGAATCACGATTTGCGAGCCGGCGATTTTCTCGTGCATCTCCTCGCGACAGAGACGGATCGCATTCGTCGTGATCGCCGGCGATAATCAGCGTCGGAACGTGGATCGAAGGCAATTGGTCGACGTACTCGACGGACTTCAAATTGCCGTCGATCACGAATTCGCCGTCCGAGCCCCACATTTCCCGGTAAAGCTCCCACGACATCACTCCGTTTTGAATCGGGTCGTAGTTCGCGTCCGGGTGATTGTGGTAGACGTACGGAAAGTATCCTTCGCCCCAGGCCGCGATCATGTAGTCGCTCGTATACCGGTTCTTTTCGTAATCCTTGCCGTGACCGAAAAGCCCCTCTTCTTCCATCTTGTCGATTCGCTCGCGCAGCTCCGGATCCATTTTCTCTTTCATGCGCGCGAAGACTTCGTTCATCTGCTTGGTGCTCGGAAACGTGCTGGCCAGAATCAAGTGAGTCAAATTGCTCTGATATTTCAGCGCGTAAGCCTGCGCGAGCACGCCTCCGTAGGAATGCCCGAGCAAACTGATTCGCCCGAGCGCCAGCCCCTGCCGGACGGCTTCCACGTCTTCCACCATGTTTTCGACGGTGTAGCCCTTCGGGTCCTCCAGATACTCGGATTTTCCCGAGCCGCGTTCGTCGATGAAGATCAGCCGGTTGTGGCGCGCGAGCGGGAGAAGGTACGGAAGAAAATAGTCGTGTGAAGCGCCGGGGCCGCCGTGGACGATAAGCAATGGCGCGCCGTGTCCAACGGTCATGTAATAGATCAGGACGCCGTGAGCGTCGATGAAACCTTCCTGCATCGGGTAGTTGGCAATAGGCATCGCCGGAGAGCTCTGCGCACGCGAGTGCGGAGCGAGACCGAGCAAGCACACCATTGCGGCAAACACCACGGCAGATTTCGGATTCATTCGCGTCTCCTTGAAAGGGACATGGTTGGGGGAAGCTCCGAGGTTGTTCAGCGTTCACCCCAGCGCAGTTTGCTTCGCAAAATCTCGTAATACGTTTTGTCCGGCGGCCGGATAAGTTTCACTTTGTTAGGCGATTTCGTGATCGTCACGCGGTCCGCCGAATTAAGCTGGAGCCCGATTTGCCCGTCGAGCGTGAGGTACACGGGCTCGTCGGCGGCGCTGAAGTCCACTTCGATCCGTGCCGCGCCGGGAATCACCAGCGGGCGGTTCGTAAGCATGTGCGGGCAAATCGGAGTGATGACGAAGGCGTCGAGGTCCGGATGGATGATCGGTCCGCCCGCGG
>CAWBGW010000011.1:0-74021 GCA_963788345.1 uncultured Acidobacteriota bacterium | reverse complement strand
CTTTGCCCGTAATCTACGCCGAGCAATTGCTTGGCGTGATGTACGTTGAATCCTCCGAGCCATGCGATTTTCCCGAGCAGGAAGTCCAGTTCCTAAGAACGCTCGCCGATCTGTTCGCCGGCGCCCTGCACAACGCCCTCACATTCCAGAAAGCGCAAGAGCAGGCCATCACCGACGGCCTCACGGGCGTCAAGACCCACCGCTTCCTCATGGAAGCGCTTTCCTCCGAATGGAAGCGCTCCACGCGCGCGAACCGCCCGTTTGCGCTCGTGCTCATGGACCTCGACCGCTTCAAGTTCGTGAACGACTTTTACGGCCACCTCGAAGGCGACGTCGTCCTCCAGCGCGTTGGCCACATCCTCGAACAGAATTGCCGCCGCTCCGACGTTGTCGCGCGCTACGGCGGCGACGAATTCGTCATCCTCATGCCGGAAACCACGGTCGAGCAGGCGCGGCAGCTCGCCAGCAAACTGCGCGGCTGGGTCGCGTCCGATCCTCTGCTGCGCGACAAAAACATCACCGCCAGCTTCGGAATCGCTGGATTCCCCGTGCACGGCTCCACTCCGCAGGAACTCATCCAGGTTGCGGACTCTTCGATGTACCTCTCGAAGCACCAGGGAGGCAATTCCGTTTCGAGCGCCGAGCAGGGCGATCCCGTGGACCGCAAAAAATGGAAGAAAGACGTTCTCGAGGCCTATCTCGGAGTCACCCTCAAGCGCCTCTTTTCCACCGGCCCCGAAGCGTTCGAGGAAATTTACCGCCGCCTCGAGCAATTCACGCGCTCGCTCGAGCAGGACGCAGGCGGCTCGCCAAACGGTCTCCCGCCCGCCGTCGTCGAAACCGTCACTTCTCTCGCGCTCGCCATCGATGCCAAGGATCACTACACGCAGGGTCACTCGCAGAAAGTTTCCGCTTACGCCGCAATGATCGCGCAGGAACTCGGCCTACCGCAGGAAGAGGTGGAAGAGATACGCCTCGCGGCCCTGCTGCATGACATCGGCAAGGTGGGCATCCCCGAGATCATCCTGAATAAATCGGGCCCGCTCGACGCGTCCGAATGGGAGACGATGAAAACTCACACGGATCTCGGCGCAAAAATTCTCGAGCCGCTCCAGACCATGGTTGAAATTCGAAAAATGGTCCGGCACCATCACGAGTTTTACGACGGTACCGGATATCCAGAAAGGCTGGAGGGCGAAAAAATCCCCTACGGCGCTCGCGTGATCGCCATCGCCGACGCCTACGACACGATCACTTCGGAGCGCACCTACAAAAAAGCGCGCACGCCCGAGGACGCGTTCGCCGAACTCGAACGCTGCGCCTCCAACCAGTTCGATCCCGCCATCGTCCGCGTCTTCGTCGAGACGATGCGCCGCGTGCCCCACCCCACCGTCGAGGCCGGCGCCGTCGCCGGGAAGCGCACTGGAACCACCACCACCTCCACGATTTAGCCTCGCCTCCCGGCAAGTCTTCGCTCGTTGTACAATTCTGGCTTGTTCAATAATTGCCTAAGATTGGCGCTGTTCCTCCTCGTTATGCTCACCGCGCCGAAGCTCTGCGCGCAGGGTCCTCCCTATCAGACCGATGATCCCACGCCGGTCGACTATAAGCATTACGAGGCTTACATCTTTGGCGGTGTGGATGGTACTCCCGTGGAATACGACACGCTGGGTCCAGCCTTTGAATTCAACTGGGGCGCGCTTCCCAGAGTTCAACTCCACGCGATTCTGCCTTTCGGAGCGGTGTTCCCAACGAACAATTCTATCTACGCTCCGAGCGGAACCGGCCCACGCGCCTTTGGCCTCACGGACATGGAACTCGGCCTGAAGTTCGGTTTCATCAAGCAAACGAAGCGGCGTCCGCAGATCGGCACGTTTACCATGTTGGAAGTTCCCACCGGCAGTTACTCCAGAGGACTCGGCATTGGAAAGGTCTGGTACAAACTTCCCCTTTGGGTGGAAAAGGACGAGGGGCCCTGGACCTTCGATGGCGGCGCGGGATACACGGTCGTCAAGCAAGTGGATTATCGCAGCTTTCCGTATGGCGGTTTTCTCGTGAAGCGGGAAATCAACAAGAAGCTCGAATTTGGAGTTGAGGTCTTTTCCCACGCGCGCGAGGGATTGGCTGCGCCTCAAACGCAATCCTCCACGCTGATCGACGCGGGCGGCTACTACCACTTCAAGAATCCCAATTTCCAATTTCTCTTCGCGTACGGGCACTCGGTCGCCGGCCAGACGGAGAACTATGCTTATTTAGGCCTCTACTACACATGGGGAAAAGACGACAAGAAGCCGGACGCGGGAGACGCGATGCTGTCACGGCAACTAGCCAAGAACGGATTCCATTGACTTGCAACCTTGCTCCCTTCGTCCGCGAATCGGATTGAATTTCTCTTCAGAACACTGCGTACCAGACGAACAGGCCCGCGCCCGCCACCACGACGGCCACGACCAGAAACGTAATCAGCCGATTTGGAGCGATTCGCTCAACCCAATTTGTTTTTGAAAAAATTAAGCCCAGTGCGCCAAACAGAATCACGTCGGCCAGGCCGTGGGTTATCCAGTTGTGCCAGGCCAGAGCGTTCATAAAACTGTTCAAAGGTTTGTAAGCGTCCTTTGCCCAGGCCAGCGCCGTGCTGAATAGCACCGTTATGGACGCGGCCATGGCGAACGCGGCGCTCGAGCGCCCCAGCTTTGCGTTGTCTCCGTTCATCGTGCGGCCCCCGCGCTGGCATGCAACAGCGCTACCTTAGCGCCATGATTGATGATCGCTCCCGAGCCCTCGATCGTCAGTCCGCTCAGGACAATCAGCATCGCCACGCACAGCACCATTTTGCGCGCGGCCGCGTTGGCATCCAGCTTGTCTCGGGCTGCAATCGGAAAGTAAAAAGACAGGATTAGCGTGACAAAAAAGAGATGCTCCTTGGTTTCCATGAACAGCGTATGAGCCCACGGCCACGGCCCTTTCAGAATCAGGGCCCTGTCGAGCGGATAGAAGTGAACGTACCAATATCCGCCGACGATCCAGGTCACGCTCATGCACAGCGCCGCGAGAAGAGCGGCCCTTCGTATGCGCCCGGCGTTCTCCTCACTCGCATTCAGCGTTTCGACGAAAACCCACAACGCCGACAGGATCCCCAGGACTCCAAACGTCGAGTGCGCCAAAAGTATGACGTCGCTGCCGGTGATCTTCATCCGCTTAGCCTCGCGCCAGCCATTGTAACGCCGGGCTTCATGCCCGGCATCGTCCTAACGCGAACAGTCAGCCGAGCGTTAGGAGAACGATCTAAACGGACACAACTGCGCATGTCCAGCCAGGCGGAGGGAAGTGTTCTATTCGGGGATGACCTCAATCGCGCTTATGGACGGGTAGTTGACATCGGGGGTGAAGTAAATCCCGATTTTGCCCTGGGGCGTTGGTTCAATATGCTGGAAGGATTTGACCAACGGTCCAGATCCGGCCTCACGCAAAATATCAAATCCTTTCAATAGCGTCGACCCGTTGCAATAGACATCAAAGACGCGGCTGCCCACACCTCCAATGCCGCCATTCTGGACGCCAAACCAGTGCTCCATAAAGTACAGTCGCACAGTGTATCGGCCGCCGGGCGCAACCGGCACGACGTAATGGAAGTGCCCGAAGCGATGCCATTCGTAAAGACCACCGTCGACAACTTTGGACAAATCACCTCCGAAACTGCTAAGGCGCCCGCCGAAGAAGTACCGGTCTGACATCCAAACATTGGCGTTGGAATCGCGGTAAGGAGAGTGCCCGGCGACGATCCTAACCGGAAGCATCTGATGCGCAGCACTCGGCAGAATCTCAACCGCGTTTACGAATGCGTCAGGAGTGGTGAAGTCCAGACGAATCGTTCCGTCGCTCTTGGGTGCGACATCTGTAAACACTTTCGTGGTTGCAATGTCATCCCCGCCGGCGTCGTCCACTACATCCAAACTGGCAGGCAGCCCTCCATTGATCGAGAACCCCACGTTACGACTGTTCTCTTGCAACCCCGACGTTTCTGCGAACAGGAGATGAAGCTCGTAAGTCCCCGGCGGGACAGGATAGTTGCAATGAAAGATGCCGCGCCGCCCACTGGAAAAAAGCGGCGCGTCCTCAGTTCCTTGGATGGCGCGGCCCGTAACGGAGAATGTGCTTCCTCCCGAGCAGAAATGATCGCTATCCCAGGTAGAACCGCCGCGATCTACGTAAGGAGAAGATGCGTTCCCCACCAGCGCCCGAAGAATCTTCCCCGGAGTGTAGACCCCAGCAGCAAGGACCTGGGTCTGCGGAGAGTTTTGGTGCCAGATTCCGTACCATTTCTTCCAAGCAAAAACCGACATCACAAATAGAAAAATCCCCAAAATGGCGGCCGCTATCACCATTCGAGTCTGTGGCCTGAACCGACCCCCAGATTCGCCGCCATCGTGGTGTTCCGGGATTTTGTCTGGTTTTGAATCCTGCAGTGGCAGGGCTGGATTGTTTCCCTGGTTTTCCGACCGGCCGTTCTTTCGAGGCCCACCGAGAGTTTGACCGTTCTGACTCTCATCGAGCTTGGATTCGCCTGTCGCCGCTTCTAAGTCGCTCGTGTGAACGAACTTTGGAACGTAGTGGCCCGGAGGGAGGCAAATATGAACGGGGTGGTGTGCTCCGGCGCTCTTGTAATAATCTTCGAGGCGCTTCCGCAATGCGTGGGCAGTTACGCGGACGACTGTGTCCAACTGGGGATCAAAAGATTCCGGGCGCCCAAGGGCGTTGACCGCGATGCTGTACTCTTTGATTTGGTCGATTGCTCCTTCAAAGTACTTTTCGCAAACAAACGTCAGAAGTCGAACGAGGTTGTTGGTCCGCCCGAGTACACCGGACGACAAAATGTCGTCCACTTCAGCGCGCTCTGCCTCAAGCTTGCTGATTGCCGGTTGCAAAATGAGCTATCCCTTTGAGAATGGTCCTGTCGACAGCCCACCCAGTCCTTTGAACGGGAGTATAACAGAATTTTCACAGCGTGGCATCGAACGAAAGACCTGAAATTTCACCGACTTAGGCTGCAAATGGCCAGTCGAACGTGCTCTCTCCGCGTATTTTCGTGGCAGTCAAATGCTAACGGTGAATTCACTGTTGGTTAACTCCCGCGCTGGTTAGCAACACTGCTTTACTCGGCGGCGAATTGGTTAGATTCGCTTTCATTGCCGCGTGGTCTTGTGTCCAGGGCCGTCGGCCTGCCCAGTGGACCAAAACGAGGTACGGGACTAATCGCGGACTGCGAGGAGATACCAAAATGATCCTGGCCCTGCCGGAAAATCATTATTCACCCATGAGTTCTGGAATGAAAAAGATATCTGGTTCGCGCTGTTTAGTGGGCTGGCGGCTCTCTTCCTGGCCTTCTTGTTCTTAATCGCGGGGACCGGGGAATTCGCCGTTGCGCAGGACATCGTCGGCCGCATTTCCGGGACTGTCACCGACGCGCAGGGTGCGGCGGTTCCCGGTGCCACCGTTACCATCATCAATGAGGCGACGGGAATCCCGCGCTCCCTCACGACCGACGGGAGCGGCTACTTTGTGGCCGATGATCTGCCTGTTGGCAAATACACGGTGACGGTCGAGGCAAAGGGCTTCAAGAAAACATTGGTGGCTGGAAACCCCGTAACGGCGGGGGGGCGCCTGACAGTGAACGTAACCATGCAGGTCGGCGCCCTTACGGAGACAGTCACGGTGACGGCCGTGGTCAACATGCCCAATACGACCTCCGGGGAAATTTCGGCAACGATCACGAACCAAGAAATGGTGAGCCTGCCCATGAACCAACGCCACTACGAGTCGGTCGTGGGCCTCATTCCGGGCGCGGCCCTCCAGAGTTCCGGGCTTAACGCAGCCAACATAACGAGTGGCTACAATAACAGCATCGCGGACATCAACGGACAGCGCCTTGACGGGCAAAACTGGAGCGTAGACGGTGGTTGGAACCTGGACTCCGGCTCAAACAACAGCGTATTTAACGAGGTCGGTGTTGATTTCATTCGCGAAGTGGATGTGCAGACGTCCAACTACGACGCTGAATTCGGCCGCTCCAACTCTGCAACGGTCAACGTGATAACCAAAAGCGGAGGGGAACAATATCACGGCGGAGGCTTTGAATTCGTCCAGAACAACGATTGGAATGCGGAAACTGCCGGCCACCAAACTAACGAATCCGACTGCAACGGGCTATGCGGCTGTGCCCCCGTTTCACCTCAACGACTTCGGATGGTATGTCGGCGGCCCCATCCCCTATATCCAGCGGAAGGGCAAGCTGTTCTTCTTTGCCGGTCAGGAGTGGAAGAGATTTCGCGGGTCAGCCGCAGGATTAGGGAGCGCGTCGGCATCGTTGACGTTCCCGACGGCGGCCGAAGTGACCGGGGATTTCTCGGACGTCTACTGGGATCAACGGCGGTGCTGGACTGAAAACCCCCGCTGTCGTTCCACCTGGCTGCACGATTACGAATAACGTGCTCTCTCCGTCTTGTATTACGACCGACGGCGCCGCGATCGCGGCGGTCTACGAGGCGGCAGCAAAACTGTCCACCGGGGGCGCATTGCCCACCGCAACGACGACCAACAACCTTTCGTTCAACCTTCCGAACCCAGCGAACATTCGCGAGGACATCATTCGCGTGGATGAGCACGCCAACGATAAGCACAGCTTTTATTTCCGGTATCTCCACGACTACGTCGACATCAACAATCCCTATTCTACGTTCGGGGCCACCAGTGGCGGCCTTCCGGCGGAAGTTCCTGTGGACCCGGACGCGCGCAATCGTCCCGGATACAACCTCCAATTCAGCTGGACGTATATCATCCACCCGAACTTGATCAACGAGGTCAAATTCAACGCTGACTGGCACAAGCAAACAACTCCCCTCCAAGGCACCGCCTGGGAGAAGTCTGTTTATGGTTTCGCGTTCATTCCGCCGCTTGGCAACCCGACGCAGTTCCCCAACGGGCTTCCGACAATTCAGTTTACTGGCGTCACGGGATTTCCTACTACCGCGTTGACCCAAATCACCGGTCCGGCGCCGAATTACCTCGAATCGCCGACGGCAGATATCAGTCCCACCGATAACATGACATGGGTGAAGAACAACCATGCCATAAAGTTCGGCGTGCTATACGCGCGCAACCGCAAGAATCAGAACTCGCGCACAAACTACGACGGCATTCTCAATTTCAGCCGCCAATGCCGGTGCGACTACCGGCTCGAACTCGACGGGTGACCCGTTCGCTGACGCGCTCATGGGGAACTTTAACACCCTCGGGCAGAACTCGGCCGTCACACTGGGCCTTTTCCGGTTCAATGACGACGAGGCGTACCTCCAGGATACCTGGCAAGTTACGCATAAGTTGAGTCTTACGTTGGGTGTTCGCTACGTCCATACAACACCGCTCTACGATCAAACAAACGCCATGACGAACTTCAGCCCGTTTGCATTTAACGTGGGACAAGACGCGACCTTTGCTTCGGTCGGCGGCGGTAGCGCGATCAGTTCTGCTTCGGCTGGCCTTTGCAGCGGTCCCCTTCTTAGCGTTATGGGCGCGCCGATTTATACGATCGAATGCAATGGATTGCAGCGGCCCGGAGACGTGCCGTACGACCAGGTTGGCAGGGTTCCCGCCACCTATCAGGATCCCACCCTTGTGGCTTCCATACCTGCGACGGAGGCTCGCGGCTTCTACAAACCGGAAAACCTGTGGGCTCCACGCGTCGGCTTTTCTTTCGCGCCCCTGAACGACAAAACCGTGATTCGCGGCGGCTTCGGCATTTTCTACGACCATCCCGAAGGCAACGTCCTGGGCGCCGGCATCAATTCGCAAGGGCTATCCGCCGTGGGCAGAGTCGGTCTCTATCGGAGGGGTTAACCAGTCACTATCAGCGTACGATAGCGCCCCGGGAGCCGCTGCGGTGCCGGCTCTATCCACGCTTAGCCTGAACGCCGTCGACCCGCGATTGGAGGTCGCGCGCAGCTATCAATACAGCCTGAGCGTGCAGCGCGAGCTGCCTCAAAACATGTTGCTCCAGGTGTCTTACGTCGGCACCCAGGGACGGCATATCCTGCGAGGGCCCAGCATCAACAGCCCCACCTGGACGCAACAAGAATTCATACCCACCTCACCGAACCCGAACGATCTGGCCTGCCCTGCAGGAATCAATGGTCCTGCGTACGGTTGCGCGGGCGGCTACGCCGCCGCTGTGTCAAAGGACCAGATTCGTCCCTACTTAGGCTACTCGGGTATCAGCATGGCAGTGAGCGATAACGATTCCAACTACAATGCCCTGCAGGTCAGCCTGGCGAAGCGCGCGGGCTTCATCACCGCCACAGTTGCCTACACATATTCGAAGGCCATGGGATTCGGCGGTGGCGCAGGCGACGCTTACAACGAAAATCCCGAGCAAGAATGCCCGTACACATGTCTCGTCAGCACAGCGGCCAATCCTGTCCTGGTGAATGGCGGAACCACCGCCGTCGCCGGCGGGACTCAAACTGGCGGCGTGGTGGAGACTTGGAAGCAGTATTACTACGGCAAGCTGAGCTATGACGCGACGAATATCTTGGCGATCGGCTTCGTCATCGAATCGCCGTGGGGCAAAGGTATGACTGGCGTGGAGGGTGCTCTTGTGAAAGGGTGGTCGCTCAGCGGCGTAACGCACTACCAGTCCGGCTCGCCCCTTACCGCGACAGACGGCGTCAATGTTGGCCTTAGCGGCGTTAACATCGGCCGGCGGGCGCAGATCGCTCCAGGCCAATCGCTTGGGTTCAGCGGCACGTGCACGAACGCAAAGGCACTGTGCTGGTTCAATCCGAACGCGTTTGTGGCTGAATCTGTACTCGGTGCGGGTGACGCGCCTATCAACGACCTCATCGGGCCTCATGCTTACGGATGGGACCTCTCGGCCAAGAAGACCTTCGCTTTGCCTTGGAGAGAAGGCATGAGCATGCAAATCCAGGCGGATGCATTCAACGCCTTCAACCAGACAAATTGGCAAAATCCAACCGTAAATAACGCTGGGAGCAGCACTTTCGGGCAGATTACCCAGTCCTACGCGGCGCGCGTGGTTCAACTCGGCGCGAAATTCATTTTCTGAGGCGGGTGCCGGATCCCCGCCCTTCCTTTTCTGTAGGGCTCTTCGCCGAACGCTGAAGCGCTGGACTCATTTAGACTCAGGGTTTGTGTCCCGAAGCGTCGGGACAAACACTGAAACTTCTTCATGTTCAGGGTTTCAAGTAGAAACCCTGAATCCCGGGAGTGTTCGCTTTGGATTCGCTTTTGCGAAAATATACCCCCCTCCCTTTTGCTTATTAGAACTGGTCGGTGGTGAGTGTTTTCAGTCATTTGCGTCGATTTCTAATCGCGGTTTCGTTATTAGAATTTCGGCGAGGGAGCGAAAGAGAAGCGAATCTGTCCCGAGGTTTCGGGATGGCCACAGAGGCACAGAGTTCACAGAGACAGAGACAGAGACAAGGAATCGAGGGAATAAATTTCACAGGCGGCGACTCTGGCCCGCTGCTTCGGCCCGCATTGTCAATTTCGCAGCTCATAAAAACGGACCACGGTAGCATGGAATTCGTCGGATGGGTAGTAACAAAGTTACTATAGTAGTTCTATAACTTCCAGAACCTTGAGGGACACAGTCTAGAAGTAATTCAAAGGCAGTTAACCGGGGGCGATGCGCTTAGATGGCCTGTGGATGGCCCAGGGAAATTCGTCTTCGCAGCGTCACCAACCCTAACAACCCGAATCCAATCAGCATGAAACCGAACGTAGATGGCTCGGGGGTTGCGGCGGTGGCACGGACAACGAGAGTCTCCTGCGACAAGGGGGATGGGTGGGCCAAAAACGTGTAGGTGCCCGGAGTCGTCAAAGCACCCGCGGGCAAGACGGGGAAAATGATGTCTGTGGAGCCGGATGGATTGGAAAATACGGAAACGATGCAATCCCCCGCGGCGCATACGAGCGTGGAGGTGGAGAGGGGGTCCAGATCCACGGATTCGAGCGTCGACCCGCCTAGGGTGCCGGTGGGACTGACGGTGGAGGACGCGAGCGCTCCCACCGCGATCGAGGTGTCTGACGTTACGCCCGGCATCGAGGACGTAGTCCAGGAGAACGAAAAGGCGCCGTCATCGACGAAAGTTAACGAGTACGTGAACGACTCCGCGCAGGCGTTGGGAGCGCCGATGGCGACAAGCAGTAACAGTACGCCGATGATCCATAGTGATTTTCGCATCTTCGCAATCTCCTCGCCACGCGTCAAGACCGTGAGCGGTGCGTTCAGCTGGCCCGTTCCAGGCCCTTGGCAACTCGATTTCGCATCACGAACAGCAACCCGATCCCGAGCAGCATGAGACCGACTGTGGTTGGCTCAGGGGTCGACCCTACTTCGGTCAGCGCACCCGAGGATAACAGCCAAACGGAGTCCGGGGGAGGGGGGGCGACTGCAGGGGCGGAGACGAATGATGTGGCGTTCAGCGCCCCACCGGTGTAGCCAAAAAGGGTGCCCGGCGTAGGCGTGAGAAAGTACAAGATTACGTAGCTGCCATTCACGGTATTTTCAAAGCCGAAATAAGTAAGTGCGCCGTCCAAGCTAGGGGGGTCCAACACGGTTGTGAAAGGGCCAGCAATGGGAGACTCACCGGCGAAGGTGACGTCGGCGGAGATGATCGCGCTGCTGGAGTTGTCAATCACAATGTCGCCACCGAGGGTGCAGCCTGACCCCGAGCACGCCGAACCGCCGTAGAATGGGGAAAAGGTTGCTGATACGTCAAGCGTGATGTCAGAGGCGCGAGCCGTTCCCGCGCCTGCCCCGAATAGCACCGTGAGGATGATCCACAAAGATTTTCGCATGTTCTAAATCCTCCTCGCCATCGACGGGGTCGAGACACAGCCACGCAGGCTGCCCCGAGTGTAATGCGCACCATTGTTGCCAATCTCGCCAGGCTGAATCGAAACGACTTACTACTGGACACACACCAAATAGTTGCAGGATTTGAGCACAGCATTCCCCGTTTGGTGCATATCGACAGGCTTCGCAGGGGAGTCGATTCCGAGGGGGTGGGGAACTCGCACCCGGCAGTGCGAGGGGCTGCCGCCTTCGTGCACGCGACAGCCCTTTGGGAGCAAGCGTCTCCGGCCCTGCGCAATCCTGGTTAGTGATTAATTCAACGCGTTAATGTGAATCAGGGTCTTTGTCGGTTGTACTTTCTTGCCCTTCTTAAGTTTCTTGGTTGCCATGGTTTTTCTCCTTTTCGATCGGTGGCCCGTCGAATTCCCGAGACGCGGCGACCACTAATACTGATACTTAATCTGTGTGTAGTTAAGGCTGAGTGGCTTGGTGGGTTCCAGCTTCTTGGACTTCTTCATGCGCTTGGTTGTCTTGGTTGCTTTCTTCGGTGCCATGGTTTTTCTCCTTGCCTCGAATTTGCCTCGTGGGCGATCACGTCCTTATAGGCAAATCCGGGGCCAAATGTCCAGAGAGGATGGAGCGTGACGGATGTCCTTTAGAATGTGGAGAGCTGCAAGAGGATTTCTGTGCGCACGGCAACGGCGACAGGCGAAAGCGTTGAATAAATCAACAGGGTGTTGAAAAAATCCAGGCGGGCGATTGATCGGCCGCCGAAATTCAAAAGCCGACTCAAGTACTAGAGGGGTGCTCCACCCGCCAGTTGGAACGAGTACCGCCGAGCAAACGGCTGTTTTCATTCGCTATTTGGCTTGGGTGTGCGGAGACGGCGGCGAATGGAGCAGTAACCGACCCAGCAGACAACCGCCAGCACGGCAAACGGTCCGAACTGCGCTGGGAAATCACGCATCAGGAAGTGAAACTCCTTGATGCGGCCGTCCACGAAGGAGAATTCACTGGTGACTGAGATCGCGGTGAAAGTAATCGCGAGAGCGAAGAGCCACTTCTGCCAGCCGAGCAACGCGCGTGTGCGGCGGAGCGAGCGTAACTCGAGATCTGGCGGCAGCGCAGCAGGCGTGATCTTGGCTAAGTTGTCTGCCCATTGCACGCGAATGCGCTGCGCCAAGTCCTTGTCCTGCTCCATGTATTCCTCGATGAGTGCGCGCGTGGCGGGGCTGGCTTCGCCCGCAAGGTAGACTGGCAGGAGATCAAGAATGACTTCCCTGGTAACGTTCATTTTCCACCTCCATCCATCACATCCACGCCCGATCCCTGCTACTCATCTCGCAATCCCGCCAGCGCCAAGCGCGCCCGATGAACCTTCACTTTCGCTGCCGAAAGAGAAATGTCCAGTACCTGCGCAATCTCCTCGTATGCCATTCCGTCGACGGCGCGCATGAGCAGAGCGGATCGGCTTGCTTCCGGTAGCCTCTGAAGTTCCGTCATCACAGAATGTAACTTTTCTTTCTGCTCGGCCTGCACGTAAGGTCCGGCGTGTGAGTCGCGCAACTCGTCATTGAGCGCGACATGGCGAGATTTTTTTCGAAGGCCCTGAAAAAACAAATTGCGCGCAATTGTGAAAAGGTAGCTCTTCACCGTAGCCATCACGATAGGCTCGGGTGAAGTCCATGCGCGCACAAACGTCTCGGAAGTGATGTCTTCGGCTTCGCCGCGCTCGTTGGATAAATAGAACGCAAAGCGGTACACATCCGGGGCGTACTTTTTGTAGAGCGAGCTGAAGTCCGTCATTGGACCGTCTCATTGCGGCTGCTCATTTAGCCCAGACCGTTATATCAGTGGAACCGCTCATTGGAACGCCGCTAGATTCTGAAAATCCCACTCAGAATATCTCCCCACGCATGCGCCATCATGCCGGGGCGCAGGCTTTTGCGCCAAACAGCGAACACTCCGTACAGAGCGCCAAAGCACGCGATCTTTACGCACGCTTCGATTCCCTGATAACCGTGCGAAATTCCGAAGAGCACGGCCTGCAGAAACAACGCAACCCACCGGCTATGCGTAAATGTCTCAAATTGCTTCTGAAAATAGCCGCGGAAAACCAGTTCCTCGCAGAATCCGGCACTGATGGAAACACCAATCCAAAGCAGGATTTCCATCGCTCGCTGCGGCAAGTAGGTTTGGATGGAAGCTGCATGGCCGGGCCCGAGCCAGCGATGCCACGCCATCTCGAAAAGCGTCCAAACGGCCCATAAACCGAACGCCAAGCCGCAATCTACCAGCACGTCTTTCGCGCTTGTCCACTTCCCGCCAATCAGTTCGCTTAGCTTCGTTCTGGTCCTGCGAAGCCCGCCTCTCCATACCCAAACGAATAATCCCCACTCCATGGCGATGAGCGAAAGGTAGAGCGGCACGACGTGCGGGTGCAGCTGCAACATTTCACGGTGCGAGCGAGCATGCCGTTGAAAAAACGCCCCACTTATCGCGAGCGTCAGAAATAATGTTACGAGCAGCGTCGTATGCCAACGTGGCGCGATGAGCCTAGGGCTTGGAAATGCAATTTTTGTTAGCGCGATCGTGGCCATGGTTTTCTCCTACAACGAGACACACATGTGCTGCCCGAGAACAGGTACGCATTATTCCTGACAGGTAAGTAAGCTCTCGTTATAGGTATCCACACGCAGGCGAAAAGTTACATGAATCGGCAGAGGAATACGCCTATCGGACCCCGAGATTCAAAAGCAGACCTAAATGCTAGAAGGTTGCTCGAGGTGCCGCGCGTGGCGCTGGACGGGCTGGGCGAAGCTCGATAGAGTCGATGGGTACGGCGATTTGCGCGAGGGGATGATGAGAACAGCTACGGTGAAGTGGGTGGGGGACGAGAAATTTCTGGCGACGATGCCGTCGGGCAAGGAGATTCAATTCGACGCGGGAAGCACGCACGAAGGCGGTCCGGGGCCGATGGAGGTGTTGCTGGGCGCGCTGGGGGCGTGCACGTCGGTGGACGTGGCGATGATTCTGGCGAAGAAGCGGCAGAAGCTGGAATCGCTGGAAGTGCTGGTTTCGGGCGAGCGGGCGACGGAGCCGCCGGAAGTGTGGACGAAGATCGAAATCGTTTACCGGTTGGGAGGGACGCTCGACGAAAAGGCGGTGAGCCACGCGATCGAGTTGAGTCAGACGAAATATTGCTCGGTGGCGGCGATGCTGGGGAAGACGGCGAAGATTACTTGGCGGTATGAAATTAGGGGCGAGGGGCGAGGGTGAGGGGCGAGGGACCCCAAAGGCGAAACACAGGTTTCAGGTGTCGGGTTTCAGGGGCGAGGGACCGCAAAGGCGAAACACAGGTTTCAGGTGTCGGGTTTCAGCGGCCAACCGCGAATGCATCTCACCGCAGAGGCCCGCCCGACGGGATGGCGGGCAGGCGCAGAGGACGCTGAGACAGCAGGAAGCAATGAGGCAAGGAGGCAAGGAGGCAGGGAAAGACACGGGCGACACGGGCAAGAAGAGAGGTCCCTCTCTGCGTCCCGCGCCCACGCTACGCGTGGGAAGGGCCGCCGCGGCGGCCGCGGGACTTCGCTCGGGATGACAACGCAGGGGCGAACACGGCACGGCGCGCCGAAGCAAGCTTCGGCGAGGAGAAAGCGGTAGCAAGCTACCGCACTCCCAAAGTGGCCTGCGGCCACAAAGAGCCGGCGGGCCGCCGACGCTACGAAAGGCGCGGACTGGCTTCAGGGGCTAAAGAGTCTGTGTGAGGACTCGCTGCCCGCGATTGGTTTTTTGCGAAATTCGGGTGAAGGGACATGATTGTTAATGGCGTTTCGATTTCGCGGGGCAGCGGCGCGACTAGCAGGAGCGCCACATCCGCGTCAGATTGTAGGCCGTGGCTGCCAGCGCGAACTCCACCGCCACCTGTGCCAGCCCGCGACGAGCGAACCGCCGCATTCCTCTCTGCTCCTTCAATACTCCGATCACCGGTTCCACGATCGCTTTGCGCCGCTGGTAAATCCTTCGTCCGGCTGGGTCGCGCAGCTTCCGTCGCATGCGGCGATGCGCTGGATCGGTCGCTCTCTTTCGCAGCCGTCCGCCGCGATTCAACCAGCGCGCCAGATTCGAGTCCGGCACATAGGCGTCGATCTTCCGCTCCTCCAGAGCCTTCAAATTAGCCAACGAGAAGAATCCCGCTATCCGCGCTGACACCTTGCACTGTTTCTCCGCACTGCTGCTCCACCGCTTCCACCATCGGCAACAGCGCGTCGTTGTCGTTCGTTTCCTGCGTGACCCGCTGCGCCAAAATCAAATGATCTTCGCTGACGGCCAGCGTCGCCGTGTAACCCAGCGTGAATCCGCCCCGCTCCCGCAAAAAACGGCTGTCCGGATCGGTCCGCGAAAGCTTCGGCAATCCCGCTTTGTGCAACCGCTCCAGCCGCTCGGGAATCGCTTGCAGTTGCCGCTCCAGCCGCTCCATCACTTCGTGGCCTACTTCCACGCCCGCTCCTTCGTTCGGATCTTCCGTGTTGCACTGCCGCTGCCAGCGGCGAATCTCTCGCCGCACGCGTGCCCGCGCATCCCGCAGCGCCTGCTCGGTATCGATCCGGTTTCGCGAAGCGTTCGCGGCGATGCGCGTCGAATCGATGGCTACGTGCCCGAGCTTGCCCATGTTCGCTTTCCGCGCCACCTCTACCACTTGCGTGAACAAATCATTCAATCCTTTCGCGTGCCGCCGCCGGAACGCGTTCAGCGTCCAGTGATCGGGCGCCGCTCCCGCAGCCAAATAGCGAAACGCCAAATCCTCCCGAATCCGCTGTTCCAGCCGACGCGAACTCGTCACGCTCAGCGCGTAAGCGTACAGCCAAACCGAAACCAGCATCTCCGGCGCATACGCCGGGCCGCCTTCCTCCCCGTACTCGTTGCGGAAGACGTCCAGGTTCAATTTCCCCACCACGCGCCGAATAAAAAAACACAAGTGTCCCGGACCCAACACGTCCCGAACGCTCGGCGGCAGCAAATACGCCTGCTCCGGGTTGTATTCGATAAATTTCGCCATCGCGTCTCCTCCCTCTCGCAGTATAAGAGACGCGTCAACCCTAGTTCTCACACAGACTCTAAAGCCCCGCGCTTTCACCCTAAAACCCAAGACTTCCCAGTTTCCTCAAGCCGGCACGGCCCGCCACGGCGGATCTGCGACATGCCGTGCCCCTACGAAAAATCTCTTGCCCTACACGCGGCGGCGCTTTGGCGGACGGCAGCCGTTGTGCGGCACGGGCGTGACATCCTTGATCGCGTTGATGTGCAACCCCGCCGACGCAAGCGCGCGAACCGCCGATTCACGGCCCGCTCCCGGACCCTTGACGCGCACTTCCACGGATTTCATTCCGTATTGATCGCGCGCCACTCCCGCGGCGTTCATCGCGGCCTGCTGCGCGGCGTAGGGCGTGCCCTTGCGCGAACCCTTGAAGCCCACCGAGCCGGCTGACGCCCAGCTGACGGTGCGGCCGTCCGGGTCGGTGAGCGTGATGATCGTGTTGTTGAACGTCGCCTGGATGCACACGCGGCCGTGCGGCACCACGCGCTTTTCCCGCTTCTTGCGAAATTCCTTCTTGCGCTTCGACGTTTTCGCCGCTGCTCCCGGAGCTGCGGCTGCGTCCTGAGGTTCTTTTGCCACGTTCGGTTCCTTTCAGTGAAAGCCTCAGGTCTAAAGACCTGAGCGACATTTTCCGTCCCTACTTGCGGGCCATCGTTTTCTTCTTCGCTGCGACGGCGCCCTTGCGCGGGCCCTTGCGGGTGCGCGCGTTGGTGTGCGTTCGCTGGCCGCGCACCGGAAGATTCCGGCGATGTCGCAACCCGCGATAGCACTGAATTTCGATCAGCCGCCGGATGTTCATCTGCATTTCCTTGCGGAGATCGCCTTCGATGCCCCCCTCCGATTCGATGGCGGCGCGCAAGCGCGTCACCTCGTCCTCGGTGAGGTCCTTGATTTTCTTGGTGGGGTCCACCTTGGCCTTTTCGGCCAGCGAGCGGGCGCGCGTTTGCCCGATGCCGTAAATGGCGGTCAGGCCAACCCACAGCCGCTTGTTCGGCGGAAGATCCACACCTGCGATACGAGCCATGCTTGTCTCCCTTTCTGAAACTATCCCTGGCGCTGGCGGTGTTTCGGGTTCACGCAAATCACGCGAACCACGCCGCGCCGATGAACGATCTTGCACTTCATGCAAATTTTCTTGACCGATGCACGAACCTTCATTTCGACTCCATTCCTTCAGAGATTCTTCGGGCCAAACACGGCCCTCACAATGACGCGCGCTACAAAACTCAAAACTCCCGACCTCAGCTAGACGCAACACGCTATTTGTAGCGGTACACGATCCGGCCGCGCGTGAGATCGTACGGCGAAAGCTCCACCGCGACGCGATCTCCGGGAAGAATGCGAATGAAGTTCTTGCGCATCTTTCCCGAAATGTGGGCCAGCACCTGATGCTTGTTTTCGAGCTCGACGCGAAACATCGCGTTCGGCAGCGGCTCAATCACGGTGGCCATCACTTCGATGGCGTCTTCCTTGCCGCTTTCGCCCGGCTTCTTTTTGTCTGGTTCCGGCCTTCGTGATGCCATGAGCTCCTAAACTGGGCGAATCCTGACCTGCGCTACTTACCAAACTGCCCTACCAGACGGGCCCGGTGGCTTCTTTCGGGCGCGTCAAGATCCACGGGCCGTTCGAAGTGACCGCCACCGTATGCTCGAAATGCGCCGAATCGCTTCCGTCGGCGGTTACGGCGGTCCAATCGTCTTCCAGGACTCGCACACCCGGGCCGCCGCGATTCACCATCGGCTCGATCGCCAGGACCATGCCTTCCTGCAACCGCGCGCCCTGACCAGCGAAACCGTAGTTCGGAAGCTGCGGCTCCTCGTGCATCTGGGTGCCGATTCCGTGCCCGACGAACTCGCGAACCACCGAGTAGCCGTTCTTTTCCACCCACTGCTGCACGGCGGAGGAAACATCGCCGAGCCGGTTGCCAGGCCGAACCTTATCGATCGCCTGCTCGAGCGATTCTCGCGTCACGCGCAACAGCTTCTCCCGCTCGGGCGAAATCTTTCCCACCGGAACCGTGAGCGCCGCATCGGCGAAATAACCGTTCAGCTCGACGCCGAAGTCCATCGAGAGAATGTCGCCCTCTTTCACGCGGCGGCTGGGCGACGGAATCCCGTGCACCACTTCCTGGTTGATCGAGGTGCACACCGACCCGGGATATCCCCGGTAACCCTTGAACGCCGGGCGCGCCCGATGTTCTTTCGTGAACCCCTCGGCAAACTCGTCGAGTTCCTTGGTCGAAACGCCGGGCCGAACCATCGAGCGCATTTTCTCCAGCGCTCCCCAGACGATCAAACCTGCCCGGTGCATCTTCTCGAGTTCCGCCGGCGATTTACAGATGACCATCTCGCTTTTGCGCGCGTTCCAGAATTGCAGCCAGAGCGCGGTTTACTTCCTCCATGCTTCGCGACGCGTCCACCACCTCAAGCACGCCCTGACGCCGGTAGTACTCCGCCAACGGCTTCGTCTGGCGCTCGTAGGCCCGGAACCGTTCCGTGACCACCTCGGGCCGGTCGTCGCTGCGCTGAATCAACTTCCCGCCATCCCGGTCGCAAATTCCCGGCACTTTCGGCGGCGCATCGTAGACGTTGTATATCTCGCCGCCCACGCTGCACGTCCAGCGGCCTGCCAGCCGACGGAGGAGGGTTTCCTCATCCACGTGGAAATCCACCACCAGCGGCTTTCCAAATCCCAATCGCTCCAAAACCGCTCCGAGCCCTTCCGCCTGCGGCAACGTGCGCGGAAAACCGTCGAAAACACAGCCACCGTCGCAATCCCGCGCCGCCAATCTTTCCTCGACCATGGCCATGACGAGATCGTCAGGCACCAGGTCGCCGCGATCCATCACCGGCTTCGCAAGCCGGCCGAGCTCCGTGCCGCGAGCGATGGCATCGCGCAGCATGTCGCCCGTGGAAAGATGCGGCACGTGATACGCCTGAGCGATGCGCTTTGCCTGGGTGCCTTTTCCCGCGCCCGGAGGCCCGAGAAAAATCAATGCCCGCTTAAGAGCCATCGTTTTTAACTCAGGGTTTGCAAGTACAAACCCTGAAACCCCGCCGCCGCCCAAACAGCATCAACCGCGACGACCGCGCACTCGGCCCTTTCGAACAAAGCCATCGTAATTGCGCATCACGAGCTGCGCTTCGAGCTGCTGCACCGTGTCCATGGCGACGCCGACGACGATCAGCAGCGACGTTCCGCCAAAATAGAACGAGAAACCGAGGCCATCGAGCACGGCACGCCACATGTGCACGTCAAACCAGTTGCCGATCGCTCCCGGCAAGTGCTGCAAATGAATGCCGGAGATCATCCATTCAGGCAGCAAGCAGACGATCGCCAAATAGACTCCACCAACGAACGTCAAGCGCGTCAGAATCCTGTTGATATATTCGGACGTATTTCGTCCGGGCCGGATTCCGGGAACGAACCCGCCGTACTTGCGCATGTTGTCGGCCAGCTCCGTGGGATTGAAAATGATTCCCACATAAAAGAACGCGAAGAAAATGATCAGCGTGACGTACAGGAGCGTATATAAAGGCTCGCCCCACTTAATGGCGTCGGCAAACTTGGTGAACACGTGCGACTTGCTCTGCGCAATCAGCGCCAGCGTTTGCGGGAACGTGAGCAGCGAGCTGGCAAATATCGGCGGAATCACGCCGCCGGAATTTACGCGCAAGGGCAAATAGGTCATCTGCCCGCCCATCACGCGGCGGCCCATCACGCGCTTCGCGTACTGAACCGGGATGCGCCGCTGGCCGCCTTCGACAAAGACAATGAAGGCGATAACGGCCACCATCAGGACCAGGATTAGGAGCAGCACAATGGGAGTGAACGACCCCCACGGCTTATTGTTGACCTTGTCCAAGAGGTCTTTGACCGCGTTCGGAAGGCCGACGACAATCCCTGCAAATATGATGAGGGACATGCCATTTCCGATTCCGCGGTCGCTGATCTGCTCGCCCAGCCACATAATGAAGGCCGATCCGGTGGTGAGGGTCAGCATGGTCATCAGGATGAATCGCGGGCCCGGGTGATAGACGAGCGACTGGCCGATAAGTCCTTGCTTTTCAAGCGTTAACGCGATCGTGAACGACTGGAAAGAGCTGAGAACGATCGTCAAATAGCGTGTGTACTGCGTGATCTTGCGCCGCCCGAGTTCGCCCTCTTTCTGCAGCCGCTCGAGGTACGGCCAAACCACGACGAGCAACTGAAGAATGATGGATGCCGTAATGTACGGCATGATGCCCAGGGCAAAAATCGTCAGCCGGCGAAGGTTATTGCCGCTGAACAGGTTGAAAATGCCGAGCGCCGTGCCCTGGTATTGCTTGAAAAGCTGCTCGAGCAGGTCCGTATTGATGCCCGGAGTGGGAATGAAGGCGCCGAGGCGATACACCGCCAGCAAGGCCAGCGTGAACAGAACCCTGTTCCGCAGGTCCGGCATGCTGAAGATGTTGCGAAATGCCTCGACCAGTTTCCTCATTGCAAAACTTCGGCCTTTCCTCCGGCGCGGGTAATCTTTTCCTGCGCCGATTTACTGAACGCGTGCGCCTGCACCGTGAGCGCGACTTTCAACTCGCCGTCGCCAAGGATCTTGATGCCGCTGCGAATGGCGCGAACGATGCCAAGCCCCGCCAAAGTTTCCGGAGTAACCGTATCGCCTGCGGCGAAAACATTCAGGCTTTCGACGTTGACGACGGCAAATTCCTTCGGAAACGGGCTCGAAAACCCGCGCTTCGGAAGACGCCGGTGCAAGGGCATCTGTCCGCCTTCAAAACCCGCGCGGCGCGAATAGCCACGCCGAGACTGCTGGCCTTTGTTTCCGGCGCCCGAGGTCTTGCCCATCTTCGAGCCCATGCCGCGGCCCACGCGGACCTTGCGGTGCCGCGAACCTCGCGGCGGCTTCAAGTTCGAGAGTGTCGGTTTGGTAGCCATCATTTAATCCTGAACTTCCACGAGATGGTGAACCTTCGCGATCATTCCGCGGATCGACGGCGTGTCGGGCCGCTCGACGATCTGCTGCATGCGGCGGAACCCAAGGCCGCGGATCGTCTGCCGCATGTCCTTCGGGCAGCCGATGAAACTGCGAATCCACTTAATCTTCAACGTGCCTGACTTTTTCTTGGTCGTCGTCATGTCTTACGCCAATTCCTCAGGATACGGCTGTTTCTTCCGCGGCGCCTTTGCCGCGGCCCTCGGCTACCTTCGCCGCGTCTTTCAAATGCAACAGCGCGTCGAACGTGGCCTTGACCACGTTGTGCGGGTTCGACGTGCCAATCGACTTCGTGAGCACGTTCTGGATTCCCGCAACTTCCATCACGGCCCGCACAGGACCGCCGGCAATCACGCCGGTTCCTTCCGGGGCAGGCTTGAGCAGCACGTGCCCCGATCCGTAGTAGCCAATCACCTGATGGGGAATCGTAGTGCCCTTCAGGTTCAGCTTGACCATGTTCTTCTTGGCCTGCTCGATGGCCTTGCGAATGGCCATGGGAACTTCGCGCGCCTTACCCATGCCGAATCCGGCGTGCCCGCCCTGGTCCCCCACGACGACGAGCGCCGAGAAACTCAGGTTCTTGCCGCCCTTGACGACCTTGGTGACGCGGTTGATCGAAACCACCTGATCTTTCAAGTTGGCTTGATTCGCGTCAATCGGCCGACGAATCGAAAGCGTATCTTTGAGCTCTTGTTTCGGCATAGTTTTCAGAACTTCAGGCCCGCCTCCCGGGCCGCTTCGGCGAGCGCTTGCACGCGGCCGTGATATTGATAGCCGCCGCGGTCGAACACCACGTTTTCAATGCCCTTGGCGCGCGCGCGCTCCGCGATCACCTTGCCCACGATCTTGGAAGCGGCGATATTGCCGCCGCCCTTGATCTGGTCGCGCACGTCCTTGTCGAGCGAGCTGGCGGAAACAAGGGTCAATCCCTTTTCGTCGTCGATCACCTGCGCGCGCATGTGCCTGCTCGAGCGGTTGACGCAAAGACGCGGACGCTCCGGCGTGCCCGCCAACTTCTTGCGCATGCGCACGTGAACGCGCCGGCGGTGCATTTCGCGAGATAATTTTCGAACTGAAACTGCCACGTTCGCTCTCCTCTTCTTCCGGCCGCGCTAGGCAGCCGTCTTTATGCAGCTGTCTTTATGCAGTTGTCTTGGCGCCGGCCTTTCCAGCTTTCTTCTTGAGCCGCTCGCCGGTGATGCGAATGCCTTTCTGCTTGTACGGGTCGGGCGGACGCAGCCTGCGAAGATTGGCGGCAATCTGGCCCACCTGGTTCTTGTCCGCGCCGGTAACCGTCATGTGCGTCTGCTTCTCGACGGTGATCTGGATTCCCTCAGGAATCGGGAACTCGATCGGGTGCGAGTAGCCCAGCGCCAGGACGACGTTCTTGCCCTTCACTTCCGCGCGGTAGCCGACGCCCACGATGTCGAGGTCCCTCTTGAATCCCTGCGTGACGCCTGTGACCGCGTTGGCAACGAGCGCGCGCGCGAGCCCGTGGAGCGCCCGCTTGTCTTCGGAGTCGCGCTTCGCCACCAGAGTGCCGTCCTTCTGCTCGAACTGAATTCCGCGCGGCACGACGACGCTCATTTTGCCCTTGGGGCCCTGGACTTCGACCGAGCCGTCCTTGAGCTGCACTTTCACGCCCGACGGCACCGGAATCACTTTGTTTCCAATTCGCGACATGGCTCTAGTGATTCCCTCTCTACCAAACTTCGCATAGAAGCTCGCCGCCTACGGCTTCTTTGCGGGCGTTGCTGCCGGTCATCAATCCGCGCGGCGTGGAAAGAATCGAAATTCCCAAACCGCCGACGACAGGCCGAATATCGAACTTGCCCACGTAGCGGCGCGAGCCCGGCTTCGAAATCCGCTTCAAATCGGTGATCACGCTGCGGCGGTCAGAGGTGTAACGCAGGAAGATACGCAGCGTCTTCTTGCCCTTTTCCTCGACCACTTTGAAATTCGCGAGATAGCCTTCGTCCTTCAGGATGCGGGCGATCTCGATCTTCATCTTCGAAGACGGCAGATCGAGGCGCGCGTGCTTGGCGCGCGTCGCGTTCCGGATCCGGGTCAACAAGTCAGCGATGGGATCGGTTGTCATTCCTATTCCTTCTTCCTTTTCTTCAGTGCTGGGCTCAATCCCGTAGCCTCGGGACAAGCCCCGCGACGCTACCAGCTAGCCTTTACCACGCCGGGAATCTCTCCCTTGAGCGCGTGGCCGCGGAAACAGATGCGGCACATTTCGAATTTGCGTATGATAACCGCGCGGGCGTCCGCAAATCCGGCAGCGATTCCGCACGCGAATCTTGAACTTCGGCTTGCGCCGCATTTTTGCAAACTGACTGTCTCGAGCCATGCCCTATACTTCTCCTTACGCCCCGCTCTGGGTCCGAAACGGCACACCGAGCAGCTTTAGCAGCTCGCGGCCTTCTTCGTCCGTGCGGGCCGTCGTCGTAATCGTGATGTTCATGCCCTTGATCTTGTCCACGCGCGTGTAATCGATTTCCGGGAACACAAGCTGGTCCTTGACGCCCAGGGTGTAATTGCCGCGGCCGTCAAACGAGTTTGGCGGCAAGCCCTTGAAGTCGCGCACGCGCGGCAGAACGATGGCGGCCAGGCGGTCGAGGAATTCGTACATCCGCTCGCCGCGCAGCGTGACCATGCAGCCGATGGGCATGCCCTTGCGAATCTTGAAATTCGCGATCGACTTCTTCGCGCGCGTGATGACGGGCTTCTGTCCCGCGATCTGGCCGAGTTCCTGCGACGCCGTGTCGAGCAGCTTCACGTTCTGGCTCGCTTCGCCCAGTCCGATGTTCAGGGTAACCTTCGCGACGCGCGGCACGGCCATCGTGTTCTTGTAGCCGAAACGCTTGGTCAGCGCCGGTACAGCCTCTTTGCGATATTTTTCATGCAACCGAGTAATCATCTTTTTGAGTCGCCTTCGCTTTAATTCTCAAACGTCGTATTGCAGCGACGGCACGTGCGCACTTTGGTGCCGTCCGGCAGCGTGGTGTGTCCCACGCGCGCATGCTTGCCGCATCCGGGACAAATCAGCATCACGCTGGAAACGTGAACGGGCCCTTCCTTTTCAAGGATGCCGCCCTTCACGTTTTTCGAAGGGTTCGGGCGCGTGTGCCGCTTGATGATGTTGGCGTGCTCGACCGTGACCGTATGTTTCAGCGGATTCACGGAAAGCACTTTGCCCGTCCTGCCCTTCGACCGCCCGGCAATCACTTTCACGTTGTCGCCGTGACGGATGCCGAGATGCACTTTCTTCGGTTTTTCGTGGTTCATCGCTACCACACTTCCGGAGCCAGCGAGATGATCTTCGTGAATTTCTTCTCTCGCAGCTCGCGCGCCACCGGCCCGAAAACGCGCGTTCCAATGGGCTCGTTGGCGTCGTTAATCAGCACGGCGGCATTGTCGTCGAAACGAATGTAGGTTCCGTCGCGGCGCCGATGCTCTTTTCTGGTGCGTACCACCACTGCTTTGACTACTTTGCCCTTCTTCACCTGGCCGTCGGGCGTGGCTTCCTTCACCGCAGCCGTGATGACGTCGCCCAATCCGGCGACCAATCCTGCGTCTCCGCCAATCGGGAGAATGCAGGTGATCTGGCGGGCGCCTGAATTATCGGCCACCGTCAGCCATGTTCGCATCTGAACCATTGCCGTGCTCCCTTTTGCTCGCCTCGGCGCGAACCAGCTCGCTGCCGAAATCAAAACTGCCCGGGGCTAAAGCCCTCTCGAATCTCCGTCAAAGTCGCGGGGCTGAAGCCCCGCGCTTCCACCCAAAACCTTCACTCAACAGCGCTCAGGCTACTCGCGTCGAGCGCTGGATGACTTCTTTCAACCGCCACCGCTTCAGCTTCGATAGCGGACGCGTGGAAGCGATGCGAACCACGTCGCCCACTCGCGCTTCGCCCGTTTCGTCGTGCGCGTAATATTTCTTCCCGGAGCGCACAACCCGGTGGTAGAGCGGATGCTGCGTTGCGCGCCGGACCTTTACGACAATCGTCTTCTGCATTTTCGCGCTGGTCACGACGCCCACCAATTCCTGCCGAGCTCCGCGCTCTTTGGTTTCCGCTTGAGCCGCTGTTTCGTTCGCCATTACGCCTTCCTCAATTCCGCTTCGCGCAGCAGGGTTTTCACGCGCGCCAGGTCCCGCTTCACCTCGCGGAGTTTCTTCAGCCCTTCGGACTGGCCCGTCGACAACTGAAAACGGAGACGGAAAATCTGCTCGGCGAGCTCGCGCTGCTGGATCTCGAGCTCGTTCGGGTTCATTTCGCGAAATTTCTCCATGCGCTGCGCCATCAGAGTTCCTCCGCGCGCGAGACGAACTTCGTCCGGATGGGCAGCTTGTTGGCCGCCAGCCCCATCGCTTCCTTGGCCGACGCAAGATCGACGCCCGACATCTCGAACATGATCCGGCCCGGCTTCACCACGGCCACCCAATGTTCCGGCGGCCCTTTGCCCTTGCCCATGCGAGTTTCAGCCGGCTTTTTCGTGAACGGCTTATCCGGAAAAATGCGAATCCAGAGTTTTCCGCCGCGCTTGATGAAGCGCGTGATCGCCACGCGCGACGCTTCGATCTGCCGGTCGGTGATCCAGGCCGGCTCGAGCGCCTTCAATCCATATTCGCCAAACGCCAGCGAACCGCCGCGCCACGCCTTTCCGGTGCGCCGGCCGCGCTGCTGTTTCCGATACTTCACCTTCTTCGGCATTAACATAATTGTTGGCCTGTTCCCTTACGCTTCCGCGCCTGGTCCGGGCTTGCCGCGTTGCGGGATTTTCTCGCCCTGGTAGACCCAGCACTTCACCCCAATCAAGCCGTAGGTGGTTTGAGCCTCGGCCGTGCCGTAGTCGATGTCCGCGCGCAGCGTTTGCAGCGGCAACCGCCCCTGCAGATACCATTCCTTGCGCGCGATTTCCGCGCCGTTCAGCCGGCCCGCCACGCGCACCTTGATTCCCTTGCAACCGAACCGCAGCGCCGAATCCACCGCCTTGCGCATCGCGCGGCGAAACGCCACGCGCTTTTCGAGCTGCAGCGCAATCGATTCCGCCACGAGCTGCGCGGCCAGTTCCGGCCGGTGCACTTCCTGAATATCGATATGCACTTCCCGGTTCGTGCGCTTCTGGACTTCGTTCTTCAGCTTGTCGATTTCCGAGCCCTTGCGGCCGATGATGATTCCGGGGCGCGCCGTATAAATTCTGACGACGAGCTTGTTGGCGGCGCGCTCGACGTCGATCGCGTCGACGCCAGCCGACTTCAGCCGCTCCTTGAGCTGCTTGCGCAGCGCAACGTCCTCGTGCAAAAGATCGGCGTACTCTTTCTTCGCGAACCAGCGCGACTTCCAAGGCTTGTTGTAGCCCAGCCGAAAGCCGTACGGATGTGTTTTCTGCCCCAAACTGGCCTCCTACTTCTTTTTCTTCTGAACTTTTTGCGCTTGCTGCGCGCGTTTCTCGATCGCTTTGCGAGCCTTCCGCACCGCGCCCTTCACGCCCTTCGAAGCTTCGGCTTCCGCCGCCGCTGCGGCGGCGCGTGTCTCCGCGGCGCGCGTGTGCTCGGCCACCTGGACGACGATGTGGCTCGTTCGCTTCTGGTACCGGAAACCGCGGCCCATCGGCGCGGGACGCATGCGCTTCCAGCGCGGCCCTTCGTTGACGAAGCATTGCGTCACGAACAGCGCGTCCACGTCGAGCGATGCACCGGAGTCTTCCGCCTTGCGCTCCGCATTCGCGATGGCGCTTCGCAGCGTCTTCTCCACCTCGCGCGCCACGCGCTTCTTCGTGAAGCGCAGCGTCTGCAAAGCATCTTCCGCGCGGTGCCCGCGTATCAAGTCGATCACGAGCCGCGCCTTCTGCGGCGATACGCGAATGAACCGCGCCTTTGCGACGCCTTCGATCTGAGCCGGATTCACTGTTGCCGTTGCCATCGTCTTTTTTTCCCTATGCCTTCGGTGCCGGAGCCGCGCCACCGCCCGCCGCTGGTGCTGCGCCGCCAGCCGGAACGCCTGCCGCTGCCGCCGCCTTCTCGAGCGCAGCCTTCACGGCGTGGCCCTTGAACGTGCGCGTCGGAGCGAATTCGCCCAGCTTGTGTCCCACCATCTGCTCGGTGATGTACACCGGGATGAACTTCCTCCCGTTGTGCACCGCGATCGTGTGACCCACCATCTCGGGAAGAATCGTCGAACGGCGCGACCACGTCTTTATGACCTTCTTTTCGTTCCGCGCGTTCAGCGCATCCACTTTTACGCGCAAGTGGCCGTCGATGAACGGCCCTTTCTTTAGCGATCGCGGCATTTGATTCCTATTCCTCCACCCGGCGCAATTTCACCCACTGCGCGCGGCGAAGCTTTCGAAATCCGCGCACCGGGCCCGGCACTCTGTGCGAAACCGGGCAAAACGGGCAAACAAAACGCGTTCCCTGCGCATGCGGCGCTTTCTCAACCGTTACCGCCCAACCGGCCCGGCACAACCGAAACAAAACCTGGGGTGGGGGCGTGAGCTTTGAAACTGTTTTCACTACCGGCTTTGCTCCACGGCGCGGAACTGCTTTCCGCGGCCGCGCGCTCCGCCGGGAGGCACGTCGAGACGTTCTGGTGGCTGTCATAGAGCTCTCAATTCCCCGCCGCGCCGGGTTCATATTTTTTTGCTGCTCCAAGTTAGGCTTCACCTTCAAGTTCCTGTCAGGTCCTGAAACCCACCGGATTTGTAGTCCAGCCGAAATCTTTCAACTACGGCTTGCGCCGTTCCACGATCATCCGGTCGCTGGGACGCTTCTTTCGCGTCTTTGCGCCCAGAGTCGGAAAACCCCAGGGAGTTTGCGGGTGATTGCCCTTCACGCGGCCTTCACCACCGCCGTGCGGGTGATCCACCGGGTTCATCGCCACGCCGCGCACCGTCGGACGCCTTCCGTGCCAACGCGTGCGGCCCGCTTTCCCGTATGTAACGTTCTCGTGATCCAGATTCCCGAGCTGGCCAATCGTGGCCATGCAATCCACGCTGAATTTCCTGACTTCTCCCGACGGCAACTTCACCAGAGCGACTTCGCCTTCCTTGCTTAGAAGCTGCGCCGCTCCGCCCGCCGCGCGAACCACTTGCCCGCCCTTGCCGGGAAAGAGTTCGAGGTTGTGCACCATCGTGCCGGGCGGAATGTGCCGGAACTTCAGCGCGTTCCCGGGAAGAATGTCGGCGCCTTCGCCGTTCTGCACCGTCATGCCCACTTCGAGCCCGACCGGCTGAAGGATGTAGCGCTTCTCGCCGTCCGCGTAGTGCAGCAGCGCGATTCGCGACGAGCGGTTCGGATCGTATTCGATCGACGCGACCTTCGCCGGGAATGCCCGTTTTGTCGCGGCGAAAATCGATCGATGCGATATTTCTTCGCATGACCTCCGCCACGGTGCCAAATCGTGATTTCGCCCTGGGCGTTGCGGCCGCCCGTCCGCTTCTTCGATTCGACGAGCGACTTTTCCGGCGTTTCCTTGGTGATCTCGCTCTTGTCGAGCATCGTAAGGAACCGCCGCGACGGTGTGTACGGTTTGAATGTTTTCAGTGCCATCGTTGCCTCTTACCTTTGCGGGAGCGCCGCCGCTCCCCGCGAACAAAATCAAACCTACAAATTCTCCGCGTACTCGATCATCTTTTCGCCGGGCGCCAGCCTTACGTAGGCCTTCTTCCAATCGCTCCGGAACCCTTCCGAGCGTCCCCTGCGGCGAAGCTTCCCGTGATAAATCGCGGTGCGCACATGATCGACCTTCACTTTGAAGACGCGCTGCACCGCTTCCTTGATTTCGGTCTTCGTGGCATCGTGCAAAACTTCGAATACCACGGTGTGCTGCGTCTCTTTCACGCCGAGACCTTTCTCGGTAATGATCGGCCGCCGAATCACCTCGTAGAGCCTGGTCGCCATCGCTTATCCCTTCTTGGCCTTGGGCTTGGCCTTCGGCTTCTCTTTCTTTGCCGCGGGCTTCGCGGCCGGCTTTTTCGCGGTCTTTTTCTCGGCCTTTGGCGCAGCCGCCTTCGCCGGCGCTTTTGCTTCGCTTTCTCGGTCGACGCTTTCTGCCGCGGCCGCAGGAGCCGGCTCAATCTGAACGGGAACTTCCGGCTTCGTCGCCGAAAGCGCCCGGCTGAGTTTCGCCGCCGCTTCGCGCGAGAGCATCAGGTGGTCGTGCCGCAGCAAATCGTAGGCTTCGAGGCCCGTTGCCGGAACCAGCGAGACGCCGTCCAGGTTGCGGCTGGCGCGTTCGAGATTCAGATTCACGCCGTTTTCGACGAGCAAAAGCGTTCGCGATTCGGCATCAATTTTGTCGAGCGCCTCGCGGAACGGCTTCGTCTTGTGCGTTTCGAGCTTCCAGGCATCGACGATCGTCAGCTTCTCTTCCGCCAGCTTCGCGGAAAGCGCCGACCGCAGCGCGCCCAAAATCATTTTCTTCGGCAGCGCATAATCGTAGCTGCGCGGCGTGGGGCCATGAACCGTGCCGCCGTGGCGCCAGAGCGGCGACCGAATCGAACCGACGCGCGCCCGCCCGGTTCCTTTCTGTTTCCACAGCTTCTTTCCCGAGCCGCTGACTTCGCTCTTGTCCTTGGTCTTGTGCGTTCCCGCGCGTTCGCCCGCCAGGTGATGCCGCACGGCTTCGTGAAGCAGGTGCGGATTCACCTTCACGGCGAAAACGTCGTCGGCCAGTTCGATCTGGCCGACTTTCTTTCCTTCGAGATTTTTCACGTCCACAACAGGCATCGTCGTCTCTCTTGTCTAATAGCTCAGTCGCCGGGCCGCTACAGTTTCGCCTTGGCCCTGCGAATGAAAATGTAGCAACCTTCCGGACCCGGCACGGCGCCGCGCACGAGCAGCAGATTTTCGTCCGTATCGATTTTCACGACGCGCAAATTCTTGGACGTCTTGCGCTCGTTTCCCATGTGTCCCGGCATGTGCTGGCCGGGCCAAACGCGCGACGGAAACGAGCTTGCGCCGATGCCGCCCGGCGCGCGATGAAACATCGAGCCGTGCGACGCGTCGCCGCCGCGATAGTGCCAGCGCTTCACGCCGCCCTGAAACCCCTTGCCCTTGCTCACGCCGGTGACGTCGACGAACTCGCCGATCTTGAAGCCCTCGACCAGGACGCGATCGCCGGCCTTCGTCTCGTCCTTCGAATCGCCGATGCGAATTTCCTTCATGTAGCGCACGGGCGCGACGCCGGCCTTCTTGAAGTGCCCGGTCAACGCCTTGGTCACGCGCTGCGGCTTGATGAATTCCACGAGGCCCAGCTGCACGGCGTCGTAGCCGTCTTTATCTTTGGTCCGGCGCTGCACCACCACGCACGGGCCCGCCTGCAGCACCGTGCACGGCACCGCCGTGCCGTCTTCGGCGAAGACTTGCGTCATCCCCAGCTTGATTCCGAGTATGCCGTTGACTCCCATTTCTGTTCTTCCTTTACGCTACCTTGCCGCCCGAGAGATCCCTCGCTTCGCTCGGGATGACACCGCACAACCGCGGCGTCACTTCGCCGTGTGTTCCCGGCCGAAGGCCTTGATTTCGACGTCCACGCCCGGCGGCAGATCGAGCTTCATCAGCGCGTCCACCGTGTCCGGCGTGGGCTCGAGAATGTCGATGAGCCGCTTGTGCGTGCGCATCTCGAACTGCTCGCGCGATTTCTTGTCGACGTGCGGCGAACGCAACACCGTCCAGCGATTGATGACCGTGGGCAGCGGAATCGGCCCGGCTACGTCCGCCCCGGTGCGCTTCGCGGTGTCGACAATCTCTTTCGTCGATTGATCGAGAATGCGGTGATCGTACGCTTTCAAACGAATGCGAATTTTTTCTCCGTTGGGCATGGTTTACTCGATGATCTCGGCGACAGCGCCGGCTCCGACCGTGTGGCCGCCTTCGCGAATCGCGAACCGCAGCCCCTTCTCCAGCGCCACCGGCGTGATCAACGTGATCTCCGCCGATACGTTGTCTCCCGGCATCACCATCTCCACTCCCGTCGGCAGCTTCACGTCTCCCGTCACGTCCGTCGTCCGGAAGTAAAACTGCGGCCGGTATCCCGTGAAGAACGGCGTGTGCCGCCCGCCCTCTTCCTTCGTCAACACGTACGCTTCCGCCTTGAACTTCGTGTGCGGCGTGATCGATCCCGGCTTCGACAACACCTGCCCGCGCTCCACTTCGTCTTTTTCCGTGCCGCGCAACAGCAATCCCACGTTGTCGCCCGCAATCCCTTCATCCGAGCAGCTTGCGGAACATCTCGACGCCCGTCACCGTCTTCTTCATCGTCGGACGGAAGCCCACAATCTCGATTTCCTCGCCCACCTTCACCTTGCCGCGCTCGATTCTTCCCGTCACCACCGTGCCGCGTCCCGAGATCGAGAAAATATCTTCAATCGGCATCGCGAACGGCTTATCCACATCGCGCTGCGGCAGCGGGATGTGCTTGTCCACCGCTTCCATCAATTCCAGGATCGACTTCTCCCACTTCGCGTCGCCCTCGAGCGCCTTCAGCGCCGAGCCGCGAATCACCGGAATCGTGTCGCCCGGAAACTGATACGTCTTCAGCAATTCGCGCACTTCCAGTTCCACCAGCTCGAGCAACTCGGGATCGTCCACCATGTCGCACTTGTTCAGGAACACCACGATCGCCGGCACGCCCACCTGCCGCGCCAGCAGAATGTGTTCGCGCGTCTGCGGCATCGGCCCGTCCGTCGCCGCCACCACCAGAATCGCGCCGTCCATCTGCGCCGCGCCCGTGATCATGTTCTTCACGTAGTCGGCGTGCCCCGGGCAGTCGATGTGCGCGTAATGACGGTTCGGCGTCTCGTACTCCACGTGCGACACCGCAATCGTGATTCCCGCGCTCCCGCTCTTCCGGCGCGTTGTCGATCGAATCGAACGCCCGGAACTGCACCTTCGGGTTGCCCTTCGCCAGCACCTTCGTGATCGCCGCCGTCAAAGTCGTCTTGCCGTGGTCGATGTGACCAATCGTCCCCACGTTCACGTGCGGCTTGCTGCGCTCGAATTTCTCCTTCGCCATGTCTTGTCGACTCCTCTACTTCCGCCTGCTGTGCTCAGTCCGTGGACTGAGGTTTCGAAATCAAGATCTAACTGTTTTGCCGGTGGCTTTCCCGATCACTTCTTCGGACACGTTCGCCGGCGTCTGCTGATAGTGCGAAAAATGCATCGTGAAACTGCCGCGCCCCTGAGTCCTGCTGCGAATGTCGGTGGCATAGCCGAACATCGCGGCCAGCGGCACCTGCACATTGATGATTTCGCTTCCCGCGCGCGATTCGCGACCTTGCATCAGGCCGCGCCGCGAGTTCAGGTCCGCAATCACGGGTCCCATGTATTCCTCGGGAACCACCACCTCGACGCGCATGATCGGCTCGAGCAATTTCGGACTGGCGCGGCGGCACGCTTCCTTGAACGCCATCGAGCCCGCAATCTTGAACGCCATCTCCGAGCTGTCCACTTCGTGATAGCTGCCGTCGATGACGACCACAGCCATGTCGACCATTTCGTAGCCCGCGAGAACGCCGTTTTCCATCGCTTCGGTGACGCCGTCTTCGATGGGCGGAATGTATTCCTTGGGAATCGCGCCGCCGATGATTTTGTCGATGAAGAGGAGGCGATGCTCCTTGTCGAAGCGCCACTTCCCGCCTTTTCCCGCGATCTTTTTTGCAAGTTCGTCGAGCTCGTCGGTGGAGAGCTCACGCATGTCTTCGTGCGACGCGTTGGGCAGCGGCTGCACCGTCAGTTTCACGTGGCCGTACTGGCCGCGCCCGCCGGACTGCTTGATGTGCCGGTGATCGGCTTCCGCCGCTTTCGTGATCGTTTCGCGATAGGCCACCTGAGGGCGCCCAACGTTGGCCTGCACGTTGAACTCGCGCATCATGCGGTCGACGATAATTTCGAGGTGAAGTTCGCCCATTCCCGAAATCAGCGTCTGGCCCGTATCCACGTCCGTGTGCACGCGGAAGGTAGGATCTTCCTGCGCGAGCTTTCCAAGCGCCGTGGCCATCTTTTCCTGGTCGGCGTTGGTCTTGGGCTCGATCGCAACGGAAATAACGGGCATGGGAAATTCGATGGACTCGAGAACGATGGGCTTGTCTTCGCTACAGAGCGTGTCGCCCGTGGTGACGTTCTTCAGGCCGACGCATGCGGCAATGTCACCGGCTTCGATGGACTCGATTTCTTCGCGCTTGTTCGCATGCATGCGCAGCAGGCGGCCAATGCGCTCGCGCGTCTTTCGCGACGAGTTATAAACAAAGTTCCCCGTTTTGAGCACGCCGGAATAGACGCGAACGAACGTCAAATGGCCGACGTAGGGGTCGGTCATGATCTTGAACGCAAGAGCCGCGAAAGGCTGATCGTCGGAGGCGCGCCGCAGTTCCGGTTCCGAACCATCCGTGGTGGTTCCTTCCACAGGCGGCACATCCATCGGCGAAGGAAGATAATCCACAACGGCGTCGAGCAGCGGCTGAATTCCCTTGTTCTTGAAGGCCGATCCCGCCACCACCGGCACCAGCTTCAGCGCAATCGTGGAGCGGCGAATCGAAGCGCGCAATTCGGCCGGCTCGAGTTTGTGCTGTTCGAGATATTTCGCGAGGATAGCGTCGTCGTGCTCGGCGATGTATTCCACCACTTTTTCGCGATGCTCTTTGTAAAATTCCAGGGCTCAGCGCGGACGCCTTCACGGCGATTTCGAGATCCGGCCGAGACTTCAAATAGGCCTCGTCCCACAACTTTTCGAGCGGCAGGATTTCGTATTCGGCGCCGAGCGTTTCGTCTTTCCAGATGATCGCCCGCTCCTCGATGAAATCGATGATGCCCATGAAATTGTCTTCTCTGCCGATGGGATACTGGATGGGAACCGGGTGGGCTGAAAGGCGCTGGCGCATCGAGCGGATCGAGTGATCGAAATCGGCGCCGATGCGGTCCATCTTGTTGATAAAGGCAATGCGCGGGACGCGATATTTGTCGGCCTGGCGCCATACGGCTTCGGACTGGGGCTGGACGCCAGCCACCGCGTCGAACACGGCCACCGCACCATCCAGTACTCGCAGCGAGCGTTCCACTTCTACCGTAAAGTCCACGTGGCCCGGCGTATCGATAATGTTGATGCGGTTCATCTTGTCGAACCGCTTCCAGGAAGCAGTGGTGGCCGCGGACGTAATCGTGATTCCGCGCTCGCGCTCCTGCTCCATCCAGTCCATCGTGGCAGTGCCTTCGTGGACTTCGCCGATCTTATAAGTCACACCCGTATAGAACAGGATGCGCTCGGTGACGGTGGTCTTACCGGCATCGATATGCGCCATGATCCCGATGTTGCGGGTCTGATCGAGTTGTACTTGTCGTGCCATTTTCTAAAAGCGATTCAATCCGTTTTTAGCTACCAGCGATAATGCGCGAAAGCCTTGTTGGCCTCCGCCATCCGGTGCACGTCTTCCTTCTTCTTCACTGCGCCGCCGCGACCATTCGCAGCGTCCAGGATTTCTTCGGCAAGCTTGTCCGTCATCGACTTCCCGCCGCGCGTCCGGGCATACAGCACGAGCCAGTGGATCGCCAGCGACTGCTTCCGGAACTGGTTCACTTCCACCGGAACCTGGTAGTTCGCGCCGCCCACGCGTCGCGTCTTCACCTCGAGCACCGGCTTGCAATTCTCGACGGCCTTCTTGAAAAGCTTGAACGCGTCGTCATTCGCTTTCTTCGCCACCTGGTCCATCGCCTTGTAAAAAATAGCCTGCGCGGTGGCGCGCTTGCCGTCGTACATCATGCTGGAGATGAACTTCTGCACGAGATCGCTGCTATAAACCGGATCTCCCGGAATCTTTCGGCGAAGAACCCATCCTTTTCGAGGCATCGATTAGGTCTCCTACTTCTAGGTCTTCTACTTCTGTGCGGCTTTTGGCCGCTTGGCGCCGTACTTCGAGCGCCCCTGCTTGCGATTCTCAACGCCGGCCGCATCCAGCGTTCCGCGAATGACGTGGTAGCGAACTCCCGGCAAATCCTTCACGCGACCGCCGCGCACGAGCACGATCGAGTGTTCCTGGAGGTTGTGGCCGATGCCGGGAATATATGTGGTGACTTCATGGCTGTTCGTCAAACGTGCGCGCGCCACTTTGCGCAGCGCCGAATTCGGCTTCTTGGGCGTCTGCGTGTACACGCGAACGCACACGCCGCGCTTTTCCGGACATCCTTCCAGAGCCGGCGACTTCGTCTTCGTCCGGATTTGTTCCCGGCCGTATCGCACCAATTGTGCAAACGTCGGCACGCTTACCCCCTGAATTTCGCAAAAAGCTTCGAAAACTTAGTGTTGTTGTCGTCCGCGCAAGGGCACTCAACCCGCGCAGAAGTCTGCGGGTGAATGAACAGAAAAGGTCGCCAAAAACCTAAGGAGTTACCCAGGTACTCCGCGCCGACGCTTCACCCCGAGGAGTGAACTGCATCTTCTTACAGCGGAGAGGCTCACACGGCTTTGCGGGGCTGGCGCCCCATTTCGGCCGCTCTTCCGTGTCCCGTTCCGTCGTTCTCTGTTCCGGGGCTGGAAGACTTCCCTTTCACCACCAGGCCCAAAGGCCTCAAGACAACCGCGTAAGTATAGGTAAAACAACAAATCGTGTCAACTCGATTCATTGTGGAAAATCGAACCAACCTCTGGACGCCGGTCAGATACCAAGCCTTCTAATTCGACCGTCGGTTAATCCGACCGACCCGGACCCGTTCGGATGCCTCTACTCCGCCGGAGGATGCAGGCTGCCATTTGACCGATCTTCGAGAGGATGCGGAATCGGCCCGCGCTTCATTAAGGCTATCGCTATCTAACTAGTAAATACAAGCGTTACACCGCAAATGACTTAGGCAAGTTGTATTACCCTACGACCATAGCAGATAGTCAAGCCAGTTTAGTAACCCGAACCCAGTGCTTCCCAGTTGGTCAACCTCGAGGCGACTTGTGCTTTCGCCGCCCACGAAACCCGCCTACACTGACGGCTGAAAATTTCCACAGGGAGCATGCGTGTTTCGTTGCGGCACGATCATCTCGTGGTTCATTCTCGGCTTGGCGCTGGCGGTCTGCGGAATTGCCCGGCACTGTAGCGCGCCGCCGCTCAGAACGCTCCCGCGCCAACAGCGCAGCACAAGTCTCCTGACTATTCGGGGGAGCCGTACGTCGTTGAGCGGTACCGCACTGTCGTGCGCTTCGAAAACGATGGCACGAGCGAACGAACTCGCTCCGCTCGAATCCGAGTGCAGAGCGATGCCGCGCGCCCAACAGTTCAGCGAACTCATTTTCCCGTACAACGCCAATGAGCAGGTGGACGTTCGTTCCGTTACGGTGCACAAGGCGGACGGCACGACGGTGGTTGCGCCACCGGATGCCGTCAAGGACGCGCCGGCCAAATCGAGTGCCGACGCACCAGCGTACGTCGGATTACAAGGAAAAGCATGTCACCGTGGCGTCGCTCGTTTCCGGCGACACGCTGGAATACGAAGTGGTGACGCGCCTCACCATTCCCTTCGCGCCCGGCGAATTTTGGCTTCAGCACAATTTCACGCGCGACGCCATCGTTCTGGACGAACGTCTCGAATTGAATCTGCCGCAAGGCCGCGCGTTTTCGCTGAAGGCTCCTGGATATTCGGTGCTGTCCGGAAAAGCTGGTCCAGCGAGCCAGCCCAGCAAAGATTTCCTATTCTCGAAGGCCGACGAAAACGGCCGCACGCTGCTGCGATGGAAGCATTCGAATCTCACGCGGGCCGCCGAAGACGATCAGCAACGCGCGATCGAGGAGCAGAAGAAACCGCCGGACGTGCAGCTCACCACTTTCGGGAGTTGGGAAAACGTGGCGCGCTGGTACGCGCATATTGAGCTCGATCGCATCCAGCCAAACGCGGAAATCGCCGCGAAGACGGCGGAGCTCATCCAGGGACGCATCACGAACATCGAAAAACTCCAAGCCCTGTACGATTTCGTCTCCCAGAAAATTCACTACGCGAATCTTTCATTCGGCTTGGGACCTTTGCAGCCCGAGCCCGCAGGCGACATCCTCAAGAATCAATACGGTGACTCACAGGACAAGCACACTTTGCTTGCCGCCATGCTCGCGGCGGCGGGAATGCGCGCGGATGCGGTTCTAATTCCGTCCGCTCGAAAGCTTGACGTCGCGCTGCCTTCGCCGGCGCAATTCGACCACGTCATCACGGCGGTTCCGGAAAGCGGGACGGTGATCTGGCTCGACTCGACTTCGGACGTCGCGCCGTTCCGTTTCTTGGCGCCCTCGCTGCGCGGGAAATCCGCTTTGCTCATCGCGGCAGACGGCAGCGGCAAAATCGTCAAGACGCCGGCTGACCCTCCATTTCCCTCCACGCAGCGTGTGGAAATCGAAGGCGCGGTGAGCGAACTCGGCAAGCTGAGCGGCACAATTCATTATTCGCTTCGCGGCGACACCGAATTCGTGCTGCGCACCGCGTTTCACCGGGCCCCTGAAGCGCAATGGAACCAACTTGCCGAAACGATTCTGACGCTGGACGGCCTTCACGCAGATGTTGCCCGCGTGACGACGAGCAATCCCACGGATACACGCGAACCCTTCAAGCTGGACATCGAATTTTCCCAGTCGAACTTTCTCGACTGGTCGGCAAAGAAAACAAGAGTGGTGCTGCCACTGCTTACAATTGGCATGCCCGATCCGCCCGTCGAATGCAAAGCAGCCAGTCGAGCTGGGAAGCCCGCTCGACGTGACCACGCATTTGACGCTGAAGCTACCGCCGCACTTCACAGCGCAGACGCCGATCGGAGTTGCCGTCGCGCGCGACTACGCGGAATTCAAGTCCAGCTATCGAATCGAAAATGGCGCGCTCATCGCCGACCGCTCGGTGAATTTCAAAATGCGCGAGCTTCCCGCAGACGCGCTCCGGCGACTACCTTACGTTCACGAACACAGTCGAGGCCGACGAGCGTCAAGCCTTAACAATTGAGAACGAACTCGCGAGGCCCGCCCGAAATTCCCGCTACCGCCAAAGCCGACGAACTCTTCGACGCCGGAACCGCCGCCTTGAAGGCAGGCAATCTTCGCGCCGGTATCCCGCTTCTCGAGCGCGTGACCGAGCTCGACCCGAAACACCAACACGCGTGGAACGACCTGGGCCTCGCCTACATGCGAATCGGGAAATTCGATGCAGCGATCGCGAGCTTTCGGAAGCAGCTCGAGGTGAATCCATCCGACGAACACGCGAACGACTACCTGGGTCTGGCTCTCGAGCAGCAAAAGCGCAACGACGAGGCCGCGGCAGCCTTCCGCAAACAGATCGAGCTGAATCCGCTCGACACGGTGGCGCACGCGGCGCTCGGAACCATCCTTCTCGGAGACCACGAGGACGCCGAGGCCGTGCTTGAACTCGAAAAGGCCACGATCCTCTCGCCCGATAGCGCGGAACTGGAAGTAAGCCTTGGCCGCGCCTATCTGAACACGGGCGCAATCGAGAAGGCCATCGATGCGTTTCAAGAAAGGCGTCACTCTCTCGCCGACTCCCGTGGTGTGGAACAACGTTGCTTACAATCTGGCGGACCACGGCGTCGACCTTGATGATGCGCAGAAGTATGCCGAGTCCGCCGTGAAAGCCGCGGCGGAGAGTCTCGAGAATGTGAATCTGTCTCACTGTGACGCAGAGCGATTTTGCGCAAGTGTCAAATCTGGCCGCGTACTGGGACACTCTCGGCTGGGTCTATTTCCATCGCGGCGATCTTCAGACAGCGGACAAATATATTCGAGCCGCATGGCTGCTGAGCCGAAGACGGTCGCTTCCGGCGATCACCTCGCGCAGATTTACGACAAATTGGGGCAGAAAGAACACGCCATCCACGCGTATGCGCTGGCGATGGCCGCGCCGCACGCTCTGCCTGAAACGCGAGCGAGGCTGATCTTGCTGTTGGGCGGCAACGCCCAACTGGATGACCTCGTCGCCAAAGCGCGCGACGAACTCGCCGAAACGCGCACGTTCTCGTTGAAGAATCTCTCGAAGGAAGATGCCTCAGCCGATTTTCTGCTTCTCGTCTCTGCGAAAGGCATCGATGCAGTCAAGTTCGTCAGCGGGAGCGAATCGCTGCGGCCTCTCGCGGATCATCTGCGAGCGATGCACTACGACACGGCATTTCCGGATGCCTCGCCAGTGAAGGTCGTGCGGCGCGGCACGCTTTCCTGCTCCGCCGCCACTGGCGACTGCAAATTCACGTTAATTCTTCCGGAAAATGTGCGCGCCGCGAATTGATGCGCGATCCCGGAACGCTCAAATCAAACGCTCGCGCTCATAAAGCGGCCAAGCTGGCCGCGGACACGAAGTTTGTCCGAGCGATCCTTGAAATAGCGCGCATTGATTTCATCGGTCCCCAGGTCCTCGACCGACTGAAAACCCATGCTCCTGAGTTGAACTGCGAGAGCGCCCGGCTCAAAGAAGAGTTGAAAAGGCTCACCGGCCGCGGCCACGCGGCTCGCCAGCCGGTCGAAAGCGAGGCGTCCGAGAAAGCTCAGCGAAGAGCGCGGCACGGCATAATCGAAAACCACGCCGCTTCCTTTCGGCATGGAGGCGATAAACGCGAGGGTTGACGTCATGGCTTCGCGCGTCAGATACGGTGTGACGCCGAGCCACGAAAAGAACGTCACGGCGTCGCGCCTGAAATTCGCCCGCGCGAGTCCGTCGGACAGCGATTGCCGTTCGAAATCGACCGGCGCAAACGTCACCGAAGGAGGAATCGCAATTCCGCCGGCGGCAAGGCGCTGGAGCTTCCACGCCTGCGTCGCGGGATGATCCACCTCAAAGACGCGCAGAGCCGATTCCGCGTACGGATTTCGATAGGCGAACGTGTCGAGACCGGCGCCGAGAATCACGTACTGGCTGGCGCCGCGGCCGATGGCACGCGCCAATTCGTCTTCCGCGTAGCGGCTGCGCACAACCATGAACGCGCGAAAATAACGCGCTACGGGAATATCCAACTTTCCGCGTTCCGATTCGCAATTGCGCCGCGGCTTCGGGACCAAGAATGGGCAACGCGATGGGATCGTCAAGCACTCGCGGTGAATCGAGAATTTGGTGAGCGGCGCGGCGCATGGCGACGCGTTGCGCGGTGGTGCTGGGTCGGGCGTCTCTCATGAATCAAGTCATGAAACAATTCACGAAACAATTCATGAAACAAGGGAAACGGCGGGGAGATTGCAAGGCCGGCGGAGCGGGAACGCGGATCGTCACTTGATTTCGAGGACTTCCTTTTCTTTCAGCGCCGAAAGGTCTTCTATCTTCTTGGTTTCCGAGTGCGTGAGCTTTCTCGAGTTCGTCGAGCGAACGCTTCTTATCGTCCTCGCTGATTTTCTTTTCCTTCTCGAGTTTCTCGACGGCTTCCTTGATGTCGCGGCGAATGTTCCGCACGGCGGTGCGATGATTTTCGAGGGCCTTGTGAACGAGCTTCACCAGGTCCTTGCGGCGCTCTTCGGTCAAGGGCGGAATCGGAACTCGCACCACTTTGCCGTCGTTCGTCGGATTCAGTCCGAGATCGGAAGTGCGAATGGCTTTGTCGATCAGCGCCACGGCTCCCGGATCCCAGGGCGAAATCACGATCATCTGCGGATCGGGAACGTTCAGCGAGCCAAGCTGATTGAGCGGCATCGGCGTCCCGTGGTAGTCGACGCGCACGTGATCGAGAATGGCCGTGTTGGCGCGGCCGGTTCGAATGCCGGCCAGCTCGCGGCGAAAATCCTCCACCGCTTTTTCCATTCGAATTCTTGCTTGCGCGAGAGCGTCCTTGGTCGTGTTCATCGGAAAATTCGCCTCCGCGGGGTTTCAAGAATAGAACGTCACGCGCCGTAACCACCGAGCCCACTCGCTCGCCCGTCACAACGCGTTTGAGGTTTCCCGGCACGTTCATGTTGAAGATGACGATGGGCATCTTGTTGTCCATGCAGAGCGAGATCGCGGTGGAATCCATCACCGAAAGCCCTTTTTGCAGCACGTCCAGGTACGTGATGCGTTCGAAGAATTTCGCGTTCGGCACTTTCTCCGGATCGGCGTCGTAGATGCCGTCCACGCGCGTGGCTTTCAGAATCACCTGCGCCTTGATTTCCATCGCGCGCAATGCGGCGGCCGTGTCCGTGGAAAAATAAGGATTGCCGGTGCCCGCCGCGAAAATCACCACGCGGTCTTTCTCCAGATGGCGCGTCGCGCGGCGGCGAATAAAAGGCTCCGCCACCTCGTGCATCTCGATGGCGCTCATCAATCGCGTGTGGCAGCCCACCTTTTCGAGCGCGTCCTGCAGCGCCAAGCCGTTGATCACGGTGGCCAGCATGCCCATGTAGTCGCCGGTGGCGCGATCGATCGAGAGATGCTTTCTGCCGCGTACCGCGAAAGATGTTGCCGCCGCCCACCATGATCGCCACTTGCACGCCCAGGCCGTTGATTTCGTTCACTTCCTTGGCGATGCCTTGAATTGTTTCGGCGTGAATGCCGGATTCCTGAGGACCCGAAAGAGATTCGCCGGAAAGTTTCAGAACGATGCGCTTATAAACGGCCGCGCCGTGCGGCGCATCCGTCTGCATAGCTGGAGTCGTCATTTCGTGTGGTTAGGCCCCGTACCCCGGCGGGCATTCTAGCAGAGATTCCACGAGGCAGGCAGCCTACACAGCCGGCACGGGCGTATCGGGCTCTTCCGCGGTGGCAGCCGGCGACTGGAAGGTGGCGTCGGTCTCGCCCACCTTGAAGCGCGAAAAGCGACGAATGGTGATGTTTTCGCCGAGCTTCGCGATAGCCTGATCCACCAGTTCCTTCACCGTGGTGCCTTCGTCCTTGATGAAGTGCTGCTCGTAGAGGCAGTTCTCCTCGTAGAACTTTTCCATCTTGCCGTTCACGATTTTCTCGATGACCGGGTCCGGTTTGCCGGTAGCCTTCGCCTGCTCGCGAGCGATTTCGCGTTCGCGGTCGAGCACTTCCTGCGTCACTTCCTCGCGCCGCAGAAAACGAGGATCGAGCGCGGCGATGTGCATCGCTACGTCGTGGCAGAACCGCTGAAAATCGGCCGTGCGCGCGACGAAGTCGCTCTCGCAATTCACTTCCACCAACACGCCGATCTTCCCGCCCGCGTGAATGTAGGAGCTGACAAGCCCTTCAGACGTCGTCCGCTGCGCCTTCTTCGCCGCTGCCGCCTGACCCTTTTTGCGCAGAACATTGATCGCCTGCTCGACGTCGCCCTTAGCCTCGAGCAAAGCGTCGCGACAAGCCGTGAAACCCGCACCCGTGCGGTCGCGCAATTCCTTCACTTGTTGCGCAGATACGTTTGGCTTTCCCTCTGTTGCCATGGAAATGTTAATTCCTTTGATGGATTCTAAGATGAACGCCGAATCGGCGGGATGATTTTTACCGGGAACCTTCGGTCTCGTTCGCTACAGGCGCGGCGGCGGCTTCTTCAGCCGCGGGCTCGCCTTCCACGAAATCGCCTTCCTGCTTCTCGTAGACTTCATAGGCGCTCGTGTCGACGTATTCCACCTGGTCCTCGCCCGCGCCGCCCTCGGCCGCCTTCTGATCCGCGATCTGCGATTGCTCGAAGCTTTGCCGGCCCGCCAGGACCGCATCCGAAATCTTCGATGTAAACAACCGAATCGCGCGCAGCGCGTCGTCGTTCCCGGGAATAACCCAATCGACGAGGTCGGGATCGCAGTTCGTGTCCACGATCGCCACCACGGGAATTCCCATGCGGCGCGCTTCTCGCACCGCGATGACCTCCGCGTTCGGGTCGATCACGAACATCACGTCCGGCAGCGTCGCCATGTTCTCGACGCCCGAAAAATTCTGCTGAAGGTGCTTCAGCTCGCGCTCGAGCCGCGCCGCTTCCTTTTTGGGAAGCGCGGCCATGCGGCCGTCTTCCACCATCGCCTTGAGCAGCTTCAGCCGCTTGATGGACTTTTGCAGCGTCACCCAGTTCGTCAGCGTTCCGCCGAGCCACCGGTGATTCACGTAGAACATCGCGCAGCGCTGCGCTTCTTCCGCAATCGCTTCCTGCGCCTGGCGCTTCGTGCCGAGGAAAAGAACGCTCTTGGCCCTGGCTCGCCTGTTCGGAGACGTACCGCGCCGCTTCGCGGAACATCTTCAATGTTTTTTGCAGATCAATAATGTGGATGCCGTTCCGCTCCCCGAAAATGTACTCCTTCATCTTCGGGTTCCAACGCCGCGTCTGGTGACCGAAGTGAACCCCGGCCTCCAGCAATTCTTTCATCGTAATTTCGACTCCCAAAGTATCTCCTTTCGTTAAAGGGACGCTTCAAATCCCATTCGGGACCAGCATCCTTTTTTGCCGGTTTCTTACCGGCCATGAATTTGCCCGGCTTCCCCCGAAGTCCAACCGAAGAGACGCCGGGGATTACAACTTCTCCACCAACTAGCGCTTGCTGTACTGGAATCGACGGCGAGCGCCCTTTTGCCCGTACTTCTTGCGTTCCTTCATGCGCGGATCGCGCGTGAGGAATCCGTTCGTTCGCAAAGCGGGCCGCAGCTCCGGATTGAGCTTGGCAAGCGCGCGCGAAAGCCCCATGCGAATCGCTCCGGCCTGCCCACCCACTCCGCCGCCCTTTACCTGCGCTCTCACATCGAGTTGATCGAGCGTCTGCGTGAACTTCAAAGGCTCGACCGCGGCGGTGTGCCACGCCACGTTGCGAAAATATTCATCCACCGGACGCTTGTTCACGGTAAAGCGCGCCGGCCCCATCTTGATGTACACGCGCGCCACGGCCTCACGGCGCCGGCCGGTGCCGTAGAACTGCTTTCCCGCATCCATCGAACTTGGCGCTGAACTCAACGTTCCTCCTGTTTACGCGCACCAAAAGACGACGGGGCGCGTGCGCCCCTGCGGATTTCTCCACTTGGGCGCAAAATCTCGAAATCTCTCACCGAAATCTCTGAAACGAGGCTACAGCGCGAGCGGCTGAGGCTTCTGTCCGGCGTGGCGGGCGAGCGCTTCACTTCCGGCATAAACACGCAGCTTCTTTGCGCGACGTGCGCGAAGTTTGTTCTTCGGTAGCATCCCAAGCACCGCTTCGCGTACTACCTCTTCGGGACGGCGTTGCATCAACACCCGAATGGGAATTTCCTTCAGTCCACCCGGATAACCGCTATGGTGACGATAAATCTTTTGGTCGATCTTGTTGCCCGTCAGCTTAACCTTCTCGCAGTTGACCACGATCACATGGTCGCCGCAGTCCATATTCGCCGTGAACGCCGGCTTGTCCTTGCCCATCAGCAGGCGCGCGATACGCGTCGCCAGCCGCCCGAGCACTTGCCCGTTCGCATCCAACACGAACCAATTCTTGCCTTCGGCCAGATCTTCGGCCTCTCGGCCCTTTGGAACATACGTCCGCATCTGCCTAGTCACACCTTTCCGTCTAAAGACAAACGCTAAGTGTAGGATACAGACGGCTTCCTGTCAACGAGGAGTCGGGGCGCACCCTAACGTTATCTTCAGGGGGCCGGAGCCTTGGCTTGCGAATTACTGCGCCAAACGATACTTCGGCTTCAGCCCCTGAAAACACTCGGCATCGGGTGGAGAGCACCCGAACGAATCGAATGAATAACGACTCGGCTAGACGGCTGAAGTCGAAGCCGTGCTGCGCGAACGTCCGTGCGACATTTTGTCGTCGCTGTCGGCCGCGTCGCCCGTCTTGTCGATCTCGATCGAGCCCTTGAAGTACGCTCCGTCTTCGATCATGATCCGCGCGGTGGTCAAGTCGCCCACCACGGAGCCGTCCTTCTTGATCTCGATGCGGTCGCGCGCCCGCAGATTGCCCTTCACGTTGCCGTAGACGATCACTTCGCGCGCGATGATGTCGGCCGTCACGCGAGCGCTGGCGCCCACCGTCAGCTTGCGATCCTCAAGCTGAACAAGACCCTCTACGCTGCCGTCGATTTGCAAATCCTCGTTGCCCGTGATCTCGCCCTTGATGTGCAGGCTGGCGCCGAGCCGTGCCGTGGTGCCGCTCGTCGTCGTTGGATACGTCGAATCCAAAGGTGCCATAGTTTTAGCCTCCCCTGAGAAGGATGGTGCGGTTGTTACGGTCGGTCTAGGTTGCTGCGGGAGCGGCGTCCTTGCGGGAGCGACTGGCTTCTTGTCTCCCCACATTTACCCTCCTTAGGCCCTGAATGCCGGTGACTCCAAATCCGTCCGAAACATGCCGTTGAATACTGAGGACCGGGGCTAACAATCTAGTCCTGCACGATACTCCTGCCAATTCCAAATTGAAACAATTGTGCTGTAGAGGTAATGGCGAAAACCTGGTTCCTGTGGCGGCGCGCCGAGTGCTTTAGCGGCCGAGACCTCGGGACTCCCACAAACCACCAACTACTCCCGAGGCTTCGGGATCACCAATCACTTCTTCTAGTACTTCCTCAGCACACCCACGACGCGCCCTTGAATCCGTACGTCGCCCGCCGGCACGACGATCGGCGCCATCTGGGCATTCGCAGGCTGGAGGCGGATCTTCCCGCCCGTCTCACGATAAAATCTCTTCACGGTGGCCTCATCCTCGCCGACCAGGGCCACGACAATCTCGCCGGAATTCGCCACCTGCGTCTGCTCGACGACGATGAAATCGCCATCGATGATGTGGTCTTCGCGCATCGACTCGCCCTTCACCTGCAGCACGAACGTGTTCTGCCCGCGCGCAAAGTCCGCCAGCGAAATCGTTTCGTTCTCTTCCACAGCTTCCAGAGGACGCCCCGCTGCGATCCTTCCCGAAAGCGGCAGCTCGACCACATGGCGCTCGAGGATTTCCTCGCGAACGGGCCTGGGGAGCTGGGTCACCTCAATCGACCGGCTCTGGTTGTACCCGCGCCGGATAAATCCCTTTTTCTCGAGCGTCGAGAGATGCTTGTGCACCGTGGCGAGCGACGTGAGTTTCATCGAGCGCGCAATTTCCTCAAAACTCGGCGAGTAGCCGTTCTTATTGATAAAGCTCACGAGGTAGTTCAGAACTTCTTTTTGCCGTTTTGTCAGAGCCATCTATTCCCCCGTTGCGAAGTAACTTTGCAATCTTTTTTGCGCTTTGCGGGCATCCGCAGCAATCTCGTCTGGTCCAGCGTCCCAAAATGTAGGCGAATCAAAAGCGAAAGTCAATAGTACTCTGGGACAGGCTGTCCTTTTCCAGCAGGGCTCAAAAGCCAGAGGCAAGGAGGAGCGGGACGTCGGCCGTTAATGTCGATAACTGCGTTTATCGGGACTTGAGTCTGGAATTGAAAGGGTTTTAGAATTGAGGCTCACGCCTTTGGTGAGAAGAGGTTGAATGTCCACCTCACACCATGCGGGGATTTTTCTGCAGGCGCGCGGAGCTTCGGCCACTACTGCGCCAAGACACACCACGCCAACAACAAAGTGCCGCATATTCTGTTACGGATACCGGGAGACATGGGCGTTGCCCACAACCCCGGGGCGACGGCGCCGTCACCTCCACGAACGAGCCGGACGCTCTGATATTTCAGAGCACGACCAGAAGAAAGGATAGATACTGCCATGACCGCGACTGCCGCAAACTCGATGCAACCTGATTATTTCACCGCCTATCGCAGCCTGAAGCTGACCCGAGATGCCCAGGGTGTGCTGGTTGCTGAATTCCACAGCAACGGCGGACCTTTCATTATGAGCGCACAAGCTCACACCGAATTTGTCGATGCCTTCTACCGGATTGCGCAGGATCGAGCCAACAAGATTGTAATTCTGACGGGCGCAGGCGGGGAGTTTATTACTGATGTAGATTGGTCGTCTTTCGGCGATGTCGCCGATCCCGGCGTGTGGAGCCAAGTTCATGATGAAGGCGTTCAGGTTTTGGAAAACATAGCCAACATACGCGTGCCGATGATCGCGGCTATCGAGGGACGTGCCCACGTGCACTCAGACTACGCGCTACTTGCAAGTGTAATTGTGGCGGCGGAGGGTGCGACCTTCGAGGATGTGGCCCACTTCTCCGCGGGCGTTACACCCGGTGACGGAATCTTTACCACCTGGAGCTATCGCGCTGGAGCGGGACGAGCGGAGGCGTTCCTGCTGAACCCACAGCCGCTGGCGGCGCGCACCGCACACGAATGGGGCGTGGTTGCCGAAGTTGTGGCGAACGGCAAGGCGCTCAGCCGGGCGCGGGAATTGGCCGAGCTGTACCTGAAGGCTCCGGAAGTGACACGCCGCAACACGCGCGTGCATTTCATCCAGCCCTTGAAGGAACGCATCGTGCGAGAGGTTGGCTACGGACTGTCGCTGGAAGGAGCATCGTCTGCTGCTCTCGTGAAATCAATGCAAGCCAAGAGTGAACCTGTTGGACCTGTCGAGCGGAAAGGAAAAACCGCATGAAGTCCGCCGAAAGCGCCCCATCCGCTCAGGTACTTAAGAAGACGCAGCCGGAAGAGTACGATCTGGTCATCCTCGGGGACGGGACGGGATCGACACTCGCTGCGTGGACGTTTGCCAGCCAAGGGCAGCGTGTCGCGGTGATCGAGCGGAAATACATCGGCGGATCGTGCCCGAACATCGCGTGCTTGCCGAGCAAGAACATTATCGACAGCGCGAAGATCGCGACGTACTTTCGCGGAGCTGAACGCGGCGGAATCGCCAAGCCGGGTTCGGCGATTGACATGCCGGCGGTGCAGGCGCGCAAACGCAGAATGGTGTCGGGCTTGAACGACATGTACTTGGAGAATTTCAAGAGCAGCGGCGCGGAGCTGATCCTCGGTGCCGGACGCTTCATTGGTCCTCGGACTTTGGAAGTGACGCTTCCGGATGGGGCGCGGCGGCAACTTCGCGGAGCCAACGTCATCATCAGCACCGGCACGCACGCCGCCGTCGAGCCGGTCCCGGGAATTGCCGACGCGCAGCCGATGACGCATGTGGAAGCACTCGAACTCGATGAAGTGCCCGAGAATCTCCTGGTGATTGGCGGCGGCTACGTTGGGTTAGAGCTCGCCCAGGCGATGCGCCGATTCGGAAGCAAGGTAACTGTGGTCGATAGAAACGACCGGTTGCTGCCGCGGGAAGATGACGACGTCGCCGAAGCCGTTACCAGTCTGTTCCACGATGAGGGGATCGAAGTCCTGTTGAATGCCACGGTGAAGAGGGTCTCGGGAAAATCGGGGCAATCCGTCGAAGTAATTCTCGAGCAAAATGGCGCGGAGAAAACCCTGGAAGGAAGTCATCTGCTGGTTGCCACGGGCCGAACTCCGAACACGCAGGGCATCGGGCTGGAGTTGGCCGGCGTCGAGGTAACGGATCGTGGGTACATCAAGGTCAACGAGCGGCTGCAAACCACGGCGCCCGGCGTGTGGGCCATCGGTGAGGTAGCAGGCAGCCCGCAGTTCACGCACATCAGCATCGACGATTTCCGCGTCGTTCGTGACAACCTGACTGGCGGCAAGCGCGTGACGACAGGCAGGCAAGTTCCTTTCTGTCTGTTCACCGATCCAGAATTCGCGCGCGTCGGACTGAGCGAGAAGGAAGCCAAAGCGCAAGGTGTTGCCTATCGCTTGTTCAAAATCCCGATGAAGTCGGTGCTGCGCGCTCATGCGCTCACCGAAACGCGAGGATTTTTGAAGGCGATCGTCGCGACGGATAGCGATCGCATCCTGGGCTTCACGGCCTTCGCTGTCGACGGAGGCGAGACGATGTCCGCGGCTCAAATTGCGATCATTGCCGGGCTGCCCTATACGGCGCTGCGCGACGCCGTCCTGACTCACCCGACGCTCGCGGAAGGGATTGGCGTGCTGTTCTCGTCCGAACCTTCGGCTCAAAACCAGTCGATGCGAATGGCTGGTCCAGCGTGAACGAATAAATCCAGCTCTGCAGTGGGACGTCGTGACCATCCGCGGCGTTGGGTATCCTGTCCTGCAAGCAATAAATGTCGACACGGAACCGGAAAGGTGAGTCGTTAATGACAACGAATGAGCCAACGGCACTCATTACAGGAGGAACGAGCGGTATTGGCCGCGCGGCTGCCAATAAACTGGCGCAGCTTGGCATCCATGTGCTGGTGGTGGGCCGCAGTTTGGAGCGCGGCAACAAGACGGTTGCCGAAATTCGCGCAGCAGGAGGCAAAGCGGACTTTATACCGTCCGACCTTCAAGGTTCGTCGGGCGCTCGCGAAGTGGCGAAAAGAGCGGTCGAGCTGGGAAACGGCCACGTCGATATTCTGATCAACAATGCGGGAATCTTCCCGTTCGGGCCGACGAATAAAACGACGGAGGAAGAGTTTGACAGGGTGTATTCGCTCAACGTTAAGGCGCCGTACTTCCTTGTCGCGGAACTAGCTCCCCTGATGGCGAAGAGAGGCAAAGGGGCAATCGTGAATGTATCCACGATGGTCGCCGATTACGGAGTGTCCGGCATGAGTCTCTATGGCTCGAGCAAGGCCGCCATTAATCTGCTGACGAAATCGTGGGCGGCTGAGTATGGTCCAAGTGGTGTCCGCGTCAATGCAGTGAGCCCGGGACCTACGCGCACAGAAGGCACGGACGCGATGGGAGAGGGCCTGGAGCAGCTAGCCGCCCAGGCGCCGGCGGGCCGTCCGGCTACCGCGGACGAAATTGCCGAGGCCATTGTCTTCCTGGCGACGGATCGTTCTAGTTTCATTTACGGCGCGAAACTCGCCGTCGACGGTGGTCGCACCGCGATTTGACGTGCACGCGGTGATTACATTGGTCCTGATAAGTTCGGTTCCAGGAAGTTTCGCCGTACTCACTCCTGATAAGTCGCGCGTCCGAATATGGCGTTATACGTCCAAGTGAACTTGGCCTGCGCATTCTCAACTTCCCAGAACCCCGTTTCGGGATAACTTCCGTGTAGCCGACCAACTGGGAGTTTGATGAAAGCGAATCTGATTAAAAGGAGATTCGGTATAGCTCAAACGTCGGACAGAAGCGCCACGGCTGGATCGATTCGGCTAGCCCTCAAGGAAGGCACATAGGCGGCCATCAAAGAAACAACGCAGAGCGATGCTGTCACGAGCCCAAGAGTAAGCGGATCCCATGGCTGAATGCCAAAGATGGCGCTGACCGTTATGCGGGCCACCGCCAAGGCGCACGGTATTCCAGCCAGCAGACCGAAGATGGTCAACCGCAGTGCTTGCCTGACAACGATTGCCTGCACGTCGAGAGGCGTCGCTCCTAGCGCGGCGCGGATCGCCAGTTCTCTCTCGCGCTGTTGCACCAAATAGGACATAAAACCATATAGCCCTGAAGCGGTTAAGCACAGTGCCATGACTGCGAACAGCGTCAGCACCATCAAATAGAATTCGTAGCGAGCCGAAGAAGCAGCAAGCGCATCATGCATGGTGATGGGCGGCGCCACAGGTTGGCCACCGCTGATGCCGATTAGCTCTTCCTGGAATCTTGTTTCCGCCGGCGCCCGAGCTTTGTCCGTTCGAATAGTCCAAATCAACGGGGAAAGCCGATTATCGCGGGCGTTCATCTGGTCGGGAACCTGCGCCAGAGGAACGTACATCGACGGATCTCGGTCGAGACTTGCGTCGTGAACGTCTGCGACGACTCCAACGATCTGTCGTGGAGAATCCCACCCCCTCCCGAGCTGAATGAAATGGCCGATCGGGTTCGCATTCACTTGCTGCCAGTACATACTCATCATCGCGCGGTTGATTATGACGACTCCAGGCGCGTTCTCGTCGTCATGGTCCGTAAAGAATCGGCCGCGTACCAGCATGATGCGGAAGACCTTGAAGTAGTTAGGAGAGATGCTTCGCCAAGTAGCCGTTCCGTTGAAGCGACCATAGTACTGTTCCTGTAGAATCACCGAGAAAGGCATCGGAAGGCTGGAAAGCAGCGGCAAAGCATTCGTTGTCGCAACGGCTTCTACTCCGGGGATCGCCCTGATTTGGCTTTCGGCATAGCGAACCATTTGACTTACCTGCTTCGTTTCATCGAAACGCGGATCATTCAGCGACATGTCGAGCGTCAAAACATTTTGTTCTTCGAAACCGCGATTGATTGCCCGTCTAGCGACGAAGGTCCGCATGAGTAGCGCCGCGCCGACGAGCAGTACCAGCGAGAGGCACATCTCCAGAATCACAAGCGCTGGACGCCACCGATTGCGGGCGAAGGTCATGCCCGAGCGCGCGGCACTGTCACTCACGAGGACGTTGATGTTGGCTCCTGCTGCTTTCGCCGCCGGGAACACCACGCACATAGCCCCGCAAAGAATCGAAACCGTAAACGCAAAAAGAAATACCTTCCAATCCAAGGTGATGGCCGAGCCGTTCGCGCCGATGCGCGGCAATTTACTCGGACTGGCCGCGAGCACTGCGTGAACGCCCGCATACCCGACGACGAGTGCGCCGATGCCGACACCCAATGAAAGCAGCAAGGTCTCAGTCACGAGTTCGATCACAACATCCTTGCTCCCTGCTCCGAGCGCGAGGCGGATCGCCGTCTCGCGCGATCGTCTGGATGAGCGTGCCAAGAACAGTGTCGCGGCGTTCAGGCAACAAATCGCAAGCAGGAAGAGACCCGCGCCCAAGAGCAAATAAAGCGGTGACCGTACGTCTCCAACGGTCGCGTCTCGTAGACTGATGATCTTCGAAGACCCCAACGTGAACGTGTCACCAAAATTCTGCTTCGCAGTATCCCATTCGGTTCTTTGAAACAGTTTGTTGAGCTCATTCTCTGCCTGCGCAATTGAAACGCCTTTTCGTAATCGCGCAATCACGCGAACCCTCGGAATAAGATCCTCTGAGCTCGGATCAGCACGCAACGGAAACCAGACCTCGGCGGGTGATTCCAGATGTGCACTCCGCGCCAAGATGCCAACTATCGAATAGCGAATACCGTTGAGAAGTATCGGCCCACCAACCGCCTTGGGATTCGCTCCAAAATAACGCTGCCAAAGGTCGTTGCTAATCACGACCACGTTCGCGCCGCCGGTTCTGTCCTCAAGAGTGGAGAAAGTCCGCCCTAGCGCTATCTGCGCGCCGAGCACATGGAAATAGTCTGCGGATACCCGAGCGGCATTCAGCGTGCTGCGGCGTGTGCCCTCCTCGAAATTCACTTCTGGGACACTGAGGTCAGATGCAGCCACGGATTCAAACGAGGTCGCGAGATTGCGCCAATAAAGATACTTGGGAATCGAGATGAGACGTTGATCGCCGATAGGAGTCGACGTGGTGAGCTGAACGAGACGATCAGGCTCAGGATACGGCAGAGGTTCCAGCAGCACTTTCTCCGCGACCGAGAAAAGGGCCGAGACCGTTCCGACTCCAAGCGAGAGCACCGCCAGGAAAGTGATTGCGAACCGTGGATTGCGCCAGATTCTCCGTGCTGCCGACCGCACCTGTTGTCCAGCTCTTTGCATCAGTCACATCCCACGTCAATCAGAGCAATTCTGGGACGACGCCCAATTCCGAATCGACCCTTGGCCAAGCTCTTGTGCCGTATACGGTTAAATTCAACCCTCTATGTTGCCCCGCTCCTTCCGTTGTCCGTTTCTGAGAGGGAGCCGTTGCGGAAACGTACAGTCGTTTTAGGCTCAGGTAGGGCGCGTCCAAATTTTCCACGTCCGAATTGGGTGTTTGCAGCGGCGCTTCGTTCGCGGAGAATTTGTGCTGGGTCGCGACTGTAACGCCGGGACAGTCTGTCCTTGCGGAGCAAGGCTCGCGCAGTTAGCCTCGAGCCGGGATGAACAAAGCTAGCTTTTTCGAGCAACTCTTAAGGCTTGCGCGCGTTTTGGTTTTTGCCTACTTGGCAGTGCTGGCGCTCGCGCGAATCTTTGAATCGCACCTGATCTTCTTCCCGAACGAACCGAATCGACTTGACGGCGACTGGCATCCCCAAGGTTTGCCCATCGAGGACGTTTGGCTACGGACGTCGGACGGCGTCAAACTTCACGCTTGGTGGATTCCCGCAGTAAACCCGAAGTTTACGTTTCTGGCCTTTCACGGGAACGCCGGAAATATCGCCAATCGCGCAGACGTGTACAGATTCCTTCACGACACGCCCGCAAACGTTTTGGCAGTCGAATATCGCGGCTACGGTCGAAGCGAGGGGCGTCCAAGTGAAGCCGGCCTGTATCGCGACTCCAACGCCGCCTACGAATATCTCGTTCAAGCGAAGCGCGTCGCTCCCGGGACGATCATTTCATTCGGGCAGTCGCTCGGGAGCGCCGTTGCAGCGCACCTAGCTGCGAACGTCGAGGTGGGTGGCGTCATCCTGGAAGCCCCGTTCCCTTCTTTGCGGGCTATGGCGCGCAGGGTCTTTTGGTTCCTACCGGGAATTGAGCTGACGGTCGTAACCCAATTCCAAACAAGTAAGTACGTCGCTCGCATCAATGCGCCAATCTTAGTGGTTCACTGCACGCAGGATCCCGTCATCCCGCCTGAACTCGAGGAGCAGGTTTACGAAGCCGCGAAAGCACCGAAATTCATTCTGCGAGTCAGTGATCGCTGCCATGAAGAGGCATCGATGATGGCGCCTGCCCACTATCGTGAGGCTTTACAGCCTTTTCTAGTTGCTGTTGACTCTATCGCGAAACACGATTGAGCAGCGGCGGGCACGGCATGCCGTGCCCCTACGGGGAGAAACCCTTGGCGGAACGTCCGCAGGGGCGTCGCTGCGGTCTTTCGACCTACACGACGGCCTGAACGGATGCAACCATGACCGAAATCTGACATCAAACGCGTGACGGAGGCAACCAAGGAGAGCAAAATGACGCAAACAAAACCAAGCATCGTGTTCTGCCACGGACTCTGGGCCGATGGCTCGTGCTTCACCAAGCTGATCGTTCCCCTTCAAGCGGAGGGATATGAGTGTATTGCGGCGCAGTACGGCCTCAACACAACAGCAGAGGACGTTGCCTTGGTGAAAGCAACGATAGGCCGGGTCAGCAGCCCCGTTATCCTGGTCGGCCACTCCTACGGCGGAAGCGTCATCACCGGGGCCGGAAGCGACGATCGCGTTGCCGGGCTGGTTTATATCTGCGCGCTCGCTCCGGACGCCGATGAAACTTCTCAGACGCAACAGGCCAAGTTCCCGACGACCGACGTCTTCTCCCACATCGAAGTCGTGGATGGACGCATCTGGCTGCGTCCGGAGGGCACGAAGTATTTCTGCGGAGACCTTTCGGAGCAGGAGCAGAAGCTCGTTTGGGCGACCCAGGGCGTCCCCAAACCTGACCTGTTCGATGCGAAAGCCGGGGGAACCGCTTGGAAGTCGAAGCCGAGCTGGTACATCGTCGGCAAAAAAGACCACACCGTGCACCCCGATCTGGAGCGTTTTTTCGCCAAGCGCATGGGCGCAACGACCTATGAGCTCGATAGCAGCCACGTGCCGATGCTCTCCCAACCGGAACGGGTGATCGATGTCATTCGTGCGGCCGCAAAAGCTGTTCAAGGAGCCGCAGCAACGGCGTAAAGCGGCGCTCCTTTCGCGCGGGCTGACCCTATAGGCTGCCCGGCGCTACGAAAGAAAAAGCAGATCCCTCGTCGGTTGAAAAAACGCCTCGCTCGGGATGACATGCAAACAGCGCGCGGCGTCGTTCAGCGTCCAAATTGGGCCTTTGCGGCGGCGTGGCGTTCGCGGAGAATTTGCGGCAGCTTGCGACTTGTAACGCCGATGCTGCGCATCATTTCCGCCGAGACAGATGAAGCCGTCACGCAGGCTTCCATTCTGTTTCGCGAGTATGTGGCGTCGCTTGGCGTCGATCTCTCATTCCAAAATTTCGAGCAGGAGCTTGCGTCGCTGCCCGGCGATTACGCGCCGCCGGACGGGCGGCTGTTTCTTGCCGTGCTCGACGAGGCTCCCGCGGGCGAGCGACGCAGCCTCGCCTCTGCCTCCCCTATATCGTCCCTTGCTGGCTGCATCGCGCTTCGCAAGATCGACGCCGAAACTTGCGAGATGAAGCGGCTCTACGTCCGGCCAGAATTTCGCGGGCACGGTGCGGGCCGCGCGCTCGCGAGCGCCGTCATCGCGGCAGCCCGCGAAATCGGCTATCGGCGGATGCGGCTCGACACGCTGCCTCAGATGACGGAGGCTCAAGCGCTCTATCGCGGTCTTGGATTCCGCGAAATCGCACCGTACCGGCATAATCCGATCGTCGGCTCGCGGTATTTTGAACTCGAGCTGTAGGCATTTCCCTCAGAGGAGCCTGTGTGAGAACCGGGGTTGAGCGACAGGGCTGTGAAACCTTGGAACCACAGATCCCGAAGCCTCGGGACAGATAAAAACAGATGAAGAAGAAGGCGCGCGACAAGCCTGAACCCGAGTCCCGGGCTGACACGACATTCAGGAGAATGGCGATCCCAGGAAAAGCGTCCAAAACATCTCCTGGTGACAGCCGTCACGCCTTGCTGTCTTACGCGTCACCGAAAGACTGCATCTAACTCATGTAGCGTCCTATATGGCGGGGAAATCTCGTACGAAACGACATGAGCGCGTCTCGAATTCGATACTCCTGCACCGGCCGCTGTGCTACGCTTTTACAGGCCGGGACTACCCGCCGATCCAAATCCGAGGGAAAGGGTCCAGCGTCCCCGCACTTCTTCGCCTCCTTTGTGGAAGTGGGGCTTTGAAACAATGTCGACAACGATCGTAGAAACTCCGCGCAAACGTGAAGTCATAGATAAGGCGGTCATCCGCTTCTGCGGCGACTCCGGCGACGGCATGCAAATCACCGGAAGCCAGTTCACGAACACCGTGGCCTTGTACGGCAACGACTTAGCGACGTTTCCGGATTATCCCGCCGAAATCCGCGCTCCCGCGGGCACGCTTCCCGGCGTCAGCGGATTCCAGGTGCATTTTTCGTCGAGCGCCGTTTATACGCCGGGCGACGCGGTGGATGCGCTGATTGCGATGAATCCCGCCGCGCTGAAGATGAATCTGCCGGACCTCCGCAAGAACGGGATCCTGATCGTCAACCTGGACGATTTCAAGGAAACCGATCTCCGCAAAGCGCAGATCACGCAGAATCCTCTGGAAGATCATTCGCTCGATGGGTATCGCCTGTTTGCCGTCGAGTTGACGCGGCTTACGCGCGCGGCCCTGAAAGAACTCGGGCTCGACGCAAAGACGGTGGACCGCTGCAAGAACTTCTTCGCGCTCGGCATGTGCTACTGGTTGTACAACCGGCCGATGGATTCCACCGTTCGCTGGCTCGAAGACAAGTTCAAGAGCAAGCCGCAACTGGTCCAGGCGAACAAGCTGGCGCTACAGGGCGGTTACAGCTATTGCGAAGCCACCGAAGCGTTTCAGATCAGCTACGAAATTCCGCCGGCGAAACTTGAGCCCGGCCTCTATCGCAATATCAGCGGAAATACGGCGCTCGCGCTTGGCTTCGTCGCCGCTTCGCAGAAGGCGGGCATTCCGCTGTTCCTCGGCTCCTATCCGATCACTCCGGCGTCGGACATTCTTCACGAGCTTTCGATGTACAAAGACTTCGGCGTGATCACGTTCCAGGCCGAAGACGAAATCGCCGCGATCACGTCCGCGATCGGCGCGGCCTACGCGGGAGCTCTCGGAATCACCACGACGTCCGGCCCGGGAATGGCGCTGAAGACGGAAGCGCTCGGCCTCGCGGTCGCGGTCGAACTGCCGCTCGTTGTTTGCGATATTCAGCGCGGCGGACCTTCCACCGGCCTTCCGACGAAAACCGAGCAGGCCGACCTGCTGCAAGCTCTCTTCGGCCGCAACTCCGAAGCTCCCATTCCGGTGCTCGCGCCTTCGACGCCCGGCGACTGTTTCTGGATCGCGCTCGAAGCCAGCCGGATTGCCGTCCAGCACATGCTGCCTGTAATCATTCTTTCCGACGGCTATCTGGCGAACGGCGCCGAGCCGTGGAAAATTCCGAAGTCTGCCGAGCTGCCGGAGTTCAAGGTGAAGTTCGAGACGAATCCGGTGGATTTCCACCCCTATCGCCGTAATCCCGAGACGCTCGCGCGGCCGTGGGCTATTCCCGGCACGCCGGGCCTCGAGCACCGCATCGGCGGCATCGAGAAGCAGGACGTGACCGGCAACATCAACTACGAGCCGCTCAACCACGAGCACATGGTTCGGCTGCGCGCGGAAAAGGTTGAGCTGATCGCGAACGACATTCCGGAAGCCGTGGTCGAAGGCGATCAGTCGGGCGATTTGCTGATTGTCGCGTGGGGATCCACGCGCGGCCCCATCACTGCCGCTGTGAACGCGCAGCGCGCCAGCGGAAAGCGCATCGGCCACGTGCACCTGCGCTACTTGAATCCGTTTCCGCGGAATCTTGGCGACATCTTGAAGCGGTTCAAGCAGGTCCTGGTGCCGGAGATGAACATGGGGCAGCTCCTAATGGTGCTGCGAGCGAAGTTTCTGGTGGACGCGCAGGGCTACAACAAGATTCAAGGCAAGCCGTTTAAGGAAACCGAAATCGAGCAGAAGATCGAAGAGATGCTGGACTAACGTTTTATTGGCGTTTCATTGGGAGAACTGAAAATGACCTCGGCCACGTTGCCGGTTTACACCAGAAAAGATTTCCAGACCGACCAGGAAGTTCGCTGGTGTCCGGGCTGCGGCGACTACGCGATTCTGTCCGCGGTGCAGGCTGTTTTCGCGGACCTCGGCATCCCGCGCGAGAAGTTCGTGTTCATTTCGGGCATTGGCTGCTCCAGCCGCTTTCCGTATTACATGAACACTTTCGGATTCCACACGATTCATGGCCGCGCGCCCGCCATCGCTACGGGCGTGAAGATCACCAGGCCCGACCTGGATGTTTGGGTGGCCACCGGCGACGGCGACTCGCTTTCCATCGGCGGCAACCACACGATTCACATGCTGCGCCGCAACGTGGGCCTCAAAGTTCTGCTGTTCAACAATAAGATTTACGGTCTGACGAAAGGGCCAGTATTCGCCGACGTCCGAAGTCGGCAAGAAAACGAAATCCACGCCCTACGGCACCACCGACCGCCCGTTCAATCCGATTTCGCTCGCGATCGGCTCCGAAGCCACGTTCGTCGCGCGCTCGGTCGACGTCTTCCAGCAGCACTTGAAGGACACGTTGAAAAAAGCCGCGGCCCACAAGGGCTCGGCGTACGTGGAAATTCTGCAGAATTGCAATATCTTCAACGACGGCGCGTGGACGGACGTCACGGAAAAAGACGCGCGCAGCGAGAACATCGTTCAGCTCGAGCACGGCAAGCCGTTGATCTTCGGCAAGAATCGCGACAAGGGCATTCGCCTGAACGGCTTCGACCTCGAAGTCGTCCAGCTCGGCAACGGCGTCACCGAGAAGGATCTTCTCGTACACGACGAAAAGCATCCGCGCGCCGCGTATGCGTTCCTGCTCGCGCACATGGAAGACGCGCCCTGGCTTCCCCACTCCGATCGGCGTTCTCCGCGCGTGGGACCATGTGCCGGCTTACGAGACTCTGATCAACGATCAGATTGCCCAGGTGCAGGCGAAGCGCGGCAAAGGCGACCTCGACAAGCTGCTCCAGGCCGGCGACACCTGGGAAGTGCGCGCGTAATTCGCTCATCCTTTCAATAAGCTTCGCAAGAAAAGCGGCGTCCCGATAAATCGGGGCGCCGTTTTTGTTTTTCCTGGCTCCGCTGAGTGATAAAGTCTGCGCTTGCATCACGGAGGCGTAGACGAATGCCAGTCGACTGGAATTCCCGGCGCGGATTTCTTCACCTTGCCGGAGCAGGCTTGGCAGCCACGGGCATTGGCATTCCAGGCGCGCAGGCGCGCGGCAAGAAACCGCGAGCACGCCGCACTCCGGGGATTTCAATGTGCGTTCGTTTGGCGCAGCGGGCGACGGGCAGCGGCTCGACACAAACGCGGTCAACAAGGCCATCGAGGCTGCTGCCGCGAGCGGCGGCACAGTCTATTTTCCCGCCGGCAGCTATCTCTGCCATTCGATTCATCTGAAGAGCAAGATCGCGCTCTACCTCGATCGCGGCGCCACAATCGTTGCCGCGGATTCTCCCGCGCCGGGCTCAAGCGGGCCAGCCTACGATGCCGCCGAGCCGAATGCCTGGGACCACTATCAGGATTTCGGGCACAGCCACTTTCACAACAGCCTGCTCTGGGGCGAAGGCCTCGACAATATTTCGATTCTCGGACCGGGATTGATCTGGGGCAAAGGACTCAGCCGGGGCTGGGGTGCGGGGCCCAAGGCGGAAGACCCGGGCGTCGGCAACAAAGCGATCAGCCTGAAGAATTGCCGCAACGTCACGCTGCGCGATTTCTCGATTCTCCACGGCGGGCATTTCGGCGATCCTCGCCACCGGCGTCGACAACCTCACGATCGACAACTTGCTCATCGACACGAACCGCGACGGCATGGACGTCGACTGCTGCCGGAACGTCCGCATTTCGAACTGCAGCGTGAATTCTCCGTGGGACGACGCCATTTGTCCCAAGAGTTCGTTCGCGCTCGGCTACGCGCGTGCCACCGAAAACGTCACCATCACGAACTGCTACGTCACGGGCGATTATCAGGAAGGGGCGCTCCTCGACGGAACCTGGAAGCGTTTCGATCCCGGCTTCAAGGTCCCTCGCACCGGCCGCATCAAGTTCGGCACCGAATCGAACGGAGGATTCAAGAACATTACAGTTTCAAACTGCGTTTTCGAGGCGTGCCAGGGCCTGGCGCTCGAGGCCGTCGACGGCGCGCTTCTCGAAGACATTGCGATTACCAACATCACGATGCGTGAAATCACCAGCGCGCCGATATTTCTTCGCCTCGGCAGCCGCATGCGCGGGCCCAAGGACGCGCCGTTGGACAATTGCGGCGAGTCTCGATCAGCAATATCGTTTGCTCGAATTCCGCTTCGCGTTTTGGATCGATCATCAGCGGCATCCCGGACCACCCGATCGAAGACGTGCGCCTGAGCAACATCTACATCCAGCATCGCGGGGGCGGCACGCAAGCTGACGCCGGAATCGCAGTCGCGGAGCGAGAAAACGCCTATCCCGAGCCGGACATGTTCGGCACGATGCCCGCGCACGGGTTTTTCATCCGCCACGTGAAGGGCCTGGAGATGAGCCACATCGAAATCGAACCGATGGCGCCGGACGCGCGCCCCGCATTCGCGCTCGAAAACGTGCAGTCTGCGGACCTGCTGCGCATTCGCGCGCCACAATTTTCGGGAGTTCCCACGTTCGCCTTGAAGTCGGTCGACGATTTCAATCTGTATCTGAGCAGACCTCTACCCGATACCCATTTCGACCACATCGAAGAGAAAAAACTTTAGCGGCTTTGTGCGAAGTGTGAGCGCGAGGTCTTGGTTGTCGATGTTACACTTCCAAGAGACGCTCAAGGCAAAGTCTAAATCCCGGCACCTCAATACCGCCAACTGGTTACATCGGCGCCTGCCGGGGCGGTTTTCAGCATCTGTTCTTCCGCGCCTTTCAGCACGCGCTGCGTGAAGGTGAGTCCCCCTTCGCGCGTGGTTGATCCCGGCGGACCCGTATAGCAGTGCGGCTGATCGACGCCGTAATCGAAAGTCGGCTGCGTAATGCGGATTGGCGGACGCCTCCAGCGCGGCTTGCATGAGGTGTACAGCGTGATCCAGATAAAACGTATCCGCGGTTCCGACCATCACGTGCAGTTTGCCCACAAGCTTCGGGCCAAGCGTCATCCAGTCGCGCTGCATGATCGAGGTCAAATCGTAATGCTCTCGCCAGTATGCGGCCACGTCCTTATTGATTACGCCGGTGAGCGGATTCCAAATTTCGGCGGGATAGCCGTCCGCGCCGACCGGACTGAACACGGCCTGCCAGATGTCCCACTGCTCTCCGGAGCGGCCGTGCGTGCCGAGCACCAGCTCCCAGCGATTGGTGCCCTCGGTTGTGGCTAGGATGATGCCGGTCGGAGTGCGCATCTCCGCCTGGGCGATGCGTCCGCAAGGACCAATGGTCCAATACGCGTTTTTGTCGTCGTAAATATTCACGGACTTGGTAGGCGTGAAAATCCACGGGGTCGGGGCAAGCTCCCCACGCACCGTTGTAATCATCGGGATAAAAGATCTGCGTCGCCAGAGTCTCCCAGCCGCCGGTGGAACCTCCGTAGATTGCGCGCGCCCAGCCCTGGCCGATGCCGCGAAATTGCTTTTCGATGAGCGGAATCAGTTCGCGATTGATGGCCTCGCCGTACGGGCCGACGTTGGCCGAATCCACGGCGTAGGAATCGTCGTAGTAAGGGTTGGCGTGCTGGATGATCAGGAGCAGCATGCGCGGCAGCTTGCCGGTGGTCCAGTCCTGATAAAACTTGTAGGCGCTCTGCGCGCGCTCGAGCGCGAAGCCGGATATATCGGCGGCCGGCGGCGTGGTGCGGAATGCGCCAAAATCCCGGTGGAAATGGCCCTGATTCACGAGTAGCGGGTAATGCGCGTTGGGATGCGAAGTCCAGCCTTCCGGCAGGACCACGATGGCGCCCAGATACATCGGATGGCCCCAGAATTTCGTGAGCACCTCGCTTTGCATCCGTATGTGCTTCACCCACTCGGTATCTTTCGGCGGCTCGATGGGCGGCACGATTTTCGTGAGATGGATCTGGATTGTGCCCGGCGAGGCTGGGATCGATGTGGACGCGTTCCGGGACGCTGTAGAAATTGCCGGGCTTGGTAGTCCCAATGCTGGCCTTCGCCTTCGTCCATGGGGAGCTTAACGGTGTGGCCGTCCGACCGTTGGAACGTGGTGTATTTGTTGAGGACGCCTTGCACCCAGTAATCGCCGGCGGCAGGTCGCGAAAATTGGCGGTCGGGTAGCCGAGCGCGTCGTCGCCGATGACGGCGCTCTGGCCGGGCGCGAGGGCGTCCACGTCTGCGCCGAAAATCTGCTGGGACCTTACTTCTTCTTCGAGGATCTGGGTCGAGGCTCGGGGTCGTTGGTCGTGGAGATGACGACGTAGACGCGGCCGTCGAGAGGAGTGGCGCTGAGGTCCGGACCGAACGATACGGCGAAGCGAGGTTGAGCTGCGCTAGCACCCTGCGCGAGCGGCGCTCGCGCAGTGGCGGGGAAAACCGCAGAACACGCCATAAGCGCCACTACGCAAGCCAAGCCGTAGCCGGCAAATTGGCCGGTGGTTTTGTGAGAGTCACGACGATTGCTTTGGGTCAACATATTTTAGAGGGTCTAGCGGGCCGGTTGGATCGGCGGATTGGGGCTGACCTCTTTCGCTAGCGCCTGCTGAGTGGCCGGCTGAGGCATCTGTGCCATCGCGCGATCGCGCGAGGTAGTGAATTCATCCCAATCGCGCTTCGCCACGGGATCGGAGGGCGGCAGCGGCAGCCGCTCGAAATTCAGGAATTCGCCGCGCCGCTGAATCCGGAAATCGAGATGCGGCCCCGTTGCAAGTCCCGTCATGCCGACAAGCCCGATCCGCTCGCCTTGCTCAACATGCTCGCCATTGTGCACCAGAATCCGCGAGAGGTGCATGTAGTAAGTGGTGTAGCCATTCGAGTGTTGAATCTCGATCAGATTGCCGGAGCCGCCCTTTAGCCCCGCGAAAATCACGCGGCCGTCGCCGATGGTTTGCACGGGAGTGCCCGTAGGCGCCCCGTAGTCGATTCCCAGATGCGGCCGGTACTCTTTCAGAATCGGATGAAACCGATGCGTGCTGAAGTGCGACGTAATCGGCGCCGCAAACTTGAGCGGCGAATGCAGAAACGCTTTCTTCATCGACTTGCCGTCGGGCGTGTAATACGCCGGATGCCCGAGAGGATCGTGAAAAAGAACGGCGCGATAGGCGCGCCCTGAATTGTTGTATTCCGCCGCCAGAATTCGCCCGTACGATGCCGGCTCGTTGTTAGCCACGATTTTCTTCTCGACCACAACCCGGAACGTGTCTCCCGGCCGCGGATCGGTGTAGAAATCGAGGTCCCAGCCGAAAATGTCCGCGAGCCGCATCGCCAGCTCCGGCTTTTCTCCCGCGTCGATCACCGCGTCAAAGAGCGAGCCGTGAATTTCACCTGCCACGCCTGCAACCTGCGTTTCCGACGGTATCGTTTCAATCGCCGAATGGAAATCGCCCGCTTGAGGCGAAATCATCAGGACGCGATCGGTGTCGATGCGATAACGCACCGCGCGCAGCTCTCCCAAGACCGAACGGCCGACGGCGACCTGATTGCCCGCGCGCAGATGACGCAAATTGAAAACGGATTGAGCGGAGGCGATTACTCGGGCGGACGTCACCGGATCGATGCCGAATTGCTGCAACAGCACGTTGAATGGAAGCCTCGGCGGAATTGCACGCTGCGTGAACAAAATCACCTGCTGCTGAATTCTTTGGGTTTCCGCGCGGGCGAAGGAAACCTCCGAGTCGAACTGGCGCTCCGCCGTCAGGTCGCCGAGCGCCAGGGCGTAAAGAACCGCGGCGCTGGGATGGTACGGGCGATACTCGAAACAGCGGCGTCCTCGCCACTTACGTGTCGCAAGAACGCAAAGTGCCGTGGACGCTCTCGGAGTATGCGAGCGAGCGCAAGCGGACCGACGATATTATCGAGTACCTGCGGATGCCCGACGATCGGCGCCCGCGCCTCATCCTGGGATACTTCGCCCAGCCGGACGAAGTCGTTCATGCCCACGGGATCGATTCGCAGCAGGCGCGTGACGCGATCGTCGGCGCCGACGCCGAAGTTGGCCGCCTGCTCGATACGATCCAGCGGCTGCCTTACGGCGGCGAGGTCACATTGCTCGCGATGTCCGACCACGGCCATCTTCCGGTCACGCACCTGATCAATGTGCGGCGCGTTCTGACCCGCCACGGTATTCGCGCGCGCGACGTGACCACCGGCACCACGAGCTTCCTCCACTTCGAGGACCGCTCGCAGATCGATCGCGCGTGTCGAGGCGCTCGCGGGCTATCGCGAGTTCAGCGTGATACGGCGCGACCACCCGCCGCAATTCGCGCATCTCGGAACGGGCGACCGCGTCGGCGATCTGATTCTCTCGGCGCATCAGGGCTACTACATGGTCGATCCGGTCATGGCGCCCTGGTACCTGAAACCGCTGGCCACGATCGGCCGCGATATCTATCCGAGCCCCTTCATGGGCGTGGGACTGGTCTCGGCGCACGGCTATCCTCCCGACACGCCGGGCATCCAGGGAGTTCTCTATGCGTGGGGCAGCGGAATTGCCCGCAGCCGCGAGATCAAGGGCGCGCGCATGATCGATATTCATCCGACCGTGACGCGTCTGCTGGGAATCGAGCCGGGCCGCCCACTCGACGGCGCCGCGCTTGAGTCGCTGGCGGCTTGACCGAGTGAATCCCGCCGCGCCGCGCGGCGCTTCGAGGAGACAGCCGAAGTGCCTTTCATCGACACTCGCGAATTGAAGGTCGTACGACGGCTGCCTGGTTGGAAGGGGCGCTATTTCGATTCGGACCACGTGACCTCCGGGCACTACGTGTTCGATGCGGGTTCGTCGATTCACGAGCACGCGCATCCGAATGAGGAAGTCTGGAACGTGATCGAAGGGCAGCTCGAAGTGACAATCGCTGGGAACACGCAGGTGGCCGGACGCGGATGCGTCGCGGCGGTGCCTCCGAATACGCTTCACTCGGTGAGAGCAATCAGCAACGGTCGGGCGATTGTCGTAGACTATCCGTTGCGCCAGACGTGACGGCTCCAGATCGACAGAGCCACTAGCGATTTCGCCAAACGGAGTGCCCGCCATGGTTGCCAATCAACAACAAATGACTGCCAACGAAAATCGAACTGCCAAGCTTGCCGAGAGCCGGGGGCGGGTCGCGCCGGCGAAGCTCGCGCATATCGTTCGGCGCACGGCGCGCTTCGACGAAATGATCGAATGGTACAAAACCGTGCTCGGCGCCGAGGTTGCGCACGCGGACGGGATGCTCGCCTTCCTCACCTATGACGACGAGCATCACCGGATTGCAATCGTGAAGATCCCCGGCCTTCCGGACCGGCCCGTTCTTGCCGCCGGAACCGATCACGTCGCGTTCACCCATCGCGATCTGGGCGACCTGCTCTATACGTACATGCGCCTCAAAGCTCGCGGCATCGAGCCCTACTGGTGCATCAATCACGGCCCGACCACCTCGATGTATTACAAGGATCCGACGGCAACAAGATCGAGCTTCAAGTCGACAACTTTCCGACCGCCGACGAATGCAATCGCTGGATGCGCAGCGGCGATTTCGCCGCCAACCCGATCGGCGTGCTGTTCGATCCTGAAGACCTGCTCGCCCGTTATCGGGCCGGCGAGCCGATCGAAAAGCTCACGACCCGCCCGCCGCTGCCCGAGGGCAAGACCGCGTTCGAGATGCTGCGCTTCTAGCCACCTGGACCGTCTCTATAGCCTCGCGACCCGCCTGCGAGCTTTGCTTATTTCATATTCGACGCGACAAATTCCCAGTTGACTATATTCCAGAACGCTTCGATATAGTTCTGGCGCGCGCGTTCCGATAGTCAATGTAGTAAGCGTGCTCCCACAGGTCGCAGGTGAGAAGAGGTTTCTCGCCGCGCGGCAGCGGGTTCTCCGCGTCGGGCGTATGCTCGATCCGCGAGCGAGCCGTCGCGCCTCAGCACCAGCCAGGCCCATCCGCTCCCGAATACCGAGTTGGCGACCTCGGTGAACTCTTTGCGGAACTCGTCGAACCCGCCGAAGGCGAGCTTTAAGCTCGTCGGCGAGCGAGCCGGCCGGCTTGCCGCCCTTGGGCTTAAGACACATCCAGTAGAAACTGTGATTCCAGTGCTGAGCAGCGTTGTTGAAAATGGCGCCCGCACCGGCCGTCCTGACGATCTCCTCCAGCGGCATTTCCGCAAGGCGGCTCCCAGCGATCAATTCATTGAGCTTTCTCACGTACCCGGCATGATGCTTGCCGTGATGAAACTCCAGCGTCTCCTGGGAGAGAAAAGGCGCGAGGGCGCTCTTCGGATAGGGTAATTCGGGCAATTTGAAAGCCATAGCGTCAACTCCTCTGCATTTCCCGTCGATCAGATCTGAGGCACACCTCCGGCGACCCCGCGAACCAACCGCGAGCAAGCCCTGTACCAGAGCGCATATCGCAGCCGGACAAAGACTTATCGTGCGACGGACCGGCCTTTCGCTGTGCAACTATTTCACGATTCCCAAAGTCTGACTCGCGAAAAGCCTCTCGCTCCGCGCGCGGCCCGCGTGCGCAGGAGGTCTGCAACCTTTGCGCGAATCCGGCTGACAATGCGGGTACTCTGAATCTCAGTACGCCATAACTGCGAGGTGGCCGCTCGCCGTGGTCTCACCGAGAAGCAAGTCCTTTATTTTCTGGCCCAGTTCATCGTGCTGGTGCTGACCGCGCGGATGCTGGCCGACGTGATGCGCCGGGCCGGGCACGCGACTGTAATCGGCGAGCTGATGGCCGGGCTGGTCTGGGGTCCCTCGATCCTGGAAAGCTCCTGCCGGCCGTGCAGCGCCGGTATTTCCCACCCGATCCGATCGTCAATCAATCTGCTGGACAGTCGTCGGCCTGGATCGGCGTGATCATGTTGCTGCTCTGCACGGGACTCGAGACCGACCTCGATACGCTGCGCGGGATGCGCCGGCCGGCCGCGATGGTCTCGGTGCTGGGCATCGCGATACCGTTTGCGGGCGGTTTCCTTCTCGGATGGTGGTTGCCGGCGGCTTATCTGCCCGCTGACAATCAGCGGCTGATCTTCGCGCTCTTCATGGCAGTGGCGATGTCGATTTCCGCCGTCCCGGTGATCGCGAAAATCCTGATCGATCTCGATCTGATGCGGCGCGAGATTGGCGTCCTCATTCTTGCCGCCGGCGTCCTCGACGATCTGGTCGGATGGATCCTGCTGTCGGTCGTGGCGGGACTCGCCACGCGCGGCACCGTTCGACCTCCGCACGCTCTCGAGCACGGTCTTCGCGGCCGCAGCCTTTCTGCTGCTCTGCTACTTCGTGGGCTTTCGGATCGTAGCGCCGGTCCTGCGATGGGTTGACGATCACGCCTACGTGGAACACGCCGGTCTGACCGTGATGGTCGGGATGGCGTTCGTGTGCGCGGTGATTACCCAGGCGATTGGGATCCACGCGGTGTTCGGCGCGTTCATCGGAGGTCTCACTGATCAGGCCGCTCGGCACGAATGCGGAAGACACGATCGCGAGCAGTTGCAGGCCGTCACGATGGGCGTGCTGGCGCCGGTCTTCTTCGCGTACTCGGGGCTCAGAGCGGCACCTCCTGGCGATCACGAGCGTCGGTGTGCCGGCGCTGGTGCTGGGCGTGGCGTTCGCCGGCAAACTGGCGGGCTGCACGCTGGGCGGAATTTTGAGCGGGCTCAGGCGGCGCGAGGCGTTCGCAGTTGCTGCCGGCATGAACGCACGCGGCGGAATGGAAATCGTCGTCGCTATGATCGGTCTGGGGCTGGGCATTCTCACCCCTGAGATGTACACCGTGATTCTGAAGCACCGTCAGGGATGCCGCATCGGGATCGCGAGATAGCAGCCGAACTCCCTGGGAAAGTCGACCGAAACGCGCGCATGGACGCGGCCCTGGCGGTCGAGCAGACGCGCGCGATCGGCGATCGGCACCACCGCGCCGTGCCAGATGTTCGGATCGATGTAGAGGCCGCGGCTGCCGTCGCACCAGAACGCGACGAACTTTTCTGGCGTCACGTCGTCGCCCGGCAGCGCCAGCGGCACGACGAAGGCTCCGTCGCCCTGCGGATAGAAAAGCTGGCCGCCGTCGGGGTGATAGTTCGCGCGCCAGATCAGCGCGCGCTCGCGAGCCACCGCCGGGCCGGTCGTAGCCGCCTCCTCGGGCCAGTGGCTCCAGCCGAACAGGTAGCTGTCGCCGACGGCGTGGTTGCGCGCGTACAGCGTCTGGCCCTTCCACCAGAACTCGAACAGCCCTTCGGTGACGCCGCCCTGATCGCCCGAATTCTCATCGACCGGACGCCAGCCCTGCGCCGGCCATCGCACGATCTCGATCGGAAAATCCGCCGGCCGTTCGACCAGGCATCCGTAGCCTCTGAGCGATTCGGTGGTGGCTTCCACCAGCGGCGCCTCGACATAGCGGCGCACGCCGATGGTGGGCACGTAGGCGATCGTGCGAAAGATCGGTATCCAATTGCTCAACCCTTGCGGAACGAGATCGGCAGCCGCCCCGGCACTCTGAACAACGACGCACCCCACTCGACGCGATCCGATTCCAGCCTCAGATCGGTGAAGCGGCGCGCCAGCGTGCCGATCGCGGCCTGGCCCTCGAGTTCCGCCAGACGGTAGCCCAGGCAGAAATGCGCTCCGCCGCCGAAGGCGACGTGGTCGCTGGCGTCGCGCTCGATATCGAAGCGGTCGGGATCGGGAAACATCTCGGGGTCACGATTGGCCGACGCCGAGCATCGCCCAGACCATCGAATCTTTCGGAATCACCTTGCCGCCGAATTCGGCGTCCTCGTGCAGGACACGCGGCGTGAGCACGATCGGGCCGTCATATCGAAGGCACTCCTGGAACGCCTTGGGCGCGAGGTCTGGATTGGCGCGGAGCTTCGCCAGCTGATCCGGATTGCGGATCAGCGCGCGAACTCCGTTGCCGATAAGTCCGATCGTGGTTTCGAATCCGGCGATCAGAAGCCCGATCGATTGCGACATCAACTCGTCGAAAGAGAGCTTGTCGCCTTCCTCTTCGGCGCGGATCAGCGTGCTGAGCAGATCGTCGCGGGGATTGGCGCGCCGCTCTGCGATCAGCTGCTCGAAGTAGCCGTAGAGCGTCTCGCCCGCCGCGCGCGCCATCGCGAGCATCTCAGGCGGCAGCAGCGCCGCCGCCAGCCCGAAGGTGGCCTGCGCGGTCCACTGCGTAAAGCGATCGCGGTCTTCGACCCGCACGCCGAGCATCTCGCAGATGATCGTCGAAGGAACCGGCAACGCGAGGTCCTTGATCACATCCATCTCGGCCGCGATCGGCGACCCGATCCAGACATTGATCGACCACGCGCTGAATCTCCTCACGCCACGCATTCAGCGCGCGCGGCGTGAAGGCGTGGCTGACCAGCCTGCGCAATCGGGTATGATTGGGCGGATCCTGCTGCAGCATGAAAAGCCGCGCGCCGATCGCTACTCGTCGACGCCGAACAGGCGGCCGTCGGTGGTTCTCACTCCGCAGTGCACGCCCGTCAGCAGCTTCTGCACGTCGGCGTAGCGGAGCAGCCGCCAGAATCCGAGCGGAGTCTGGTTAACCGGGCTCGGTCTCGCGAAGCTGCTTGAGGGCCGGATACGGATTGTCGCGAAAACCGGGATCGAGCGGGTTGCAGCCCTTCCAAGGATCGTCCGCCAGATTCAATTCACTCGTCATAGTATTTGTCCCCGTCGCTGCCGTCCTATTTCACTTCCATCTCGGCGCGCAGTCAAAGGCATTCGTACAGCGCTTCGATCAACCGGTTCACACTACATGCATTACCGAAGAACGACCCAGATCCGCCGCCCGATCTGAAAACAATATGCTCTCTCCTGCCCGAACTCGAATTTCGGTTTGACAACTTGCCGAGCCAGGCGTACACAGGGAGATAGCAAAGCCTGCCAAGGGAGGGTCGTCATGAAAAGGATTTTGCTTGGCTTTTGCGTCGGTGTGCTTTTCTCCTGCCTGAACGGAATTGCTGCCGCCGCGTCGCTGTTCAAGAGGGGGTTCTCGATGCTTTCCAAATTTCGAAGTGGCAGGGCGGTCCTCGTTTGCTCACTGTCTGCAGCCGCTGCCCGTCTGCCTCTTCTTTGCCGTCGGCTTCGACACAGCGAAAGGACAAGCGGTCAGTACCGCCGGGGGTCTCACGGCCGGCACAGCAAGCGTGGACTTCGGCGACCTCACCTCGGGAGGCTCCCCGGAGCAGACCGTGACCCTGAGCAATACGAGCGCCAAGGACGTTACGATTCAGAGGATCGCAGCCGGAAGCGCCGACTTCGCGGTAGACCCTTCAGCCACCAGCTGTCCACGTCCCGGCGGGATCTTAGGGGCCGGGAGCAACTGCTCCATAGCGTTAGTATTCGAGCCTATGGTGGCCGGAGCCAGAACTGCGGTTCTCAAGATCGTCAGCAACGCAGCTGACAGCCCGCAAGTTGTGTTTCTCGGGGGGAGCAACGGCCAGGTGGCTTCTTCGGCCGCGACGGTGGACATGGGGACGCTCCCGGAGTTCAGTTAGCCGTCCAGAGTCTGGCAAGAAAGGCGGGAGATACACGTTGAACCTTGCGTCGCACCCCAAGCCGACGGCGCGCGGGCCTCGCACTCTGCCCCCTGGGATCCGGATTGCGCCGCCAGCCCTGCGCTCGCCTGACGCCAGATTGGGTGGGCCGCCGATCCCTGATATCAGCTTCTCGGGCGGCGGCCCTGTGGTGGTCAATGGTCTCGTCGAGCAAATCGCGCCAGAGGATGCCGCCGTCGCCGTAGGCAACGGCTACGTGCTCGCCGCCGACAACGACCAGATAACGATCCATTCGACTTCAGGGACTTCCTACCCGAGCCATAGCGAGGTCGTTTTCTGGAAACCCGTGGCGGGCGGCGATCTGCTTACGGATCCGAGTGTCCAATACCTTGATGAGAACAAACAATTCTACTTCGCCATCGCCGATGATTCTCCCCCACCCAACAAGGTATATACCTGGCAGCCTCCAAGACCGCCAATCCCACCGGGGGCTGGTACATGTTCTCACTTCAGGGCTGCCCGGACGGCACGGTTTCGGACCAGCCGCAGCTAGGCATTGGCGACACCTGGATTAGCCTAGTGGTGCAATGCCCGCAAAGCGCACCCCCAGGTGCACTTGTGTATATCTTTGATCACGACGCAGTCCTCAACGGCACTCTCGGAGACCCGCCCCCGGCCGAGATCGCCCTACCTTTCGGGTTCAGAGCCGTTAACAACTCGGAGGATACAATTACCTCCAATCAGTACATGGCCCAACCGGTCGTGGATCTCTCCAACAACCTGTCGCTAAGTGTCGGGGCGATCACGCTCAGCGGGTGTTCCCAATATTGCGCCTGTGGTGACTATTGCTCCGGCTCGTTCGACCCCAGCTCCGTCACGAACTACCCCCTCAGCCAGACGGCATCGATTTTCGTGCCCTATGGGAACCAGGCCGCCGACTCGCAAGGCGACAAGGCGTGCACGGGCTGTATAGGCAGCATCAACAACATCTACCTCAGCTTTTTGCCATCTATGGTCGCGAACACCTCGTTCAACAATTACTTCGGCTTTGACACCATATACGCTGCGCTGTCGACCGGATTGCCCACCTCGCAGCCGGCAACGTACGGGGGAATCGTTTTTGCCGCGGTTCAGCCGGACGCCAACCAGGCCTTCTCGATGCTCTACTCCCCGGCGAGCCAGGCGGAAGAATTCACATACGGGAGCATAGCAGGCGCGTGCCCCAAAGGGGGTTGCTGCGAAGGGGGTCAATGGCTTGGTGGCTACGCGGACTTCTCATCAACGATCCTTCCCTCCGCCGCATACGTAACGGGCACTCTGACTCCTTCGGGATTCAGCCTTAGTTCCTCGCCCACGATTTTCCAGAGGAGCTCTACGCAGAGAAATAAATGTGCGTCCAATCCGGTGGACAGCAATCTTTATTGCCGCTGGGGCGACTACACGACCACGACCTGGGACCTTGGAAACTACGCGGACTGGTGGACCGATGGAGAGTATTCGTACGTTTACACGGACTCCTCTCTCCACACTTGGGCCAACCTGGTAGCAGGTGTGCCTGTGCCTGTGCCCTCCGAATGCAAGTAGAGGTGGACGCCTCTTGATGAAAGTAATGTTTCCGGCGAGCTCGCTCGCGGTCCTCCTGGCTGGATTAATCCTGGTACAGCCGGCCCGGGATGTAACCGGAGCAGTACTCACATATTACAAGTCGCCCAGCCAGTGCGAGGCGGCTCTTGAGAAGCTGCGCCGACAGCTAGATGAGGCGGGGAGGCGGGATCCACGCCTCAAGCGGTCTCCCGAGCTCGAGCCATACTGCTCTGACGGTTCCGGGTTTCGACGCGAGCGCCCAGCCGAGCCAGCGCAGTCGCCTGGTGCTTCCCACAGCAATTGACAGGAGCGCTTCACGTCGGCATCGTTATCCGTCGGTGGCAAGTACGTCGGACTCCTCTCCCACCTTCCACGCTTGGGCGAACTGGGTGGCGGGTGTGCCTGTGCCCTCCGAAATGCAAGTAGAGGTGGCCGCCGCTTGGTGAGAGGTAATGTTCCCGGAGAGTTCGCTCGCGGTCCTCCTGGCTGGATCAATCCTGGTACTGCCGGGCCGTACGCCGATGTCGGCCACCAGAGCCACCGGGTACAAGTCACCCAGCCAGTGCGAGGCGGCTCTTGAGAAATTGCGCCGACAGCTAGATGAGGCGGCGAGGAGGGATCCACGCCTGAAGCGGTCCCCCGAGACCGAGCCATACTGCACTGACAAGCCCGGGTTTGGACGGCAGCCCCCAGCCGAGCCAGCGCAGTCGTCTGGTGCTTCCCACGGCCATTAACAGGAGCGCTTTACGTCGGCATCGTTATCCGTCGGTGGCAAGTACGTCGGACTCCTCTCCCACCTTCCACGCTTGGGCGAACTGGGTGGCGGGTGTGCCTGTGCCCTCCGAATGCCAGTAAAAGGTGGCCGCCTCTTGCTGAAAGTAATGTTTCTGGCGAGCTCGCTCGCGGTCCTCCTCGATTCGGATCAATCCCGGTACTGCCGGCCGTTACGCCGATGGCGGGCACAGCAACCATACACTACAAGTCGCCCAGCCAGTGCGAGGCGGCTCTTGAGAAGATGCGGCGACGGCTAGATGAGATGGCGAGGCGGATCGACGCCTGCCAGCGGTTTCCCCGGCCTCGAGCGGATACTGCACTGACGGTCGCGGGTTTCCACGGGAGCCCCCAGCCGAGCCAGCGCAGTCGCCTGGTGCTTCCCATAGCTATTGACGTTTGCGTAATCCGTCGCTGTCGTCCGACTTCACTTCCGTCTGGCAGCACAGTCAAAGGCATCCGTACAGCGCCTCGATCAACCCGCGCGGCCTGGGGTTGCCGTATCGCGGTCCCATGCCGTTCATTGCGTAGCCGAATGCAACCCGCGCGCGCGGATCCGCGAATCCCACCGAGCCCCCGGCGCCGACGTGGCCGAAGGCGCCCGGATTTGGACCGGGCGGCAAGTAGCCGCCGGCCTTCTGATCCGAATGCTCGCGCGTGAGCTGGAATCCGAGTCCGAATCGTGACGGCCGCAACAGGACCGCATCGATGCCGACTGAGTGTTCGACCACGGCCTCGCGCAGCATATCGGTTCCGATTATCCGCACGCCGTCGATCGAGCCGCCGGCGGCAGTGCGGCGTAGATTCGCGCGACGCCGCGAGCGGTCGCATGCCCGTTGGTGGACGGGATCTCTGCTGCACGCCACTGGCGCCGGTTGGTCCATCCGATGCCCGACAGTCCGGGCGGATTCGCATAGGCGTTGCGGATCATTCTGTTCGTCGGACGCCGGCTCGCCTTCGGGAAACTGCGGTATCTCGCCCCAAACGAACTCGGCGGTGCGCGCGTCTTCATGCTCCGGCGTCCCGACCTGGAAATCCGCGCCGAGTGGACCGCGATCTCCTCGCGAATCACCGTCCCGATCGAGCGGCCGGTGATGCGGCGCACGACCTCGCCGATCAGATAGCCGAACGTGTTGACGTGATAACCGTGGCGGCTCCCGGGCGGCCACCAGGCTCTCTGGTTGGCCAGCGCGAGAGTCATCGCGTTCCAGTCCAGCATCGCATCGTTCGGGCAGAGTCTCGCGAATCGCGGGCAGGCCGGCGCGATGGCTCAAGATCTGGCGGACGGTCACGGCCTCCTTTCCGCACGCCTCGAAGCCGGGCCAGTAGCGCGAAACGCTCGCGTCGAGACTCAGCGCCCCGCGCTCAACGAGCCGATGGGCGGCCAGCGCGGCGAACGGCTTTCCTACCGAGAAGACTGCGACCAGAGTGTCGGACCGCCACGGGTGGGTCTTCGCGGCGTCAACGTGCCCGCCCCACATGTCGGCCACGACGCAGCCATCGACCCAGACGCAGAGCGCCGCTCCGATCTCGCCGTGCTCCGCGAAGTTGCGCCGGAACGCATCGCGGACCGTGTCGAAGCGAGCGTCGCAATGCCCCTCGATCGTAATGTTGGGCGTAAT
>CAWBGW010000010.1:0-8698 GCA_963788345.1 uncultured Acidobacteriota bacterium | reverse complement strand
ACGTCTTCGTACGCGGGATCGTCGTGCGCCAATTCCATGGCAATCGACATCATGTCGAGACAATACATCGCCATCCAGCTTGTGCCGTCCGACTGCTCAACGAACTGGCCCGGCCCGAGCGGCTTCGATCGGTCGAAGACCCCTATGTTATCGAGACCGAGAAACCCTCCCTGGAAGACGTTCTTGCCGTCCGGATCCTTGCGATTCACCCACCACGTGAAATTCAGCAGCAGCTTGTGGAAGACGCGTTCGAGGAATTTGCGGTCCGCCTTCCCGGTGACGCGCGCGCGCAATCTTATAAACGCGCCAGGCCGCCCACGCGTGCACCGGCGGGTTCACGTCCGAGAAATTCCACTCGTAGGCGGGAAGCTGCCCGTTCGGGTGCATGTACCACTCGCGAAGAAACAGGATGAGCTGCTGCTTCGCGAAATCGGGATCGACCAGCGCCATCGCGACGCAGTGAAACGCCAAATCCCACGCGGCGTACCAGGGGTATTCCCACTTGTCCGGCATGGAAATGACATCGGAGTTGTAGAGATGCAGCCAATCGTGATTCCGCCCTTGCCATCGCGGCGGGATCGGGCGGCGGCTGCGTCGAATCACCCTCGAGCCAGCGCCGAACCTCGTAGTGGTAGCTTTGCTTGTTCCAGAGGAGTCCAGCGAACGCCTGGCGCTGGACGAGTCTCGCGTCCGGGCTCGCTCCGGGAAAGTTTCTCGCTGCGTAGAATTCGTCCGTTTCCTTCTGGCGAGCCGAAAACACTTCGTCGAAACCGGCCGAGCCAAAGATCTGCGGCGCGCCCTCGCGCTCTCGGCGGGATTGCGATCCATCAGACGCAAGCGAATCGTCCAGCTCTTTGCCCGGCGGAATCTCCGAGGCAAAATGCGCGGCTGCCTTCGTCCCTGTCATCGCCGGGTTCACCGCGCCGGACTCGCGATTCACGACATAGCGATGAAACGCGTCCTTCACGTAAGGCGTGCGGTTCGGCTGCTGGAAGAGCCGCTCCGCGTTCGTTTCATTCTCCGTGAAAAGCAATTCGGGCGAGCCTTCGACGGCGAGCCATCGCTTGCCGTAGTGATACTCGGATAGCTCGACAAGCGACATTCCAGGCGGAGCATCGATTCGCCCCAGCATCGGCTTCTCGTACGGATCGCCCCAATCCCAGCGGTTGCGGCACCAGAGCGTCGGCAACAGGTGCAGCGCGCCGGCTCGGGTCCGCGATTCCAGGCCGTGATGCGAATCAGGATGTCTTCGGAAGTCGCCTTTGCGTACTCGACGAAAACGTCGAAGTAGCGATTCTCGGCGAAAACGCCGGTGTCAATCAGCTCGTATTCGGGCTCCAAGCGCGTGCGTTTCGCGTTCTCAGCCACCAACTTGTCGTACGGAAATGCCGCGTGGGGATACTTGTAGAGATACTTCAGGTAGGAACTGCTCGGGATCGCTTCGAGATAGTAGTAATACTCCTTCACATCTTCGCCGTGATTCCCTTCCCGATTCGATGAGCCCAAACAGGCGCTCCTTCAAAATCGGGTCTCTTTCGTTCCAGAGCGCCAGCGCAAAGCAAATATGCTGATGGCGGTCGCAGATTCCGGCGATTCCGTCTTCGCCCCAGCGATAGGCGCGCGAGCGCGCGTGGTCGTGCGGAATATAATTCCAGGCATCGCCGTTGGGGCTGTAGTCCTCGCGGACCGTGCCCCACTGGCGCTCCGAAAGGTACGGGCCCCAGCGCTTCCAATGAACTTTGCGCTCGACGCTGGCCTGAAGTCTTTGGTCTTCTGCGTTCACGTTGACGGTTGTTTTGTGCTGGGGATTTCCAGGCGGCGCCCGGCTTCTCGCTCGCTAGATAGAAACCATTTCACTGTATCCGGTACGGTCGCAAATTGGCAAGGAGCGGCGTACTGATCGGTTACCGAGAATCGCGCCACGCGGCTTGTGCGGCGGTGAAACAGCCTCGATTATTTAGCCCTTTGTGTTCTTGGCCCTGGGGTGTTCAACGCAAACATGGGCTGCAAACTCTTTATCGCGCTGCCGTATGTAGTTCTGCTTCATTTCGTCGAGCGAATTGCCGGTGGGCGATCCCGAAGGATTGAACACCCACGCGCATTCGGAGCAACCCCATCTCCCAAAAGGCCGTTCGGCAATCCATACCAGTTTGCGGCGCATGGCCTCCCTGGCACACCTCGCGATTTGGTGCGGTTATGCGCTTGTGAAAGACGGCGTAGCCTTGGTTTTCCACTGCAACTGCGGTGACAAGGCACCTCGTTCATCCCCCTGCGCAAGGTTCTGCACAAGTCGCCCCTCATTGAACCCAAGTCAGCACTGAACTGAATGCAATAAGGTCCTGGAGATTACCGATAGCAAAGCACTGCTGTCTGTGGGGTATCCAACGCTGGAGAAGAACTACCATCTCAATCCAAGGTCATCCTCGAACTGCCGAATGACGCCGTAGCACTCGCACGCCGTTTGTTCGAGCTTCCTGCGGTTCACGATCTTCACCGCACCTCGCACGTAGTCGATGACTCCTTTTTTCTGCAGCACCGACGCTGTCAAGCTCACGGTGGACCGGTCGGTGCCCATCATGGTCGCAATGAAATCGTGAGTAATCGGAAGCAATCCGGAATCCACTCTGTCCTGAGTCATCAGCAGCCACCGCGAGAGACGCTGCTCTATATCGTGCAGCCGATTGCACGCCGCGGTCTGTGCCACTTGCATTCCTTGAAGGCCCGTACGCCGGTTCAACAATACCTGCAGCTGCGGAGCCGACCGCAGAATGCGTTCCAGCGCGCTCCCCGTCACTCGGAAGCCATCTCCGGCGATTTGGATTATTTCACGCACCGGACTTCTGCTTAGGCCGACCGCCAATCCGGCGCCAACGTAGCCCTCCTTACCCACTACCCCCACTTCCACGGTCCGGCCGTCCTTGGTCACTACAACTTGAGAAACCATTCCTCGGTTCGGGAAATAGACGAATTCGATATTTTGCGTCGGCTCGTGAAGGCTCAGATGAGGCGGCAGGTCGACGTACATCAGGTCAGGACGCATCAACTCGTATTCATTGTCGGGGGTTGCCAACACTCGGGTCTCTGACTTGCTTTCCGTCGATGTTGGTCCGCTCGCCTGTCTGTGCTACTCGAAAGTTTTTTCCACTCATATCAATCCTGAACGGCGCCAGAGCGCCCCTGCATTCATCGGGTGAGATTTCATGGGATCTGCGAATGGAACGCAACTCATTCCAGCTGAAAACTGACCTTGCTAGTGTCCGCGAAACCGGCCTAGAAAGAAGAAGATCACAATAATCAGGATGAGCGCGCTCACGCCGATGGGGTAATAGCCCCAGTTCTTGCTGTGCGGCCAGATGGGAAGACTCCCCACAAGCGCTACGATAACAACGACCGCCAGAACGAATAGGAGCGTCACGTCTTGGCGCCTTCTTTGACCTTCGCTACGCGCTCTTTCTCGATTTCTACCTGGACGGATTCGGCGACGCGGGGCGCTGCCATTTCTACCTTCACGCTGGCGAGCACCGCTCGGTAGGATTGCTTCTTATCTTTCTTGTTAGACATAGCGCGGATGGTGTCACACGGGCAGAAGCAATACAGTCCCATTCAGCACACCTTCCGAAATCGGCTTACGGCCAAGCGGGTTTGTGAGTGGCGCAAAGGCGACGTGATTCTGTATTCTCGACGGGTTGCTGACGATTCGGCTGCGGAGACAAACGTCATTTCCGACGAAGTCATAGCAAAGGCCGCGCCACAAATCGAATCAGGCTCCCCGCCTCCGTCGTGGCGTGCGCCTTTTCTCTTCGTTGCGCTCGCGGCTACGGCGGTAGTCACGCCGATGTTCTTTCTGGGCAACGCTTCCGGCCATGATTTCCAGTTTCACCTGGCATCGTGGCTGGACGTGGCCGGCCAGTGGCGCCAGGGAATTCTCTATCCGCGTTGGGCCGCGTGGGCGAACTGGGGCTATGGCGAGCCGCGCTTCGTTTTTTATCCGCCGGCATCCTGGACGCTGGGCGCGGCCCTCGGTTCGATCGTCGGATGGCAGGCTGCGCCGGGCGCGTACATCTGGCTGACGCTGGTAGCCGGCGGGATGGCGATGTGGAGGCTCGCGCGCGAGTGGCTCTCGCCGCGCGAGGCGATCGCAGCGGCCGTTTTCTTCGCCGTGAATCCGTACAACCTCTTGGTCGTCTACTACCGCAGCGACTTTGCGGAACTGCTGGCCGGAGCCTTGTTCCCGCTGTTGATCCTGGGCGCACTGCGCGTGACGCGCAACGGCTGGCGCGGCGTGCCCTTTCTTGGCTTGGTTTTGGCGGCCATCTGGCTGTGCAACGCCCCGGCCGCGGTGATCGCCACGTATTCGCTCGCGCTACTGTTGGTGGTGGGCTCAACTTTCATGCGAAACATCCGGCCCTCTGCTCGCTGGAGCCGCCGCAATGGCGATGGGCTTCGGCCTCGCCGCTTTCTACATTCTGCCCGCGGCAGTCGAGCAACGCTGGGTGCAAATCGCGCAGGTGGTGTCGCAGAATCTGCGTCCCGAGCACAATTTCATCTTCGCTCACGGCGGCGACCCCGACTTCATCCTTTTCAATTGGAAGGTTTCCACTCTCGCGCTCGGAATGATGTTGGTTACGGGGATTCTTGCGGTGTTCGTGGCACGACGCCGGCGCGATTTCGCCGCACTATGGTGGATGCTTCTTGCGGTCGCGGCCGTCTCGAGTTTCCTAATGTTTGCTCCAAGTGAGATTTTCTGGCGCTTCCTGCCGGAATTGCGCTTTGTGCAGTTTCCGTGGCGCTGGCTGGACGCGCTCAACGTCGCGTTCGCATTTTTTGCCGCGGCCGCGCTGGGCCGTTCGCGAAGGCAGTGGATGTCATGGCTCGCGATTCTCGCCGTGCTGGGCGTTACTGCCACAGCCATGGCGAGCGACGCATGGTGGGACAGCGCCGACGCACCTACGCTCGTAGATTGGATTCATTCCGGGCTCGGGTACGAGGGGACGGATGAGTACGCACCGAGTGGTTGCGACCGCTATCAGTTGCCCGGAGTCACCGCGGATTCAGAAGAGCCGCCGTCACAACCAATTCCGCAATTCTCGAAGGTAGATCCAGATTCCGACGAACTTGTTCCCGCCGCCGGAATGCGCGTCCACCTCGAGCGATGGACGCCTGAGCAGCGAGTTTTCTCCACGCAGAGCGCGGCGCCGGTAGAACTCGCGCTGCGCCTGGTGAACTATCCGGCCTGGGAGGCGCACATCGACGGCCAGCAGGCCACCATCGGCTCGCATCCGGAAACGGCGCAGATGGTCCTCGCGATTCCGGCCGGTGCGCATAAGATTGAAATGTGTTTTCGTCGCACACCGGACCGCGCCGCCGGCGACACGATTTCCGTTCTCTCAGCGCTTTTGCTGATTGCCTTCTCGTGCATTCAACGCAGCAAACCGGCCTGGACCGATCTGCTCTTCGCAAGAATCGAGACAGACCTCGGCGGGCCGGGACAGCGTGAACGCTTTTTATATTTTGCTGTCTTTAGGCCTCGATAATCTGATTGCGGACGGCGTAGCGTACTAGCTCGCTCACGGAGTGCATCGAGAGCTTGCGCATGATGTTTGCGCGGTGTGTTTCGGCAGTCTTCACGCTGATGTTCAGCATTGCGGCAACTTCCTTGCTGCTCTTTCCTTCGGAAAGCAGTTGAACGATTTCGCGTTCGCGCGGCGTGAGCCGCTCGCCAGAGATCTCGGGCATCCCTGAAGACGACATCCCCCTAGTGTTAAGGTTGCTCAAAATCAGTTCCGTGACGCGAGGAGTGAAAAAAGGCTTGTGATTTGCCAGCGCTTCGACCGCGATCGTCAAGTCGCGACCCGAGTCGGACTTGGCTACGCAGCCCCGAACGCCGGCGTCGAGTACGTCTCGAATCAATTGATCCGAATAGTGCGCGGAGAGCACAAGGATTTCAGTGTCGGGAGACACTTTCAAGATTCTTCGCGCCGCTTCGACGCCATTGAGTTCGGGCATAGTGACGTCGACGATCGCGATATCCGGCCTCTCCTCCTCGGCTTTCGCGACGGCTTCTCGCCCTGTTTGAGCTTCGGCGCAAATTGACCAGCCGGGATGCGCCTCAAGCAGCGCGCGCAAGCCCCGGCGCACGAGATCGTAGTCGTCTGCCAACAAGATGCGGAGAGATTTCACGCCACCCACAGCTCGCGGAATTGGCCTAATCACTGATTCCATTGGCATAGTCGCGGTACCCACTTTTGCACCTCCTGTCGAACTTGAGTTTGAACTGACACGCTCTGGAATGCATGTCGGTTGCCACGAGCGCAATTGATTCTCCGTGACCCTCTAACCTATAAATTTTTCAATGGTTTACAGATGCCATCGACGTTCGCCCTGCGATCGAAAGGCCTGCCTTCCAAGCTATACGAACTGAACAAACGAAAAGACTACCGGAAATATTTTCAGAGTAGGGTTTTCCCTATAGACGAGTAGAGGAAACCCCTGACCCGACGCTTGTGGACCTAAACTTCGCGATTGCTATTGCCGCTGATGACCATGAGTCGTCTCAGACGAGTCCCCGGATCGGGGAGCATTGGGCGAAAAATACGAACAACCGTGTATTGGATTAGGCGCGCCCGCCGGGTAACTTCGATGGAGTCGATGGTAATGGCACAGCGGTGCTCTGGGAGACCCCAGGCAAGGAGGAAGCGATGCTACGTTGGGCTCTGGCTTTTTTCATTGTCGCGCTAATCGCGGCGGTGTTCGGCTTTGCCGGAATTGCCGTCGCCGCAGCAGGAATCGCGAAGATTTTGTTCTTCATCTTCGTGGTTCTCTTTTTGATTGCCCTCTTGGGCGGCCTCGTGCGACGCGCGTGAGCCAACATCAACTGCACATGTGCAAGCTGTCATAAACCTCATACCGGGGGATGGATCCGCGATCCATCCCTCTCCATCTTCCGCTGAGGCTGTTAGGTCTCCGAGTTCTCGAGCAGCGATTCCAGTTTCTGGCGCGATTTCCAGAAGTTGGCCCACAAATCGCCCACCGCTTCCACGCGGCGTCGAATCGATTTGACGTTCCATTTTTCCGGCTCCAGATCGCTCCGCAGATCGCTCAGGCGCACGGGCGTTGACACGGGCGCGTGCGGAAACGCTCTCACTGAATATGCGCATGCCAGCGACTGTCCGCGCGAATTCTGATGCGCGTCAACGTAGATTGAGCCGCGAGCGCGCTTCCTCACCGTCCGTTCCGACGTAAGCACGCCTGGATTTTTCTTGCTCACTGTGGATGACACCGCCTGCACGAACAGCCGCGCCTGCTCAAACGTGTACCGCGGTTCGATGGGAACGAAAATGTGAAAGCCCGTCGCGCCCGACGTTTTCGCAAAAGCGGTAATCTTAAGCTTCTCGAGAGCTTCCAAAAATAGCTTGCCGAACTTGACCACCGTCGAGAACGGCGTGCCTTCCGTGGGATCGAGGTCGAAAAAAATATAATCCGGATGTTCTTGATCGTTGTACCGGCTCGACCACGGGTTGTGATCGATGCATCCCAGATTCGCCAGATAAATGAGCGTGGCCCGGTCGTTTGCGATGATGTATCGGACGGTTCGGCCGCGATCTTCCGACACGATCGAAACCGTCTTCACCCAGTCGGGAGTATCTTTGCCCGCGTCCTTCTGGAAAAACGATTCTCCGTCGATGCCGTTCGGATAACGCCGCAGGACGAGTGGCCGGTCCTTGAGAAACGGAAGGATCATCGGCGCAGCCCAGAAATAATGCGCCAGCAAATCGCGCTTCCTGAATCCATCCTGCGGGAAGTAAACCTTATTCAGGTTCGTCAAATGAAGGCGGCGCCCATCCACGTCGATGAAGATGCTTTCAGAGGCGCCTTCCTCAAGTTCTTTCTGGATTCGCTTGTCGGTATTCAAAGCATCTTCCGAAGCCGCTGCGCGAGGCGGCGAATCGGGAGGGCCTGGCTCAGAACCAGCGGCCTTCTTCCGCGTGCCTCTTCCCTTCGCCGATCCCTTCGCACTTTCCTTCGCGGTCCCCTTTTTCGCGGCTGGCCTTTTCATCTGCTCCTCGAAGGTGCACTCTCTCGGATCGCGATCTTCTTGCAATCCGAGGAAGCGGGGCGCGCGCAGGTGGCGCCCATCCGTCCAGTCCGTGAATCGCACGCGCGCGACGAGTTCCGGCTTCACCCAATAAGATTCCTCTCGCGTGGAAGGCTCGGTGGCAAACGGGCATTCGCTCTCGCGCAGGTTTTGCAGTTGCGGCCACAGCTTTTGCTGGAATTCCGTGGAGAATCCGCTCCCTACGTTGCCGATGTATTCGAGTTTGTCTCCTTCGTAAAGCCCGAGCAGCAGCGCCCCGAAGTATTCGCGTGTGCCGCGGGGATCGGTCCACCCGCCCACCACCGCGTCGATGTCTTGATCCAGCTTGATCTTGAGCCACGCCGAAGTCCGGCCGGCGGGATATGGCGACGAGATTTTCTTCGCGACGATGCCCTCGAGGCGCTTCTCCACCGCCACCTCGAAAAGCTCTTTGCCCTTTTCTAGCACGTGGTCCGAATAGCGAACCCTCGCATCGGGCCGCAAAACTTCCTGAAGCAACGCTTTTCGCTCGATCAGTGGCACGCCTCGAAGATCGTAGCCATCGAGATACAGAAGATCGAACACGTAATAAACGATGGGAACCTGCTGCAAAAGCTGCGCCGA
>CAWBGW010000009.1:0-15708 GCA_963788345.1 uncultured Acidobacteriota bacterium | reverse complement strand
CGACGGCCCGTATTACGCGGTGCTGGACTTCTTCGCACAATTGGGCCGGCTCTCGAGAATCATCAATGTGGGCGACTTGAAGCTCACATCGGCCATCAGCAACAACGCTAACGGCAGATTTCACATGGCGCCCGGCACATCCGTAACCGGAACCATGACGATCACAACTTTCTTCACAAAGGCCGCCGACGCGCCAGCAACGACGCCGACGAGCGGTCCGGCAAAGCATTAGGTGGAGACCATGAGACTCGCAAAGAAATTCGCGAACCTGGCTGTGGTCGCATTCGCGCTGTCCTTGGCGCCGAGCGTCGGCGCCCAGGGTCAGCCGATGCAGCAACCGGCACCCAAGAAGATGGCCAAGTCTCGCAAGGCCGGCTCCAAGGGCGCGCCAAAGGCTCCGGCGGCCGCAGCAGCCAAACCGGCGGCCAGCGACGCCGCACCAATGGCCGCGCCGGAGGCTGCTCCTTCTTCTGACAAACCGGAAGCGATCGCCAATAAGCGGGATCCCTTCCTGCCGCTGGTAGCCGTGCAGCAGCAGGCCGCCAGCGGAGAGCATCTGCCTCCCGGCAAGGCTGGTCTGGTGATTGCGTCCGTTCGAGTGGACGGAACCGTGAAGGCTCCGAACGGAATGCTTGCGGTGGTTTCGAATCCGGAGCAACGAGTGTACTTCGTTCGCGAGGGTGACCATCTGTACGACGGCGACGTGGAAAAGATCGGTCTCGACGGCGTGACTTTCAGGGAAAATTCAAAAGATGCGTTCGGGAAATCGGTGGAGCGGTTGGTGACCAAGCGAATCTACCCGAGTGCAGGAGAGCAGCAATGAGGATCATGTGGCGAGCGTGGGGGCTGGCCGCTCTGGTGGCGGCAGGCCTGATGTGGACGAATGGAACGCTGTCGGCGAACGACGCGCCGGTGGTGCACGTGAAGGCAGTGGTGAAGGACGGCGGCGTTCGCTTGGAGGCTCAAGCTAATGGTCCGTTCGAATACACCACGTTTCGCCCCAGCGCGAGCCTCTACGTGCTCGATCTGAGCGGCGTCTCGGCCGCTGATCCCGCGGGAGACCGAGTGGTGGCCTCGGAGTTGGTGAAGGGCTACCGCGAGACCTCCTACTCGGCTGGCGATAAGTCCATCGTCCGGCTGGAGATTCTCCTCGCCCAGGGTCTCGAGCCCCGGCTGGAGCGGACAGACTCTCAAGAACTGACTCTTTTTGTTTCGCGCGCTGGAAGTGGCGATAGCGGCTCATCCTCGCCGAGTCTGAAGCAGATCGCCGCCAGGACTTCGGACGTGCCTGTCGCAAGCCCCAGCGTTCAAGCCATTCAGCAGGTGACTCTGTCGCAGGACGGAGACAAGACAGAAGTGAACGTTCTCGGTTCCGGACCGCTCAGCTACCACACGAGCCGGTTGCAGAATCCGGACCGCCTGGTTCTGGATTTCCAGGCGTCGCATCTGAAAACCTCGACGCGGCACATTGCCAGCAACCTCGATCCCGTTCGCGAGATTCGGCTGGCACAATTCACGCCGGAAGTTTCGCGGATGGTGATCGATCTGCGAGGTCCGGCACGGTACAACATCAGCGCAAAGGGAAACGACGTAAATGTAGCGTTCGCACCTGAGGCAGGGGCCGTGAAGTCGGCGCCAATCGAGACGCCTGCGAACCTGGTCACGACCAAGAACGAAGCGCCGACGCCTGCCGCTGCGGTACGCGTTGCCGCCCAAGCTCCGATACCTGCGCCCGCAGTGGTTTTTCCGGCGGCTATCACGCAGTCTGCGTCCGCGCTTGCGGACCCCGTTCCTTCGAAGCCTCAACAGGAGCAGAGCGCGACGGCGGCCACCCAGCTAGCTACTCAGACCGCCGCGACTGTCAGCAATCCGCCCGCGGCGCCAACTCAGCAGGATACTCAGGCGGCCGCCACTCCGCCGGCAGCTCCCGCGGCTCCTCCCGTGGCCATGCCGACTCCAAAGCCGGTCGAGGCTCAAGCAACCGCCGCGGCAGCTTCGCGATACTCGGGAGAACCGATTTCAGTCAATTTGAAAGATGTGGATTTGCGCGACTTCTTCCGCTTGATTCATGAGATTAGCGGGTTGAACGTCGTCGTGGACCCGGCTGTGAAGGGAACGCTGACGATCGTTCTCGACGATGTGCCGTGGGATCAGGCGCTCGATATCGTGCTGCACAACAACGATCTCGACAAGCAGCTTGATGGTAACGTTCTGCGCATCGCCACGAAGGAGACTTTGAAGAAGGAAGCCGAAGAGACCCGCGACCTGGCCAAGGCGCAAGCAGAAGCGGCGGACGTGGTGACGAGCACTCGCGTACTGAGCTATGCGAAAGCGCCAGACATGGCCATAACTCTAAAGAAATTCCTGTCGTCGCGAGGCGACATTTTGGCCGACGCGAGGTCGAACACCCTGATCATTCGCGATGTGCCCAGCGTCTTCCCTGTGATGGACAACTTGCTGCGCCAGCTCGACCAAAAGTCCCGCCAGGTCGAGATCGAAGCTCGCGTCGTCGCAGCAAACCGCTCCTATGACCGCGAAATCGGCACCCTGCTTGGATTTGGCGGTGGCAAAGGTAACAACCTTTTCGGAGGAAGCTCGTTAGTCGGGACAGCTCCAACAACAATAACTCCTGCCCCGCCATTTCACGTTGGGAGCGGCGGGAGCTCCAGTACCTCAGGCGCAAACGTTCCGCTGTTGACGAACCTTGGAGCCTCGGTGCCGACCAGCGGCTTCGAGTATGTATGGGAGGCGGGCGGGCTCGCGTTGGACATGGTGATTGATGCGCTGGAAGAGAAGGGAGTCGGCAAGCTTCTCTCCAAGCCCAAAATAATAACGCAGAACAACCAAACGGCGATCGTGAAGCAAGGTACGAAGATTCCCGTGCAGACGATCGTCAACAACACAGTTTCCGTGCAGTTCGTTGACGCGGTGCTGCAGCTCCAGGTCACGCCGCAAATTACGGCCGAGGGCACGATCTTCATGGACGTGACCGTACAGAACGACCAAATCGACCAGTCGATTCCGCGCGTTGAAGGCATCCCGGCTATCGACACTCAATCAGCTCAGACGCGCGTCACGGTGAGCGATGGAGCGACGGTGGTCATCGGTGGCATCATCGTCTCGACGCAACGAACGGACATTCAGCAGGTTCCGGTGCTCGGCAGCGTGCCCATCATCGGCAACCTGTTCAAACACACAACGGTCAGCTCGACGGCTCAAGAACTGCTCTTCTTCTTGACGCCGCGTATCCTGCCGGGCTAACTTGACGCTGACACAGGGAGAAGTCGTCAGTTAGCAGAGCGGCGAAATCGACGCGCGAAGTTTCAGGCCGGAGCCGAGTGGATCGGCTCCGGCTTTGTTTTTCAGAGCTGCGCGCGGACGTAATCCTCGTCACCCACCTGCCCAACATCTTCTATCTCACAGGCTTTAGCGGCAGCGCCGGCTTGCTGCTGGTCGAGCCGGAAAAGGGCCTTCTCCTAATCGACAGCCGCTACACGTTCCAGGCGCGGGAGGAAGTGTCCGGGGTGCGCGTCCAAACCGTTAAACATGGCCTGCTTCGCGGCGCCGGCGATGCAATTTCAAGGGTTTCGCGCCGCGGCCGCGTTTCCGTGGCCTACTCGCCTTCGCAGCTCACCGTCGCGCAGAAGCAAGCGCTTGACGCCGCTACGGGCGACAGAGCGCGCTGGGTGCCCGCCAACGGCCTGGTGGAGAAGCTCCGCGCGATAAAGGACGCGGACGAGCTCAGACGGATGCGGCAGGCCGCTGACGCCATCAGTAAGACGTTCTGCGACGTTATCCCCATGATCCGGCCGGGGGTCACTGAGCTTGAGCTCGCCGCCGAGATTGAGTACCGGATGAAGCGCTTGGGCGCGTCGGGTCCGTCGTTCGAGACTATTGTCGCCTCGGGTGCGCGGTCTGCGTGGGCGCATGCGAGGCCTACCGCCAAGCCACTCAGGAAAAACGAGTTGGTCGTCTTAGATCAGGGTGCTATACTCCGCGATTATTGCAGCGACATGACTCGAACCGTCTTCCTGGGGCGGTCTTCCGAGAAAGTGCGGCGAATGTATCGTGCCGTCCTCGAGGCTCAGGAAGCCGCGAAGAACGCCATTCGATCGGGTGTAGCGGCAGAAGCTCCGGACACGGCGGCTCGACACGTGCTGAAGAAGTACGGCTTGAATCGTTTTTTCACGCATAGCACTGGTCACGGCCTTGGTCTCGAAGTGCACGAGACTCCGCGGCTCGGCAAAGGCGAGCGAACCACGCTGGAAGAGGGCATGGTGGTCACGGTTGAGCCGGGTGTTTACCTCGAAGGCTTCGGCGGTATTCGAATCGAAGACGATGTCGTTGTAACATCAACGGGTGCGCAGGATTTGACCTCTGCTCCCAGGGAACTTCTCGAACTATAGATGCCCAAGAGCTCCAAAACCCAGCCCGATTCTGAGACGCGAACCAACGGGGTAGACCTGCACGAAGTGGAACGCGTGCTCGAATTCATGCAGAAGCACGGGCTCGAGGAGTTCGAGTACGAGCGCAACGGCCTCCGCATCCGGCTGAAGAAGCCGTCGGTGGTGGCGCAAGGTTCCTTCCGCGCCGTACCCAGCTCTGAGATTGTCATCGCCGCAGCTCCGCCTGCGGGGTCGTCAGGCACCGGGGCCGGTACGACTGGCGCTAAGGAAGCTCCTCCCGAATCCGGGCACTCCGAGGATTTGCACGTGGTGAAATCGCCGATTGTAGGGACTTTCTACGCCTCGGCAAGCCCGGGCACGGCGCCGTTTGTGACTGCGGGCGCGCGCGTGGAAACGGGACAGGTGCTCTGCATTATTGAAGCGATGAAGCTGATGAACGAAATCGAATCCGATGTGGCGGGCGAGGTGGTGCGGGTCTTCGTCGAGAACGGGCAGCCGGTGGAATACGGCGAGCCGCTATTTGGCATTCACCCGCACCGCAAGAAGTAGGCGTTCTCTCAAGTGATCCTTTTGCAGGCGACCCTTTTCGAATGTTCCGAAAAATCCTGATCGCCAATCGCGGCGAAATCGCGCTTCGAATCCTGAGTGCTTGCAGGGAACTGGGCGTACAAACGGTTGCGGTCTACTCGGAAGCAGACCGCCACGCCTTGCACGTCCGCTTTGCCGATGAAGCCATCTGCATTGGGCCGCCCCGGTCTTCCGAGAGCTACCTCAACATCCCGCAGGTGATCAGCGCGGCCGAGATTGCGAATGTCGACGCGATTCATCCCGGCTACGGTTTCCTCTCTGAGAATGCGAACTTTGCCGAGGTCTGCGAAGCCTCGCACATAACGTTCATTGGCCCCAAGCCGCACGCCATCCGCCTGATGGGTGAAAAGGACCAAGCCCGCCGGGAAATGGCCGCAGCTGGCTTGCCCATCATTCCTGGAAGCGCGGGCGTGGTTCCAGACGAGGAAGCTGCCAAGCAAGTGGCGGCGGAGATCGGGCTGCCGGTGATGATCAAGGCCGCGGAAGGCGGCGGCGGGCGGGGAATGCGGATCGTTCGCAAAAAAAGTGAGCTAATTCCCTTGTTTCAGACCGCTCGCAGCGAGGCAGAACAGGCTTTTGGCTCCGCGAACGTTTACATGGAGAAGTTGATCGAGCGCCCTCGCCATATCGAGTTCCAGGTGCTCGGCGATTTGCACGGTAACGTGATGCACCTCGGCGAGCGGGAATGCTCGCTCCAGCGGCGGCACCAGAAGGTGCTCGAGGAATCGCCTTCGACGGTTATAGACCAGGCCACGCGCCAGCGAATCGGCAAGCAAGTGGTGGAAGCTCTGCGAAAGATCGGATACTCCAGCGCCGGTACCGTCGAATTCCTGCGCGACGAGTCGGGAAATCTCTATTTCATCGAGATGAACGCCCGAATTCAGGTGGAGCATCCGGTGACTGAAATGGTCACCGATATCGATCTCGTGAAATCACAAATTCGACTCGCGGCAGGCGAGAAGCTGAAGGACGTGGTTGGCCAGGTGGAGTTCCGCGGGCATGCCATCGAGTGCCGCATCAACGCCGAGGACCCGGATACGTTCACGCCTTCGGCGGGGCGCATCACTGCCTTTCGCGTTCCCGGCGGTCCGGGAATCCGTGTGGACACTGCGGCGCACGCGGACGCCGTCATCCCGCCCTATTACGACTCCCTGATTGCGAAGCTGATCGCTTACGGGCACGACCGCGCCGAGGCGATTGCGCGCATGAAACGAGGGCTCGACGGCTTTGTCGTCGAAGGAATCAAGACGACGATTCCCCTTCATAAGCGCATCCTGGCAGACTCGGACTTCATCGCCGGCAAGTTCGACACCCATTTCCTCGACCACCGCGCCGCTGTGGAAGCCAGGTAATCGGAGGCAGGGAATTGTTTCCCGCGCTGTACGCCATCCTCGACCCCCTTCTGATCAAAGAACCCTTGGCTGAATTCGCCGCGCAATTGTCGGAAGCGGGCGTCGAACTGATGCAGCTTCGCCACAAGCGAGCGACCCCGCGCCAGCTATTCTCGGAATCGCGAGCGCTGGTGGAGCAATTGGCCGGCACCGGCGTTCGTCTGATCGTCAACGACCGGGCGGATATCGCGGCGATGATTGGGGCCGGCGGCGTCCACGTGGGCCAGGAAGACTTGCCGGTGGAAGCCGCGCGGGCAATCTGCGGGAGCGGTTGCTGGGTGGGCGTTTCGACACACAATCTCGCGCAACTGCGCGAAGCGAATCAAACTTCGGCAGACTATATAGCAGTGGGGCCCATCTTCCCGACGGCGACAAAAGAAAATCCTGATCCTGTTGTCGGCATCGACTTCTTGCGTTTGGCGCGCAAGGAGACGCGAAAACCTCTTGTGGCGATTGGCGGAATCACTATACAGTCTGCCGCGGAAGTGTTTCGCGCGGGAGCGGATTCCATCGCTGTGATTCGAGATCTTCTCGAAGCGGCGAGTCCCGGCGGGCGCGCACGCGAGTATCTGGCGATAGCCGCACGGTTGCGTTCGGGGCGGGCTTAACACCAAAACATGGCGCAGCAGGCGCAAACATTGGCGGGCGTCACCGGCGAAGGAGCCGATCTCGTCAAAGGCCTTGGCCTTTTCGACGCGATCATGATCGTCATGGGATCGATGATCGGCTCGGCAATTTTCATTGTTTCGGGCGATATATCCCATCAGGTGCAGAGCCCGGGATTGCTGCTGGTGGTGTGGATCGTCGCGGGCGTCATGACGATCATCTGCGCGCTCAGCTACGGCGAACTGGCGGCGATGATGCCGCATGCTGGCGGGCAATACGTTTTCCTGCGCGACTCCCTCGGACCTATTTGGGGCTTCCTTTATGGCTGGACGATGCTGCTCGTCATCCAGACCGCCACAATCGCAGCCGTGGCAATCGCGTTCGCGAAATTCACGGCCGTCCTCGTTCCGTTCTTCTCCGCTTCGGACTGGATTTGGAAGATGGGGACGGTCGGACCGTGGCAATTGTGGTTTGGGTCGCTGGGCCCGTACAGCGTAGGCCTGAATCGCCAGAATTTTCTCGCGATCGCTTCGATTGTGCTGCTCACGTGGTTGAACACGCGCGGCCTTCGCGTGGGCAAGATCGTGCAGAATGTTTTCACGGTCGCGAAAACCGCCGCTCTTGCGGGGCTGGTCCTACTGGGCGTGTTCTTTTCCACGGAGGTTGCTCGCTCGGCGAACTTCACGAATTTCTGGCGCGACGCCTCGCTCGGCACCCTGCATCCTTATCCGCCCGATCAACCCACATGGTTCATCGGCACGATTACGCTGGTGGGCGTGGCGATGGTGGGATCTCTCTTCGCCGCGGACGCGTGGAACAACGTCACATTCACGGCAGCCGAGGTGAAGAATCCCAGCCGCAATCTGCCGCTGGCGCTGGCCCTGGGAACGGGCCTCGTCATTCTGCTCTATATTATGGTGAACGTCGGCTACCTGCGAATTCTGCCGATGGCGGGCGACCCGAACGGCGCGACTCCCCTGGCGCGCGGAATCGAGTTCGCCGCGGACGGGCGTGTGGCCACAGCCGCCGTACAAGCGGTGATTGGACCCGCGGGCGCCATCGTGATGGCGATTGCGATTATGATTTCGGGCTTCGGCTGCAATAACGGGCTGATTCTCTCGGGCGCGCGGATTTACTACGCGATGGCGAAGGACAAGCTCTTCTTCCAATCTGCCGGAAATGTGAACCGGTATCACGCTCCGAGCGCGGCGCTGATTGTGCAGTGCGTTTGGGCGTCCGTGCTGTGTCTCTCGGGAACTTACAGCCAGTTGCTGGACTTTCTCATCTTTGCCGTGGTGATCTTTTACATACTCACGCTCGGCGGGCTGTTCTTGCTTCGCTGGAAACGTCCTGACATTCCGCGGCCCTACCGCGCGTTCGGCTACCCGGTTCTGCCGGCGCTCTACATCGTCATGGCCGTGTTCATCGAATTTCAATTGCTCCGGTACAAGCCGCAGTACACTTGGCCAGGGCTCATCATCGTCTTGCTTGGTATTCCGGTGTATGCCATCTGGCGAGTTCGCGCGAAAGCGCTTCCGGCTGGTTGAAACGAACGTGAAATACGCCGGGTTTTCTGCCGGCCAAAATCGAAACGGGAGGCATGAATGGCAAACCCGCTTTTTGCCACCAAGCCGTTGAACGTAATCATGGACGAAGCCAAGGAGACGGGGGAGCACTCCCTGCGCCGCGCTCTTGGGCCGGTCAACCTCATCACGCTGGGCATTGGCGCGATCATCGGGGCCGGAATCTTCGTCCTGACGGGCCAGGCTGCCGCGCAGAGCGCCGGACCCGCGATCGTCGTCTCATTCATTTTGTCCGGTATCATCTGCACGTTTGCCGGCTTGTGCTACGCCGAGTTTGCTTCGCTGATTCCGATTGCCGGCTCGGCTTACACCTACGGCTACGCCACCCTGGGAGAGCTGATTGCCTGGATCATCGGCTGGGACTTGATCCTCGAATACGCTTTCGGCGCCGCGACGGTCGCCTCGGGCTGGAGCGGCTATTTCGTCAGCTTCCTGGAAGACCGCGGCATCTTCATCAACCCCAAGTGGATCACGACGCCGGGAACCGAAATGGTTTTCTACAAAGGCCACTGGGCCGCTCTCAACACGGTCGGGATGGCTCTGGGGACTGGGAACGTGGACCCGGCAACGTTGCCGCACGCAACCGGAGTGTTCAATCTGGTGGCGTTTCTGGCGATCGCCTTCGTTACTTTCGTGCTCGTCGTGGGCATCAAGGAGTCGGCGAACTTCAACTCGGCAATCGTGATCGTCAAGGTTGCCATCGTTTTGGTGTTCATCGGAATTGCCGGGATGTTCGTGATTCGGCATCCAAGTTTGGCGAGCGCCAACTGGCACCCCTTCATTCCTCCCAATGCGGGTCAGTTCGGTTCCTTCGGATGGTCGGGAGTTGCGCGAGGAGCCGCGGTAATCTTCTTCGCCTATATCGGGTTTGACGCTGTTTCGACGGCCGCCCAGGAAGCCAAGAATCCGCAGAAAGACATGCCCGTGGGGATCATCGGTTCCCTCGTGATATGCACCTTCCTCTACATTCTGGTTTCTGGTCTGCTGACTGCGGTGGTTCCGTACACGGATCTAAACGTTGCCGCTCCGGTGGCAATCGGAATCGACGCGACCGGAGTTCGGTGGGGCAGCTTCTTGGTGAAGTTGGGCGCGATTGCGGGCCTGGCCAGCGTAATGCTCGTCATGCTCCTGGGCCAGTCTCGCGTGTTTTACTCGATGTCCCGCGACGGGCTTTTGCCGAAGTGGGCTGGCGCCATTCATCCGCGCTTTCGCACACCCTGGATCACGTCGATCGTCGTGGGAGTCTGCGTCGCCATTTTTGCGTCGACGATTCCAATCGGCGATCTCGCCGTGCTCGTCAATATCGGCACGTTGCTCGCATTCGTAATCGTCTGCGCCGGAGTGTGGATTTTGCGCCGCAAGAGGCCAGACCTGCCGCGGCCGTTCAAGACGCCGTTGGTGCCCTTGGTGCCGATTCTGGGAATTCTCACCGCGCTGGCGGCCATGGCGAGCCTCCCTGCCAAGACCTGGTACCGGCTGCTGATTTGGCTGGCTATCGGACTCCTTGTCTATGTTTTCTATGGGCGGTCGCATAGCAAAGTCAGGAACGCATCCAAACAGCCTGCTTCCGTGAAATAATCTAAGGCTCGGCCGGATTGTCGTAGGATGGCGGAGAGCCGAAGCTGCACGTGTGCTTTTTCGATGCAGCTGTGCATTGTCCATGAGCCGGATTTCCTCTCGACGTTTTGGAGTGGTCCTGCGGCGGCTTTCGCCGCTAGATCGCATCGCGCTCGCGATCGTGATTCTTTACGTTGCCTTCCGCGTGGCCCGTGCGTTCGGACGCGCGATTCCGTTTACGTCCTTTCTCGGCCTCCTCGCTTTCGTTGCGGTGCTCTACTTCGCCGTCCGTTTGCTGCCGTGGGTGCGCACGAAGCTCCTGTGGCGCCTGCGCAGCCGCCTGGTGGTTGCGTACGTTTTCATCGCAGTCGTTCCTGTAGTGCTTCTTCTGGCGATGGTTGGCCTGGCTCTATACCTGCTTTGTCTCCAGTTCGGAGCGCATCTCCTGAACGACGGCCTCCAAGGCAGAATCCACACCATTGTCGTCGATACAGACGCGATCTCGGACGCGGTCCAATTGGAGGCTGTCAAGGTCTCCAGCGTGGACGAGACGATACTCTCGCGTCCGGGAGTTGCCGACTTGATTTCGACCGAGCGGGCCCAGTGGCCGCAATTGCGCGTCTTTCTGAATCGTGGCCAACACCTGGCAAACAGGGACAGTGGGCGCTTCGCCGGCCTCGTCGAGTTGGAGGGGAAACTCTGGATCGCCGCGGCCGAGAAGCGAACGTCGGCGAGAGGTCCCTTCTTCGTGATGGCCGGCGCTCCCGTCACTCCGGCGATCCTTGACACCCTCAGCTCGGAATTGAGTCCGATAAACCTGATTCTTCTCGATCCCGCCTCGGAAGGACCGAAATCAGGCCCAACTGCTGAAATCGATGGTCAGTTGTACGCACGCGGCCAGGAAATCATGAGTACGCGTCCGATTTCTGCCCCGGAGAACTGGCTGGATATTCGGGTCAACGGCGCGTCCACATTCGAGGCCACGCGAATTGATACAGGGAGAGGGGCACCGACCGTCCCTGTACTCGCGGCATTTTCAATGCGTCAGGCGGCGGTTACTCGGGTGCTCTTCGCGTCCGTTGGTGCTCTTGGGCCTTTCCTCGAAACCTTGCTGTTTCTCGCAGGGGTCGTCTTTCTCGTTCTGGAAATCGCGGCGCTGGTTACGGGCGTCGTCTTGACGCGAACGATCACCCGCGCCATCGACGATCTCTACGAAGCCACGCTGCACGTCCGGCGCGGCGATTTCAGCTATCGCGTTCGCGTTCACAAGCGCGACCAGATAGGCGCGCTGGGAGACTCGTTCAACGAAATGACAAACTCAGTTTCCGAACTGATCGCCGAGCAGCGCCAGCGCCAGAAGCTCGAGAACGAAATCACGATCGCGCGCGAAGTACAGGAGCAGCTCTTCCCGCACTCGCTGCCATCAATGGCGGGCTTGCAAGTCGGCGCCACTTGCCGGCCAGCGCGGACGGTGAGCGGCGACTACTACGACTTCATCACCCTGGGGCCGACGCGCATGGGCATCGCCATCGCCGACATCAGCGGAAAGGGAATTTTCGCGGCGCTGCTGATGGCCAGCCTTCAGGCCGCGTTGCGCAGCATGGCCTCCCTTAATGGGCACGGAGGTACGGCGACTCTTGTCGAGCGGTTGAACAGCCACCTTTTCAAGAACACGTCGGACGACCGCTACGCCACATTCTTCTACGCCGTGTACGACACGGAATCGAGGATGCTGACGTACACGAACGCAGGGCACCTGGCTCCGTTCTTCGTCAACGACGCCGGCGTGCAGCAGCTCGACACGGGCGGCACGGTCGTCGGCCTTTTCGAGGATCCGCCTTACACGCAGGGCAGTTTGAAGGTCGCGCCGGGAAGCGTCTTGGTGGCCTTCAGCGACGGCTTGACGGAAGCAGAAAACGTCTATGGCGAGGAATTTGGAATGCAGCGGCTGAAGGACGAGGTCATGCGCCAGCGCAACGCCTCCCCCCAGCGCTTGGCCGAAAATCTGATTGCGGCCACCGAGCAGTGGGCAGGAACCCCCGAACAAGCCGACGACATTACGGTCGTCGTCGCCAAGATGGGCTGAGCACATCGAATTTTGCCTTCGCGCTGGTACACTGGCGCCCCGTGAATACTCCCTACGATCGCATTGCGGGCCAAAACGCGGAGCGCCTCGCTGCGCTGAGCGATGGAATATTCGGCGTCGCCATGACGCTGCTGGTTCTTGATCTGCGCCTGCCGCTGAAAGAGGCTGTCCACAGCGAGCACGACCTGTGGCGGGGCCTCGTGGCAATTTCTCCGCAGCTTCTAATGTGCTTGATGAGTTTCGTGACCCTCGGCATCTTCTGGGTGGGGCAGCAAACGCAACTCAACTTTCTCGAACGCTCCGACCGTCATCTCACGTGGATTCACATCGCGTTCTTGTTTTGCGTGATGCTCATGCCGTTTTCAACGAAATTGCTGGCCGAGTTCATTTCCTACCGCACGGCTCTCCTCACCTATTGGGGCAACATCGTTTTCCTGGGAAGCATACTCTACGGAAGCTGGGGATATGTGACGAGGACGAATCTGTTGAAGGCGGATACCCCGACCGGAGCCTCGGCAGCGATTTGCGGCCGCATTGTGATCGGTCAATCGCTCTACGCGTTCGGCGCTTTGCTCTGCGTCTTCAGCACCTACTTGAGTATCGCGTTCATCATCCTGGTGCAGCTTAACTACGCGATCGCGCCGGGCCGCTTGACGCGTCCTGGCGAAAGCGGCAAGGCACGCAATCCCTGAGTTCGGAGAATTACTCAATGGCAGGCTAGGGCATCGCGCGCGATTTCATTATACTGGCGTGTCGTTTTGAGGCAGGTGGGGTCGTGTCGCTTCGCGAACGGGCAGTTCTAATCACGGGCGGGAGCCGGGGCATCGGGAAGGGCATCGCCTTCGGCCTGGCGCGCGAAGGCGCGCGCATCGCAATTTCCTATCGCGCGAACAAAACCGCGGCGCAGAACACTTTGCGGCAATTGCAATCGCTGGGAGCGGACTGCCTGTGCGTCGAGGCGGACGCAACGAACCCGGAGATTGTGGATTCGCTCGTCAATCATGTGATCGATCGTTTCGGCCGGCTCGACGTCCTCGTAAACAACGTGGGCGAGTTCAATTGGAAGCCGGTGATCGAGACGTCGATTGGCGAGTGGGAAGCGATTCTGCGGTCGAACCTGATGAGCGTCTTCTATGCGAGCAAGGCCGTCTTGCCGGCGATGCGGCGGCAGCGTTGGGGACGCATCATCAATCTCGGCGCGGTCGGCGCGGAACGCGCATTCGGGCAGGCCACGATTTCAGCCTATGCCGCTTCGAAAGCGGCGGTCGTCGCGTTTTCACGCTCGCTCGCCGTCGAAGAAGCGAAGCACGGCATCACCGTCAACGTCATCAACCCGTCGAACATCGACGAGAAAGATTTGACCATCGACGAAGCGCGCCGCATGCGCGACTCGCGCTTTCCCATCGGCCGGCCACCTTCCGCCGAAGACGTTTCCGCCGCCGTCAAATTCTTCGCGTCTGAATCCGCCGACTACATCACAGGCCAGGTCCTCAACGTCAGCGGCGGCTGGATGCTTTGAGTCAAAATACGACGCGCTCTCCGCGAAAGGATCACTTCATGAGGCCGCTCCCGCGGTACCTTCTCCGTGCGCTTTTTCTGCTGGCCATCTCCACGTTCGCCGTCGCTCAAGACAAACCGCAGCCGCAACAATTCCAGATTTCCGCGGACAAGCTGACGGCTTTTGTCGGGCAGTATCAATATGACGATGATCCTGATCTCATTCGTTCCCTCTCCCTCGACGGCTCCCACTTGTTCACGGAATCGCGTCGCGGCCCGCGTATCGAGCTCATCCCGCAATCCGAAGACACCTTTTCCCCTCTCAGCAATCCCGTGCCGGTCACCGTCAAGTTCATCCGTTCCGCGGATGGAAATATCGTCGGCTTCAACCGCATCGCCGCGGACGGAAGCAGCATCCACGCCCGCAAAATCAGCGACCACCCTCTCGAGTTCCACAAGGTGGAGTACACGCGCCAGGAAGCCATGATACCCGCGCGCGACGGCGTCAAACTTCACGCCATCATTTTGCGTCCCAAGGATTACACCGTGCCGCTTCCGTTCCTCATGGAGCGCACGCCCTACGGCGTCGACGGCAACACGCCGGTTTCCATCAACGCTGGGGAGCCCGAGCTTGCCTCCAGCCGCTACATCTTCGTCTTCGAAGACATTCGTGGACGCTACAAGTCCGAAGGCGCCTTCGTCATGAGCCGCCCCATGGCCGATCATCGCGATTCCAGGCTCGTCGACGAAAGCACCGACACCTACGACACCGTTGCATGGCTCCTCAAAAACATTCCCAATAACAACGGCCGTGTGGGCGTTTTCGGCGTCTCCTATCCAGGATTTCTCGCCATGGCCGCAGGCATCGACCCGCATCCCGCCGTAAAAGCCATCTCACCGCAGGCCCCCATGATCGACGTGTGGATGGGCGACGACTTCTTTCACAATGGCGCTTTTCGTGAAACCTACGGCTACGACTACGTGCTGGGAATGGAAAGTTCCAAGGAAAACGCCTTCTCCAAGCTCGATCAGGATGCGTACGATTTCTTTCTGCACTCCGGTTCCTTCGAAGGTGCGGCCAAACGCGACGGCGTGGATAAGCTCCCTACCTGCCTGGCCTTTCTCCAGCACCCTGCCTACGACGCGTTTTGGCGCGCCCGCGGCGTCGAATGGCACCTCGACCAGGTGACCATCCCCACACTTTTCGTCGGCGGCTTCTGGGATCAGGAAGACATGTTCGGCCCGCAGGAATCCTACGCAAAGATTGAGCCTCACGACGCCCGCCACGAAAACTTCCTGGTTATCGGTCCTTGGAACCACGGGCAGTGGGGCGGCACCACGCGCCATCTCGGCGACATTCAATTTGGCGAACCCACCACCGACGAGTTTCGAGAGCGCTACGAGGCGCCATTCTTCGCCTTCTACCTTAAAGATGAAGCTGGATTCAATCTGAAGGACACCGCTGCTTTCGAAAGTGGCAGCGACCGCTGGCGCGAATACACCCACTGGCCGCCGCCGGAGAGCAAGTCACAGAATGCCTACCTGTCCCCGGACGGTTCACTTATTCTTTCTTCATCGGAGCCGAAACAGTCCTCACAGGGAAAACTGGGCACCGCGAACAATCGTGAATACGTCTCAGACCCTGCGAATCCCGTGCCTTACCGCCATCGCCCGATTCAGGCTACCTATGCGGAAGGATCGAAGTGGTACACCTGGATGGTGGAAGACCAGCGCTTCGTGTCGGACCGCGCAGACGTCGCCACTTGGACCACTCCGCCCCTCGATCACGACGTCACAGTGGCGGGCGATGTGATCGCAGACCTCTTCGCCTCCACGTCTGGGACGGATTCTGACTGGGTGGTGAAGCTTATCGACGAATATCCCGAAGCTGCTGCTTCGGCGACGAGCGCGGCGGGACAGCCCGCGTCGACCCCGGCATCAACAACCGCTCAGCCTGACATGGCCGGTTATCAGCTCATCATCAACGCAGAGAT
>CAWBGW010000008.1:0-49958 GCA_963788345.1 uncultured Acidobacteriota bacterium | reverse complement strand
GCCTCTTGGGAATTGTCAGCGGCTATTATCACGAGGACTCGGATCTTACGCTTACCATCGCGACGACCGTGAAAGGGACTCTGGAGCAAAACAGTGGGATCTCGCTGGTTGTGCCCGTGGACAAGCTGAAGGCTCTGCTGGACGACCCCGCGCTTCAAGCAACGCGCGACGCGGCGGTTGCCGCTGCCAAGCCCAAGAACTAGTCGCGCGTGCGGCGGGTGGGTCGGCCTCTCGCGAATTTTCAGCTTTGTCGATGTGGGTGAGTTCTTCGCGGACGGCCCCTTCGGTTTCGTTCCGTTCGACCAATCTCAGGGCAGGCCCTTCGACCAATCTCAGGGCAGGCAGGAGTTCAGCGGCGGAGCGGTTACGGCTCAAACCGCGATTCAACCCTAAACAGCAAAAAAGAGCTGCCGCGCTAAAGGCCGCGGCGCTACGTTTACACCTCAGGTAAGGCGGGGGTACGTTTGCACCTTGGAACCGCGATTCAACCCTAAACAGCAAGAAAGAGATGCCGCGCTGAAGGCCGCGGCGCTACGTTCAAACCTTAGGCGAGGCGGGGCAACGTTCAAACCTCAGGCTAGGCGGCCGTACGTTCACACCTTTTGGACGTTGAAGATTTAGGCGTAGAGCCGCGGGCTTTAGCGCGGCAGCTTTTCGGGGTTCGATTTACGATCGGCGTTTCCCTCGCAAGCGTCGGTCGTCTCCCGTGGCTTCTTCCACGGCGGCGGCCACTCTGCTACGGCAGGACTGTTCAGCATCCTTGTTCCTACTTCTGTGAACGATCCCAGGGACGGATACTCTGTCGGTGTGCGGCACAGACCCTTACGAACCGGATTTAGCCAGATGTACCAGGCAACGCGGTCGGCTGCATCGGATGCGCGCAGGATGTGGTCGTAATATTTGAATTGCCAGAGGCGGCGATGCGTGCGTCGCGCAAATGCGACTGCGGTGTCCTGTTTGAACGACTCTACGAATTTGATCAGATTGCTTTGATCCTCCGCGCCAGCCGCGAGGAAGTGCATGTGGTCGGGCATAACGCAGTAGGCGTGGACGAAGAACGCGCAAGCATTCGCGTGTTCTCGAAGACGTGCGGCGATCCAGGACGCGAGTCGCGGATTCGTGCCGAAGCGGCGACGATTCGCAAAGCACAGCGTAACGAAAAAGAGACCTCGGCCGCGATAACGACCGGCCGCGAGACGAATGTTTTTGCGTTTGAAAGAGGGCGCGTTTGTCACGAAATTGTATGTAGCATGATTTGACCCCGAACGGCGGGACAATGCTGCAAGAAAAGGCTGCCGCGCTGAAGACCGCGGCGCTACGTTCAAACCTCATGCGGAGCGGCGGTACGTTTACACCTTCAAACCGCCGAATAACGGATAGCGCGGCACGAGCCGCGAAACATTGCGACTCAAATCTTGGATTTGACACTTGGGGGCTTTCTGGCCATAATGCGGAGTACGCCGATTCCACCGGAGGAAATTCAGGCGCCTTGCGGACCGGCCCGAAGTACATCTTTGTAACGGGCGGCGTAGTTTCCTCTCTCGGCAAGGGCGTGGCAGCGGCTTCGATGGGCTGCCTGCTGGAAAGCCGCGGCCTCAAAGTCACCCTCCAGAAGTGCGATCCCTACCTGAACGTTGATCCCGGAACGATGTCTCCGTATCAGCACGGAGAAGTGTTCGTCACGGACGACGGCGCGGAAACCGATCTCGATCTCGGCCACTACGAACGCTTTACCTCCGCGCGGTTGACGCGCGACCACAACTGGACCACCGGCCGCATCTACGAATCCATCATCGCGAAAGAGCGCCGCGGCGATTACCTGGGCAAGACGGTGCAGGTGATTCCGCACGTCACCGACGAAATCAAGGCTGCGTTCCGCAAAGTGGCGGACGATGCGGACGTGGTGCTGGTCGAAATCGGCGGCACGGTGGGAGACATCGAGTCGCTGCCGTTCCTGGAAGCCATTCGGCAGATGCGCCTCGAACTCGGCGCGGAGAACGTGATTTTCGTGCATCTTACGCTGGTGCCGTTTATCCCGACGGCCGGCGAGCTGAAAACCAAGCCCACGCAGCACAGCGTGAAAGAGCTGCTCAGCATCGGAATTCAGCCGGACATTTTGATTTGCCGCAGCGATCGTCCGCTGGGGCACGACCTGAAGGCCAAAATCGCGCTGTTCTGCAACATGGCGGAATCGTGCGTCATTTCAGCGCCCGGACGTTCGCAATATCTATGAAGTTCCGATGTCGCTGGCCGAAGAAGGGCTCGACGAGCAGATTCTGCGCCTGCTTCACCTGCAAGCGCCGCCGCGCGACCTGAGCCGCTGGCTGGCGATGCTCGAAACGCTGGAGCATCCGCAGGGCGAAGTGCACATCGGCGTGGTGGGGAAGTACGTGCAGCTCGAAGATGCCTACAAGAGTTTGCGCGAAGCGTTGATGCACGGCGGGCCTCGCGAATCGGCAGCGCACGGTGATCGAATGGATCGAAGCGGAAGAAATCGATTCGCCGGCGACGGCGGAGCGGCGTCTGCGTCACGTGGATGGAATTCTGGTTCCTGGCGGATTCGGCAAGCGGGGAATTGCGGGAATGGTCCACGCAATCACGTATGCGCGCGAGAAGAAGATTCCCTTCTTTGGGATATGTCTGGGAATGCAGTGCGCGACGATCGAATACGCGCGCCAGGTGTCGAAAATCGAGCGCGCCGACTCGACCGAGTTCGATCCCTCGACTCCCAATCGCGTGATTTACAAGCTGCGCGAACTGCTCGGCGTGGACGAAATGGGCGGCACGATGCGCCTCGGCGCGTGGCCGTGCAGGCTCGAGCCCGGCTCATTCGCGGCCAAGGCTTACGGCACCACGGAGATTTCCGAGCGCCACCGCCATCGCTACGAATTCAATTGCGAATTTGACGAGACTCTTACGCGCGCGGGCTTTCGCATCACGGGGCGCACGCCTGACGGCGTCTATGTGGAGATCGTCGAAATTCCCGACCACCCGTGGTTCCTCGGCTGCCAGTTCCATCCGGAGTTCAAGTCGAAGCCGCTGGCGCCGCACCCGCTCTTCGCCGCGTTCATCCGCGCCAGCCTGGCGAACCGCCGCCAGCGCCTGGGCTTGCCTGCGGAAGCGGCATCCGAATCCCGCGCAGCATCCGCGGATTAAACCCTTGGAACCACAGATGAACACAGATCAACACATGATGAAGCGAAAAGCGCACGACTCGCCGGACTTATTTAAGCTCAGGGTTTGCAAGTACAAACCCTGAAACCCGAGTCCGGGGCTGACGCAAAACCAAGCTGCTTTGTTACGTTTGATTTGGGCGGACTACGAGGCGGGCCGAGGAATTACCTTGGCTTGACGTTGAATTGCGATGTCGAGGGGCGGACTGGTCCGCTTACGCCGCTGCGAGGTACTGCCACGCGCTGCCGGTAAGCTTCACCTGAAACACGCCGCCCTCATCCGCGTGGAGGAAGTACTCACCCTGCGGAATCCGGTGCGCATGCGCGGACTTCACGGAACACTTCGCCCACTTGGTCGGACGAATGCCGCGACCGTGCTGTTTGGTCTCCGGAACCAGCTGGAGTCCATAGTTCACGCGGTATTCGACGCCGGTGGCCCGCGTCGGCACTAACCGTCCTGTTCCCTTACGTTTACGCTGATTGTCCATGTTCAATTCGATGCAAAAGCCAGCCGAAAGGATTCCTGAATCGCGACCCTAAAGATGGCCGCATATCTGTAAGTCATTGAAACGGCTAATCCTAGCACACTTCGAGCCGGTCATGGTACTTTTTTTTGCCCGTTTGCATGCAAATGTGCTAACTGGGTCAGTTTCCGGCCACCGGTTGCTGCGGCTTCGGATTGGCGGTCGCTTGAATCTTGTCCAGGTCTGGCATATGCACGCACAATCCGCCCCGTTGGGTCATCTTGGAGTAGCCTGCCGCCAGCTGCTCGGCGTAGTGGTCAATCGAAAAGTCAAAGGGATCGGCCGGGGTCGAATCGACCAATTCGAGGTCCGTATCGTTCATCGTAAGCTTCCCAAAACGCACGGCGCCGCCCTTAAAGGCCAGGAAGTTCTGCCCTCCGCAAGTGCTTGCGACCTCAGCCATTTGTGGTGAGGGGACCACACTAGGAGACCGGAACTCGAGCGCCACGCCGGCATCCCGCACGGCGATGTGGGTCAAATGTCCACGAATCTGCGGTGACGGAAAAATCTTCTGCGGGTCGAGGATCAGGTCATCCTTGTCCACGGCAAGCCCTTCGATTTTCTTAGTGCTCAGTAATGTCGCGGTCTCCACTCCGAGCAAATCCATCAGACCTTTGACTGGAATGTGGAGCGCCGTCACTTTAGTCGTGTGAACGCGGATCATGCCATCCGGGGTGGCGGACACGGAACCATCCGTCTCGAATGGGATGCCGCCTTTGCTCACAAGGAGCCCTTTGATGACGAGCAGGTTGCCCTTCGTGCTCACCGACAGTTTCTTCAGTGGAGCATCGCGTTTCGCAAATAGAAAATCATTCAGGTCGTTCGTTAGCGCCTGCGTGCTGACGGTTATGTTCGCCTGGTCGGCGTCGAGCGCGAACGACTGTTTGTCGTCGAAGACCGGAATTTGACCCGGTTTCGGGGCCAGCTTTCCTTCGAGCGAACGCAACGTGCACCACGATCGTGTCGGTAAGATGAAAGTCGACATTCTTCATCGCGACTTTCACGGCAGTTCCACTAGTGCCGTCGGCGTTCCCGCCGCCGGCGTCCGTTTCAGGGGCGCTCTTGCCTTGGGCTACTGGCAAAGGCGTAGCGGGCGCCGGATTCTGCTGCCGAACCGAGGCGTCATTCGGAGCAGCAGATCTGCACGCGCCGGCGATGAAAACCGAAAGCGATCCCAGTAACCAGCAAACTCGCGCCACCTAAGCCAATCAAGATTGTCGAAACCCTCATAAAGTCGTCCCGCACAGTACAGACGTACCGAAAAGCCAGCGCTTCAACAGTTGTGGTCCAGTGTCTTTCGGCGAGCGATCGCGCGCAATCCCTAGGTGTCTTATTCCGCCAAGTAAGATGCTGCAGGAGAATCGTTTCGCGGCAGACGCACCCGTCACGGGGCTAGGAGTGCTCGCGCCCACTTGCAGCGTAGCGCGACCGGTGCGCCGAAACAGTCCAAAACAGCACATAGTAGGCCCAGGCTCGCGGCGAGATGGGTGTTCTCCGTCGATTCGCGACTATCCTCGGGCCTGCGCGAGCGATGCTATACTGCGCGGCGTCAGAACGATGGCATCTCCGCGCAGCTTCACGGTGGGCAAAATCCGCATAGGCGGCGAGGCACCGCTCTTTATCATCGCTGGGCCGTGCGTGATCGAGAGCGAAAGCCACGCCATTGGCATTGCCGAGCAGCTTCGCGCTGCGGCGGAGGAACTGGGCGTCCCGCTGATTTTCAAGGCTTCGTACGACAAGGCAAATCGGTCATCTGCGTCGTCTTACCGCGGACCGGGTCTCGAAGCAGGGCTGCGCATCCTCGCGAAGATCAAGCAGCAAACGGGACTGCCGATTCTCACCGACGTGCATGAGGTGTCGCACGTCGCGCCGGCGGCGGAAGTTTGCGACGTGCTGCAAATCCCGGCATTTCTTTCGCGGCAGACGGATCTGCTGATTGCGGCGGGCCGGTCGGGCCGCGTGGTGAACATCAAGAAGGGGCAATTTCTGTCGCCGCAGGAAATCGGGAACGCAGCGGAAAAAGTGGCGCGCACCGGCAACGAAAAGATTATCCTCACGGAGCGCGGGAGCTCGTTTGGCTATCAGAATCTTGTGGTTGACATGCGTTCGTTTCCGATCATGCGCAAATTCGGCTACCCGGTGGTCTTCGACGTGACGCATTCGGTTCAATTGCCCGGCGGGGAGGGGAAGTCGAGCGGCGGCCAGCCGGAATTCATCGAGCCGCTGGCTCGCGCGGGAACTGCGGTGGGCATCGACGGAATTTTTCTGGAGGTGCACGAGAATCCGGCGAAGGCGCTCTCGGATGGCACGAACGCGCTGCCGCTCGACCAATTCCGTCCGCTGATCCGCAAACTTCAGCGGCTTGCAGCGCTGACGCGCGAGTGGGCCATTCCATGAGCGCGACGAATCAACGGAAAACGGGGGACTCGGCAAAGTCGTCGCCACTTGCGACGGCGAAGCGCGTCCTGCAGATCGAAGCGGACGCGATCGCAGGATTGATCGGGCGGCTCGACGAACGCTTTGAAAAGGCTGTGGAGCTTGTGTTTGCGTGCAAAGGGCGTGTGGTCGTCACGGGACTCGGCAAATCGGGGCTGATCGGACGCAAGATTTCAGCGACGTTCTCGAGCACCGGCACGCCGTCGCTGTTTTTGCACGCCGCCGATGCGTTGCACGGCGATCTGGGCATGCTGACGAGCGACGACGTGCTGGTGGCGATTTCGCAGAGCGGCGAAACCGAAGAGCTGGTGGAGGTCCTCGAATCCGTGAAGCGCCTGGGAATTCATCTCATCACGCTGACCGCGCAGGCGCGCTCGACGATCGCGTCCGCCAGCGATGTGGTCCTCGACATCGCGGTGAAGGAGGAAGCGTGCTCGCTCAATCTCGCGCCCACGGCTTCCACTGCCGCGGCGTTGGCGATGGGCGACGCGCTGGCGATTTCGTTGCTGGATCGCCGCGGATTCAAGGAGGAGGATTTTGCCGCGCTGCATCCCGGCGGACGTCTCGGCAAGAAACTGCGCCGCGTGGAAGGGATGATGCACTCCGGCGACGATGCGCCGCGCGTCCTGGCCACGACGAAAATGCCCGACGTGATCTACGAAATGAGCCGGAAAGGTCTGGGCCTGGCCGCGGTGACGGAATCCGATGGCCGCCTACTGGGCGTCATCACGGACGGTGACCTTCGCCGCGTGATGCAGAGCCGAAAACAGAATGTGCTCGATCTTTCGGCTGCAGATTGCATGACGCGCAATCCGGTGACGCTGCCGCGGACGGAGTTGGCCGCAAGCGCGCTGCGCCTGATGGAGGAGAAGAAAATCACGTCGGTGCTGGTCGTCGACGAGAAGGGCCGGCTCGAAGGCGTCGTCCACATCCATGATCTGTGGACGCTGCAACTTTTTTGAGCGCGTGGCGCCAAAGACCCCTCCTTCCGAGTCAGCCGTTTGTAAGACAGCGCCGAAGCAAGCTTCGGCGAAGAGAAAGCGGTAGCACCCTTCGACTTCGCTCAGGGCGAGAGCTTCCGCACTCCCAAAGTGCTGAGGAACGCACAAGATGCCGATACGTGAACTGAAGTTTCCGGCTCCGGTCATGCGGCGCGCGCGCAACGTCCGCGTGCTGTTGATGGACGTTGACGGCACCATGACGCCCGGGGTCGTATGCCTCCAGGGATTCCCCGACGGCAGCGTCGTCGAGATGAAAGTCTTCAACGCGCACGACGGCGCGGGAATCAAGCTCGCGAGCATCATGGGAATTCGCACCGGCTTGATCACGGGCCGCGATTCGCCGGCCAACACGCGCCGCGCGCGCGAAGCCTCGATGGAATTCGTGATTCAGGGCCAGCCGAAAAAGCTCGAATCGTACAAAGCCGATTCTCGTCCGCGCGGGCGTCACCGACGAGGAAGTGGCCTACGTGGGCGACGATTTGCCCGATCTTCCGCTGCTCGAACGCGCCGGACTCGCGGTCGCCGTCGCCGACGCCGTCTACGAAGTGAAGCGCGCCGCGCACTACATCACGGTGGCGAAGGGCGGCGAAGGCGCCATCCGCGAAGTGGTGGAGCTAATCCTCAAATCCCAAGGCAAATGGAAGAAAGCAATCCCGCAAGCCATCGCGTGAACCTTAGATTATCGGGTCGACCTCATTGACGTGGAGGCGCGGCGTCAGTATCATCCGCGCAATCCCAGGCACAATTTCATCGAATGAGGTGGCACATGGCAAAGCGCGTGAGTCTTGTACTGGTGGCCGCAATCGTTCTGATCCTTGGCGGTTCTCGTTCGGTCGCAGCGCAGCAGAACGAGGTCAACCCGGATGTTTATAGCCAACTTCAATTCCGCTACATCGGGCCGGTAGGGAATCGCGCGACTGCCGTCGCCAGCGTGCTGGGGAACCCGAACATCTACTATGTGGGCGCCGCGTCGGGCGGAATCTTCAAGAGCACGGACGGCGGCATCCATTGGGATCCCACTTTTGACTCGCAAGCGGTTTCTTCGATTGGTTCGCTGGCAGTGGCAGCGAGCGATCCGAACATCATCTGGGCCGGAACCGGCGAATCGTTTATCCGCAGCCACATTTCCGTCGGCAATGGAATCTACAAGTCGGTCGACGCGGGCAAGACTTGGACCCTGATGGGTTTGGACAAGACGGGCCGCATCAGCAACGTGCTGGTCGACCCGCGTAATCCTGACATTGTGCTCGCGTGCGCGCTCGGCCACGCCTATGGACCGCAGCCGGAGCGAGGCGTCTTTCGCACGACCGACGGCGGGAAAAATTGGGAGAAAGTTCTGTTCGTCGATGAAAACACCGGTTGCTCCGATATGACGATGGACCCCAACAATTCCCACATCTTGTTTGCAGGGATGTGGCAAATCGAGATTCACACGTGGACCCGCACGAGCGGCGGAGCAGGGAGCGGATTGTTCAGGTCGATCGACGGCGGCGCGACATGGAAGCGCCTCGAGGGCCACGGCCTGCCGAAGGCGCCAGTGGGAAGAATCGCCGTGCGCGTTGCCAAGAGCGATTCGAATCGCGTTTACGCGTTGATCGAAACGGGCGACGGCGTGCCCATGGACGACAAGCCGACGCAAAGCGGACAACTCTGGCGCTCTGACGACGGGGGCGAGAACTGGCAATTGGTGAACTCCGATCGGCAGATTCGCGGCCGCACGCACTACTACACGCGCGAAGAAATTTCTCCAGACAATGAAAACGAGGTTTATTTCTTCACTGCGGCTTTTTCCAGAACGCTCGACGGCGGCCATACCTTGACGCCGATGCCTGCCGCCCCCGGCGGAGACAATCACGAAATGTGGATCGATCCCACGAATGGGGACCGCATGGCCGTCGTGAACGACGGCGGTGTGAGCATCTCCGTGAATCGCGGGCACACCTGGGATCACGTTCAACTTCCGATCGCCCAGATCTATCACGTGACGCTGGATGACCAGATTCCTTACTTTGTTTATGGCAACCGGCAGGATGGCCCTTCGTTTCGCGGGCCGAGCAACAGCTTGCAGTTCGGCGGCTTTTTCGGCGGCGGAGATCAAGGCGGACCGATTCCGCGCAGCGTCTGGCATGCGGTGGCTGGCAGCGAGAGCGGTTTCGCCACACCGGATCCTGTCGACAACAACATCATCTGGTCGAGTGGAACCGGCGCTGGAAGCGTCAGCGGCGCGGTGACGCGCTTCGACGAACGGAATCGCCAGGCGCGCGAAGTGGAGGTTTGGCCCGTGGACGTTTCAGGCGCGACCGCCGCGGATTTGAAATACCGGTTCAACTGGGAATTTCCCGTCACGATTTCTCCTCACGATCACAACAAGGTTTACGTCGGCAGCCAATTCGTGCACGTCACCACCGATGGCGGAAATAGCTGGCAGGTGATCAGTCCCGACCTGACGCACAACGACAAGAGCCGCCAGGGAAGCTCCGGCGGCCTCACTCCGGACAATATTGGAGTCGAGTATGCGGGCACGGTCTTCGCGATCGCCGAGTCACCCAAGGATGCGAGCGTGATCTGGGCAGGCACCAACGACGGGTTAGTGCAAATCACGCGCGACGGCGGCAAGAATTGGACCAACGTCACAAAGAATATTCCGAATATGCTGGACTGGGGGACGGTGAGCAACATCGAAGCCTCGCGCTACGACGCGGGGACGGCCTACATCACCGTCGACGGTCATCAAGTGAACAATCGCGACCCGTACGTGTACAAGACGTCGGACTACGGAAAGACGTGGACCTCGATCACGAACGGCATTGCGCACAGCATGCTCAGCTACGCGCACTGCATTCGCGAGGATCCCGTGCGCAAGGGTTTGCTCTATTTGGGCACGGAAAACGCGCTCTACGTCTCTTTCGACGACGGAAAGAATTGGCAGCCGCTGCAAACCAGCCTGCCGCATGCGCCGGTCTACTGGATCGCCGTCCAGGAGCGGTTCCACGATCTGAATCTGGCCACTTACGGGCGTGGCTTCTGGATTCTCGACGACATCGCTCCTTTAGAGGAGTTGACCCCGGAAATTCTGACTTCGAACGCCCACCTTTTCTCGCTGCGCGATGCTTACCGTTTCCGTCCTCTTTCGCAGCCCGTGTCGGTTACCTACGATCCGACTGCAGGACACAATCCGCCCTACGGCGTTCCGATCAACTTCTATCTGAAGTCGAAGCTCGGCGAAAAGGATCGCGCCAAAATCGCGATCTCTGACGCAAACGGCAAGGTCGTGCGCGAGATCGAGTGCCGTCCGGCTCGAGAGGAGGGTGCACGGCGGCCACCGGCGGCAGGTGCGGGCGGAGGCGGGGGCGAAGAGGAAGGCGGCCCTGCGGCGTGCGAAGTGAAACCCGGCATCAACCGCTACTGGTGGAATTTGCGCACGGAACGCGCCACTGAAGTGAAGCTGAGAACTCCTCCGACCTACTCGCCCGACGTTCCGCTCGGCCGCGAAGGCTTTCGGGCCGCTCCGTCAGTCGACCGCATCGCGCTGCTCGTTGCGCCGGGAACGTACACGGTCACGCTGACGGTGGACGGCGAGTGAAAAAGTCCACGCAAAAGCTCAACGTTCTCAAGGATCCACATTCGACAGGAAGCGAAGACGACATCCGAGCACAACTGCAATTAGTGTCCGCGCTTCGCGACGAGATGAACTCGCTGGCCGAAAGCGTCAATCAGATCGAGTCCATCCGCGCTCAGCTTACAGCCCTCGACAAGCAACTTGGTACGGATGACGAATCGAAGGCTATTCGAAAAGCGGCCGGCGAACTGGCGGACAAGCTCACAGCGGCCGAAGGGAAAGTTATCCAGCTCAAGGCTACCGGAAGAGGCCAGGACGACGTCCGCTACACGCCCATGCTGATGCAAAAAATCAGTTACCTGGCGGACGAAGTGGCCAGCTCCGCTGATTTTCCGCCGACCACGCAACAATCAGAAGTGCAACAAGAATTGAAAAAACAAGGCGACGAATCGTTGCAGGAAATGCGCGCAGTAGTTGACACGGAGGTAGCGGGATTCAACTCCATGCTGCGGGACAAAAACATCGCAAATATCATCGTGAAGGCACCCTGACCTGCTAGTGGCGTGAGTAAGGACGGTCGAAGCAACGGCAATTTTGTGGGATCCATGGAGCGGGCGATGGGAATCGAACCCACGTCCGAAGCTTGGGAAGCTTCTATACTGCCATTGTACGACGCCCGCTCGACTGTCTAACTCGCCGATTATATACGGCTGACCGAGCCCAAGTACAGACCTGACGCTCTCGATATCTTCAATTCCATAGGGGCGATTCCGTCCTCCAACGGCAGATAGGAAACGCGGGCCGACCGGCGCCCAGCGTTTTCGAATCGCTGCGTTTGCAATTCCCTCTTGACGGGTAAGCATATGCTTACCTATTATTTCTTTAGAGAGGAACGGCTATGAAGAGACCGTCCCGCTGCCGTCCCGCGATGTCTTCGACGCCGTGGGCGATCCCACGCGCCGCCGCGTCCTGGACCTCCTCACTCGCGGCGAACTTCCCGTGCGCCGCATCGCTGCGCCGTTTGCCATGACGCGGCCTGCAATCTCTCAGCATTTGCGCATTCTTCTCCGGGCGCGGCCTTGTGCAGGTCCGCCTGGATGGCCGCGAGCGCTACTACCGATTGCACGCGAGGCCGCTGCGCGAGGTTTACGATTGGGTGGCTCACTACGAGCGCTTCTGGCAGGAGAAGCTCGAAACCCTCGGCGCGTTTCTCGATCGAGAGGGAAAAGAACAAAAACGAGGCCGGCGATGAAGCGAGACTTGAAGTTTGAAGCGGTTTATCCGCACCCGCCGGACAAAGTCTGGCGCGCACTGACCGATCCACAGGCCATTGCGCAATGGTTGATGAAGAACAATTTCGAACCGCGCATTGGCCACAAATTCCAGTTCCGAGTGGAACCACGGCCTCGCGGATGGAGCGGCGTCGTGGAATGCGAGGTGCTGGAAGCCGACCCTCCGCGGCGTCTAGCTTATTCCTGGCGTGGGAGCGGACTCGACACGATCGTCTCCTGGACGCTGGAACCCGTCGCGGAAAATACGCGAGTGCGCCTCGAACACACCGGCTTCCGCGGGCTGCGCGGATGGATGCTCAGCCGGATGCTTGGCAAGGGTTGGAGGTCAAAGATTCTCACGCAAAACATTCCGAAGTTGCTCGCGCGATGGGTGGGCGGAGGTCCCGTTCCCGATGTTCCGGAAGCACAGTGCGCACACAAATAGAAGAAGGAGACTCCGATGAGCGTCAAGTTAGGAAACGTAACGATTCTTGTTCGCGATTACGACGAAGCGCTGAAGTTCTACACGGAAGTGCTGGGTTTTGAAAAGCGCAACGATCAAAAGTTCGGCGCCGGAGCCCGGTGGGTCACCGTGGGCGCTCCGGGCCAGGACGTCCAAATTATCTTGCAGAAGCCGGAGCCCGCAATGCATGGCGAGGAGAATGCCCGCAAGATGACCGAGCGGATCGGCCAAAACCCGACTTGGGTGCTGGCCAGCGACGACATCCGCAAGACCTACGATCTTTACTCTTCGCGCGGCGTGAAGTTCAGCGAACCGCCCAAGGAAACGCCATGGGGCACGCAGGCGATCTTCAAGGACTTGTACGGCAATTCCTACGCGCTTGTGCAATCGCGCGCTGCTTCTGCGAATCAGTAGGCGGAAGCAGATCTATTCAGCACTGGGGATGAGGCGGCGGTCAAGTGTGACGGCTGCGAAGTAAGAGCAGCGCGCCAGTTCGTTCTCGAACCAGCGCGAAACCTGACGCGAGAGCGGCGACGCCAAGGCGCCGGTCACGCGCGCGAGACGGAAGTAAATCGAAACGACGCGGATCTCCGTGGCGTCATCGGCCAAGGGTGGCGCGAGGCGCACGAATTGCAGCAGGCGTTGGAAATCGGACGGGGCGAGAGTATTCCCAATGCCCGTGACTTCGCGCACGCGCTGCGACAATTCCACTTTGTTGTAGGCCAATAGCAGCGTCCGGCAGTACGCGATTGCGAACTGAGCCAACGCTCCCAGACTAAATAGGAATACTAAGCTTGCGATCATCGGTCCAATCCCGCGCCATACCAGCGGCGCCATTTGGTCTGCCGACTACGAAATCGCTAGAGGCTGTGCCGTGGTAACCAGTCGTCAGGCGATCTCGCAGTGAGTAATGCACTCCGATGTCCGAACTCGCTCGTGAGAAGCGGGATCGGGCTGGAAGGTGGGAACTAGCACAATTACAGCAACTTAATAAGCGATTTTAAGGTTGCCAGTCGCTTGGCGGCCGCAGAACCGAGGCGGCGAAGTGTGCCATTCTGGAAGAATGGGCGTTTCTGTGCGGTACACGCCACGATTCGCGAGCCCGGCTTTTTGGGAGATGGAGCGACGCGTCAGGCTCAGGTCTCATGTTAGAGTTGGCTGGCTCGAAACGACTTAGCGGTGGCTCGAACAGGATTTGATTGGATAAGAACGAAGGCTCCGATCGGAGGCCGAGTAAGCTTCTGATTGGAGGACCGAAGCAAATTCGGTTCGAAAGGAGCCTTCGAATGCTGATTATAGGGTGTGATTACCATCCGAGCTGGCAACAGATTTGTTGGATGGATACGGAGACGGGAGAGACGGAGGAAAGGAAACTGGAGCATGCGTCGGGAGAGGCGGAGAAGTTTTATCGCGGACTGCCGAGGCCTGCGCTGATTGGGATGGAGTCGACCGGGAACTGCCAGTGGTTTGTGGAGATGGCCACGGCAGCAGGGCACGATGTGTGGGTGGGCGATGCGGCGAAGATTCGCGCGAGCGAAGTCCGCGGCAACAGAAGCATGACCGGCGAGACGCAGCGCTGCTCCTGAAGCTGCTGCTCGAAGGGCGGTTTCCGCGGATCTGGACCCCTTCCAGCGAGGAAAAAGATCTGCGGCAGCTTTTGATTCATCGTTACAAGCTGGTGCGGATGCGCGCGCAGGTGAAGACGGAATTACAACATCTGGCGATGAACCAGGGAGTGATGAAGAAGCGGAGGTTGTGGAGCAAGGCCGGTGAGAAGGTGCTTCGCGATTTGCCGCTGAAGCCGTGGGCCGGCCGGCGGCGAGAAGACCTGTTCAAGATCAAGAGAGATGTTGAATGGGCAGATTGATCTGCTCGATCACGCCGTGAAGGAAGCTGCGGACAAAAGTGAAAGAGCACGCCTGTTGATGACGCAGCCGGGAGTGGGACCGATCACGTCGATGGCGTTCGTGCTGACGATGGGGGATGTTTCTCGTTTTCAGCGCGGGAAACAGGTGGCGAGTTATTTGGGACTGATTCCGCGAGAGTACAGTTCGGGCGGGAAGCAGCGGCTTGGGATCGATCAGCAAACAAGGGAACCGGTTCATGAGAATGCTGCTGGTGGAAGCGGCGCAGATCGCGGTGCGCTGCGATCCGCAGATGAGGAATGAATATTTGCATCGCTGCCGCTCGAAGGCCAAGGGCGTGGCCAAGGTGGCGGCGGCCAGGAAATTGGCGATTCGACTCTACTGGATGCTGAGAACGAACACAGGCTATCCAGGGGTCGTTCGTGTCGAGAGCAGCCCGCGGGTGCCCGTGGTCAGCGCAAGCTAGACCGAAGAGTTGATTGGGCGCTCTCGTCCCGGTGCAAACCGGGGTTCGGATAGAAGAATCATGGTCGACGTTTAGGCCGTATCGATGGTTGGCGGAACGACCGCCGAAAACTGATTCACCGCGAGACTTTCAGAGCTTCGGTCCTCCACCACTCTGGCAGCGACGCGGTGCCTCACAGCACTGATCAGGACGAAGTGTTGCTTGACAACGCCTTCGTTCTTATCGACGGGCACCCATTTGGGGCGATTTAGGTGTTGGGAGGCGAAGTGGCGTATCGCGATTTGCGGGATTTCGTGCGCAAGCTGGAAAAGAGCGGCGAGCTGAAGCGAATCTCCGCCGAAGTAGATCCGGTCCTCGAGATCACGGAGATTACCGACCGGGCCGTGAAAGCCGGAGGCCCCGCGTTGCTGTTTGAGCGGCCAAAGGGGTCGCGCATTCCGGCGATAACGAACCTGGTGGGCAGCGAGCGGCGCATGAATCTGGCGCTCGAAGTGGAATCGCTCGAGGAAGTGGCGGACCGCGTCCATTCCTTTCTCGATATGCAGTCGCCGCAGGGACTGCTCGAGAAGGTGAAGATGCTGCCGAAGCTGGCGGAGCTTGGCTCGTTTTTCCCGAAGAGTGTGCGCAGCGGCGATTGCCAGGAAGTGGTGAAGACGGAGGGATTCTCGCTCTTCGATTTTCCGATATTGCAATGCTGGCCGCAGGATGGCGGGCGCTACATCACGTGGCCGATGGTGATCACCAAGAATCCGGAAACGGGCAAGCGCAACGTGGGCTGCTATCGCATGCAAGTGTTCGACGAACGCACGACGGGCATGCACTGGCAAACGCAGAAGCACGGCGCGGAACATTTTCGCAGCGCGCGCGCGAAGAATCCCAAAGGCACGCTGGAGGTGGCCGTCGCGATTGGAGCCGATCCGGCTACATGCCTGTCGGGCATTCTTCCCGTGCCGCCGGATCTGGACGAGTTTCTCTTCTCGGGATTCCTGCGGCGCGAGCCGGTGGAGTTGGTGACGTGCAAGACGGTGGATCTCGAGGTTCCTGCGAACGCGGAAATCGTGCTGGAAGGCTACGTCGAACTCGGGGAGCTTCGCACCGAAGGGCCGTTCGGCGATCACACGGGCTTCTACTCGCTCGAAGGGCAATATCCCGTCTTCCACATCCAGTGCATCACGCACCGCAAGGAGCCGTTGTATCTGACGACGATCGTCGGTCCTCCGCCGCAGGAGGACTACTTCATCGGCCACGCCATCGAGCGCAGTTTTTCTGCCGGTGATGAAGATGCAGTACGCGGAAATCGTCGGACGTGGCCATGCCCGCCGAAGGCATTTTCCAGAACCTGATGATCGTGGCGATCAAGAAGAGCTATCCGGGACAGGCGCGGAAAATCATGAACGCGATATGGTCGCTCGGGCAGGCCATGTTCACGAAGGTGGTGGTCGTGGTGGATCACGACGTGGACGTGCAGAACCCGAGCGAAGTGGTTTGGAAGGCGTTGTGCGCGATCGACCCGGAACGCGACATCCAATTCGTTCTCGGCCCGGTGGACACGCTCGACCATGCGGCGCGGCTGCAGGATTTCGGCTCGAAGATGGGCATCGACGCCACGCGCAAGTGGACGGAAGAGGGCTACGCGGGGCGCTGGCCGGATGAAATCAAGATGGACGAAGCGACGAAGAAGCGCGTTGACGCGCTGTGGCACCATCTGAAGATCGAGACTTCGAAAAAGAAATAGCGCGTGCTCGTTCCGTGCACGCTCCGTTCGCATTCCAGGAGGCGCAATGACAAAACCGGTCGCGCTGGTGGCTGCGGGTCTCTGTGTCCTGCTTTCGACTGCAGGCAGTGGGCTGGCGCAGTCACGCCCGGCGCTTTCGCCCGAAGTGCAACGGTACGTGCGCGTGTCCGCGCCGGTGGTCGCGCTGACGCACGTGCGCGTGGTGGACGGCACGGGCTCGGCGCCGAAAGAGAATCAGACGGTGATCATTTCCGGCGACAAGATTCAATCTGTGGGCGACGCGAGCGCCGCTACTGTTCCAGCAGGTGCGCAAGTGCTCGATTTGACCGGCTACACCGTGATTCCCGGACTTGTGGGGATGCACGAGCACATGTTTTATCCCTCGACGCGCGTTCCGATTTATAACGAGATGGCTTACAGCTTCCCGAAGCTCTATCTGGCGGCAGGCGTGACGACGGTTCGGACCGGCGGCAGCCTCGAGCCGTACACGGACATCGAGTTGAAGCACCTGATCGACGCGGGTCAGATGGCGGGCCCCGAAATGCACATCACCGGACCATATCTGGAAGGGGTCGGCGCATACACGCCGCAAATGCACGTCCTGAAAGATGCAGAGGATGCGCGGCGAACCGTGAACTACTGGGCCGACGAAGGCGCGACGTCGTTCAAGGCGTACATGCACATCACGCGCGACGAATTGGCGGCGGTGGTGGACGCGGCGCACAAACGCGGTCTGAAGGTGACCGGGCATCTTTGCTCGATTGGCTTTCGCGAGGCGGCTGCCATCGGTATCGACAATCTGGAACACGGGCTGTTTGTGGATACGGAATTCGTTCCTGGGAAGGCGCCCGACGTCTGCCCCTCGCAAGTGGACACTCGTGCAGGTTATGGCGGGGCTCGATCTCGAGAGCGCGCCAGTGCAAGCCATGATTCGCGACCTTGTCGACCATCACGTGGCGATCACTTCCACCCTGCCCGGTTTTCGAGCCGATGGTGCCCAACCGACCGCCGCTCGACCCGCGGGTTCTGGACGCGATGCTGCCCGAGGCGCAGGTGGATTACTTGAAGAACCGAATCCGCGACCAGTTCGAATCCAGCGCTCATTTCGAATGGCGCAAGGGTCTTCAAGAAGGAAATGGATTTCGAGCGCATGTTCGTGAAGGCCGGTGGGACGTTGCTGGCGGGCGAAGATCCGACGGGCGGCGGCGGGATTCTGGCGGGGTTTGCGGATCAACGTGAAGCAGAACTACTCGTCGAGGCGGGATTCACGCCGATGGAAGCTTTGCGAATCTACAGTTACAACGGCGCTCAGTTTCTCGGTGAGGCGGACCGCCTCGGGACGATCGCCCCGGGGAAAGCGGCCGACCTCGTCGTGATTCACGGCGATCCTTCGCAGAACATCAATGACATAGAAAAGGTGGAGATCGTTTTTAAGGATGGAATCGGCTACGATTCGGCCAAGCTCATTGACGCCGTGCGCGGGTCGGTTGGACTCCACTAGAGACGAGAAGAAAAACGGCGTCCGGAACTGTTTCCCGAAAGAGGGAAGCCCGGGTTGCGCTCTTTTGTCCCGGTTCGAATCCCGCTAGGAGGACATCAGAATGACGACGCTTCGTACGTGGTCCCTGGCATTTATGCTGATACTGGGCGCCGCCGGATGGACAGTGAAACCTCAAACGACCGATAACAATCCACCCGCCACTGGCCGCGTCCCAAGGCTGGTGAACACCTGTTTGATTACAAACAACGTGAAGCGACTTGTGGAATTCTACGAACCCGTCCTGGGGCTTAAGGCAAAGAGGTCGGGTGAAGACTACGCGGAACTTCCGACAGACGGGGGAGTACTGGCGATTTTCTCGCAGGATGCTCAGCAAAAGTACATCCCCGGCTCGACCGAGGCGGCGAAGAACAAGAGCGTGATCCTGCAATTCAAGGTGGCCGACGTCGATCAGGAGTACCAGAGACTTCAGAGCCTTGTGAAGATTTGGGTCAAATCACCCACCACCCAGCCATGGGGAACTCGTTCCATATACTTTCGCGACCCAGACGGAAATCTTGTCGATTTTTATGTGTTCGTCAAAGCTCAATGACGAGCGTCTCGATCGCCTCCGAAGTGATTTGGCGCAAGCCCGCGACGATAGGTTTAGGGAGCACGCCGTTCTTGGCTGCACGAAAGAGTGCGACTTTATGTTTCTCGCGAATTGCTGCTGCCTGCCGATGCCCCCTTTTTTGACAGTGACAATTTTTGTAACTGCCTCGTCTCGGATCAGCTTTGGCGGCCGATCTCAGGCTTCTTCCCTTCATTTTCGTTGTACACCCGGTTAACGCGAAGGCCCTCCCAGGCCCTAATTCATTCACTTTTTCATCGCGAGGCAGAGCTGACGCGAAGTAAAGTCGTCTCGGTGCCGGGAAGTTTCCCACGTGCCGAAAGCGGCGAAAGCCTTTGCTACCTGTACTTTTACCTGTACTTTTTGGCCTCCTGTCCTTAGGTACTGGGTTTTTACCAACAGCACACACGCAGACAACGTAGCTTGACAGCCTGTGTTGCAGATGTAATAAACGGTGAAAGCGAGCGTACCGGGCGTAGCAGTACTAACTGCGCTGAGGCGGTTCGCGCGATGGGGTTCGGGGCAAGCGGAAGCGAAGTTTCAAACGGGCACCTTGGGGATTCAGCCGGGTGAGTCTTGCGGTGTGAAACCGTCCTGCGAAACGGGCGGGTGAGGAGTGAGGGGCCGCGATGTTAAATCTGGGGAAAACGAGATCCTTGATCGGCCTTGATATCGGTTCGAGCTCTGTCAAGGCAGTGGAACTCAAGAAAACAAAAACGGGATACGAGCTGGTGAGTTTCGGCCTGGAGCCCCTGGCGCAGGACACGGTCGTGGACGGAGCCATCATGGATGCGCCATCGGTGGCCGAAAAGATCATCTCGATATTCGACGGGCAAAAGATCAAGGCCAAGGATGTAGCGACATCGGTTTCGGGGCACTCGGTGATCGTCAAGCGAGTGAGCATGCCGCTGATGACCGAGGAAGAGCTATTCGACCGGGTGCAGGCGGAAGCGAGCCAGCACATCCCGTTCGACATCGCGGACGTCAACCTGAGCCACCAGTTGCTGGAAGCCACCGAAAACCAGATGGATGTGCTGCTGGTAGCCGTCAAGAAAGACAAGATTCTGAACCACACGAACGTGCTGGCGCAGGCGGGAAAGACGCCGGTGGTGGTGGATATCGACGCCTTCGCGCTGCAAAACGCTTTCGAGACGAACTACGAGCTGGACCCGTCGCAGGTAGTGGCGCTGCTGAACGTGGGCGCCAGCGTGATGAACATCAATATCGTTCGCGGCTGGACTCCGCTGTTTACGCGCGACGTTTCGGTGGGCGGAAATCAGTACACGGACGCATTGCAGAAGGAACTGGACCTGAGCTTCGAGGACGCCGAAAAACTGAAGATGGGCGGGACCCTGGCGGGCGTCAGCGAGGAGCAGCGTACGGCGATTCTGCGGTCTGTCTCCGACATTCTGATCCTCGAGATCCAGAAGACGTTCGATTTCTTCCGCGCAACGGCGAGCGGCGAAAACATCCGGCGAATCTACGTAGCGGGAGGGACGGCTCGAGTTCCGGGACTGATCGACCTGCTGAAGGAAGAGTTCGCCATGCCGGTGGAGGAGCTGTACCCCTTCCGGAAAGTTTCGATTAACCCTGGGCGTCACGACGAGAATCAGCTTCGCGAGTTGGCGCCGCGCCTGGCCATCGCTGTGGGCCTGGCACTGAGGAGTTTTGACACGCCATGATTCGGATTAACTTACTCGGTCAGGTTCGTCCAAAGGCCGCAAAGAAATCGGTGCCTCTCGAGGCGACCGTTCAGATCATTTTCCTGATAGCCGCTATCGGCCTGGCTGCGGTGGTGCTCGGGATCACCTACTACCAGCAAAAGCGCCAGCTCGACGAAACGAACGCTCGCATCTCCGCTGCTGCGGACGGAAAAGGCCAGCCTGGAGCAAATCAAGAGTGAAGTGGAGCAGTTCGAGCGCGAGAAGGCCATTCTCCAGCAGCGAATCGATGTCATCGAGACCTTGCAAAGGAACCGGACGGGCGGCCAGGAACTGCTTCAGATGGTCGCGAACACCGTGGTGCGAGTCGACAGCCTCTGGCTGACCACCCTCGAACGCAAGCAGGACGCGCTCAATATGGAGGGCGAGGCGGGCTCGATCAACGCGGTGGCCAATTTCATCACGCAGCTCAAGCGCTCGGGATACTTCGACAAGGTGGAAATTACCGAGGCGAAAGAAGACGACCTCGTGAAGACCACGCAGACATTCAATTTCAAGATGACTGCGGCCATTAACGCATCTGCCGCGCCGACCATGAACCCGCCCCCAGCGAAGGCTCAGCCCACGGGCGCGCCTCAGGCCTCGCCGTCGGCCACAGACAAGGGGAGGAGCTAAATCATGGGAACTAGCTTCCGAGATTGGCCCTGGCCCCTGCAAGCAGTCTTCTATGTGGCATTGGCTTTTATCATCGTGGTTGCGGGCTTCTACGTTCCCGGTTCTCCCGTGCGAAACGTTCGGACGGACCTGGAGAGCGCGCAGGCGGACCTGAAGCCGCTCGAACAAGACGTTGCCAGACTGCGGCTTTACCGGCAGCGCCGCGCGGAATTGCAGTCCGATATGGACGCGCTGCAGAAGCAGCTTGCCACTCTTCAGACGATCGTTCCTGAGGATAAGCAAGCCGACCAGTTCATCCTGATGGTGCAGCGCGCTGCGATGGCTTCGGGCGTGTCGATTCGGCGCCTCACCGCGAAGCCGATCACGGGCAAGCAGTACTACTTCGAGATGCCTTTTGAGATCGAGGCAGACGGCCCGTATTACGCGGTGCTGGACTTCTTCGCGCAATTGGGCCGGCTCTCGCGAATCATCAATGTGGGCGACTTGAAGCTCACATCCGTGCGATCAGCAACAACGCCAACGGCAGATTTCATATGGCGCCCGGCACATCCGTAACCGGGACCATGACGATCACGACTTTCTTCACAAAGGCCGCCGACACGGCAGCAACGACGCCGACGAGCGGTCCGGCAAAGCATTAGGTGGAGACCATGAGACTCGCAAAGAAATTCGCGAACCTGGCTGTGGTCGGCATTCGCGCTGTCCTTCGCGCCGAGCGTCGGCGCCCAGGGTCAGCCGATGCAGCAGACCAGCACCGAAGGAAGATGGCGCAAGCCTCGCAAGGGCAGCCCCAGGGCGCGCCAAGGCTCCGGCGGCCAGCGACGCCGCTCCCATGGCCGCGCCGGACGGCTGCTCCTTCTTCTGACAAACCGGAACGCGATCGCCAATAAGCGTGACCCGTTCCTGCCGCTGGTAGCTCTGCAGCAGCAGGCCGCCAGCGGGGAGCATCTGCCTCCCGGCAAGGCTGGTCTGGTGATTGCGTCAGTTCGAGTGGACGGAACCGTGAAGGCTCCGAACGGAATGCTTGCGGTGGTTTCGAATCCGGAGCAACGAGTGTACTTCGTTCGCGAAGGTGACCATCTGTACGACGGCGACGTGGAAAAGATCGGTCTGGACGGCGTGACTTTCAGGGAAAATTCAAAAGATGCGTTCGGGAAATCGGTCGAGCGGTTGGTGACCAAGCGAATCTACCCGAGTGCAGGAGAGCAGCAATGAGGATCATGTGGCGGGCGTGGGGGCTGGCCGCTCTGGTGGCGGCAGGCCTGATGTGGACGAATGGAACGCTGTCGGCGAGCGATGCGCCGGTGGTGCATGTGAAGGCAGTGGTGAAGGACGGCGCCGTTCGCTTGGAAGCTCAAGCCAACGGTCCGTTCGAATACACCACGTTTCGCCCCAGCGCGAGCCTCTACGTGCTCGATCTGAGCGGCGTCTCGGCCGCTGATCCCGCGGGAGACCGAGTGGTGGCCTCGGAATTGGTGAAGGGCTATCGCGAGACCTCCTACTCGGCTGGCGATAAGTCCATCGTCCGGCTGGAGATTCTTCTCGCCCAGGGTCTCGAGCCTCGCCTGGAGCGGACAGACTCTCAAGAACTGACTCTTCTTGTTTCGCGCACGGGAAGTGGCGATAGTGGTTCCTCCTCGCCAAGTCTGAAGCCGATCGCCGCCAGAACTTCGGACGTGCCGGTCGCAAGCCGCCAGCGTTCAGGCCATTCAGCAGGTGACCCTGTCGCAGGACGGAGACAAGACGGAAGTGAACGTTCTCGGTTCCGGACCGCTCAGCTACCACACGAGCCGGTTGCAGAATCCGGACCGCCTGGTTCTGGACTTCCAGGCGTCGCACCTGAAGACTTCGACCCGGCACATTGCCAGCAACCTCGATCCCGTTCGTGAGATTCGCCTGGCGCAATTCACGCCGGAAGTTTCGCGGATGGTGATCGATCTGCGCGGCCCGGCGCGCTACAACATCAGCGCAAAGGGAAACGACGTAAACGTGGCGTTTGCACCGGAAGCAGGGGCCGTGAAGTCGGCGCCTATCGAGACGCCCGCGAACCTGGTCACGACCAAGAACGAAGCGCCGAACGCCTGCCGCTGCGGTAAGCGTCGCCGTCCAAGCGCCGATACCTGCGCCCGCAGTCGTTTTTCCGGCGGCTATCACGCAGTCTGCGTCCGCGCTTGCCGATCCCGTTTCCGCCAAGCCTCAACAGGAGCAGAGCGCGACGGCGGCCACCCAGCTAGCTACTCAGACTGCGGCGACTGTCAACAATCCGCCCGCGGGCCAACGCAGCAGGATACTCAGGCGGCCAGCGCTCCGCCGGCAGCTCCAGCGGCTCCGCCCGTGGCCATGCCGGCTCCAAGGCCGGTCGAGTCTCAAGCAGCCGCCGCGGCAGCTTCCCGATACTCGGGAGAACCGATTTCGGTCAACTTGAAGGATGTGGATCTGCGCGACTTCTTCCGCCTGATTCATGAAATCAGCGGGTTGAACGTCGTGGTGGACCCGGCCGTGAAGGGAACGCTGACGATCGTTCTCGACGATGTGCCGTGGGATCAGGCGCTCGACATCGTGCTTCACAACAACGACCTCGACAAGCAGCTCGACGGCAACGTTCTGCGCATCGCCACGAAGGAGACTCTGAAGAAGGAAGCCGAAGAGACCCGCGACCTCGCCAAGGCGCAAGCCGAAGCGGCGGACGTGGTTACGACGACTCGCGTGCTGAGCTACGCGAAAGCGGCAGACATGGCCACAACGCTGAAGAAATTCCTGTCGTCGCGCGGCGATATTCTGGCCGACGAGCGGTCGAACACCCTGATCATCCGCGATGTGCCTAGCGTCTTCCCGGTGATTGACAACCTGCTTCGCCAGCTCGACCGCAAGTCGCGTCAAGTGGAAATCGAAGCTCGCGTCGTCGCTGCCAACCGGTCGTTTGACCGCGAAATCGGCACGATCCTTGGTTTCTCGGGGGCTTCCGGTCACAGCCTCTTCGGTGGAACTCGCCACGTCGGGCAAAGCCCAACCACGTTCACTCCCGCTCCGCCCTATCACCTTGGCAGCGGCGGAGCAGCTCAACCAGTCGGGCGCAAACGCCGTTGCTGACGAACCTCGGAACCAGCGTTCCGACCAGCGGTCTCGCGTACCTCTTCGCGTCGACGAACTTTGCGCTCGACTACGTGATCAACGCCCTGGAAGAAAAGGGCGTCGGCAAGCTGCTCTCGAAGCCGAAGATGATCACGCAGAACAACCAGAAGGCGATCGTGAAGCAAGGTACGAAGATTCCCGTGCAGACGATCGTCAACAACACGGTTTCGGTGCAGTTCGTTGACGCGGTGCTGCAGCTCGAGGTGACGCCGCAGATCACGGCCGACGGCACGATCTACATGGACGTGACCGTGCAGAACGACCAAATCGACCAGTCGATTCCGCGTGTTGAGGGCATCCCGGCTATCGACACTCAATCAGCTCAGACGCGCGTCACGGTGAACGATGGAGCGACGGTGGTCATCGGCGGCATCATCGTCTCGACGCAACGAACCGACATTCAGCAGGTTCCGGTGCTGGGCAGCGTGCCCATCATCGGCAACCTGTTCAAACACACAACCGTCAGCTCAACGGCTCAAGAACTGCTCTTCTTCTTGACGCCGCGTATCCTGCCGGGCTAACTTGACGCTGACACAGGGAGAAGTCGTCAGTTAGCAGAGCGGCGAAATCGAGGCGCGAAGTTTCAGGCCGGAGCCGAGTGGATCGGCTCCGGCTTTGTTTTTCAGAACTGCGCGCGGACGTAGTCCTCGTCACCCACCTGCCCAACATCTTCTACCTCACAGGGTTTAGCGGCAGCGCCGGCTTGCTGCTTGTCGAGCCGGAAAAGGGCCTTCTTCTAATCGACAGCCGCTACACGTTCCAGGCGCGAGAGGAAGTGTCCGGAGTGCGCGTCGAAACCGTGAAACATGGGCTGCTTCGCGGCGCCGGAGACGCAATTTCGAAGATTTCGCGCCGAGGACGCGTTTCCGTGGCCTACTCGCCCGCGCAGCTCACCGTCGCGCAGAAGCAGGCGCTAGACGCCGCCACGGGCGGCAGGGTGCGCTGGGTGCCCGCCAACGGCCTGGTGGAGAGGCTGCGCGCCATAAAGGACGCGGACGAGCTCAGCCGCATGCAGCAGGCCGCTGACGTCATCAGCAAGACGTTCTGCGACGTTGTCCCCATGATCCGGCCCGGGGTCACCGAGCTTGAGCTTGCTGCCGAGATCGAGTACCGGATGAAGCGCCTGGGAGCGTCCGGTCCGTCGTTCGAGACCATTGTCGCCTCCGGCGCGCGGTCTGCGTGGGCCCACGCGAGGCCTACCGCCAAGCCACTCAGGAAAAACGAGTTGGTCGTCCTAGACCAGGGTGCTATACTCCGCGCTTATTGCAGCGACATGACTCGAACCGTCTTCCTGGGGCGGTCCTCCGAGAAAGTGCGGCGAATGTATCGCGCCGTGCTCGAAGCCCAGGAAGCCGCGAAGAACGCCATTCGATCGGGTGTAGCGGCAGAAGCTCCGGACACGGCGGCTCGACACGTCCTGAAGAAGTACGGCTTGAATCGTTTTTTCACGCATAGCACGGGTCACGGGCTCGGCCTCGAAGTGCACGAGACTCCGCGGCTCGGCAAGGGCGAGCGAACCACGCTGGAAGAGGGCATGGTCGTTACGGTTGAGCCGGGTGTTTACCTCGAAGGCTTCGGCGGTATTCGAATCGAAGACGATGTCGTTGTAACATCAACGGGTGCGCAGGATTTGACCTCTGCTCCCAGGGAACTTCTCGAACTATAGATGCCCAAGAGCTCCAAAACCCAGCCCGATTCTGAGACGCGAACCACCGGGGTAGACCTGCACGAAGTGGAACGCGTGCTCGAATTCATGCAGAAGCACGGGCTCGAGGAGTTCGAGTACGAGCGCAACGGCCTCCGGATCCGGCTGAAGAAGCCGTCGGTGGTGGCGCAAGGCTCCTTCCGCGCCGTACCCAGCTCCGAGATCGTGATTGCCGCAGCTCCGGCCGCGGGGTCGTCAGGGACCGGGACCGGTGCGACTGGCGCTAAGGAGGCTCCTCCCGAATCCGGGCACTCCGAGGATTTGCACGTGGTGAAATCGCCGATCGTGGGGACTTTCTACGCCTCGGCAAGCCCGGGCACGGCGCCGTTTGTCACTGCGGGCGCGCGCGTGGAAACGGGACAGGTGCTGTGCATCATTGAAGCGATGAAGCTGATGAACGAAATCGAATCCGATGTGGCGGGCGAGGTGGTGCGGATCTTCGTCGAGAACGGGCAGCCGGTGGAATACGGCGAGCCGCTGTTTGGCATCCACCCGCACCGCAAGAAGTAGGCGTTCTCTCGAGTGATCCTTTTTCAGGCGACCCTTTTCAAGTGACCTTTCCGAGATGTTCCGAAAAATCCTGATCGCCAATCGCGGCGAAATCGCGCTTCGGATCCTGAGCGCTTGCAGGGAACTGGGCGTACAAACGGTTGCGGTCTATTCGGAAGCAGACCGCCATGCGCTGCACGTCCGTTTTGCCGATGAAGCCATTTGCATCGGGCCGCCCCGCTCGTCCGAAAGCTACCTCAACATCCCGCAGGTGATCAGCGCGGCCGAGATTGCCGAATGTCGACGCGATTCATCCCGGCTACGGCTTCCTCTCTGAGAATGCGAACTTTGCCGAGGTCTGCGAAGCCTCGCACATTACGTTCATTGGCCCCACGCCGCACGCGATCCGCCTGATGGGCGAGAAGGACCAGGCCCGCCGGGAAATGGCCGCGGCTGGGCCTGCCCATCATTCCTGGGAGCGCCGGCGTGGTTCCAGACGAGGAAGCAGCCAAGAAAGTGGCGGCGGAAATCGGGCTGCCGGTGATGATCAAGGCCGCGGAAGGCGGCGGCGGCCGGGGAATGCGGATCGTTCGCAACAAAAGTGAGCTGATTCCCTTGTTTCAGACCGCTCGCAGCCGAGGCGGAACAGGCTTTTGGCTCCGCGAACGTTTACATGGAGAAGCTGATCGAGCGCCCTCGCCACATCGAGTTCCAGGTGCTCGGCGATTTGCACGGCAACGTGATGCACCTCGGCGAGCGGGAGTGCTCGCTGCAGCGGCGGCACCAGAAGGTGCTCGAGGAATCGCCTTCGACGGTTATCGACGAGGCCACGCGCCAGCGAATCGGCAAGCAAGTGGTGGAAGCTCTGCGAAAGATCGGATACTCGAGCGCTGGCACCGTCGAATTCCTGCGCGACGAGTCGGGAAATCTCTACTTCATCGAGATGAACGCCCGAATTCAGGTGGAGCATCCGGTGACTGAAATGGTCACCGACATCGACCTCGTGAAATCGCAAATTCGCCTCGCGGCGGGCGAGAAGCTGAAGGACGTGGTCGGCCAGGTGGAGTTCCGCGGGCATGCCATCGAGTGCCGCATCAACGCCGAGGACCCGGATACGTTCACTCCTTCGGCCGGGCGCATCACGGCGTTTCGCGTTCCCGGCGGTCCCGGAATTCGCGTGGATACCGCGGCGTACGCGGACGCCGTCATCCCGCCCTATTACGACTCGCTGATTGCGAAGCTGATCGCTTACGGGCACGACCGCGCCGAGGCGATTGTGCGCATGAATCGAGGGCTCGACGGCTTTGTCGTCGAAGGGCATCAAGACGACGATTCCCCTTCATAAGCGCATCCTGGCAGACCCCGATTTCATCGCCGGCAAGTTCGACACGCACTTCCTCGAGCATCGGACCGCCGTGGAAGCCAGGTAATCGGAGGCAGGGAATTGTTTCCTGCGCTTTACGCCATCCTCGACCCCGCTCTCAATCAAAGACCCGTTGGCTGAATTTCGCCGCGAAGTTGTCGGAAGCGGGCGTCGAACTCATGCAACTGCGCGACAAGCGAGCCTCCGCGCGACAGATTTATGCGGAGTCGCGAGCCGCTGGCGGAGCAATTCGCCGGCACCGGCGTTCGTTTCATTGTCAACGACCGGCCGGACATCGCGGCGATGATTGGGGCCGGCGGCGTCCACGTGGGCCAGGAAGACTTGCCGGTGGAAGCCGCGCGGGCGATCTGCGGAAGCGGCTGCTGGGTGGGCGTTTCGACACACAATCTCGCGCAATTGCGCGAAGCCGATCGAACTTCGGCAGACTATATAGCAGTGGGTCCCATCTTCCCGACGGCTACCAAAGAGAATCCCGATCCCGTTGTTGGCATCGACTTCTTGCGCCTGGCGCGCCAGGAGACGCGAAAACCTCTTGTGGCGATTGGCGGAATCACTATAGAGTCTGCCGCGGAAGTGTTTCGCGCGGGGGCGGATTCCGTCGCTGTGATTCGAGATCTTCTCGAAGCGCCGAGTCCCAGCGGGCGCGCACGCGAGTACCTGGCGATAGCAGGCGGTGCGTTCGCGGCGAGCCTAAAACCAAACATGGCGGAGCAGGCGCAAACATTGGCGGGCGTCACCGGCGAGCGAACCGATCTCGTCAAGGCCCTTGGCCTTTTCGATGCGGTCATGATCGTCGTCGGGTCGATGATCGGCTCGGCGATTTTCATCGTTTCCGGCGATATATCCCATCAGGTGCAGAGCCCGGGATTGCTGCTGCTGGTCTGGATCGTCGCGGGCGTCATGACGATCATCTGCGCGCTCAGCTATGGCGAACTGGCGGCGATGATGCCGCACGCAGGCGGGCAATATGTCTTCCTGCGCGATTCCCTCGGGCCGATTTGGGGCTTTCTCTACGGCTGGACGATGCTGCTCGTCATCCAGACAGCCACGATCGCAGCCGTGGCGATCGCGTTTGCGAAATTCACGGCCGTGCTCGTTCCTTTCTTTTCCGCTTCGGACTGGATTTGGAAGCTCGGAACGTTCGGCCCGTGGCAATTGTGGTTTGGGTCGCTCGGCCCGTACAGCGTGGGCCTGAATCGCCAGAACCTTCTGGCGATCGCTTCGATTGTCCTTCTCACGTGGGTGAACACGCGCGGCCTTCGCGTGGGCAAGATCGTGCAGAATGTTTTCACAGTCGCGAAAACCGGCGCTCTCGCGGGGCTGGTCCTGCTGGGCCTGTTCTTTTCGACGGCTGCCGCTCGCACCGCGAACTTCACGAATTTCTGGCGCAACGCCTCGCTCGGCATCGTGCATCCCTATCCGCCCGATCAGCCCTACATGGTTCATCGGCACGATTACGCTGGTGGGCGTGGCGATGGTGGGATCGCTCTTCGCCGCGGACGCGTGGAACAACGTTACGTTCACGGCCGCCGGAGGTGAAGAATCCGAGCCGCAATCTGCCGCTCTCGCTGGCCCTCGGAACGGGCCTCGTCATTCTGCTCTACACGCTGGTGAACATCGGCTACTTGCGAATTCTGCCGATGGCGGGCGATCCGAACGGCGCGACAGCGCTGGCGCGCGGAATCGAGTATCGCCGCCGACGGTCGCGTGGCAACAGCCGCCGTAGAAGCCGTGATCGGACCGGCGGGCGCCATCGTGATGGCTATCGCGATTATGATTTCGGGTTTCGGGTGCAATAACGGGCTGATTCTTTCCGGCGCTCGGATTTACTACGCCATGGCCAAGGACAAGCTCTTCTTCCAATCGGCCGGAAACGTGAACCGGTATCACGCTCCGAGCGCGGCGCTGATCGTGCAGTGCGTTTGGGCGTCGGTGCTCTGCCTTTCGGGAACGTACAGCCAATTGCTGGACTTTCTCATCTTTGCCGTGGTGATCTTTTACATCCTCACGCTCAGCGGGCTGTTCTTGCTTCGCTGGAAACGTCCTGACCTTCCGCGGCCCTACCGCGCGTTCGGCTATCCGGTTCTGCCGGCGATCTACATCGTCATGGCCGTCTTCATCGAATTTCAATTGCTCCGGTACAAGCCGCAGTACACTTGGCCGGGCCTCATCATCGTCTTGCTGGGGATTCCGGTGTATGCAATCTGGAAAGTCCGCGCGAAAGCGCTTCCGGCTGGCTGAAACGAACGTGGAATACGCCGGCTTCTACCGGCCAAAATCGAAACGGGAGGGCATGAATGGCAAACCCGCTTTTTGCCACCAAGCCGTTGAACGTAATCATGGACGAAGCCAAGGAGACAGGGGAGCACTCCCTGCGGCGCGCTCTTGGGCCCGTCAACCTGATCACGCTCGGCATTGGCGCGATCATCGGAGCCGGAATTTTCGTCCTGACGGGCCAGGCTGCGGCGCAGAGCGCCGGGCCCGCGATCGTCGTCTCGTTCATTTTGTCCGGCATCATCTGCACGTTCGCCGGTTTGTGCTACGCCGAGTTTGCCTCGCTGATTCCGATTGCCGGCTCGGCTTACACCTACGGTTACGCCACCCTGGGTGAGCTGATTGCCTGGATCATCGGCTGGGACTTGATCCTGGAATACGCCTTCGGCGCCGCGACGGTCGCCTCCGGCTGGAGCGGCTATTTCGTCAGCTTCCTGGAAGACCGCGGCATCTTCATCAACCCCAAGTGGATCACGACGCCGGGAACCGAAATGGTCTTCTACAAAGGCCACTGGGCGGCCCTTGACACGCTCAAGATGACTCTGGCGACTGCGGAGCGTGGACCCGGCATCGTTGCCGCACGCAACCGGAGTGTTCAATCTGGTGGCGTTCCTGGCGATTGCCTTCGTCACTTGCGTCCTCGTCTTTGGCATCAAGGAATCGGCGAACTTCAACTCGGCCATCGTGATCGTCAAGGTTGCCATCGTTTTGGTGTTCATCGGAATCGCCGGGCTGTTCGTGATTCGGCACCCGAGTCTGGCGAGCGCCAACTGGCACCCCTTCATTCCTCCCAATACCGGCAAGTTCGGATTCTTCGGATGGTCGGGAGTGGCGCGCGGAGCTGCGGTAATCTTCTTCGCGTATATCGGGTTCGACGCTGTTTCGACCGCCGCGCAGGAAGCCAAGAATCCGCAGAAAGACATGCCCATCGGCATCATCGGCTCGCTCGTGATCTGCACGTTCCTCTACATTCTGGTTTCCGGTCTCCTGACGGCGGTGGTCCCGTACACGGATCTGAACGTTGCCGCTCCAGTGGCCATCGGAATCGACGCAACCGGAGTTCGGTGGGGCAGCTTCCTCGTGAAGTTGGGTGCGATTGCGGGCCTTGCGAGCGTAATGCTCGTCATGCTCCTGGGCCAGTCGCGAGTGTTCTACTCGATGTCCCGCGACGGGCTTTTGCCGAAGTGGGCGGGGGCCATTCATCCCCGCTTCCGCACACCCTGGATTTCGTCGATCGTGGTTGGAGTCTGCGTTGCCATTTTTGCGTCGATGATTCCGATCGGCGATCTCGCCGTGCTCGTCAATATCGGCACGTTGCTTGCCTTCGTAATCGTCTGCGCCGGAGTGTGGATTCTGCGCCGCAAGAGGCCAGACCTGCCGCGGCCGTTCAAGACACCGTTGGTTCCCTTGGTGCCGATTCTGGGAATTCTCACCGCGCTGGCAGCGATGGCGAGCCTCCCTGCCAAGACCTGGTACCGGCTGCTGATTTGGCTGGCCATCGGACTCCTTGTCTACGTTTTCTATGGACGGTCGCATAGCAAAGTCAGGAACGCATCCAAACAGCCTGTTTCCGTGAAATAATCTAGGGTCCGCCGGATTGTCGTAGGATGGCGGAGAGTCGAAGCTGCGTGTGTGCTTCTTGGGATGCAGCCGTGCATTGTCCATGAACCGGATTTCCTCTCGACGTTTTGGAGTGGTCCTGCGGCGCCTTTCGCCGCTGGATTTCGTCGCGCTCGCGATCGTCGTTCTCTACGTTGTTCTTCGCGTGGCCCGCGCATTCGGACGCGCGATTCCGTTTACGTCCTTCCTGGGTTTCCTCACTTTCGTTGCGTTGCTTTACTTCGCCGTCCGCTTGCTGCCGTGGATACGCACGAAACTCCTGTGGCGCCTGCGTAGCCGCCTCGTAGTTGCCTATGTCTTCATCGCCGTCGTTCCTGTAGTGCTGCTTCTGGCGATGGTCGGCGTCGCGGCGTACCTGCTCTACCTCCAGTTCGGCGCGCATCTGCTGAACGACGACCTCGAAGACCGCATCAGCACCATTGTCGTCGATACGACGCCATATCCGGACGCGGTTCAACTGGAGGCTGCCCAAGGTGGCGCTGCGGACGATCCGATGCTCTCGCGCCCGGGAGTCGCACTCGATTTCCGCGGCCCGGGCTCACGCGGATCCGCAGTTGCGCGTCTCTCGATGGTCGCAAGCACTTGGCGGACACGGAGGCGGATCACTTTTGCGGGACTCGTCGAGTTGGAAGGGAAACTCTGGATCGCCTGCGGCCGAATAGCGGACCGCGGCAACGGCCGGCCGTCGTATTCGGTCGGTGATTCCGGTCACTCCAGACAATGCTCGACAGCCTCCCCTCGGACCTTGGCCCAATTCATCTCATTCTGCTCGAGTCCGCGCCGGCAAAGACCGACTCAGGGAGTGGCGTTCGAAATCAAGGTCTGAATTATGTCGACGCGGCAACATGTTGCCAGCAAGCAACCGCACCCTTGCCCCACCCGGCGAACTGGCTCGACATCCGCGTGAACGGCGCGTCCACGCTCGAAGCCGCGCCGTGCGATCCGGCCGAGGGACGTCGCCCGTCGCCAGTGCTCGCCTCATTTTCCTGCGTCCGATCGGCGGTAAATCGGCTGCTGCTTCGAGTCCGTCGGCGCTGTGGGGCCTGTTGCTCGTAACCGTGCTTGTCCTCGCGGGATTTGTTTTCCTGATTCTGGAAGTTGCGGCGCTTGCCACGGGCGTCGTGTTGACGCGGACGATCACGCGCGCCATCGACGATCTCTATGAAGCCACCCTCCACGTCCGCCGCGGCGATTTCAGTTATCGCGTTCGCGTTCACAAGCGCGATCAGCTTGGCGCGCTCGGAGACTCGTTCAATGAAATGACGAGTTCGGTTTCCGAGCTGATCGCCGAGCAGCGCCAGCGCCAGCGGCTCGAAAACGAAATCACGATCGCCCGCGAGGTGCAAGAGCAGCTCTTCCCGCGCTCGCTGCCGTTAGTGCCCGGCTTGCAGCTCGGCGCCACTTGCCGTGCCGGCGCGCACCGTCAGCGGCGACTACTACGATTTCATCAGCCTGGGGCCGACGCGCATGGGCATCGCCATCGCCGACATCAGCGGAAAGGGAATTTTCGCGGCGCTGCTGATGGCCAGCCTTCAGGCAGCGCTGCGCAGCATGGCCGTCGCTCGATGGGCACGGAGGGACCAGCGACTCTTGTCGAGCGCCTCAACAATCACCTGTTCAAGAACACTTCGGACGACCGCTACGCCACATTCTTCTACGCCGTCTACGACACGGAATCGAGGATGCTCACCTACACAAACGCCGGGCACCTGGCCCCGTTTTTCGTCAACGACGCCGGCGTGCAACAGCTCGACGATGGCGGCACCGTCGTCGGGCTTTTCGAAGATCCGCCCTACACGCAGGGCAGTTTGAAAGTCGCGCCGGGAAGCGTCCTGGTGGCTTTCAGCGACGGCCTGACCGAAGCCGAAAACGTCTACGGCGAAGAATTTGGAATGCAGCGCCTGAAGGAAGAGGTCATGCGCCAGCGCAGCGCGTCTCCGCAGCGCTTGGCCGACAATCTGATCGCAGCCACCGAGCAGTGGGCGGGCACGCCCGAACAAGCCGACGACATTACGGTCGTCGTCGCCAGGATGGGCTGAGCGCATCGAATTCTGCCTTCGCGCTGGTACACTGGCGCCCCGTGAATACTCCCTACAATCGCATTGCAGGCCAAAGTGTGGAACGCCTCGCCGCGCTGAGCGATGGGATTTTCGGCGTCGCCATGACTCTGCTGGTTCTCGATCTGCGCCTGCCGCTGAAAGACGCGGTCCACAACGAGCACGACCTGTGGCGAGGCCTCGGTGGCAATTTCTCCGCAGCTTCTGATGTGCTTGATGAGTTTCATGACCCTCGGTATCTTCTGGGTGGGTCAGCAAACGCAGCTCAACTTTCTCGAACGCTCCGACCGTCATCTAACGTGGATTAACATCGCTTTCCTATTTGCGGTGATGATCATGCCGTTTTCGACACTGAAACTTCTGGCCGAGTTCATTTCCTACCGCACGGCTCTACTCACGTATTGGGGCAACATCGTTTTCTTGGGAGGCATTCTGTACGGAAGCTGGGGATACGTGACGAGGACGAATCTGTTGAGAGCTGGGACGCCTCCCGAAGCCTCGGCGGCCATTTGCCGCCGCATTGTGATCGCTCAATCGCTCTACGCGTTCGGCGCTCTGCTCTGCGTCTTCAGCACCTACTTGAGTATCGCGTTCATCATTCTGGTCCAGCTCAACTACGCCGTCGCACCGGGCCGCTTGTCGCGGCCCGCCTGACAGCTAGCAGCTACGCCTTTGGCTCACAAGCAATCACGTTTCCCTGATAGACAAGCCCGCTTGCATCGGTAAAAAACGAAAACTGACATTGCTTGTCGTCGACGTTGCGCAGTGACAATTGATAGCTTTTCCCGTCGTGGGAGGCGACGATCTCTAAAGACCAGCCAGGCACCACTTCCGGTCCCGGCCCCAACGCGGGATCTCCCGCTTCAGGTGAGCGCCTCTGCGCGGCGACAATCGCGCCTGACTGGTACAACTCATTCCAGTCCGCAAAGCTGCCATGCGCTTTGTTGTAGTCTAGCTCCGCGGCGTTGATCAATCGCACCACATTCGCGCCGACGAGCCGGCTGTCGCGAACGGTTTCAACCGCGCCGGGCCGGTCAACGGGCTGTCGCGCCTGCCCAATTGCCAACGTAACGCACGTCAGTATCGCGCCTACAAGGATTCCCGCCGCTCGCACCTTTCTCTTTGTCATCGTCATTCCTCCTCTCTCTAGAATCATGACCTCAACGGGCAGCAATCCCCTCGTGTCCTGTTCTTTACATCGACTCATACTTTATGCCCCGCAAGAGAGCACTTCAACCAGTTTTCAGTGCCCCGACCCTCCAGCCGTCCACCGAAGCCCCATTGTCGCCACGCTAGGGCATCGCGCGCGATTTCATTATACTGGCGTGTCGTTTTGAGGCGGGTGGGGCCGTGTCGCTTCGCGAAAAGGCAGTTCTAATCACGGGTGGGAGCCGAGGCATCGGGAAGGGAATCGCCTTCGGCCTGGCGCGCGAAGGTGCGCGCATCGCAATTTCCTATCGCGCGAACAAGACCGCAGCGCAGAACACTTTGCGTCAGTTGCAATCGCAGGGAGTGGACTGCCTGTGCGTCGAAGCCGACGCAACGAACCCGGAGATTGTGGATTCGCTCGTCAATCATGTGATCGACCGTTTCGGGCGCCTCGACGTCCTGGTAAACAACGTGGGCGAGTTCAATTGGAAGCCGGTGATCGAGACCTCGATTAGCGAGTGGGAAGCGATTCTGCGGTCGAACCTGATGAGCGTTTTCTATGCGAGCAAGGCCGTCTTGCCCGCGATGCGGCGGCAGCATTGGGGACGCGTCGTCGATCTCGGCGCGGTCGGCGCAGAACGCGCATTCGGCCAAGCCACGATTTCAGCCTATGCGGCTTCGAAAGCGGCGGTCGTCGCGTTTTCGCGCTCGCTCGCCGTCGAGGAAGCCAAGCACGGCATCACCGTCAACGTCATCAACCCGTCGAACATCGACAAAAAAGATCTCACCATCGATGAGGCGCGGCGCATGCGCGATTCGCGTTTTCCCATCGGCCGTCCACCCTCCGCCGAAGACGTTTCCGCCGCCGTCAAATTCTTCGCCTCCGAATCCGCCGACTACATCACCGGCCAAGTCCTCAACGTCAGCGGCGGCTGGATGCTGTAAGCATCCGGGAACACAGATGCTCTAGGTTTGGCAACTGGATCGCGAATGTTCAAGAGAATCGTAGTGGGGCTCGTTGGCAGCGCCCTCCTACTGGGGGCGTCTGCTTGGGGAATCTTCGGTAGCTTCCGTTTCTATGAAGAGCACTACGCGATCCCGAAAGAAGAATCGGGAGTCGTGACCGCGCTTCGCTGGCAGGATATCGCGTTCATGCTCTTGTTTTGGGCGCTGGTAGTCTCGCTTTTAGATCTATCCCGTCGGTTCTTGAGATACGCATTTCGAAGATTGCCGGATTGAGGGAGCAGAAGCCGTACCCGTAGTTCTTAGGCAGCCGATGCTTAGGTTCCGCGCTGCGGTGTTGGAACCACGTCATCCAAACGGACTTTCGTCGGCGCTGCGTCCGTAGATGACCGGAACGGGAACGTCGAGCAGGCGCAAGTACACCGAAAGCTGGCCCCGGTGGTGGTACCAGTGGTTCAGCATGATCGACCTCACGATGCTGATGCGCGGCTTGGTGAAGATCTGTTTCCCCTTTGCCACGAGGCGCCAGTCGCCCTTTGCGGTTTTTTCCGTCAAGCCGTTCAGGAAATCTTCGGCTGTTCGAACGCTCTGCTCGAAGGTGGAAAGAATCTCCTCGCGACTGCTCGGCATTGGCGGTTCGAAGTTTGCCGTGGCGACGTCAAACTCATCGAGCTGCGCAATTCTTGCCACGGACGCGGGGACATTCGCGATGTGAATGGCCAACTGTCCCAGCGCCATCGATTTTCGGTGTGGCCTCCAGGAGAGTTTGTCGCCGGGAACCCGTTCGAGCACTCGCCGGGTCGTGACCGTCTCTTCGCGAAATTCACTCATCATCGGTTCCAGCATTTGTATCATTCTCGTTCTCCTTATTCGTCTTTAGGGGCGCTGCCTCGGCCTAAGGCCGCGAAGCCTCGTCGCGCGGTTTTCTCTCGCGGAAAACGGGTTTATCTGCATTCATCTGTGTTTATCTGTGTTCATCTGTGGTTCCAAAGGTTTTCGCCCGCCCCACTCACTCACCAATCACCACTCACTTCTTCTCGTGTTCCGAACAGCAGGACGCATCCACCTTCGCGGGCGGCACGTAGCCCTGCTTCGCGTCGACGCTGTATCCATCCTCATACTTGTCGTGGTGCCGCACCCACGCCATCGTGAACGCCAGCCCCTCTTCATCGCGGCCCTTCGGCGTGTGGTCGAGAAAATTGTACGTGCCCACCAGCATGTCGAGCCCGCGCGCGTAGCTCGAATAAGTGTGGAAGATTTCGCCCGCGTCATTCTTGTAGAACACGCTGAGGCCCGGCGCCTCTTCGACGGAAATTCCGTCGAATCGTTGTAGTTGTAATAGACCTTGCCGTTCGCCAGCTCTTCCTGCGTAAAGGAAACGTGATAGTCGAAATTGAAATCATTCCCGTTGGATGACACCCACTTGAACTTCCATCCCATTCGCTTCTTGAACGCTTCGATCTCCGGCAGCGTCGCGCGCGAAATCGCCATGAGCGTGGTGTCGCGATGCGCCAGGTGCACCGTCGCGCCGTCGAAGTGATCCGCCAGGTACGAACAGCTCTTGCAGCCCTCTTTCCACCCCGGGCCCATCATGAAGTGATACACGATCAGCTGGCTGCGTCCGCCGAACAGATCCGCCGAGCGTTTCCCTGCCGTTGGGTCCGTCGAAAACGTACTGCTTCTCCACCTTTTCCCACGGCATCTCGCGCCGCTGCCGGCTCAATTCATCGCGAAGGCGCGTGAACTCCTTTTCCTTCTTCAGCAGTTCCTTCCGCGCAGCCACCCATTCAGCTTGCGGCACCACCTTCGAGATTTCTTTCTTGCTTGTCGCTGTAGCCATCACCGTTTCTCCTTTGCTTTGGGTTCTCGGTACCATGCACCCTCGAATTCCTCTTCGAGCGAAAGACCTTCGTCGCGAGCGCGCTGATTCCGCCGCTTGTCACCACGCTGCCAATGATCCAAGCCGCACCAGCCATGCACGCAGGGCACATTTTCTCTTCTCCTTACCTCTTCGTCGCCCGAAACCTGACGCCTGAAACCTGTCACCCGAAACCTACTTCTTCTCCGCCCGCGCCAGAACGCGGCCATTAATGTACGTCCAGCCTCTTCCCATGCCGAGCTTCTGATCATCGGGAATCAGCCCGAACGCTTTGTGATGGAACTTGATTACTGTTACGCCGTCCGCCTCGCTCAATCGGTACTGCAGGTTGGAGCTCACTGCAAACGACATAAACAGCGGACCGACGATTTCGAGCAACGTCGGCCGTTTGATAGCCTGCACGTGTCCCCACAAATGCCCGTTGTCCTTGCCGAGGTCGCGGTACCACCGTCCACCGGGCCACGGTTCGATCTTCATCGCCAGTGAATTGCCCTCCGGCGTCTCGTTGTAAGGCCCGAGCTGCTCGAGTAACGCTGCGAATGTCGCTTCCAGCGACGCCCGCACATGGATTTCCTGCGTGATATTTACCGTCATATTTTCAAGACTCATTGCCGTCGAAGCCATGATTCCTCCTTTATTTGTTTCGATCGGGATTGTCCTGCTTGGTCTTGCTTTCCGCACGCTCTTTGACGCGATTCAGTTGGTGCGACCAGAAGCGCTCGAAGGTTTTCGTCCAGTCGTACACCGGGCGGATTGCCTCTGCGTTAGTCCGATAGAGCATATGCCGTCCTTCTCGCCGCACTCGGACGAGCCCCACGTCCCGCAACACCCGCAGATGCTTGGATACCGACGGTTGCTCGAGTCGCAGGGTCAGCACGATGTCTCCTACGGGTCGTTCGCCGATCGCGAGGTAATTCAGAATTTCGCGCCGGCGAGGCTCGGCGACGGCGTTGAAAGCGTCCGACGTTGTAGCTGCTCGTGCCATGGGTCAACAATACATGCCCATATAGGAATATGTCAAGCACTTTTTTCCCCTGCCCGATCTCGGCGCTCCATTTCGTCTAACTTCTTTAGCATCATCGAAATTCCTCGCATCGGTACCCTTTGAAATTAGTCCTCGATTTATGCCAATGTGAGTGCGGCAGTTCGTGTGACGGTGGTGTTTGGAGGTTGCGTGTCGCAAGGCACGCAGATTGTGTCCGCCCAATGAAAATCCTGACCGCGGCCGAGATGCGGGATGTTGACCGCCTCACCACCGAGCGCTACGGCATTCCCAGCCTCACGCTGATGGAGAACGCCGGCCGCAGCGTGTCTGAGTTTATCGGGCGGCGGTTCGCTCATCTCGAGCGCCGGAAAATCGTTGTGCTCTGCGGCAAAGGAAACAATGGTGGCGATGGTTTCGTCGCCGCGCGGCACCTGCGCGAAAAGGGCGCGAGCGTTTCCGCCTATTTATTCGCCGATCCCAGCGACGTGAAAGGCGACGCGGCGGCAAACCTCGATCGCTGGCGGCTTATCGTCGGCGAACTGCATGTGGTCCGCAGCGCCGAGGAATGGCAGCGATCGAAGCAGGCGCTTCGCTCCGCCGACGTCATCGTCGATGCGCTGCTCGGAACCGGCGTGCGCGGCAAGGTCGAGGGCCTCCTCGCGGAAGTCATAGCGGACGTAAATCGGCACGATCCCCTTCAAACCATCATCGCGGTGGATATCCCTTCGGGCTTGTCCGCGGATACCGGCGAGTTCGCGCCAGTCTGCATCCAAGCCGAGCGCACGGTTACGTTCACCGCGCCCAAGGTGGGGATGGTTCTGCGGGAAGGGCCGCGGCAAGTCGGCCAGATTGCCGTTCGCGAAATCGGATCGCCGGCTGAGCTTGTCGAGCAGGTTGGAAAAGGTCGGTTGCGATGGTCGGAGCCTCGAGAGTTTTTGCAGTTTGCATCGCCCCGCCAGGCAGAGGGTAACAAGGGTGACTATGGGCACGCGCTGATTGTTGCGGGCGCGGTGGGCAAAACAGGTGCGGCTGTGCTCGCGTCGTGGGCTGCGCTGCGCGTGGGCGCGGGCCTGGTCACCGTAGCGATTCCCGAACCCGCGCTCCCGGTGGTCGCGAGCCACACGCCGGAAGTGATGACGGAACCGCTGCCCGCAACGGACTCTGGAACAATTTCGCTGCGCAGCCTCGAAAACGGCCGCTTCGACGCAATCGCCAAAGGGAAACGCGCGCTCGGGATCGGCCCAGGATTATCCACCAACAATGAAACGCAGGAATTCGTTCGCGCGGTCGTCGGCAAACGAGCGACGCCAATCGTCCTCGATGCCGACGGCCTTAACGCATTTGCGGGCCGAGCCGCAGAGTTGAAGAAACCCGACGGTGTGCTGGCGCTGACACCGCATCCCGGCGAAATGGCACGTTTGTTGGGCTGCGACACGAAGGAAGTTCAGGCGCGAAGGGTCGAGCTCGCCGCGAAATCAGCGATCGATTGGAATGCGTGCGTGATTCTCAAGGGTCATCAAACGGTGGTCGTTTCTCCGAGCGGCGAAGCGTACATCAATTCAACGGGAAACCCGGGCATGGGCACAGGCGGAACAGGCGACGTCCTCACTGGCATGCTCGCGGGTTTGACTGCGCAATTTGGCGTGAACGATTGGACTCGCTTGCTGGCGTTCGGCGTCTACCTTCACGGCCTCGCCGGCGACATCGCCTACGCCGACCACTACGAAGCGCCGCTGATGGCCTCGGACCTGATCCGCGCGATTCCGCGCGCCTACCACCAATTCTATTTTGAGTCCGGCCGTGGCTAGCCGCGAACTAGTGACTCATTCAACGGAAGAAACAATCGAGCGTGGCCGCGAAATCGGCGCCGGAGTGAAGCCGCCGGTTTTGATTCTGCTTTCGGGCGAACTCGGGGCAGGGAAGACCACGCTGACGAAGGGGATCGTCAGCGGACTCGGCGCAGCGCGCGAAGACGAAGTCACCAGCCCCACGTTCACGCTGGTCCACAAATACGAGGGGCGCGCGCGCGTCTATCACGTGGACCTGTATCGCGTCGGAGATTTTCACGACCTCGAAACTCTCGGCCTCGAGGACGTTTTTTCCGAGAATGCGGTCGTGATCGTGGAATGGCCCGACCGCCTCGCATTTCGCACCGATTGGCCGGTCCTTCGCGTCAAGCTCGAGCACGTCGCCGAAGACGAGCGGAAAATTTCGATCGAAGACGCGGCTACGTCGCCTGCCCGAGAGCCATGATGTGGAATCCCGAATCGACGAAGATGACGTTGCCGGTCACGCCGCGGCCAAGATCGCTGCCGAGAAAAACTGCGACGTCCGCCACTTCCGCAATGTCCGTGTTGCGGCGCAGCGGCGCGTGCTGCGCGACGAAATCCAGCACTTTGGAAAAGTCCTTGATGCCGCGCGCGGAAATCGTTTTGATGGGCCCGGCGGAAATCGCGTTCACGCGAATCTTGCTTGCGCCGAGTTCGCTCGCGAGATATTTCACTTCCGCCTCCAGCGCCGCCTTGGCCACACCCATCACGTTGTAGTTCGTCACCACCCGCGTCGAGCCCAGGTAGGTCAGCGTCATAATCGACCCGCCGTCAGTCATCAGCGGCGCAAGCGCCTTCGTCACCGCGACCAGCGAAAAAGCGCTCACATCCAGAGCGAGCTTGAATCCGTCGCGCGAGGTGTTGACGAACGGCTGGCCCAAATCGTCGCGATTCGCAAACGCCAGGCAATGCACCACGACGTCCAGTTTCCGTCCTGAACCCTTGAGCGATTCGGCGAGCTGATCGATATCGGATTGCCGCTGCACGTCGCAAGGATAGAACGCCGCCGCGCCGAGTGGCTTCCCCAGCTCCTCCACCGTCGGTTTGGCACGTTCGTTCTGGTACGTCAACAGCAGCGTGGCGCCTTCGCGAACGAACGCCTGCGCGATCGCATACGCGATGCTCCACTGGTTCCACACTCCCAGGACAATTGCCGTCTTGCCTTCCATAAGTTTGGACATGGCCCGTCATTCTACCGGAAATTTGGCCTAACTTTGTAGAGGCGACAGGGCTGCACGTTTGATCTGCCGGGCCGATATAGAGACAGGCCCTTTGGTGGACACATTTGAGTCTGATGAATCTGAAGGTCGAGGGTGGAGGAACGGAGCAAACCGGCCCTTTCTGCGGCGGATTGTAGGCAATCTCCTGCCGGCATTAACCCTTTCGCGCCGGTCCATTGCGCCTCCCGTTCGGCGTCAGTACAGTGAAAGTTCGTCGATTCGCAGGCCTGGGGAATGTCGGAAATCCGCATTGCGCCGTCGTCTGCCCATCCGGCTCGGATGAAGCTTGAGCCTTACTCCGCCGAAATCAGGATGGAGAAGCTGACGCTCGGCGTCGACAACATCCACTACGACGTCTATCTGAGCCCCAAGTTCCTGGAACTCAGCCGCAAATACCTTCTCGAACTCGTTCGGCAAACGATCAACCTTCCGCTGGCCTACGGCAAGGATCGCAAGCAGCCGAGCGGCTCGCCCGAGCATGGCGCGTTTCGCCGCGTGCTCACCGAAGTTCTGCAGGAGTCGCTCACGCGCGCGAAGTTTCACCAATCGATCGAAACCGACATCCTGCACCAACTGGCGCTGCTGAAGTACATCAGCCAGGAAGTGAGCAACGAGTTCGCGAGCATTCTGGTGGAGTGCAAGGACTGGATTCGCGGGCGCGGCGAGCTGTTCGAACACAGCGAGCAAGCCCACGTGGTGCGCTCGAAAATTTCCGAAGCCCAGGCCGGCCGAAAGAGCGTGATTCGCCAGGTGGGCGACACGATCTGCCGCATCTGGCGCGAAGTGGAAGAGGGCACCATCGCGAAATCGCGGCGCGCGCTCTTCGGCGACGAATTTCGCGAAACGTACGACCTCTTGCAGAACCGGTTCCTCTTCGTAGACGCCGGGAACGACGACCACATGTTCCTCGAGCACTACGTCCTGCTCGGGAACTTCATGAACGACCCGGACCGCTTCGACGTGTTCGACGCGCTGCTGCTCGATTTTGTGCGCGAGTTCGTGCTTGCCGACGACAACGCGGAGGATTTGAGCAAAGCTCGCAAAGCGCACGAGCGTTTGCTCGAGCAGGCGCGCTCGCTGCGTTCCGAGCTCGCGCGGCTCGAGCAGGAAATGGAAGAGGTGGCCGGCCGCGTTGGTCCCAACGAGGACGCTTTCCCCTGGCTTTTCCGGCGCAAGAGCGGCGGGCAGGCGGAGCCGCCCAGCGAGCTAGGCGAGCTGCAGCGGAAGTTTTCGTCGCTCGAAGTGAATCTCGAACAACTCGCGCCGCAAATCGACGCCGCCAAGCAGCGCATGGACTTCCTTGCCTCGGAATATCAGAGCCGGCTGGGCGACTACCTGAACCAGCCACAGAACGCGCGGCGTCTTTTCGACGCGCAGGCGCCGTCCGGAGACGGCGAAGCCAGACCCGAAACTCGCGCGCAACTCCTCGAGGAATGGATGCACCGTCTTGAGGAGTGCGACCTGCTGTTTCACGTGTTTGCCGGCTACGAGCTGAAGAAAATTCAGGCGGACTACTGCCCGCCGGTTCACTTGCAGCAACTGAAGAAAGCGCTGGTGAATCGCGACGAAACGAAGCGCGTGGAGCAGATTCTGGAGCAGTTCCCGGCGCGCAAAATTTCGGTGAAGAAGCTTGACGAGTCGTCCCGGGCGATTCGGCGGCGCTCCCACGAAGAGAGTCTCGTCACGTGCCTGCAGTTCGCCGAAGACTTCATGCGTTTTCGGCGCGACCGGCGGAATTACCAGCACGTGGCCGCGTGGATAGAGCGAATCAACCTGGTGCGGTCGGAACGCTCGCGGGAATTGTCGCGCGCGAATAAAAGCCTGTACGAATTCCTGCATCCCGACGAAGGGCGGCCGGCCGAAGACCCGATCATCAACCACACGGTGATCAAGGCGGACGTGCGCGGCTCGACGGGAATCACGAAGGATTTGCTGGCGCGCGGCATGAATCCGGCTTCGCATTTCAGCATGACTCTGCACGAGCCGGTGAAGCGCATGCTGGAGCGCTACGGCGCCGCGACGGTGTTCATCGAAGGCGACGCGATCATCCTGGCGATCTACGAAAACGAATCCACTCGCGCGACGCGCCGAGCCGTGGCCCGGGCATGCGTGCTGGCGCGCGAAATTCTCGCGGTGACGCAGGCCTACAACAATCGCGCAAAAACGGGCGACCTTCCGCCGCTCGAACTCGGAGTGGGCGTGGCGTTTCAGGATTCGGCGCCGTCGCTTTGGATGGACGGCGAATCGAAGATCATGATTTCGCGTGCGCTGAACCTTTCCGACCGCCTGTCGAGCTGCTCGAAGATGGCAAAGCGGCTGTTCCAGGAAAATCCGGCGCCTTTCAACGTGTACGTCTTGCAGACCCTGATGGAGGACGCCGCCGCGGACGAAGGCGAAGAACTCCTGATTCGCTACAACTTGAACGGCATCGAGCTGAACGAGGAAGGATTTCAGAAATTGAGCGCCGAGATTTCGCTCGCGCCGATGGGCGGAAATTTTCCCATGCCGTGGGGCAAGGAGCGCGTGCAGCTCTTTTTCGGCGAAGTTCCGCTCGGCGAATCGATCGAGCCGATCGTGATTCGCAAAGGATTCGTCCGCCAGCTCCTTGCCCGGCGGAAAAATCGGCGCGCAAGGCAACCGCCCGTATTACGAAGTTTGCACCGACGCGAAGCTGCTCGAACTCGCGCGCAAGAAGTGCGCCTCGCCCAAGCCCAAAAGCTGACGAAGCCCTGACCGTGCTCTCCGCCCTGAAATGAAGTCGTTCCCTCTGCTGCTATAATCCTGCGTCGGCGTTTCTGCGAAATCGGAGGCGAAAGGGGTCCGGTGATCCTCGTGGCCTTCAAAGCCATTGATCCGGCTCTTCGCGAGTCGGGTGGTGGGTTCGACTCCCACACGCTTCCGCCATTTGTTCCAGGTAGAGGAGGTAAGGAGATAAAGTCCACCGCTAACCGAAACTAAGAGTATCTCCGTCTTCGACTCCGCAAGCGCCGGAGGCGCGAGACAAGTTAGCCCAATGCGTAAGCATTGGGTCCCGACTTTCCCTTCGCTTTCGCCCTGGCATGAAAAATGCGTCCGGGGCGAATTCCGCAGGAATTCGCTGGTTATATATGGACTCAGTAATGTTTAATAGCGTATGTTTATACTCCTAAACTCTTCCCTCCCGAGGTGATCACATGTCCCTGCAAATCAAGGTCTTCTCCAATTGCAACGACGCCTTTATCGTTTGGCGGTGAAGCGAACCAATCGCAGATTGCATCGGATTTGAGCTACGGCGGATTCAGAACGGAAAGACAACTGTGGTGAACAATCGCGTTTCATTCGGAAGCGGAACGCCCGATCTCGACCACCCAGTGTCGTCCGCTATTTCGCCACTAAGGCGCTACTCGTGGACCGATCACGGCAATAATGTCGGCGATACGGTGGCATACCAGGTTGTCCCGGTGGTCGCTCCGGGCAGTGAAGCGGGTTCGGTGCGCGAAGACCTAAAGAGCCCCGTATCAAACACAGTGACGATCACCGGCGAGATAGACGCTGGATTCGAGTGCTATTTCAATCGCGGGATCGTCCTGTCGCAGTTTATGGCCAAGTATCTGCACGGTGACGAAAGTGCCGCGGCGCTGAAAAAATTCAAGGCAGACCTGAATGCCGACCCGGACGGCGAAAACAAGATTCGAACGTTCCTGGGCGCGGGACTGCGCAACCGTTTGATCGGTCTGCTCAAAACGGCGAACAGCGCCGGCAGTCACGTCTATACGGCGTTGTATGAACTCTCAGACAATCTTCTGATTGAAGAATTGAAAGCGCTGGGAAAGCGCGCGCACATCGTCCTTACAAACGGGACACACAAATCGGCGACCGACGATGAGAACAAGGGCGCCCGCGCGACGTTGCAGAATTGTGACATTTACAATCACATACTACCCACCGGATACCTTGGGCACAACAAGTTCGCGGTCATTGCGGATTCTCCACGAAGCCGGCGATGGTTTGGTCGGGCAGCACGAATTGGACGCCTACCGGCTTGTGCACGCAGATGAACAACGGCATTTTGCTGAAAGATGCCAAGGTGGGACAGGCATATCTGGACCATTGGACCGCATTGAAGAACGCGGGGAACGATACGCCGGCGCCGCTGATAGCGGATGACGACAAGGTGAAACCGACAAAGGTTGGCAGCACACCCGTTGACATTTGGTTCACGCGAACGAAAGGGGAACCCGAGACGAACGCCGTTTGTGATCTGGTGGCAGCGGCGAAGGAAGGCGTGCTGTTTTTGATGTTTGAACCCGGCGCCTCACCGATAGAGAACGCAATCCTGAAGGTGAAGAACACCCAGCCGAATCTGTTTGTCAAAGGCGTCATCTCGACGATGGACCAAAACGACCAGACGCGAGGATCGGCCACCCTGGTACACCGGGGAGATATGAAGATTCCGCCTCTGGAAGTGATTCAGCCTGCCGGAGTGAGTGATGTTGCTGGCTGGGCAGAGGAGGTGACCAGGCAAGCGTTCCTAAAGAATATTGGTTTCGCAATCGTTCATTCCAAGGTCGTTGTGATCGATCCGAATGGCGATGCACCCGTCGTAGTGACCGGTTCGCACAACTTCTCGGCGGCGGCGAGCTCAAAGAACGACGAGAATCTGCTGATCATCAAGGGCAACGCCGCGCTCGCCCGGGCGTACGCCGTGAATATCCAATCTGTGTATGACCATTACGAGTTCCGGGCCGTCGCAAAGCTGATGCAGAGCGAAGGCAAGAGCGTGGTAAACGCGATGAAGGATCCGAAGGGTTGGCAGCCAGCGTGGTTCAAAGGCGACAGAAAGCTGGAGCTCGATTTTTGGCTCGGAGCGAAATGAGGAAGCTTGGCGTGATTTCGTTGCTGGTATGAACCGAGCGCAAACGGCAAGGACCAGGCTGGCCGAGGACATATGACGGGAAAGGGCCGGCCAGCCGCCGCCAAATCGTACGTTGGCCACACCACGCCTACATCTAAAGTACAACACCAAATCGCCGACGTCTTTAATCGAAATCGTCAATCGCCCCGATAGCTTTTCTGAGTGCGTGCTGAACCCTTCCAGCCTAACACTCACTGGCGTAAGATTAGGATAAAGTCATCGTAAGGTGGCTGAAGGATGAGTCCGATGCTGATCCGCCTGGGTTTTGATATTCAATTTGATATCCCTTCGCCAGTTGCGATGGTCGCTTTGTACCATGTGCATCGTTCCCGGCGGCCCGACCTGCGGGGGCCCGATGAACCACGCATCATTCCGACCGTACCTTTTGACGAATATGCGGACTCATTCGGAAATGTGTGTACCCGTTTCGTAGCACCCGCCGGAAAGCTTCAGCTGTACCACTCGACCTTGATCGAAGACTCAGGCGAACCCGATGAGGTGAATCCAAATGCGCGCCAGTTGCCGGTGGAACACGTGCCTCCGGAAGTGCTGCGCCATCTCCTGGCCTCCAGGTACTGCGAGGTTGACCGCCTTTTGGACACCGCGGGACAGCTGTTCGGCAACTCGCCACTGGGATGGCCCCGCGTTCAAGCGGTGTGCGATTGGGTGCAGACGAACGTTACGTTCGGCTACGCTTTCGCCAGTCCGACTAAGACCGCTCTCTGATACATACGCGGACCGCAGAGGCGTCTGCCGTGATTTTCAGCATCTGGCAATCGCGTTTTGCCGTTGTTTGAACATCCCGGCCCGGTATGCCACAGGATACCTGGGCGACATCGGCGTCCTTCCAGCTGGACCGATGGACTTCAGCGCATGGTTTGAGGTTTACCTGGAAGGCCGCTGGTGGACGTTCGATGCCCGCAACAATACGCCTCGAATCGGACGAATACTCATGGCCACTGGTCGCGACGCAGCGGACGTCGCGATAACGACTTCGTTTCGGAACCGCCTCGCTGACGAACTTCTACGGTGATCACCGAAAAAGTCGCAGCGGGGAAAACAGCGGCGGTGCTGTAGTCCTTTCCCACACGGGAACCGTACGGCGGGCAGGCCCTACGGCGCTTGGTGGTTCGTTCCTGCCGAAGCGTTGCGAGCGATCAACGCGAATCCTTCAGCGTTTGCATCCCTTTCGAGAGCGTTCAGTTCTGCTTGTGCCCTGCCGTGTTGCCCGATTTCCTCTCCAATTTGGCTATCGCCAGGCGGCAATCAAATTCCGTCTCTACATATCCATGCGCTGGGGCCTTTTTCAGGGTTTCGTCCAGCCACCCGAGACCTCGGCCAAATGTACCGACAGGGGATTTCGCCGGTTATTTTGTTTTCATTACGTAGACGCCGTCCCAGTCGGCTTCCGGAGCATTTTCAAGTATTCCAGCGCGCGCTGGAGGAAACGCGCGGTGGGGCCATCGTCCGGGTAGACGCCCAGAGCTCGCCGAATTGGCGCGGGCTTCGCGCCAATTTTGGCTGCGGTAGGCGGCCATGGCGCGGTCGAAATCCGGCGAGCAGCGATTCGAATTTTGATCTCTCCGCTGGCAACGCCGAGCAGCTCGTAAATATTCACCGGCTGGTTCTTGCCCTTCACCTTGATTTTGTCGAGTTCGCGGCAGACGAATTTGTCCGCCGACCTCGCGGTAGGTGCCCTCGCTGATCACGATTTGAATCTGATATTCCTTGGTGATGCCTTCGAGGCGCGAGGCAAGATTCACGTTGTCGCCCATCACGGTCCACGCGAGGCGCTTTGTCCGAGCCCATGTTGCCGACGTTGACCGGGCCGGTATTCAGGCCGATGCCGATGGCGATGGGCGGGCGGCCTCTCGGCTTCCATTTCGCGTTGAGCTTCCCCAGCGCTGCGGACATTTGCAAGCGCGCAGGCAGGCGCGGAAGGCGTGATCGGTCCTGCGGGTAGGGCGAGCCCCAGAAGGCCATGATGGCGTCGCCGATGTATTTATCGAGCGTCCCGAGATTGGCGAAAAGAATGTCGGTCATGGCGCCGAGGTATTCGTTCAGCAGGCGAACGAGCTCGTCGGGCGTCAAGCCCTCGGAAATGGTGGTGAAGCCGCGGATGTCGCTGAACATCACGGTGAGCTCCTTCATTTCGCCGCCGGGGCGGATGTATTTCTGCGGATCCTTTTCGATGAGCGTGATCACGTCCGGGCGAAAGATATTGCGAGAAGGTCTTGCGGATCTTTGCGCTTTTCGCGCTCCTCGAAAATCATCGGAAGCTCGTGATGGCCGCGTAGTTCGCCGCGAGCGTGCCGGCGGGAATCACAAAGCTGAGCCAGCGGCCCTCGCGCGCGCAAACGTGAAATAGACGAACCACGCGAAGCCGGCGAGCGCCAGCAACAGCGTGATCGTGGAATAGAGCGGCCTGGACGCGGCTGAACAGGTATCCGAAGCCGAGGCCGAAAAGCAGGATGAAGCCGACATCAATCATCTCTTCGTCGAATCCGCGGGTCAGGAAGCTGCGGCCTTTTTCCTCGCTGTGCAGCAGGTTGTCGATGATGTTGGCGTGGACCTCGACTCCCATGTAGGGCTCGCCGCCGCCTTCGAAACGGAGTGTTGCGCAGGTCGCCGATCGCGAGAGCGGTGGCGCCGACGAGGACGATTTTGTCCTTGAAACGTTTCGGGCGGAACCGCGCCGCTCATCACGTCCCACATGGAATAGTGCTGATAGGTTCCGTACGGTCCGGTGTAGTTGATGAGCGCGGTGCCGTCGTGCCCGGGACGCAGGGTGTGTTTGCCCAACTGAATTCGCTCGAGGCCGTTTTCGGCGATATAGACGACAATGTCCTGATCGGCGATATTTTCGTACTGCCGCACGACCTGCAAATCGAGCGGCGGGAAGAAATCCTGGTCCCTGTAGCGGATGACCAGCGTCGCGTGGCGGAACGTACCATACGAGACCGCCGGATATCGATAAAGCCGTAGGACGCCGCGGCGTCCGCGAGCTTCGAGATGTTTGCTTCCACGTTCGAAAAGACTTTGCCCCCGTTGTGAATCCAGGCCTGCCCCAGGTCGAAATCCCGCGCGTCCTTGGAATTCACCTTGAGGACTTGCGGAAACGCCCTGGCCCAGACGATGTTGAAGTACTCCTTGGCGAGCGGGGACTCGGCGGGCGCATCGCTTTCCGAGCCGAGAAAAATGTGTCCGAGCACCACGTTGCCGCTGCTCTTGAGCGCGCGTGCGAATTTTGCGTCCTGATCGCTCGCGCTCTCCAGATCCTTCATTTTTTGCAGCAGCGCGGGAGAAGCGGAGGAGCCCATGTCGCGCTGCAGTCGTTGAAGGGCCTGTTGGGCTGAATCCGTCTCAGGGGTCGGAAATGTGGCGTCCAACGCGATGACGGATGCGCCTTCGGCGCTCAACCGATCGATCAGCTGAGCGTAG
>CAWBGW010000007.1:0-26452 GCA_963788345.1 uncultured Acidobacteriota bacterium | reverse complement strand
CCGCTGGCGACATTCTAAGGTAAGAGCGGAGTGGCGGGATGGAATGGCAATGAAACAGCCGCTTGCGGCAACCGAAGCGATGAACAGCGACGAGCAGTTCATCCTCGAGTTCCAGAAGGGTTCGCGCGACGCGTTTCGGGAGATCTTCGAGCGCTATCGCGAGCCGCTCTACGGCTTCTTCCGGCGGCGGCTCGATAATCCCTCGCGCGCGGAGGAGCTCACGCAGGAGTGCTTTCTCGCTCTGATTCGGAATGCGGCGCGCTACGAACCGCGGGCGAGTTTTCGAAGCTACCTATACGGAATTGCGATCAATCTCGCGTCAGCGGAGTGGCGCAAATCGGGCCGGGAAGTTGAGCAAACCGACAATCACGATTGCGCTGCTCGCGAAGGAAATCCTGACGCGGCGTTGTGGGTCCGGCGCGCCCTCGAACACCTGGAAAAAGCGGATCGCGAGGTGTTGATGCTGCGCGAGTACGAACAACTGAGCTATTCGGAGATTGCAGGAATTCTGCGGCTGCCGGTCAACACGGTTCGTTCGCGGCTATTTCGCGCGCGAATGGCGCTGAAAGAGAAACTGATGCCCGTGCAAGGAGACGCCCAGCCGAAGATCGGGGAACCGAGATGAATCGTCCAACACAACACGCGTTCGCGCCCGAAGAGATCATGGCGTATCTCGATGGCGAACTGGAAGCGCATCAGGCAGCAGCGCTGGCGAGCCATTTGGAGCACTGCGTCGAGTGCCAAGCCGTAGTGGCGCAGCTTCGACAAGTCTCGGAGCGCCTGCTGAATTTTCAGATTGAGGCGTACGCGATGAAATTGGAAGCAGCGGCAGTCCTTTCTCCGAAAAGAAGTGGGTTAGCTAGTGAGGCGCAAGAGGCTGGTGCGGCTTCGAACCGTCGCTTCGATGGCTTGGTGCGCAAATTCGTTCCACAAAGTCCGATCGGTTGGGCTGCAGCATTTGGAGCAGTAGCTGTCGTCGCCATCACCTCAATCGTTGTGCTGGGCAGGTTCAAGATGCCGGTTCAACAGTCCAAGAACGTCGTCAGGGAACAGTTAAGTTATATATATACGCCCAAATCGGAGCAGGCGATTCTCCCACCACCGCCGCGCGGTCGAAAGGCAGGCGGAGGAGGCGGGGGAAATATCGGAAAGCTCTCACAGGGCTTCGACAGCGAGGAGGATCAAGGTGCGGAGTCTGACTCCAATGGAGCCCTAATTGCGGCGCCGGAGATTCGCGGGCCGATGATTGTGCAGACCGCATCGATCACGATTCTGGCGCAGAACTACGATCAGGCGAGCGGGCAAATCCAGCCTTTGACCTCGGCGCGCAGCGGCTACGTGCAGGATATGACCGCGAATTCTCAAACAGGCACGGCGCGGTCGGTGTCGGCAACGCTGCGTGTGCCGGACAAGCAGCTCGAAGGTTTTCTCACCGACCTGCGAAAGCTAGGTCATGTGGAACAGGAAACGCGAAACAATCGGGAAGTGACGGACGCATACATCGACTTGACGGCGCGGCTGAAGACGGCTCGCGCTAGCGAGCAGCGCATCCTTCAGCTTCTCGGCACGCGAACCGGAAAACTTTCGGACGTGCTGGAGGCCGAGCAGGAGCTGGCCCGCATCCGAGGCGAAATCGAAAGCATGGACGGCGCAGCGCGCTCATATGGAACATGAAGTGCGCTACGCCACCGTTCAGGTCCAGCTGAACGAGGAATATCGCGAGCAATTGAATCCTGAATCGTTTTCCACGGGAAGGCGGCTTCGCAATTCACTCGTCGAGGGATTGGGGAATCTCGCGGCAGGAATCACCGGAACCGCGATTTTCGTTTTTGCGTACGGCCCGTCGATTCTGTTCTGGCTGGGAGTGATCGGCATTCCCGCATGGTTCATCTGGCGCCGCTTTCGAGGGACGCAGAAGAAAGACTCAAATCAGGCAGTTTGATGCGAGCCGGTCGAACGCTCCGAGTTTGCCTTCAGCCGCTCGGCAACCGAAACGCGCCTCAGGAATATGCCTGGCGGCAGGTTTCGTGGTCGCGGCAGGTGGACGGGCAATTCGTCTTGTCGATGAAAATATAGTTGTGGCAACCGGCGCAGACTACTCCGTAAATCGTCTCGCTGAACTGCTCGTGGCTGGTTTTTTCGGTGTGTTCCTTACGCGCTTGCTCGCGGGTCATTGCCATCAGCCTGTCTCCCTCTCTAGCGCTTCCACTTCGGCGAAGACGTGAATTCGTAGAACGGATATACGTCGGTGAAAACTTTAGCCACTTCGCGTTCGAAACCGGCACGAGTCGCGGCTGCGGGCGAAAACTTGCGCCGCACGATCCACGCCTGCAACTTCTTCCATTGCTCGGGCGCGGTGGGCCAGCCTTTATGCTTGGTCCATTCGCCTTTTTCGGTTGAATACCAGTAGCTTTCGTATTTCTTACCGAAGCGGCGTTCTTGCCGCTCGATCCACTGCGGATTGTCGCGTCCGCGCACGCGACCGAACTGGACGAGCGGGGAAGTGCGTCTGCCGCCATAAATCCGGAAGCCGCAGGTGACCGCGTCCGAGGAAACACCGGTGTAGAGCTGGCCCCCTTCGCCGCTTGCTTCCGAGAAGAGCAGGTACATGTGCGGCCGGTAAGGCGTTTTGTCCCGCGCAAAACGAATATCGCGATTGATGCGCGAAAAATTGTCGTTCGCGCGTCCGGTTATCACAAATCCCGAATTCAATTTGCGCGCGGCGGGCGCAAGGCGATCCAGCAGCGCGCGCAACGGCTCCACCACCACCGCGCGGTAGCGCTCGCGGTTCGCGTCCATCCACGGCTTATTGTTGTTGCGGACCAACTCCCGGAAGAACTGAGCCGTGTCTTTTGTCAACGCAGGCGCCGGTTTCACCGGAAAAGTATAGCTCATGTTTTGTGCCGCCGGTCTCCTGCGCACAATTCCGATTAGAACGGCTATGATCGCCGCTGGCGCCGGGAATCGGTTGCGCCTTTTGTGGCGTGTGTCGATGTGATAGGTTCAGCACCGCGTTGGGCGAACCCGGGGGGAACAATGACTCGAGAATTGTTGCGACTGCGACTAACCGCTGCGGCTCTGATGGTGGCATTGATTGCGGTCGCGGCGCCTGCGATCACGGCAGACGACACGAAGCCGGCCGAAACCACCAAGAAATCGCCGTGGAAGGCCGACGATTTCGTGTTCACGGAAAACGCCAGCCAGTTCCGCATTTCGCCCGACGGCAAGTGGGCCGTATGGGTGAAGAACACCGCGGACAAAGAGAAAGACGTCCGCGTCAGCAATCTCTATCTTTCGAGCCTCACGGAAAAAAAAGAAATTCAGCTCACTCAGGGTGAAGACGACGTTTCCAACCCTCGCTGGTCGCCATCCGGCGAGACGATCGCATTCCTCAGCAGCCGCGCGCTGCCGAAGCCGAACGCTAAAGCCGCGCATAACCAGCTCTGGCTGATGAACACCGCGGGCGGCGAGCCCTGGCACGTGACCGAATTCGAGCACGGCATCAATCAGTTCGAGTGGCTCGATAACGACACGATCCTGTTCAGCGCGGAGGAAGATCCCTCGCTGTACGAGCGCGACACGAAAGAGCGCAAAGACGATAGCGATATCGTGGACGATGAAGCCCACACGCCTCCCGTGCGCCTTTTCAAATTCGCCGTGAAAGACAAGAAAGTCACGCGGCTGACCGACAACACGGATTGGATCCAGTCCTTCGAGCCGTCTTATGACGGAAAGAAAGCCGTCGCCGTGGCGCGGCGCGAGCTGAGCTACGCGTGGGACCAGAAAACGCCGCCGGTGACTTACATCGTCGATCTGAAGACCGGCGATCGCACGCAGATTTTTCCGGGGCGCAAGATTCTGCCGGGCCGCATCCGGTGGGCGCGCGACAATTCCGGATTTTACGTGGTCGCTCCGTTTTCCGATTCGCCGCGCTTCTACACTGCTTCGATTCAGAAGCTTTACTTCTATGACCTCGCTTCAAGTTCAAACACGGAAGTGAATCTCGATTGGGAACGCTCGATGGGATTCAATCTCGAGATAACCAAGGACGGCTTCATCACCCTGCTCGACGATGGCGTTTACAAGAAGGCGGCGCGGTATACGCGCAACGGCTCGACATGGTCGCACGAGTGGATCGCAGGCGACACGCCTCGCAACTATTTCGACTTCGTCCTCGGCGATGACGGCCACACTTTGGTTTATCAATATTCGACCGCCAGCACGCCCACCCAGTGGTTTCGCGCTCAACTCGACGGCGCGAAGGTCACCTCGCCAGTCCAGTTGACCGACCTGAACCCCCAGTACAAAAAAAGAACGATCGCCAAGACCGAAGTTCTGCACTGGAAGGGTGCGAACGATGATGACGTCGAGGGCATCCTTTTCTATCCCTTCAACTACGAGGCCGGCAAGAAGTACCCGCTCGTCGTCGCCACGCACGGCGGGCCCGCGGGAGCGGACCACGATTCCTGGTCGGAGAGTTGGGGATACTCGCAGCAACTCATGAACCAACGCGGCGCGTTCGTGCTCAAGACGAATTACCACGGCAGCTCGGACTACGGCCTGAAATGGGTGGAATCGATCTGCTGCGGGCACTACTACGACCTGGAAATTCCCGACATCGAAAAGGGCGTCGACAATTTGATCGCGAAGGGCCTGGTCGATCCCGACAAAATCGGAGCGCTCGGGTGGTCGAACGGATCGATTCTCTCGATTCAATTGAGCGTCACGAATCCTGACCGCTACAAGGTGATTGCCGTGGGCGCCGGGGACGTCGAGTGGATCAGCGACTGGGCCAACGTCGATTTCGGCGAGTCCTTCGACAACTATTATTTCGGAAAGTCGCCGCTCGAGGACCCGCAGCTTTACATCCAGAAATCGCCGGTCTTCAAATTGGATCGCGTCAAGGCGCCGACCCTGATTTTCCACGGCACCATCGACCGCCAAGTTCCTACGTCGCAGAGTTGGACGTACTACCGCGCGCTTTACTGGCTGGGCAAAGTACCGGTCAAGCTCGTCCTATTCCCCGGCGAAGCGCACGGACCGCGAAAGCTTTCGCACCAGCTTCGCAAAGTGAATGAGGAAAGCGCCTGGTTCGACAAATACCTCTTCCACGCCAATCCGCCCGAAAATGAAGCCTTCAAGAAGGGCTCGCCGCTTGATGTCGCGCTGCGACGTCAATCCATCAAAAAAGTGGGGCCGCTATATGGCATCCAGGCAACTTCAATCCTGCTTCAGACGAATGGCCCGAAGACAATCAAACCGCTGGTGCTTCCCGAGACGGTGAAGCGCGGAAACTTGGAAATCGGCCGCTTCGAAATTACGCGCGCGCAATATCTCTCCTTCGACCCGAACTACAAGTACGACGAGGGCACCGGAAATTATCCAGCAAACGGAATCACCTTCGATCAGGCGAAATCCTATTGCGCATGGTTGAGCAAGCAGTTGGGTAACAATGAATTCCGACTGCCGAAGGAGAGCGAAGTAGCAGACTTGTATAAGGATCGGCCCGGTGAGAACACGCTCGACTACTGGGCGGGCTACGCGATCAATCCAGAGGATGCCGCCAAGCTCGAGGCAAAAGATATGGGATGACCTGCCAGGTGACGCCCCGCTTCTTCGTGAAGTCGGAAGTTTTTCAGGCCAAGGAGACGAAGGAGAGGATCTCATTTTCGATCTCGGTGGGAATGTAGCCGAGTGGGTGATCGCGGCCGACGGCTCCGGCAAGACGCTGGGCGGCAGCGCTGACCGTCCCGCCGATTCCAAGGCGCGGTACGGAAACGCCGATCCGAAATATACAGGTTTCAGAGTGGTCTACGCCGGCGTCAGAACCAAGTAGAACGAACTAAACGCGACACCCAGTCCAGATTGGCAGTTGCGTGCGGCAATCAGGGGACTTACGCTTCCTGTATGAGCCCATTCACTCCCACGGAACGCACGAAGGTCCGCCGCCTGCCCGATCGCGGCCGCTACGATGCCGAAACCGTGCACAAAATTCTCGATGAAGCGTTCGTCTGCCACGTCGGCTTCGTCGTGGACGGCCAGCCCTTCGTAATTCCCACGAACTTCGGCCGCGTCGAAGACATCGTGTATCTGCACGGCTCGTCGGCCAGCCGGATGCTGCGCACGCTCGCCGATGGCGTGCAGGTCTGCGTCACCGTGACGCTGATCGACGGCCTGGTTCTGGCGCGCTCGGCGTTCCATCACTCGGTGAATTACAGATCAGTGGTGATTCTGGGCCGCGCCACGCCTGTCGAAGATCCCGACGAAAAGAACCGCGCGCTGGCCGCGTTCACCGAGCACATCATGCGCGGGCGGTGGGACGCGATTCGGCAGCCGACCGAGCAGGAGTTGAAAGCCACGTCCGTGCTCGCGCTTCCGCTCGAAGAGGTCTCCGCCAAAGTCCGCACCGGTCCGCCGAAGGACGACGAAGAAGATTACTCACTTCCGATTTGGGCCGGCGTCCTACCCCTGCCCATCGTGCCCGGCAAACCGATCCCCGATCCCCGGCTCATCCCAGGAATCGACACGCCCGCAAACGTGTTGAACTATTCGCGCTAATCTGAAGCGGAAGGCGGAAGGACTAGTGGCAACCGCAAGTGCGAGGTGTGCAGCCGCAAGAACCGCCGGATGCCGACGACGAGCTTGCCGAGGATTTGCCGCCGTTTGAAGGCGCCGCAAAAACCGAGAGCTGTATCGTGTGTTTCGCGCTCTCGCATTTCGGGCACGTGATCTTCTGGCGCTGGCTCATCACGATGCGCTCGTAGCGCTCGCCGCAATCATCGCAAACGTATTCGTAAATCGGCATCTCTCAGTCCTCGCTTTCTGCCAATTGTACCAAGAATGAGTCGTCACAGAGTCGGTGTGCCGTGCTGCCGGCGCTCGAGGCGCTCAGCTCTCCAGAGGATGTGCCAGCGCACGACGTAGAGAATGATCAGAGCCCAGAGGAATAACACCGATGGTTCCAACAGATCCTCCAGGGCGAAGGCCATTACCGGCAGGCCGACCGTCCGCGAAAGCGATAGTCCACGGAGCAGGTTGAGAAGCCCAGCGAGTGTCACGGCGACCCAACCCAAGACGTTGAGGATTACCCATCGTCGTAGAGCGAGTGCTTGCCGGCGAAACACGGCGGCGGTTCGGCGCCGACTGATTCTGCGCTCGACGTGTTTGAAGGGCGGAAGCAGAACCCAGTTTCTGGCAACGTGTGCGACAGCCACGACGAGAGACGCAAGAACGAGCAAGAAATACAGCTTCACGGCGAGGATCGGCTCCCGCCACATTGGTTATGCCATCCCTCGCTGGTTTCTTGAAACTAACCAGCAGTACCAGCCCAGCATGGTACGGGCTCTAAGTGGTTGCTCACGGTAATTCCTATTAGTGACAGACACCGCGAAATGCAGATTTGTGTCCGGCAGCTCGCTATCACGACTTTCTCACTTCTCCCAGCTCCAGCCAAAAAGCAACAGCCCCGGTTTGAGCCGGGGCTGTTGGTGAAGATACCAGGGAGTGCCTGAAACGTGAAAGCTAGTCGCCGGCAACCGGTTCGGCAAGCTGCTGATTGGCCGCATCAGCGGTCTTGTGTGCCCCATTGCCATTCCCGTTCGAGTGGCCGTTGCCATTTGAGTGGCCGTTCCCATTGCCGCCATTTGTTTGCGCCGGCAATCTGCACCGGCTTCACGCTAGCGCCCGGAACCGCCGTCTGCGATCTGCTGGATCGTGCCGATCTGAACCACGTTTCCTGCGGCTTCTTCAGCACCAGCTCCTCGTAAATCTTGCGCACCTTCGCTGCTTCCTCGGTTGCCTTGCGGCGGCGTGCGCGGTCTTCTTCGGCAGCGGTCAGCGGAATGTCGTGCTCCAGATGACGGACGCGCGCTGCGTCGTCGGCGTCGATCTTGAGCGAGTGCTCGTAGTCCGTCAGATTCACCTTCTTGCCTTTGGCGAAAATGTCGTGCTTCCCGTGTTCCTTGTACCACTCCGCGACGGTCGCGTTCTTGTACATGTTCTCGATGATTTTCCGCCAGCCGATGCCGGTGTTGTACGCGCAGAACGAAATCTCGCCCTGCTGCGTGGCGTACGGGATGATGCACATTTCGGTGCGGCGGAAGTCGTAATTGAAAAGATCCTGGAACCACATTCCGGCGATGAAGAGGAAGTTCCACGGGTCCTGCTGGCGGCGCTTCATGGCGTCTTCAAACGTGCGCTTCGGATCCGATCGGCCGTACTTGTCTGTCCGCGTTCTTCGTGAGCGCCCAGGTCTTGTCGAACTTCATCCACAGGTCCTTCAGCTTCAAGCTCGGCGGCGCCTGGAACGGCTTGTAATTCTTCAGCAGCGCCATGGCCATCATGAAGTTCGAGAAAGTTCTTGCCGCGGGCGGCGTCCGTGATCGCCGTCACATCCTTGGTCAGGCTTGGTGCATCCAGGAAGCGCGGCACCGGCGCCCATTCCTTCGTTTCCTTGTTGATCATCAGCGCCGTGCCGACGCCGCAATTCGGGTGGCATCCGCAGGAAAGCGATCCCCACTGCGAATCAGGACCGTGAGACAGGTCCGAGAAGCCCGCAAACGTCGCGATGTAGGAAATCGGGAACCAGTCGCGCGTGGGTTCCACTTTGCCCACCTGCGCGCTCACGTCCTTCGCCAGGTGCGACAGCGTATAGCGCTGGCGGATGCGCCGCTCGGGCGTGATGTCCTCATCGCGTCCCGTGAACGAAACCGGCTGGAACGAAACGAACGAGATCTTCTTCGGGTTGTCCATCGCGAACTTGACGATCGGGCCCACCTGATCGTTGTTCACGTTGTTGACGATCGTCGTCACCAACACGATTTCGATGCCCGCTTCGTGCATGTTCTCGATCGCGCGCAGTTTCACGTCAAACAGGTTGCCCACCTGGCGATGGCTGTTCGCGTCGTTGCCGATGCCGTCGAATTGCAGGTACGCGTAGCGCATTCCCGCTTCGAAGGCTTTCTTGCAGAATTCCTTGCTCTTCGCGAACTCGATGCCGTTCGTAGCCGCCTGCACGCTGTTGTAACCCACCTTGCGCGCGTAGCGCACGGCGTCGAGAAACATGGGATGCATCGTCGGCTCGCCGCCTGAAAACTGCACCGACATCTGCCGGCGCGGCTTGATCTTCGTGGCGTTTTCGAGAATCTCCTGAATCTCAGGCCAGCTCAGCTCGTGGACGTAGCCCACTTGGTTGGCGTCCATGAAGCAAGGGTCGCACATCATGTTGCAGCGGTTCGTGAGGTCTACCGTCAGCACCGACCCGCGGCCGTGGCGCACCGTGCTCGAGCCGTGCCGGTGCAGGTCTTCGTCGTTGTGCGCCGGGATGTCGCGCCCGGGAAAGTTCTTCTCGATCCACTCAAGGAACTTTGCGTCGACAGCCATCAAGTCTTCGTACTTCCCGTGGATGGCGCATTCCTTCACCATCCAAACTTGGCCGTCGCGCTCGATAATCTGCGCCTTGATCTCTCCCACTTTCTCGTGGACCAGGTCAGTCCAGTCCTTCTTGCCGTTAATGATCGCTTCGCGCGCTTCCTTCACGCAGTCGGGGCACAGCGAGTCGGTCGTGCGCGGCCAGCCGAGAGTCGGCTTCGATTTCTCCCAGGATTTCAGCAGAGGCTTGTCGGACCATTTCGGCGTGAACGACGGGTTCGGATTGTGCTTGTTGAAGAATTGAATCGTGTCGAAGGTCACCCCTGCGGTCCTGCAGAGGACCCAATCAAACGACTTCCAAAGTCGGTTGCGAACTGTCATTGGCATAAGCCTATTTCCCCCAGAAAATTCCCATCGCACCTTAGATGCTGTAACTAACCGGAAAAGCGCTCTCGGAAGCCCGACCCCAGTGGAGCAAGGTGCCCGTAACCCGTTACAGTACCAAAGTTTGGGCCCTTTTAGACCGGGCGTCCAGGCATCTGCGTCCAAAGGTACAAATGGGGGGTTAAACGGCATTCCAGCGCAGCAAATGGGGACCCGGGGGTACCGCCTCCAGGAGCCCATCGGGGGAGGCGGCTTGGCGCTCGCATTTCACAAAACTGTAACAAAACGTTCTCTTGGCATTCAACAGCCCACGGTAACACCTTAATTCTGGCGAGTGGGGACTCGCCACTGGATTTCCACAGGCGTCATCTTGACTCACATCGCGAGGCGCGGTACAAGCCCGCAGCAGTGGCGACTAGTCGCAAGGGGGGGTTGCAAGTGTTGAAAACCGTAAGACTCTCGTGTGTTCTCAGTGTCTTCGCCCTATTGATTCTCTTCTCCGTTCCAGCTCACGCTCAGCAAACTCTCGGCGCCATCAACGGCACCGTCACCGACGCCAGCGGAGCGGTCGTACAGAACGTCGCGGTCAAAATCCGCAACGTCGCCACCAACCTCGAAGTCACCGTCACGACGAAAGAAGACGGCTCTTTCATCGTTCACGACCTCCCCATCGGGACCTACGAAGTCGCCTTCTCGAAGGACGGTTTCGAGAAGGAAGTCTATTCGCAAATCCTGGTTCAGGGGGACCGCACCATCACGGTCAATGCGAAGTTGTCTCCGGGTAAGATCTCATCGACGGTGACCGTCGAAGCAACACCCCTGTTGAACGAGACCGACACCACGAACGGTTATACGCTCGGCGCGGACGTGATTGAGAGCTTGCCCCTGGGCACAGGGAGCTTCACCCAACTCGCGATTCTCACTCCGGGAGTTAGCGCAGACCTGTTGAATGGGTCTGGGACGAACTCGGGTTTCGGAAATCAGGCTATATGGGCGAATGGTCAGCGTGACACCAGCAACAGCTTCGAGTTCAACGGCGTCGATGCCAACAACATTTTCAACGGCAAGTCTACCAGCCAGGTAACTTCTGCCCGCGTCGCTGTGAACATCGGCGAAAACGGAAATGGCGGTAGCAATCCGGGCGGTGACATCGTCACCAGCACTTCGGTCTACGGCGCCATTGGACAATCTCTTCCAACGCCTCCCCTCGAGACGGTTCAGGAAATTCAGGTCAATGCCGCCATGTACGACGCTTCCCAGGGGGCGAACAGCGGCGCCCATATCGAAGTGACTACGAAATCAGGAACGAACGCCTTGCACGGCGGCGCCTACGAGTACTATCAAACAACCGCATTCGACGCCAACGAGTGGTTCTTCAATGACAACGGCGTTTCGCGGCAGCCCCTGCATCGGAACCAATTCGGAGGCCTTCTCGGGGGGCCGATCAAGAAGGACAAACTTTTCTTCTTCGGTTCGTATCAGGGAGAACGCGTAGCCGACCACCTGCTCGACATCAGCTATGCGGCCGTGCCTCCCGACTTTGGCCTTACCTTCGACCGGTCCCCTCAAGGTATCGCGAATGCCGCGAACCTGGATTTCGGAACGAATATTCAGCCCTCGCAGATTACTCCACAAGCTCTCGCAATCCTGCAGGCCAAACTCCCAGACGGCAGCTATTTCGTTCCGAGCGCGTCGCCTAACGCAACAAGTCCAAACGGCGGTCTTCAGAGTAGCGAAAGCGCGGACAGCATCGTCACTGGCTCCGGTTCACTGTTCCGCGCCGACCAGGCTAATGGAAATGTCGACTACATCTTCGGGCCTAAGGATCGCTTTTCCGCGAAGTATTATTTTCAGCGTAATCCCAACACCACCCCGTATGCTCAGAGCACCCTGAATGGGTTCCCGCAAACCATGGATGCCGGCGGCCAGACAATCTCTCTGGATAACACGACGATCCTGTCGCCAAACTTGACTTGGGAGCAGCGTTTCGGGTTTATCCGGGAAAGAGCGTTTGCCACGACGAGCGAATTCCTCAACCCGTCTAGCATCAATATGAATCTTTTCGGGCTCACCAAGTTTCCGTCAATCTCGATCGGGAACGCGGACGGCGCGTACGACAGCCTTACGATCGGCCCGCTCAACAATTTCGCCAACGCCGGAATCGTTCAGAACAACTTCGAAGCGACTACCAGCCTCAATTGGGTGCATGGCCGCCATTCGGTGGCTACGGGCGTCAACTGGGACCACACCCAGCTCAACGTAATCAATCAGAACAACCAATTAGCTCAGCTGTCTTTTCCTGACTTCCCAGGATTCCTCACCGGCACAATCTGTGGCCCAGCGAATATCGGTTACGGCGACACGTGCTCCGGACTGGCTCCGAGCGAGTTTCTCAATGGGGAGTCCAACCGGCACTACGCGACGAACCAGCTCGGCGCCTTCGTTCAGGACAATTTCAAACTCAAATCGAACCTTACGCTGGACATTGGCCTCCGTTGGGATTGGGATGGCCCTCTAAGCGAAAAGAATGGACTCCTGACCAACTTCTACCCTCAAGACTATTCCTACAATGTGGCGCAGGATGTAATCAACAATATCGGCTTGGTCGTGGCCGGAAACAACCCGACGTTTGGGACGAAGGGCGTTAGTGATTCAACCCTCACGGGTCGCCAATGGGGTTTCGCTCCCCGAATCGGGCTTGTCTATAGCCCCTCTTTCCTGAAAAACTTCGTCATTCGGACCGGCTTTGGAATGTACTACGATCGTGGAGAATACTTCACGGAACTGTCTCCGCCTGCAGGGGGTGGGATTAGCGGTCCCTTCGGTGTCACCGTGGAGGAACCCTTCGTCATACCCGTGTACTCGCCTGCTGGGGCTACGTTCGCGAACCCCTTCGGAACCACCCCGCCGCCTCCCCCTCCGAGCAATCTTTCTGCGGTGCAGCAACTCATTCCAAACGCTTCAGAAATCGCCGGCGATACCACTCCCTTCTGCACTGCCAACGGGCTCAGTGGGTGCAGCCCGCTGTTCTTTGGAGGCTACGACCCGAAAAACAAGCTTCCGTATTCCGAAAATTGGACCTTGGACCTTCAATGGCAGCCGGTCAACACCTTGGTTCTAAGCATGGCTTACGTGGGAAATCATGGAGTACACGGTGTAATTCCGCTGCCTTTCAATCAAGCGCAGATTGCGACGCCGCAAAATCCGGCTTTGGCAGGAGGCCCCTTCCAGCAGAACTACTCGTACGGATGGCAAGTCTACGGTCTTGCGGCTGAGAACACCCAAACTCTCGTCGTGGGGTATCCGACCGGCAATGTGGCCTTGCGGGTTCCTTACATCGGCTTCGATCCGAACTCGGAATTCAACGAGGCTGTCGGCGTTTCAAACTACAGTGCCTTGCAGTTGAGCGCAGACAAGCGCCTCAGCCGGGGTCTGGTCGTCAAGGGTTCCTACACCTATTCGCACACCCTTGATGAACAAAGCGGCCTGGGCCTCTTCTTCACCGGGAATGACCCGAACTCACCGCACTCGTCGTACGCAACTTCCGATTACGATCGAACCCACGTTTTCGTTGTCAGCTACATCTATACGTTTCCAAACGTGTCGAGCAGTAGCGGATTCGTCAAGCAAGTTGCAAACGGTTGGGGAATTCACGGCATCACAACGTTGCAAAGCGGCCAGCCCTACAGCGTTCAGGACTACAGCGGAGCGATTGCCGACATCTACTGGCAGGCAAATGATTTTATTACGAACCCGCTCGTTCCTGTCGGCGGACTCGGCTCCACTTCGAATAATCCTGTCGCGCAAGGGACCACCGGCTTCGATCCCCACAAGCCGCTGCTGAATCCGGCGGCATTTGGCCCACCTACCCCTCTTCCTCCCGGAACGAAACCGACTGATCCAGTTCCGCCCTGCGACCCCACGACGGGCGCATGCGACTATTATGAGACCGGCTATTCGGCCGCGAACCAGCGGAACATCTTTCGCGGTCCGTTCCAGAACCGCTTCGACCTCGGCCTCGCGAAAGACTTTGCGCTTACCGAACGCTTCAAGCTGCGCTTCGATGCGAACGCTTTCAGCATTTTCAACCATCCGAGCTTCGATATCCCAAACAACAGCGTCGAATTCGCTCCGGACTACCAGAACCCACCAATCTATGGACCGATGGGCTATGGCCACACGGCCCAGGGTCTCACGCCATGTGACCCGACGACCGGTGCCTTTGCATGCCCACCGTACGGCCATTTGGGCATGTTGCAGCACACAATCGGCAGCGCAAGATTCCTTCAGATGGCGCTGCATTTGACGTTCTAGGTCCCAAGACTAACGGCTTCGCAAGGGGCGTTCCGATTTTCGGAGCGCCCCTTTTTTTGTCTTACGAGATGATGTGGTTGTTCGGAGCGCGGAGCGCAGCCTGCGTTACTCGATATTCAGCGGCGTGCGGAGCACTCCGACGGCGAAGTGGGCCAGGTGGGGCGCGTCGTCGTCGAGCTGAATCCAGCGGACGACGCAGTGGTCCTTCATGTACTGCGACACTTTCGATTCGTTGATACCCAGGTGCTCGGCGAGTTTTTCCTTCAGGTCGCTTTCCGAAACGTTTCGGCCGACGCGGCTGCCGGTTCTGCTGCGGCCTCCGCGAACCAGGTTGCCCACTCCGATGCGAAGTGTCTGGCAGGATTCGATGTAGTACGACGTCACCTGATCGGAATCCGACAGCAGGAAAACCCCCGGGCCTGCGGGCGCTTCCTCCAGCTGATCCACGCGATGCAGCGGGCTCGACAGCAGCCGCCGCAGCATCGATTCCAGATGCGCCATGCGGGACGCCAGTGCGGGATCGCCCGCGCGGCCGTGCGCGGTGCGTTCCGACGGCAATTGCGGGACCGCCTGCTCCACGCGCTCGATGTGCCTTGGTGGCTCGCGGCGTTCGGGGCGCCGCTCCGACCCAACAGTCTGCACCGCGGAAGCGCGGACTTCTCGCGCGGCCACCGGCGGTGCGGATGGCTCCACGAATGCCTGCGTTGGAAGTGACGGAGCTGCGGCGGCGCCTTTGCGGCGGCGACCACGCCCTCCCCGGCGGCCACGCCGGCGCTTCTTCTTCTCACCTTCGCCGGATGCAGACACCGCGGGCTGCTGAGGGGATATTTCCGCGCCAGATTCGTCTTCGATGATTTCGCCTAGCGCAGGCGTAGCGAAAACCGGCTGCATTTCGGACTGCGCTTCCTCGGATGCCTCGTGCGCATATTCCTCGCCGGCGGCGGACTTCGCAGTCGCCTCCGCTAGCGGAAGCGCAACTCCGAGCCGTGCAAGAGCTTCTTCGGCTTTCTTCTTCCAGTCCGCGCGGCGAAAACGCTGAGCTGCAATCGTATACCACTTCACGGTCTCATCCGTTCTCCCGGCCTTCTCTTCGATGGCGCCAAGTTCCCAGGCCACCATCGCGTCACGGGTTCGTTGGTATAGTTCGGAAAGTTTCGCTGAAGGGTCGGAGCTGGTCTTCGCCTTGCGGATACGCGCTTGAATCTGCCGCCAATCGGCCATGGACGAGCATTGTATCAGCCGTTTGCCGTGTAGGCCAAATGGAACGAGTTTCCGTTGGGCCCGCTCTGGGGCATCATGGGGCGTGACTCCAGCTGGCAAAACACGGTGGATTTGCGACCGGGCGCGCGCGGTGGGATTCGATCTTTGGGGCGTCGCGCTCATCGAGCAGTTGGCGGAGCTGTCTCACCTCCCTGAGTGGCTCAGGCGAGGCTATGCCGGCGAAATGAACTACCTGCACGATCCGCGTCGTGCCGATCCTGCGCTGGTTCTCGAAGGCGCTCGCAATCTAATCGTAGTCGCGCTCAACTATAATTCGGCCTTGCCGTATTCCACCGAATCCGCCGTCTCGAGTGACGAATCGCCGCGCGGCTGGATTTCCCGTTACGCGTGGGGAGACGACTATCACGAAGTGCTCCACGACAAATTGGAAACGCTCCTTTCCGCCATGCGCACTGAATTCGCCGAACCGTTCGACGCTCGCGCCTACGTCGACACCGGCCCCGTCGCCGAACGCGTTGCCGCAAAATATGCGGGTCTCGGCTGGCTCGCGAAGAACACTTGCCTCATCAACGAAGACCTCGGCTCGTGGCTTTTCCTCGGCGTCATTCTTACCACCCTCGACCTCGCGCCCACGCTCGCGCCCGGCGAAGCGCCTCCCGCCGATCTCTGCGGCAATTGCACGCTGTGCCTCGACGCGTGTCCGACGCAGGCCTTCGCCGCCCCGTACGTCCTCGACGCGCGCCGCTGCATCTCCTACCTCACAATCGAATCGCGCGGCGCAATTCCCGAAGACCTGCGCCAGCTCATGGGCAACGCCGTCTTCGGTTGCGATATCTGCCAGGACGTTTGCCCGTGGAACCGCAAAGCCCCCGCGACCACCGCGAAGGAATTTATTCCCCGCGAGGTGCCCGCTCATCCGGGCTCTGCTGATGTCGATGACCCAACTTCGCACGCCGAGTCTCGCTTCTCCACATTTTCCCCGCACCTCGAATCACTGGCTGCGCTTTCGCAGCGCGACTTCAGCGAACTATTCCGCGCGAGCCCGGTCAAGCGCGCGAAGTGGCGCGGCCTCGTTCGCAACGCCTGCGTCGCTCTCGGAAACGCGCAGTTCGAGCGCGATTCGCCAGCGAGCCGGCACGCGCTCGCGACGCTCGAACGCCTCGCCACTTCTGACGATGCCCTCATCGCCGACCACGCGCGCTGGGCGCTAGCCCGGCTCAGCCCTCCGGATTGAAATGCATTCGCAAGGATTGACATCATCTCGCAGCTTCGCATAGCGTAGCCGCGCACGTCTTCGCACCGCGGAGGTTTTATGCCTTTTGCGCACGCACCGTCGCATCTTGTCGCCAGCTTCATCTCGCTCAGCCCGCACTTCAGTTTCCCCGAAGGCGGCCCTGCCAACGAGCAGATCGTCCTGCGCTGGCTTCACTTCGTATCGGGAATCATCTGGATCGGCCTGCTCTACTTCTTCAATCTCGTCGGCTTCGCCACCATGAAACAGCTCGACGCGCCCGTCCAAGCCAAGGTCCTTCCCGTGCTCATGACGCGCGCCATGTGGTGGTTCCGCTGGTCCGCACTCGTCACGGTGGTCGTCGGCCTGCGCTATTACTCCATCATCTTGTCTGCCGACGCGCACAACGCCGGCGATCCCTCTCTCACGCTCAAGTGGTTCGGCTGGTGGCTTCTCGTTTGGGTAGTCGCTTTCGTCGCTGATCTATCCGCTCCAACTTCCCGCCAAGGGAATCCTCGCCAACTCCTGGCTGCGCGCCATCGCCATCACGATCATCGTGGTCGCGGCGTCGTGGCTCGTTCTCGATCTCAACGCGAGCCCCGAATCCTCGAACAGCCATCTTTCGATCAGCGTCGGCGGAGGCATCGGCCTTCTGATGCTGCTCAACGCGTGGGGCGTCGTGTGGCGCGCGCAGAAGCGTCTGATCGCATGGACGCGCGCCAGCATCGAGCAAGGCACGCCGATGCCGCCCGAAGCCGCGCGCCTCGCGCTGTGGTCTTACAACGCTTCTCGCGTCGCCTTCTGGCTCTCGTTCCCCATGCTCTTCTTCATGGCCGCCGCCGAACACTATCCATTCCTTAGTAGTATTGTGAAATAGGAAATACCCGTGTACTCGCTGACCGCGCGCAAGCATCTAAATCCGTAAGAAGAGGTGCCCCATGACCAAGCGCGCTCTCTCGTCCGCAATCTTGATTCTCGCTTTGGCCCTTGGCATCGCCATCACCGCCGCGGCATTCGACTACCCGCTCAGCTCCACCGCCATCCGCGACGCCTATTTCCTCGGCAACCGCAACGACGAGCAAACCGCCGACTACCTCTCGAAGTACGCGCACCGTTTCCCGATGCCCAAAAGCGGGCCCTACGTCCAGGAAATCGGCTTGGAGACGCCCTTCACGCAGGTGGTGAGACACAGTCAAACCACCTGGAACTATCACGCTCCAAGCGCCGTCGAGGAGTTTCAGGGAAAGCCGCTGCCGTTCCGCGTCCACGTGGACATCGTCTTGACGCCCAGCTACTCGCCGATTCCTGAGACCACCGGCGCGAACCTCTATCAGTGGGTGCCCGATTTCTGGAACGACTTCAAGGTCCAGTTCATTCAGGACAAGAAGGAAATTCCGTCCAGAACCATCCGAGGCGGGCCCGTCTACGCGTACGAAGACTTCGGAATGCCGTACTACGTCACCGGCGCGAGGATCGAACTCGAATACGATCCTGAGAAGATTGAATCCGATTCCGTCGACATCGACGTCCTCACGCCCGACGGGCAAAAGATCGAAACCACGTTCGACCTCGCCCGCCTCCGCTAGCCGCGCGTTGGATTTCTTGACGAGGGTGCCGGCGGTCCCTGCCTGCAGACCTTTCGCAACACGGTCCTCGTGGTGTCGGCTGCTCGCCGGTGTTTTCCAGCCGCGGAGCGGCGATTGTACTTAGCCCGGCCGGGTTCCAGGGTTTGATGATTCAAACCCTGACATATTGAAAGAGCGCAGCGGAATGCCGGGACAAGAAGCGCAAGATGGAGTAGTCCCGGAGGGACGATTGAATCGGGAAACGCCAGCCCGAAGGAGTCTCCTCCGAGCTACCACGGCGCAAGCAATTTCAGTTACTTGCTCGAAGACCTCTTTTCTCTGTGCCTCGGTGGCAAAACGGACTACCGCTCCGCGCCCTGCCCGCCGATGAACTCGAACGCATCCTCCACCGTCTTCGAATACTTCGATTCCGTCTTCGTGTACTGGAACCGCCGGTGCGGCGAAAACTTATTCGGATCGAACGCGCCGCGCTTCACGTGAAACACCCAAACGTACTCGCGCTTGCTCTTATCGATGTCGCTGTGCGACACCACCGACGTGTCGTACTGCAGGATCGGCGTCCAATCCGAAAAGCCGCCCGCCTCGTAGTGAACCGGCGCGGGCATCGTGTAATTGAAGAAGTCCACGTCGTGCGTGAAGATGATCACGTAGTCCACCATCTCGGGCGACGCCGCCGGGCAGATGCTCGGATATTTTTTCACGCGATTTTCCTCCAGCCATTTGAACTGTCCCGGCGACAGCCCATAGCCTGAAAAGTACGTCTGGCAGGAGGGATCGTCGCTCTCGTTCTTCGGGCGCGTGAGGTACGAATCGTCATCGTCGTCCGACGTTGCCGCCACAGTGCGCACCTTCGGCGCATTGGCCGCGGCTTTCGGCGCTGGAGAGTTTGAAGGCCCGCCAACGTATATGTCCGTCGCGACCACCGCTGCCGGCTGCGCGCTCGGTGCCTTCGGAGCCGGCGTCGCTGCCGCAACGTGCAGCGGCGCGCTAGTCGCAGGCGCGGCGCGGGACGGCACCCCGAAGGATTCGCCGACCCCGCAGGATTGCCTGATGGCGTCTTCGCGCTCGTCGTCACGGTAGTGCTTGTCGTCGACTTCGACGCTGTCTTCGGCTTTGCATGCGCCGCAGCAGCCGCAGTCGCTGTCGACGGCGCAGTCGACGCCACATTCAACGGATGCGCGGTAGCAGGAATCGCAGCCGCTGGAGTTGCCGCATGTGCTTGAAACGGTGGTCGAAACTGGCGTCGCAGAAACTGGCTGCAGGACGCGAAGTTGGCGCTGCGAGGCTGACGAAGGATCGCCGCGCACAGCCGCTACCGTTTTCGGTTGCATCGCCGGCGAGGCGTTCACCGCACCAGCGGGCGGAGCCATTTCGACCGCTGTCACGCTAGTAGTTGCGCTCGCCGGAGCTGCGGCCGCTGCTCGACGCGCTGCGGCGGCGCGCGCGACGCTCGCCAGCGTCGGCGGTGCTCCTGGTATGGGTTGGGTGCCGGACGCCTCACCGCCCACAGGAAGTTTCGGGAGATTGCTTTCCGGCAGGTAGCCTTCGGTCCCGTTCGCCGTGCGGACTTTCACATAGCCGCTTTGCTGCCCGATCACTTCCACGCTCTCGCCGCACTTCAGCTTGGTCTCGACGTTGAGGCTCGTCACCGAGTCGTACAGCCAGACGCGCTCTTCGTTGGGCGCGCACTTCACGGCAGCGCCGTCCGCGAACGCTGCCGCGGGCCATACCACCGCCACCAGCAATGCCGCCACCGCCACATCGATAGAACGTCGCCAGTTCATGTGACCTCCCCATGCCCGGGCGCGGCGGGGGAGCGCCGCGCCCAATTCGTCCTGTCGTCGATTGAGAGAGATGAGCAAAGCCATCATGAGCCTCAGTTCCGTTTCGGTACAACTGGACGAACGTCCAAGATTGGGGCAGGCGAAAGGTCGCAAGCCGCCTTCGGGGCGCCAGAGGCGAAACTGCAGCAAAGCGAAACAGGTGTTTTTGTCTCGATTAGAAAATGTCTTCTCGTTTGTTGTGAGAGAGTTGCGGCGGTTTCTGAATGTGGGGTTGTCTCGATTAGATTTTTCTTCGCCTTTTGCTTGTTCTTCGCCGTCGAAGGGAGCGCGACCCCTCGGCTCCCGATGGTCGCTCGGGATGCCGATCCTCGTCGGATCGGCAATACCCCCCTCTACCCTACGGTTATTAGACTTGGTCGCTGGTGAATGTTTTCAGTCATTTGCGTCGATTTCTAATCCCGGTGCCTTGTTGGGATTTGCCACCCGAGGCCTCGGAGCTCACAGAGCCCACAGTCCGGCAGATTGTACCGATTAGCGCGGGTGCCGGCCGTTTGTTTTGTTGGAGTTGCGGTGATTTCTATTTTTGAGAGTGTACCGATTAGAAGAGAGATCCCTCGGCTCTTCCGCCTGAGGCGGACTCGGGACGAGGATGCTTCGCCGCATCCTCGTTTGCAAGGTGTACCGATTAGAAAGGCAGTGGCGAGTGACCCTTCGTCGAAGGAAAACCTCCTCAGGGTAAACGAGTGGCGAGTGACAAGGGACTAGGCCCATGACCCGTCTTCCGCTTTCTGTAGCGGGGCAGGGCAGGTGACAGGTGCCGTCCCCGCCAAGAACTCTCACGTCTTCGTCCTCCTTCCTGTGGGCACACTTCTTTAACTCAGGGTTTGCAAGTACAAACCCTGAAACCCGTCCCACAAGCCTGAAACATCCAGGCTCACAAATTGATTATTCTAATTTTAATGGATGCGCCTTTATATCATAGTAAACACGGATTTGCAAGAACCAGTACTGCAGTTTTTTGCTTTGAGATTGGGCGAGGCCCACTAGAGGGAACGCGCGCCGCGCGTCTTTCGAATGAAAGGACCCGCAACTTTCAAAGCCCGGGGGGCAAGGGACGGCCGCCGAGCTGCGCCCGTGGGAGTGTTCTGACCTATACTCTTGTCATGTGGGGACAGTCGACACCTTCGCCGGAAGCGGTGGATTCATACATGGGCGCCAAGAGCCGCGCGCCACTCTGCGTGTACTGCGCACGTGAAGACGGTGTGACGGTGGATCACATCCCTCCGAAACTGTTCCTCTCGCGTCCCTATCCAGAGAATTTGCTGACAGTCCCGGCCTGCCGACGGTGCAACGCCTCTTTCCAGGCGGACGATGAGTACACGCGATTTGTGGCATCTGTTGATCTGAGGTCGGCCGAGCAGAAGGTCGTACGATCTAAGATGTCAGCGATCGCACGTTCTCTACAGAGGCCAGACGCCAAGAGCTTTGCCCAATACTTGGGAAGCCAGATGAAAAGCACTACTGTCCTAGGCCCAGACGGAAGGCCGCTCGCGCAGGTTGAGGTTGATCGCAAACGAATCAATGCGACCGGAGAAAGAATAGTTCGTGGCTCGTTCTTCATAGAAACAGGGAAGCCGCTTCCGCCGTCCACCAAGGTGCGCGTTGGCTCAAAAGCGGGCATCGCCGCTTCTGATCCTGCCATTCTCGAATTTGCACGTCTGTACCGCAGTTGCCAAGACCGTCGAAGCAAGGGGATCGGCGACGCGTTCGGCTATGTGGCCGCCTTCGGCTCGGGGTTTTCAATTTGGTTCTTGCTGCTATACGACCACTTCTCATGGCTGGCCACCATAGGCGGCTCCGGTGATGCAACGGAATAGTGCGTGGCATCGCCGCGAGGTGAGACACGCAGAACAACTGTGGAAGAAACGCGATGATAGGTGATTCGGTAAAAATAAGTTCAAGGGATGAATTCAGCAAGGCCGTCAAGATCACCTTGGCGCAGCGCGTCGGACTTCATTGTTCAAACCCATCCTGCAAGGCCGACACGATGGGTCCACAGAGCGACCCTTCTGGCATTATCAACGTGGGCGTCGCGGCGCACATAACTGCGGCGGCGCGAGGCGGCCCACGATTCGATTTGGGCATCAGCGAGAAGGAGCGCCGGAGCGCATCGAACGGAATATGGCTGTGTCAGAACTGCGCCAAACTAGTTGACAGCGACTTGGAGGCGTACTCTGCGGTATTGCTACGACAGTGGAAGGTTCTAGCAGAACAAGAAGCACGCAATCGCCTTGGAAAAACAAGAAGCAGATCGGGTGCCCGTTCACACAAAGAGGCAGTTGCAGCGATTAAGCGCGACCAGAAGATGCGAGATGATTTGAGGCGCGATTTGCTAAAAGACTCATCCGAGATTATGGGTCTAGCCAGACGGTCGAGCCGTACAGCTAAGTTCATGCATAGCGAAGTCATCATTCGCCGGGTTGACGATATGAGCTACCCAGATATTGATGACAGTCCCGGAATCAGTGGGTGGTTTAAGTTAGAAGTTCTCGATTTCTACCACGGCGGACTGGAGTGCATTCTAGATATCAAGGGGGCTCTTCACGACAGTGCGACCCGCAAATGGTCGCTGCTAACCTACGAGCAGAATAAGTTGTCTTTTCCTCATAGATTCTCCAAAGGGAACGTTTTTCAGACCGGGAGAATACCCTGGCGGAACATCCTGCACTACGACATGCAGGGGGATCAGTTCTATCCCCAGCCCCATCTCTATTGCGCGTTTGCGGACTCAGGCATGCCGTACGAGGGGTGGGGCTATTTCCTCGCGGAAGAAGGATATGAGTGGGAGCTCCGTTCCGAAGACAAGTTGGAACTGGAAACCTTGTTGATGTTGGCGGAATCCCCGCAGTCAGAGTAGTCGTCCGGAGGCTCCGAGACGTAGCGCTATTTCGGAGACCCCTGGGGATCGGTCCACTTAGTCGTCAGAGTCACCGTGTCGTTGTCATATCTCAGAATGACCGATGAGCTTGTTTTGTAGAAGTAGACCCTCTCACCCCGCTGAGCAGCGGGGAAGATTTTGTGAATGGCGTTCGCGTCACTGACTCTAAAATAATGCTTATCTGACTCCTGCAAGGCGTAAGGCGATGTGTATGGCTCTAGGCCAAACTTGGACGCACTTAGGTCACAGTTCTTAGCAGAGTCAACCCAGTGCGGAGGTGCGTCGTAATCTCGGGAATTCTTGCCATCGCAATCTTTCCAATGAATGACGTTTCCGTCTTGCTTGCCTTTCCCTATAGCGATCGCCAGCTTTTCCTTAAAAAGAGTGTCTGGACTTGCTGAGTTCGGTAGGGACAGGGCGGTGGTGATTACTGCGCACATTAGTAACGCCAAGCGCTTGTCCATCAGCGTCTCCTTAATTGTGCTCGGTTATTCGGACCTCTCTCAAATCCTCTGCCCGATAGATCAAAATCTGCAAGTTTGAAATCGGTTGGTTAGGAATCGGAGCGACCCCGTCAAGGAAGTAAATCCCGTTTCTGAGGAGTAGCAACTTCCCGTGGCAACCGAGGGGGGCGGGCCCAGATTGACCGCAGCCACTCTCCTCTTTGAGTTTGAACACAATCGAAGGGAGTGATGAGTCCGCGCCCTTGTCCAGCCTAGCGCGATTCTCGCCTGCATAGCGGGCTATGAAGTATGCGCTCAACACCAATGCCACCAAAAGGAGAACGAAGCCTGTCCTGGCTAAGACCCCGGCGTTGGTCGCGCGACTTCGCCCCAATGTCAGGGAGACCAGAATTAACGACGAGTAAACCAACCACATTAGAACCGCACCGTAAAGAGGCCAATGTGAGAGGGAAATGTCTCCGACGGGAAACAGAAGGGTGAAGCCCGTGAGGAGAGTATCGTATAGCCCTATGTCGAGAGACTTTAGGTTCATTCCGAAGAAACGATAGTAGTAATCGAGAAACGCCCAGCCCGACAAGAACAAGAAAATTGCAAGAATTGGGACCAACTTCGACACGAGAGAAAGCAGAATTTCTGCTTCTTCCTCAAGCTGCTTGCCATCTGTGGCAGGTTTTGGTGGCATTCGCGGCTGGATCCAGAGTGTAACCGGAGTATCGTATATGTCCGGGTATATATATCAATCGGTTGAACGTGTCAAGCGATTGTACTCGTCCAAATGATCAGTGATACTCGGTGTTCTCGTGAGGGCATTTCCAGCAGTTTCAAAACGGTACGGCAATCGAAGAGGCGAACTCGGTTAAGAAGCTCGCCTGTTATCCAGGGGACAGCAGATCCCTCACCCGAGCAAAAACCGTGGGGATTCGGGATGACAGCGCAACGCGGGCAGGTCCCTTCTCGCCACTCGCTTGCCGCGCCGATTGCTGGCGGGTCACTAGTCACTCGCCACTCTCCCGGGCTGGTGATAAACTCGGCGATGGGCCGGGAAATCCGAAATATTCTGGAGGAAGAAAATGGCGAAGAAGAGCAGGCTCAAGAACGCGGCAGAAAAAATCGGCGCGGCAATGGGAAGAGCCGACCGCAAGGCTCATCAGGTGGCGAAGGCCGGAGTGATGGCGAAAAAGGAATTGGCGGCAATTTCAGGTCAGGTGGACGCGCTGAAGAAGCAGTTGGAGAAGACGGCGAAAAAACTGAAGAAGGCGCTGGCGTAGCCGCCTTCGCCGAAGGCTTCGGCGCGCCACGGGGGAAAAGCGGCCGCGCGGGCAGTTCGCGAACCGCCCCTACGAGCAAGGCCCAGCGCTAAAGCGCGCGATTAATCGTTCGCTTTTTCAGGAGCGCTGAAGCGCTCCTTCCCCGGACTAAAGTCCGGAGGCTTCCACCCTAATCCTGAGGGGCTTCGGTGTCGGTGTAGTGGGCGGAGAGGTCGGTGCCTTCGAGGGAGTTGCCTTCGATGGGGGCGCCTTCGCCCGGACGCTTTTCGGCCTTGCGCTGCTCGCGGCGCTCGGCTTTTTCGCGCGCTTTTTCGAGCCGCTTCATTTCTTTTTGGCGCTTCTGAAAGGTGATTCGAGCCATCGGATCTCCTTTTTAATTGTCGCGAAGAGTCAGAATTTTCGCCTCAGACGTTGTTCTCAATCGACAGGGCAAAGCCCAGCGCTGAAGCGCAGAATCAAAATCGAAGCTCTTTTCCCCTGCTAAAGCAGGGGGCTTCCACCCTAAAACAGTAAGACCGTGATGCGCACGTCGAGAAGCGATGATCTGGCCTCAGGGGTTAAAACCCCTGAAAGAATCATACGCCTTGCGGCGGGGTTCCCTGCCTTCGTCAGGGTAAAAAACCCCGCCCTTCCACCGAAACTACCAGCGGGGTTCGCGGGGCTGGCGGGCGGCTTCGGTGTAATTCTCGTTCGAGAAGCTGGGACCGCGACCCCGGCCGCCACCACCGCCACCGCGTATTGCCACGAGGCGGCGCCGCGGAGCGTTCTTTCGGGCGCGCTTCGTTGACCTTGATATTGCGTCCGCCGAGATCCTTGCCGTCGAGAGCCGCAATGGCCTTGGCCGCTTCGGCGTCGTTGGCCATCTCGATAAAACCGAAACCGCGCGCGCGGCCGGTTTCCCGGTCGGTGGCGAGGTGGACGCGCGTGATCTGGCCGAATGGTTCGAAGAGCGCGCGCAGGTCGCTTTCGGTGGTTTGAAAGCTTAAATTTCCGATAAACAGATTCTTCATGTTCGTTCCTTAAGTCAGATCTGCCGGGCTGCCCTTCCGCTGTCAGGGTAAAAAGCCCGGCGCTACATTTCCGAAAAGACTGGCTTCAGGGGTTAAAACCCCTAAGAAATCAAACGCCTGACGGCGGGGTTAAAACCCCGCCCTTCCACCCCAAAGCTACCAACGGCTAAATTCTGCCGGGCGTAAAGCCCGGCGCTACAAACGGCTAAACCCTGCCCCCGGCGCTACAGTTTAATACTCCTGCTCGGCCTTGCGAGAGGGAAACTTGTGCTTCGACGATCGAGGAGAATGGCTGCTGCGATAATCCTCGAGGTCGGCGTCGGTGATACGGTAATGCGTGCCGGGCGGATGATTTTCATACGTGGCCAGCTCGCGGCGGAGCTTGAGCGAGCAGACGTCCGGAGCGTCCTGGTAGCGGACGCGGCGGCCGTTGAAGGCCTCGTTCGTGATCGTCAGCGTAAACTCGCGGACTACGTTGGCGGGCTCGCGGACGGTGAAAGTGTATTCGCGGACGAGAGGCTTGACCTCGAATCCGACGAATTGCACGATGATGTTGGTTTGGCTCACTTGGCTCCTGCTGCCGATGCAACGGCAGGAGCGGCAACCACTTTTTTGCGGCGCTTGGTGCGGCGCTTGGGTGGCGTCCCCTCGGCGGGCTCGACAACCATGATGCTGGTGACGAACTTCTTCGGGCCGTGGAGATCGAAATCGATGGAGGTGCGGTCGGAGTCGGATTCAACGACGACGCCCAGACCATATTGAAAGTGCTTGATGTATGCGCCTTCTTGGAGAGCTTTCAAGGGGCCTCCTTTGTGATGCGTGCGAAATGAAACTGCGAGGTGCTTAAAATGGGCGAGCCCGCCGATCCCGGGGGAGAACTGCC
>CAWBGW010000006.1:0-45740 GCA_963788345.1 uncultured Acidobacteriota bacterium | reverse complement strand
CGATACGGCCGCCGGCGCCGCCGCCTTCCGGGCCCAGATCGATGATCCAATCGGCTTGTTTGATCACGTCGAGATTGTGCTCGATGATGAGCACCGTATTGCCGAGGGAAACCAAACGATTGAGCACGTCGAGCAGCTTCTTCACGTCGTCGAAATGCAATCCGGTGGTCGGCTCGTCGAGGATATAGAGGGTGCGCCCGGTTTGGCGCCGCGAAAGCTCGCGCGCGAGTTTCGTGCGCTGCGCTTCGCCTCCCGACAAGGTGGTGGCGGACTGCCCCAGCTGAACGTAGCCGAGCCCGACGTCGACGAGAGTCTGCAACTTCTGCTGAATCGCGGGAATGTTTTCCAGCACTTTCAGCGCATCTTCGATCGGCAAATCCAGCAGGTCGGAAATCGAATAGCCCTTGTAGCGAACCGCGAGCGTCTCGGCGTTGTAACGCTTGCCGCGGCAGACTTCGCAGGTGACGTAGACGTCGGGCAAGAAATTCATTTCGATGCGGCGCTGGCCGTCGCCCTGGCACGCTTCGCAGCGGCCGCCCTTCACGTTGAAGCTGAATCTGCCGGGCTTGTAGCCGCGCTCGCGGGATTCCGGCAGCATGGCGAAGAGTTCGCGGATCGGCGCGAAAACGCCCGTATACGTGGCCGGATTCGAGCGCGGCGTGCGGCCGATCGGCGCCTGGTCGATCTGGACCACCTTGTCGATATTCTCGATGCCCGTGATCGCGCGGTGCGCACCCGGCTTTTCCATCGAGCGATACAGTTTCGCAGCGAGCGCGCGGTACAGAATGTCGTTTACGAGGGTGGATTTGCCCGAGCCGGAAACGCCGGTGACGACGGTGAGCAGCCCGAGCGGAATCGCGACGTCGATATTTTTCAGATTGTTGCCGTGCGCGCCAAGAATCGTGAGGGCGTTTCCGTTCTTGTCGCGGCGCTTGTCAGGAATCGGGATCTTCATCTGCCCTGAGAGGTATTGCCCCGTCAGCGACGCCGGATTCCCCGCAATCTCCGCCGGCGAACCCGAAGCGACCAAGTATCCGCCAGCCTTTCCCGCGCCCGGACCGAGATCGACAACGTAGTCGGCGCGGCGAATTGTTTCTTCATCGTGTTCGACCACCAAGACCGTGTTACCCAGGTCGCGCAACGTTTCAAGCGTGTTCAGCAAGCGGCCGTTGTCGCGCGCATGCAAGCCGATCGAAGGCTCGTCGAGAACGTAGAGCACGCCGCGAAGCCGCGAGCCGATTTGCGTTGCGAGCCGGATGCGTTGCGCCTCTCCGCCGGACAAAGTGGCCGCCGAACGGTCGAGCGTCAAATAGCCGAGACCCACGGCAAGCAGGAAGTCGATGCGCTCCGCCACTTCTGCCAAGAGGACGCCCGGCGATTTTTCGCTGCCGCAGCGTGAGCTGGCCGCGAATCTTATCCGACTGCGGCGCGAGCCTCCGACAGCGGCAACGACGTGAAGTCCGCAATCGAGAGTCCGGCGATTTTCACGGCGAGGCTTTCCGGACGCAGGCGCCGCTCGTTGCACGCAGCGCAAGGCGCGGGCGACATGTATTGGGTGAGCCATTCGCGGTACGTGTCCGAATTCGATTCCGCGAGGCTGCTCTCGAGATGGCCGAGAACGCCCTGGAAGTTCAGAGTCTTGCTCGAGCCGCTTTTCTGCGGGTTGCCATGGAGGATCAGGTTCTGCACGTTGCGCGAAAACTTCTCGAACGGCGTATCGAGATCGAATCCGTAGGCGGCCGCGGCGATGCGCAACGTGCGCTGCAAGAACGACGAGCCGGAACCAGGGCCGAGCGCGCCTTCGAAAAGCGGCTTCGTCCAATCGACAATCACTTTTGCCGGATCGAAATCGTATTTCGAGCCAAGTCCATGGCATTCCGAGCAGGCGCCGTAGGGCGAATTGAAACTGAACGAGCGCGGCTCGAGCTGCGGAACCGAAATTCCGCAATCCGGGCACGCAAGCTTTTCGGAATAGACGCGTTCCTCGCCGCCGACGACGGCGATCGTCACGAGACCGCCCGTGAGCTTCAGCGCTGTCTCGATCGACTGCTCGAGCCGCTGCGCGACTCCATTCTTCATCAGCAGGCGGTCCACGACGATTTCGATCGTGTGGTTTTTGCGGCGGTCGAGGGGAATCGGCTCGTCGAGGTTCACGAGTTCGCCGTCGACGCGCGCGCGGACATATCCTTCCTTGGAGTACTTCTCGAATTCCTTTTTGTATTCGCCCTTTCGCCCGCGAACCACGGGTGCGAGGACCATGATGCGGTCGTCAGGCTTGAGAGCGGCCACGGCCTGGACGATTTGTTCGGTCGACTGGCGAGTGATGGGTTTGCCGCATTTCGGGCAATGCGGAGTGCCGATGGCGCTGTAAATCACGCGCAGGTAATCGTAAATCTCGGTGATGGTGCCGACGGTCGAGCGCGGCGACCGGGTCGTCGTCTTCTGCTCGATGGCAATCGAAGGCGAAAGGCCCTCGATGGAATCGACGTCGGGACGCTCCATCTGGTCGAGGAACTGGCGTGCATAGGCAGAGAGCGATTCCACGTAGCGGCGCTGGCCCTCGGCGTAGAGCGTGTCGAAGGCAAGCGAGGATTTGCCCGAGCCGGACAGCCCCGTGATGACAGTCAAGGTGTTGCGGGGGATTTCCAGGTGGATGTTCTTTAGATTGTGCTGCCGGGCACCCCGGATAACGATTTTCTTTAGACCCATGGCTCAAGGAGTGCCCCACAGAGGGGCCCTCAATACACTGGGTAGAATGAGGCCAGCGTAGCTTACCAACATAGCAAGGGCGACGCTGAGCTGGTCAAGGCGTGGTATCGCAACGCCGAGCGAGCTCACGTATCTTTCTATTTTTCAATAGGATAGGGGTGGTATCCGCAGTCCGCTATTTCGAGGGGCTGGCCAGGGTGACCTTCTTCACGTTGTCGTCGGGGATGCGGTCGACGAGGAGCAGGAACGGATCGACGCCCGCCTGATCGGGTAGTTCGTCGACGGTGAAGGTCTGAGTGGAGCGCAACTGGGTGACGTGGACTCGGTCGCGGTAGAGAGTGTTTCCGTACTGCTTGCCTTTTTCGGGTTTGGCGAATGCGCCGATATCAATCCAATCGTCTACCGGCACTTCGGTTTCGTTACCCTTGGGATCGTCCTTGAATTTGCGCGACTCGAATTGGATGGTGACGTCGTACTTTCCGTCGGGGCGCTTGAGCGCCGTTGCGTCGAGGGTGCGGTTCGAGAAGACGGTGATGTCTTCGAAGAGATCCTTCAGCAAATACTGTTTGTCGGGCGGAGTTTGCGAGCCGAGGGCTTCAACGAGTCGCCACGAAACGGGTAGGGAGGCGGAGCATACGCGTAGCTCTGGACCATCTGGCGCAGCCCGGTTCACGGTGTCCTCGCCGATCATCTCCTTCAGGTAAAAGAGCACGACGCTGGCCTTCTGGTAATGGACGTAGCCCTGCTTGGCTTCGACGGTAAGCAGCGGACTTTCCTTGAGGCGTTCGCGGCCGCGAGCGCGAGATAGCGGTCCATTTCGTAGCGAAGGAACTTCCGCATCATGTCGCGGCCGTATTCCTTCTGCATCACCATGAGAGCCGAATACTGCGCCAGCGATTCCGAGAGAAATGTGGCCCCCTGCATGTCCGCGCCGACCACCTGATGAGCCCACCACTGGTGACCCATCTCATGGGCCACGACGTAAAAGACGAAGTCGATGTCGTCGGGATGATTGAGATTGGCGATGAAGCCGATGGACTCCGAATAAGGCATGGTTCCGGCGAAGGCCTGGGCGAAGCGTCGCGACGCGCGGGAATTCGATGATGCGCGCTTCCTTGTGATAGTAAGGGCCGAAGTTGCGGTGTAGTAAGTGAGCGATTTCTTGATCGAGTTCACCATCCGCGGAACGTTCCAGGGATGATCTTTGTCGTAGTAGACCTCGACCTTGATGCCGTTCCATTCCTCGCGCGCAACTTCGTAGCGCGCTGAAATGAAGGAGTAGAAATTGAGCGACTCGTGGTCGAGCTTGTACTCGTAATAGTTGCGTCCGTTCTCCTGCCATTGCCGCATGAGAGAGCCGGGCGCAACGGCCGTCTGATCGGCCGACGTGCTGATCACCGTGTCGACGTTCACCCAGTCCGAATGCCCGCCGAGATATGTGTCGCGGCAATCGGTGGTGCAGTCGCGCTCGAGAGGCGGCATGAGTTCCTGTTCGCCCAGGCCGTATTTCTTGCGGTCGTTCGGATCGGTGAGCTCGCGGAATGAGCTGTAGCCGATCACGGGAGCGACTGTGTTGTTGAAGAAGGTGCCGTTCTGGACGAGTTCGGCGTTGCTCAACTCATTTTCGAATCCGCGCGTGCGGCTTTTCACCGTGAAATGAATTACGCGAGTTTCATTGGGTTGAAGGGGCGGCGAAAACCGATACATGCGATACGAGAGGCGCGTGTCGTCCTTCAGAAGCGAGGCGCCCGGGATTTGAATGTCGGTGTCGTAACGGCGATCCAGATTGAAGTGGATCTGTTCCACCGGCCGGGAATATGGATTTTGGATCGTCTCATCGACCTTCATGAGCATGCCCCGCGTGGCGGGATAGATGTCGATGGCGTATCGAACGTCTCGCACGCGTGGCATGGGAACTTTGGCGAGCGGCTTGTAGGTCTTTTCGTACTCGGCCTGGCGGCGATCGATTTCCTTGGGACCCAGGAGCTCGTTGAGGATCATCGTGTTGTAAGCGATCCATGCGCCGACTGCGACGAAGCCGAGAAAACAGGCAACCGCGAGCACCCTCAAGGAGCCGTGGAACCTGAGCGCGGCATTTCGGCTGCGCTCGCGCCACGTGCTCTGCTTGCCGCGCGGCCAAAACACGATGGCCGCCACCGATAACAGGCCGCAGAAAAGGAGCCAGTAGAGCGTGAACCAATTCCATGCGGTCCGGTAGGGAGCGTCGCCGAAGAAATCGGAATAGATGACGTCGGGCCGATTGGCGAATTTCACCATGTTGGTGGCCACGTTCAGCGGGCGCCAGACAAAAAAGTTGGCGGCCAGAAACGCGATGTAGATGAAATAACCCACGTACTTATTGGGAGAAAAGACGTGGATGAAAAACGCGAGGACGGCGACGAAGAGCATAAATGAGGCGTCGCGCAGAAAAAGCTGCTTCGCGTAGAGATCGAGCTGGTATCGGTGGTATCCGTGCGCCATCTGCACGATGACGCCGCTGAGCAGCGCCACCAGCATGACCAACATGGTCATGGCCACGATGGCCGTAAGACGCGAGGCGTAGGAGACCCACTCGGGCGAAGGGAGCGAATCGGAAATCTCGTCCATGCGCGCATCGCGGTCTTTCCAGACAAGCACGCCGGCGTAATACGTGATCAGGGCCAGGATAAACATGTAGAGCGTGCCGGTAATGATTTCGAGGATCGAATACGTGACGGGCAGCGTCGTGATGCCGTAAATCTGAGTGGCGCTGAGAGCGATCTGAGGAACGCAATTGAGCAGGCCGGCTATGACGATGACGATGAATGGCGTGCTCTTGACCAAGCCGAGCAAATGAATTCGCGTCGAAGCGAGATACTTCTTCCATCCGGCGTCCCTGAGGTGGATCGGAAGGAAGCGCAACCGGCGCGGCAGCGATGCTCAGCGATTCGGGTTCGGCGCGGCGCACTTTCTTTCGCCGCTCGGCAAAGCTGAACCGGTAGTATGCGAACAAGAAAACGAGCGCGGCCACGCCGAGCCAGATGAGCCGATTCCAGAGCAACAGGCCGGTGTATCCGATGGCCAACTGATTCTTTTCGGCGACGGTCCAGTATTTCGTCGCCAGGGTGAACGTGCGAATGCCGAAGGGATCGAGAAGGGCGGCGATTTTTTCTCGCTCGACATTCTGCACGAACGAATCGGCAACGCCATACCCCGCCAGGAGCACAAGCGCCGCGACGAAAGAAACAATCTCATTACGAGCGAGGACCGCGACCGCAAATAAAATGGCAGCGACGATGAGCGTATTGGGAATCGCGAAAACAAGAATGCCCCAGAGATGCGCGGTCCAGACGACGGGACCCCAGCGTTCCGGGATCAATCCACGGCATATGTTTCGCTAACAAGACGCCGACGGAGACGCCGAGCATGGGAATGACGGATACGACAGTTGCACCGAGGAAACGTCCCATCAGGAAATCGAACCGGCTTAAGGGAGTGGAATAGATGATCTGGTAGGTGTTGAAGCTGAAATCGCGCGCGGCCGCGGAATTGACGAAGGCCGTGGCCATCAGAATCGTTATCAATCCGATGAACGAATAGAAATTTTCGACCACGAATGGAGCGTTGCGAAACGTATTGGTGAGCGACGATCCGAGGGTCAAGTGATCCGTGCTTTCCGCCAGGAACACCAGCGCCGCGATCACGAAGAAGAAAACCCAAAGCATCGCCGAGCGCAGCCAGTATCGAATTTCGAACCAAAGGATCTGGCGTAGCATTCGATAGTCCTCAGTTCCAGCCGCGGATTCTGGTGAAGAAGACGTCTTCGAGGTTCGGCGCGGTGAGAGAAAATCCGTCTTCGGGGTTTTTGTCGCCAAGGACGTGGAGATAAGGCCTGCCGCCGACCAGACGGCTTGAGATGACGCGGTAGCGTTCTTCGTATTGCGGCAGCTCGGATTTCTGGATGGAACGCTGCCAGACGCGGCCTTGCAGTTCGGCAATGGCGGCGTCGGGCCTTCCTTGATACAGCACTCGGCCTTCGTGAATGATCGCCATGTTCGTGCAGAGATCCATCACGTCTTCGACGATGTGAGTGGAAAGGATGACGATCACCTGCTCGCCAATCTCCGCGAGAAGGTTGTAAAAACGGTTGCGCTCACCCGGATCGAGGCCGGCCGTGGGTTCGTCCACGATCAGGAGTTTCGGATTGCCGAGAAGAGCTTGCGCGATTCCAAATCGCTGGCGCATTCCACCGGAGAAGCCGGTGAGCGATTTTTTGCGAACGTCGTAGAGATTGCAGCGGCGAAGCATCGCGTCGACCAATTCCTTGCGCTCCTTCGTGTCCGAGACTCCCTTCAGCAACGCGATGTAACTCAGCATGTCCTGCGCCGAGATCCGGGGATAGACGCCAAAATCCTGCGGGAGATAGCCGAGCATGCGGCGGACCTCCTCCTTTTGACGCAGGCCGTCGAGATCGCCCAAGCGAACCGTGCCGCTATCAGGCTCCTGCAAGGTGGCGAGCGTCCGCATCAGAGTGGATTTGCCCGCGCCGTTCGGTCCGAGCAAACCGTACATGCCGCAAGGGATCGTCAGCGATACGTTTTCGAGGGCCTTGACGCCATTGGGGTAGGTCTTCGAGAGATTTTCAATTCGTAGTTCCATGGGAGCTCCGCCCTTCAATACGAGTGCCGGCGAGGAAAGGTTTCCTCGAATCTCGGAGAGGTCCGCACCCACGCTGGAGCGATGATGCGGCCCTGTTCTCTGGTTTCGGCCGCCCGAGCATACCGTAGTTTCGGCGGCGAATTCGCTCTTTCGCTTGCTTCCGCGAATAGGGTCATCACCGGAGAAAGCGAGGCGAAGACTCTGCAGCGCCCCGGAAATTTTACTGGCAACTAGGATTTTTTACCGGGCGAAGAGAATAGAAGGCTATTGTTTGCAATGACTTAGTTTGGTTTTCAGCGTGCGGTAGGTATTTGCGTCAGGGGGAAGAAAGCCGAGGATCCCTTTAAGGGGATTGAGGGCTGGGCCGGCTTCCTTCCCCCGGCTACCTTCCGCCGTCTCTCCCTAACCCCTCCAGTATATATATCGCGGCGGAAGTGTCTGCCATCGGCCCCCGTCTGCAGCTACACTTTGATTGGACCTATTCGAGAAGATTTATAAGCACGCTCCTCGCGAAACTCTGCCTGGATTGCCGCCAAATTGGATAAAATTCGGACCGCTGCCCTCAGGTTCGCAAAGTGGCCCTGAGCTCCGGTTGGGGCGTGGTCCAATTGGTAGGACACCTCACTGTTAATGAGGACGGTGTTGGTTCGAGTCCAACCGCCCCAGCCAAATCGGCCAACCGAGAGCCGTTCGTCTTTCGCCTAGTCTTTCACGACGGGAAAGCCGGCTTCGGTCCAACTGCGCCAGCCGCCGTCCATGGAAATCGACTTTGTGATAGCCCATCTTCTGAAGATTGTCGGCCGCCAGCGCTGACCGGAAGCCGCCGCCGCAGTAAAGAACGATCGTGGTGTCCTTGTCCGGGATGGTCTTCTCGATGTCGCGCTCGATCACGCCCTTGCCGAGATGAATCGCGCCGGGAATGTGGCCGCGCGCCCACTCGGATTCCTCGCGCGTGTCCACGAGAATGAATTTGTTCGCCGGAATCCATGCGCTTCTTCGTGGCCTGAAAATCTTCTTCCTTGATGCGCTTCTTGGCATCGTTCACGAGCTTGAGAAAGCCTTCAGGATGGTTCGGAGCCATTGCATTCACCTCGCTCTTGTTGATGTTCGCCAAATATTTCCATTTGTCTCTTTTCCCATTTCAAATCATTTCATGTCGCGCCAATTGGGGCCGACCTTTGTTTCCGCGACGAGCGGGACGCGCAGCTTGTACGCTCCCTCCATCACTTCCTTGACGAGCTTTCGCGAGCCGCGGAATCTCCTCTTCGGGCGCTTCGAAAAGCAATTCGTCGTGGACCTGCAGAATCATTCGCGATTTGAATTCGTCGGCGAGGCGCCGGTCAAGCTCGATCATCGCGAGCTTGATCAGGTCCGCGGCGGCGCCCTGCATGGGCGTATTCATCGCGGTGCGCTCGGCAAAATTGCGCATGTTCGGCTGGGGTGAATTGATTTCCGAAATCGGACGGATGCGGCCGAAAAGAGTCTTTGCTGATTCCCGTTCTGCGAACTTCGGCGATCTGCTGGTCGAGATATTTCTTCACGCCGCTGTAGCGCTCGAAATAGGCGGCGATAAATTTCGCCGCTTCCTTCTGGTCGATATCGAGCTGTTGCGCGAGGCCGAACGCCGAAAGGCCGTAAATCACGCCGAAATTGATCACTTTTGCGACGCGGCGATGCTCGCGCGTCTGCATCAGCGGCGGAACGGCGAAAACTTCCTGCGCGGTTCGCGAGTGAATGTCCTCGCCGCGGCGAAACGCGTCCGACGAGAATCGGATCCTCGGAAAGATGCGCGAGGATGCGCAGTTCGATCTGGGAATAGTCGGCGGAAAGAAGCTGATGGCCCGGCCGGGGCGACGAACGCGGCGCGAATTTCGCGGCCCAGCTCCGTGCGAATCGGAATGTTTTGCAGATTCGGATTCGAGGAGCTGAGCCGGCCGGTCGCCGTTCCCGTCTGGCTGAAGCGCGTGTGCACGCGTCCCGTGGCGGGATGAATCAGCCGCGGCAACACATCCGCATACGTGGATTTCAGTTTCGAGAGCTCGCGATATTCGAGGACCTTCTTCGGGAGTTCGTGCACGAGCGCCAATTCTTCGAGGATATCGGCGGCGGTGGAGCGAGACTTCGTCCGGCCCGACCTTGCTCGCGGCCCCTGCAAATTCAGCTTGTCGAAGAGAACTTCGGCGAGTTGCGGCGGTGAATTGATGTTGAACTCGAATCCGGCGAGATCGTAAATCGCTTTTTCCAGCTTGCCGATTTCTTCCTGCAGCTTTCGCCGAGATGATGTCGAGCTCCTTGGGATCGACGAGAACGCCGGCCGCTTCCATGCGAGCCAGCACAGGCGCGAGCGGCAGATCGATTTTTTCGTAGAGGTCGAAGCGAGGCCCTGCTTTTCGACTTCCGCGCGCAGAACGGGCGCGACGCGGAGCAAGAAATCGGCGCGCTCGCCCGGCGCGCCGGAAAGCGTGCGGTTCAGGTGGCGCAGAACGACTTCGGCGAAGGCGTGGTTCGCGGTGGTGGGGCGCAGGAGATACGAGTACAGGATCGTCGCGTGGCGGATTCCGGCCACGGCGTCAGCCGTCGCCCGGAGAATCCGGCGCGGCGAGCAAGTGAAACAGCTTCGGATCGTGAACGACTTTCGGGTGCTTCGAGTCCGCGAGCCATTCCTTCATCGCGGCCAGAGCTCTTGTCCTCGACGTCATTCGCAGCGGTGCGGGCCGTTCCCGTCTTGGGCGAGACTCTCGATGCCGAGCACGCGCGTGCCGAAGCCTTCTTCGTCCGGATCTTCGGAGTCGAGCGAGAGCCAAGCCGCGGTTTCGTGGCCGCGAGGAATCGAGTCGAGGAATTTCCGGAGCGACTCGGGCGAATCGAGGTTGGCGTAGTCGGTTTTCTGATCGTCCACAAGCGGCGCGAACTCGCGCAGCAGCGAAGTGAACCCGAGCTCGACGTAAAGCTCGCGGAGGGCGGCAGGTCGGGCCGGGGCCATTCGCAGCGTTTCGAGCTCGAGGGGCACGGGCGCGTCCGTGGGAATCGTGGCGAGCTGCTTGCTCAGCTTGACGAATTCGCCGTATTTCTGGAGAGCTTCGCGATAATTCGCGCGCTTCACTTCGGTGGCATGCTTCAGCGTTTCTTCGGCGCTGCCGTACTGCTGGATCAACTGTCGCGCGCCCACTTCGCCGATTCCGGCTTTGCGGCGCTCGCCGGGAGCGGGCTTTTCGTTCGGATCGCGCGCGCCGGGAATGTTGTCGATGGAATCGCCCATCAGCGCCATCACGTCGGGAACTTTTTCGGGCGGCACACCCATGATCTCTTCCACTTTTTTCGCGTCGATAAGCAGGTCGCCCTTCATGGGGTTCAGCAAACGCACGGGACCGCCGACGAGCTGCATCAGGTCCTTGTCGCTGGTGACGATGAAGACTTCGAAGATCTCTGTTCGCCGCCTTGCTTGGCGAGCGTGCCGATCACGTCGTCGGCTTCGTAGCCGGGAAATTCGATCATCGGCAAGCGCATGGCCTGGCAGTAGCGCCGCACGAACGGGATTTGGATCGAGAGGTCCTCGGGCATGGGCGCGCGCTGCGCCTTGTATTCGGCGAAGAGCTTGTCGCGAAAAGTGGGCGCGGAAACGTCGAAGACCACGCCGAGATAGTCGGGCTTCCAGTCCTTCACGAGCTTGCGAACCATGTTGGCGAAAAGATAGGGAACGTTCGTGGGAAGGCCCTTCGCGTTGCTCAGGCGCTGCGGCATGGGCGCGTAGAAGGCGCGAAAGATGTAGCCCATCGCGTCGATCAGGAAGAGGCGTTTTGAGTCTTTGGAAGGCATTCGAGTCTAGTTTCCGTGCGGCGGGCAGACAGCGAACTGCCCCGGCGCGACGACAAGGTGCCGAGTATAGCAGAGGCGGCAGAGGCTCTTCGTAGCTGAGGGCAGAGGGCTGGGACGGTGACGCCGACCGACGGCGGCCGGCGTCAGGTCCTCGTCAGGCTCTGGGAGCAGGTTGAGTGGGAGTGCGCGGGCAGCTTAAGAGGCTGCGCCGCGCACTGTAGCGGTTGTTATTCGAAATGGAACAGGTCGAAGAGATCGCCGATCGCTGGACTGTTGAGTGGCACGTAAGGATCGAAGAAGTCGAGCGAAATCGGGTTTGGGAAATTGTCCCGGCTGCGGTTGGTCAAGGGCTTCAAACGCCAGTTCCGCTCGATGAACTTCAGGATCGAGACGTGGTCCGCGTAGGTGTGGCTGACGTGCCCGCCCGTACTGAAGGGCGAGATGACGATCAGCGGAATACGCGGGCCGTCGCCAAAGAAGTCGAGCGGCTGGATGTAGCCCGAATCATATAAGCCGCCACCTTCGTCCATGGTGATCATGAAAGCCGTCGAAGCGAAGAGGCTGGGATTCGCCTGAAGGTGAGCCATGATGTCCTTCACCATCGCCTCGAACAGATCTTCCTTGGAGCTGGCCGGATGGCCGTCGAGCAGACCGTCGGGCTTCACGAAAGACACTGCCGGAAGCGTGCTGTTGTCGATGGCGGCGAAGAAATCAGATGGTGTCTTTGATGTGTGCGGCCCGCTGATTCGGGTCGCCCATAATCGCGTTTGTGTAGGATTCGAAGTTGCAGATGTTGCAGTAGGCCTTGCCGACAGCGACGACCGGATTGGTGCTCGTCGGATCCTGCTGAAGCGCGACGGCCGCATTGTACGCGCCACCGTAATAAGCCCAAGAGATGCCCTTGTCATTGAGCGCCTCGCCGATGGTACGGACGTTCGTCGGCGGGATGGAAGCGCCCTCGTTGATACCAGCCGTGTCGAGCGTGCCATCCGGCAGGAAGCCCGGATTCTCATTGTTGATGAGGTAGTAGTGGTTGGGCTGGCAGTTCGGTTTGGGGTGATACCACAGCGAAGCCAGGTAATCGCGGATGGGATCGATTCCGGGCTGACTCGAATCTGAGCAGTTCGTGAAGTCGCCGTTGTAGCCGACGTCGACGGTGTAAACATCATCGGTGCCGGAAATCGGGTTGGGGTTCGCGATGACTCCCGCTGGCGGAACGGTGGGATTGCCGTTGCCGTCTGACCAGAAGTAGGCGTCGCCCGAACCGAGCATGATGTGATTGGCGCCGGTGCCGCCCATCACGGCTTGGTGATAGTTGTCGCTCATCGAGTACTGGTCGGCGAGGCTTTTCAGAATAGGGACATCGCCCGCCTGCATATTGTAGAACGCCATCGAATTGCTGCCGCCGGCGTCGTCGAACATTGGGGTTTTGTCGAATTCAGTGTCGAGAATATTGACGTAGTTGGTGATCACGAAGGGATACAGGTCGCTCAGGCAGCCCGAGGGATTGTGGAAGGTGGCGTGGAAGATACTGCAATCGGATTGCTGCCACATCTCGAAGAGCCGGTGCGTCGTATCTCCCGTGTACGAATCGTACGGCAGTTCGGCGCCCTTAAGCGGGAACGGCCCGTTGGGGAGATCGTTGTAATTCTGGATGCGGGTGTCGTAATCCCCGATGAAGGAGGTCTGACTGAATCCGGTTGCGGTGCCAGTGAACAGCAGGCCGAGGTCGGCGGGCTCCAGCGAAGGCTCGGTGGCCTCGAGGATTGGCGGAAAGGCGGCGAGTATCGGAGGAACCAGCGGATTGATCGGTGCGGAATTCAGGGTCGGCTCGGGGAGAATTTGATAAGGCGCCTTCTCCCAAGGGGCGAGGCTGGTGAAATAACTCGTCTTATACGGCTTCACGGCCTGGAATTGTGCGGCCTTCGAAAATTGCGGGCCCGGCGTGCCGTCGGCAGTGATGATCCCTTCGGAAAGCAGGTTGCGGACGTGCTCTCCGCTCGGCGAAACGTAAGTGGCGAAAAGGTGGTCAAAGGTCCGGTTCTCGCCAATGAGGACGATCACGTGCTCGATGGGCGTTACGGTGTTCTGACTATGAGCATTCGTGGTGGCACGGGAAGACTGCGCTGACACGGGAGTAGCAAACGACGTAAGCGTGACAAAAAGCACGCTGACCATCGCGCGCTCTTGCCACGTCCTTCTGGGGGACTTAAGGTTCATGCTTTCCTCCATTGATTAACGGCCAAGCCGTTTGTGGAAGTGAACCGAAGGATGTCCTACTGAGTGTTTCGGGTCGATTACAGGACCGTTTGGGGTGAGTGAAGTTCTGCCGGGACCGGGATTTGCGTGACTTATTCTGCCGTGCCACGTTAACCTCTACTCATCCCTAAACAGGGCCAAGTCCGGCATTTTGTAACATTTGTGAAATATTTCGCAGCGAGTGTGCGTATCAGCTTATGGAGAGGCATAAGACAGCTGGAGAGATGAGCGCCGCAGAATTAGCGGAGGTGCTGGCGCAGGTCCGGGCAGGAGACGCGGATGCCTGGGGCGAACTCTATCGGCAATATGCGGCCGCGATCTTCCGGTTTTGCAGGCGCGCCTTGCCGACGCGCGAAGACGCAGAGGACGCAACAACGGAAGTTTTCATGAAGGTTCGACAGAAACTCGGGACATACGATTCATCGCGGCCGTTCACGGCGTGGCTGTACAAAGTGGCCAGCAATCATTGCTGGGACATGTTGCGGCGTCGCCGCATTCGCCAGGACCTCGAGACGGGCGACCTGGAAACTCTGCCGCTGGAGCATCCCGATCCCGATCAGCTTGAGCGGCTGCAGACAGAACATACGAGCAAGGAAGTGCGAGGCGGGCTGGCGAAGTTGCCGGATCGCGCTCGAATGGCGCTGGTGCTGCGCTACTACGCGGATATGAGTTACGACGAAATTGCGGATACGCTCGGCGTGCGCCGGGCGTTTGTGGGTGTATTACTGCTGCGCGCGCGTCACCAGTTGCGCGACGCCCTGAGCGGAGGAGAGGCCGGGGCGCGCGGCGCGGTGGCGGGGAGCAAGCGATGAACCACTTCGATGAGATGACAGCGCTGCTGTATCTGGAAAAGCAGCTCGACGCCGATCACGCGCAGGAGGTTTCGGCGCATGTGGCCACATGCTCTGAGTGTCGCGAGCTGATAGGCGCGCTGGAGCGGGAGGGCGTGTGGCTGCGCCAGGCTCTGGACGCGGAGGACGAAGCGATTCCCGCCCGCTTGGCGGAAGCGCCGGAACGCGGCTCGGTGCCGTGGGGCTGGCTGACGACGCTGGGGCTCAGCGCGGCCGGCGCCTACACTTTTTGGACCGGAATCATCGAACCGTGGCGAGCGCAGGCGGCTCAGTCGGGTTTCACGCAGGGCAATCTGCTTACGATGCTCTTCTTCAGCGGTGCCTTCTGGAAAGGATGGGACGCGATGCGAAGCCTAATGGAATTTCTGGCGATGGGGACTCTGACGGTGGTGGTGATTTGGCTGCTGCGAAGACACTGGCACCGGCTGACGACGTTTGCCGTCGTGATGGGCGCGCTTCTCTTCGCGCTTGCGTTGCCCGCACCTATTGGCGCGGCCGAAACGAAGCACGGTGATCCAAATTACACGCTGCCCGCCGGAGAAACGGTGCACACGGACCTAATGGTTTTTGGGGAACGAGCGATGATCGACGGGGATGTGGACGGTGACCTGGTTACCTGGGCGCAGGTGGTAATCGTCAACGGGCATGTGAAGGGAGACATTCTGGCGTTCGCGCAAGAGTTGCACATGAACGGAACTGTAGATGGCAACGTGCGCGTGTTCGCTGAATCCGTGGACATCGACGGAGCCGTGGGAAGAAACTTGATGAGCTGGAGCAAGGAGTTGAATCTGAACCAAAAGGGATCGGTCGGCGGCAGCGTCACGGTGGGCGGGAACGACGTATCCCTAAGCGGCAAGATCGGCGGCGACGTGCTCGGCATGGCGCACTCGGTTGACCTGGCCAACACAATTGGGCGAGACGTCACGCTGCGTGCGGACAACCTGATGATCGGCCCCAGCGCAGAAATCAAAGGACACACCAAGTATGAGGGCAAGCGCGATCCCGAAATTGCTTCCGGGGCAAAGGTGACGGGAACGATCGAGAGAGTGATGCCCAAGAAAGAACCAAGCTATGAGACTCCGCACTACTACGTGCACCACATCCTTCTGTGGGGAATCGGGTTCGTCTACGGGCTTGTGCTGCTTTTGCTGATGCCCGGATTGTTTGTGGACACAACGGAGGCCTGCAAGAAATACGTGCCGGCAGCGGGATTCGGGCTCCTATTCCTGTTCGCCACTCCGATCGCGGCCGTCATCGCTTGCTGCACGATCGTGGGGCTCGCCGTGGGGATCGTGACGCTAGTGTTGTATGGGCTCGCCGTGTTTACGTCGACGATCTTTGTATCCGGCTGGCTGGGAGAAGCGCTGCTCGGAGCAAGGGTGGGCACGGGTGCCGCGATCGGCCGGCTCGCGCTGGGGCTTTTCATCCTGCACGTGCTTCGGCTGCTGCCGTATGTGGGCGGCTGGATTCTCTTTGTGACTATCTTCTGGGGGCTTGGCGCGCTGGTGATGGCGCTCTACAAGCGCATGCGCCCGCATTTGGCTGCCGCCGCGGTTTGATGGTTGCTTGACGCAGCCAAACTTCTAGGAAATGATTCCGAGATTTTTGCCAACGCGCGCGATGGTTTCGAGCGCCCGCTCGAGATCGGCGCGCTTATGAGTGGCCGTAACGATCGTTCGGAGGCGAGCTTTGCCCTCCGGAACCGTGGGGTAGCCGATCGCACCGGCGAAAACGCCTTCCGCGAATAGTTCGCGCGAAAACTGAAACGCTTTTTCCGCGTCGCCCACCATAATCGGCGTAATCGGCGTCTCACTCTTACCCGTGTTGAACCCCAGCTCCTTCAGCTTGCGCTTGAAGAATTTCGTGTTCGACCAAAGTTTCTTGATGAGGCGATCGCCGGCTTCCGAGTCGAGCAAGTCGAATGCGGCCTGGCACGTGGCGGTGACCGACGGCGGGTGCGACGTGGAGAACAGGAACGGGCGGCCGCGATGGTAGAGGAAGTCGATCAAGTCGCGGGAGCCGCACACGTAGCCGCCGATTGAGCCGATGGCCTTGCTCAGCGTGCCCACCTGGATGTCGACGCGGCCGTGGCAACCGAGATGGTCGATGGTGCCGCGTCCGCGCGAACCGAGAACGCCGGACGCGTGAGCGTCGTCGACCATCATGATGCAATTGTATTTTTCGGCGAGCTCGCACAGCGCGGGCAGGTTGGCGATGTCACCATCCATCGAGAAGACGCCGTCGGTGACGAGCAGCTTTTTGCCGGTCCAGTTTTCCGTTTCCTTCAGGACGCGCTCGCAATCAGCGGTGTCCTTGTGCTTGAAAACTTTGATGGTGGCGCGCGAAAGGCGGCAGCCGTCGATGATCGAGGCGTGGTTGAGCTCATCGGAGACGATCAAATCTTCCTTGCCGAGAATTGCGGACACGGTGCCCGCGTTTGCCGCGAATCCAGACTGAAACACGACGCAGGCTTCCACTTTCTTGAAGCGGGCAATCTGCTCTTCAAGTTCCATGTGGATTTTCATCGTGCCGGCGATGGAGCGCACGGCGCCGGAGCCGACGCCATATTTGCGAGTGGCTTCGATAGCGGCGCGGCGCAATTTCGGATGCGTTGTGAGGCCGAGATAATTGTTGGAACTGAGATTGATCACTTCCTTGCCGTCGAAAACGGCGACGGGTCTTTGCTCGCCTTCGAGGATTTTCAGGCGGAAATACAGGTGCTTCGATTTCAAATCTTCGAGCGCGTCATGCAGATATTGCAATTGCGGGCGCGCTGGAATCATTGCTGGTGTAGTCATGAATCCTCCGATGCAAAAAAGCCGCCGCGCAGAAAAACTGGCCGAGTCTTGCGCTACTTCGGCGAACCGTTCGGGTACAACAGGATCTTGCTGGCCTTTCCGGATTCGAGAAGCGAAAACGCGCTCTCGAATTTTTCGAGCGGCATCCGCTCGTGGAACAGAGGCTCGAGATTCAGGCGGTGGTGCTTGAGCAGCTCGGTCATGTGCACCCACGTCTCGAACATTCGCCGGCCGTAGATTCCCTGCACGGTGGCGCCTTTGAAGATCACGTCGTTGACGAGATCGAGCGTCACGAGATCCTTCGGGATGCCGAGCAGCGACGCGCGGCCACCCTGCCGCAGCATTTGAAACCCCTGGCGAATCGCGGCGGGGTTGCCGCTCATCTCGAGCATCACGTCGACGCCGCCTTCCGTGGCGTCACGAACGTGCTCGACGATTCCCGGTAAAGCGGGATCGAGCGCTTCGTCCGCGCCCATGGTCTTCGCGAGCTCGCGGCGGTGCGGATTCACTTCCGTGCAAAAAAGCGAAGCGCAACCGCAGGCGCGCGCCACCGCGATCGACATCAAGCCGATCGGCCCCGCGCCGGTCACTACCACGTTTTGGCCGGCGATTTCGCCCGCAGTCACCGTGTGAACGGCATTGCCCAGCGGGTCGAGAATTGCCGCGTAGTGCTCCGGAATCGCGGGATCAATCTTCCAGATATTGCGAACCGGGATGCGGACGTACTCGGCGAAGCAACCGTCGGCGTCGATGCCGATAATCTTCACGTTCTGGCAGACGTGCGGCTGGCCCATGCGGCACGGGCGGCAGTGGCCGCAGTTTACGTGCATCTCAGCGCTGACAAAATCGCCGGGCCGCACGGTGGTGACCTCGTCGCCGATTTTCTCGATCACGCCGCAGAATTCGTGGCCGAAGGTCATCGGCGGATTGATGCGCGACGCCGACCAGCGATCCCAGCCGTAGATGTGCAGGTCGGTGCCGCAAATCGAAGCCGCGCGCACGCGAACGAGAGCGTCCGTGGGTCCGATCGAAGGAATGGAAACGGATTCGAGTTCTGCGCCGCGTTGCGGGCGCGTCTTGCGCAGGGCTTTCATCGTTGCGGCAGGCATGCTTTCGGTGGCGGACTACTTGCCGAGCAATGTTAGCACACGCTCTCGGACAGCCGAAAGCGGGACGAGCATGGAGCCAGAGGAAAGAAGTAGCGGCGAGCGGTCCACTTACCCAGGAATTGCTTGGCGGGATGTTGCCGCTCTTTTGGGTTGACATCTTACCCAGGCAGTCGTAGGCTCGGGTTGTATGTCTACCCAAGAAACAGGAAAACGGTTGGAATTGCTGCAGGGCACCCTGGACCTGCTGATTTTGCGCACGCTGATTTTTGGATCGCAGCACGGCCAAGGGATCGCACGCGCGATCCAGCAGACGTCGGATGAAGAACTCCTGGTGGAGCACGGAGCCCTCTATCCTGCGCTCCAGCGGCTTGAGGAGCGAGGCTGGATTTCCGCGAAATGGGGAATCTCCGCAAATAACCGCAAGGCGCGGTTTTATGCGCTGACATCGGCCGGTCGCAAACAACTTGTAAGAGAAACCACCAAGTGGAATCGATTGACGGCCGCGATCGGGCGCATTCTGGAGTCCGAGGAGGGCTAGGCCATGTTCCGACGCAAGCGGAAGGCGAGCGACTTCGGGGCTGAGATCGAAGCCCATATACAGTTGGAGACGGAACGCCTACGGGAACAAGGTCTAAGCGAAGACGACGCCCGGGCAGCGGCGCACCGCGCCTTTGGCAACGTGACTCACGCTCAGGAGCACTTCTATGAATCGGGCCGCTGGCTCTGGTGGGACCAGTTAAGGCAAGACGTACGCTGCGGCATGCGCGCTTTACTCCGAGAGCGCGGCGTATCTACCCTCTGCGTGCTGATCCTGGCTCTCGGAATCGGCGCAAGCACAGCCCTCTACAGCGTTTGGCAAGCGGCCCTCGTTTTTCCGTACAAATTCGAGAGCAGCGGCCGCTGGGTTGCCGTGCTCGCGGGCTTCAATCGCCAGCAGACACGCTCGTGGTTCTTCTCCATACCCGAATACAACGACCTCCGCCAACTCGGCGACATTTTCGAAAGCGTCTCGGTTTTGCAACACATCATGTTCAATCTCACCGACAACGGCCATCCGGAATCGCTCGACGTCACGGCCGTTTCCGCGGACGCCATCCGTAACACCGGCGTGCAACCGCTTCTTGGGCGCTCATTCCTGCCCGGTGAAGACGCGCCCGGCGGAGCGAATGTTGTCCTTATTAGCTATACCTTGTGGCAGGGCCGTTATCTGGGCGATCCAAATATTCTCGGGCGTCAAATTCGCATGAACGACGAAAACTACTCGGTCATCGGCGTCATGCCGCCCTACTTCCTCATGTGGGGCACGCAACTGTGGGTTCCGCTCCGTCTCGATTACAACGAGCGCAACCGCTCGCACCGCGCTTATTGGGTTACGGCCATGCTCAAGAAGGGCGTCTCGCAAAAACAAGCCGATGCGAGACTGGCCGTCGTCGCTCACCATTGGGAACAGCAAGACGCCAGCCAAGCGCCCGAATACGCGAATCTCCGCCTTTGGACTGAGGACGTCATCAGGTACGTGACCAGTGATCTCAAAGACGCGATGCTTGTTCTGCTCGTCGCCATCGCCCTTCTCCTAATCATCACTTGCTCCAACGTTACGAATATCCTTCTCGCCCGCGTGACTGCTCGGCGTCGCGAAGTGGCCATTCGCCTGGCCATGGGAGGCAGCCGAATCCGAATCATCCGCCAATTCCTCACGGAAAGCGTCCTTCTGGCGGTTACATCCGGCGCGCTGGGATTGCTGATCGCGCGGGAAAGCCTTCCGTTGATCCGGCGTCTCGTCATCGACTATGTCTCCACCGAAGCCCGGGAATTCAGGTTCGACTCTTCCGCCTTTCTGTTCGTGGCCGGTCTTTCTGTACTCGTCGGGCTGCTATACGGAGTTGCGCCGGCGATTCAGGCGTCCAAAACCTCCGTTACGGAGACGCTCAAGGAAGGTGGGCGCGCCGGAGCATCGCGCCGCGGCCAATGGTGGCGCAAAACTCTCGTGGTCACTCAGGTGGGCCTGGCTCTCGTGGTGGTCGCCTCAGCCAGCCTGATGACGCAGAGTTATCGTCACCTCTCCAACTCGAATCTCGGGTTCAACCCCGCTCATGTGCTCGCAACGAATATTTCGCTTCCTGAGATTTCGTATCCTGGAATGCCGCAGACGTTCTCTTTCTATCAGGAGCTTCAACAATCCGTTTCAGCAATACCGGGTGTCGAGGCCACCGGAGTGGTTTCGTCGCTGCCCGTAGCCGACCGGTTGGACCGTCAGGATTTTCACGTCGAGGGCCGCGCCGCAAACTCGGGCGATTCGGCAGGCGGCGCCGCTTGCCGGTTCGCCACGCCTGGCTACTTCCGTGCACTGCAAATTTCTTTGGCCAGTGGGAGACTCTTCACGGACGAGGATCGCGACGGGCGGCAACTCGTCGCAATCGTCAACGAAACACTCGCAAAACGTTTCTGGCCGAACGAGTCTGCGGTTGGCAAGCGCATCGCGCTGGGCAATCAATATTCCGAGCGCATCGCCTCCGGTTCAGCACCACCCGTGTCCGCTTCCGCAACGTCCGCTCCTCGATGGATCACGATCGTCGGCGTGTTTCACGACACGCGACAGGTTCAGGAATGGGAAGTGACGATTCTGCCCGAGATCTATCTTCCCTACGTTCAAGCCACAACACCGTTACGCGGTGTGAGGCTGGTCGTTCGCTCTTTGCAAACCCCTTCTCAGCTCCTGGAGTCTGTGAGGCAAGCCGTCTCTCGCTTGGATTCCTCGATGCCGCTCGGAGACTCGGAGACGATGCAGGGGATTGTTCGCGACGCCTACGGCACGGAACGGCTGGCCCTCGTGTTGCTCACGATTTTCGCGGTTGTCGCGCTCATCCTGGCGGTTGCGGGTGTCTACGCGCTGCTTTCCTACAACGTCAGGCAGCAGGCACACGAAATCGGCATTCGCATGGCGCTGGGGGCTCTGCCTCGCGAGATTCTCGCGTTAGTCCTGCAAGCGGGAGCCCGGCTCGCTCTGCTTGGAGTCGTCGCCGGAATTGTCGGCGGGATTTTTCTGACGCGTTTAATGACGCGCCTGCTCTACCAGGTGAGCGCCTCCGATCCGGTCATATTCGCCGGCGCCGCCGTCGTGCTGCTGGCGTTCGCATTACTAGCGTGCTACATCCCGGCGCGGCGAGCGATACGCGTCGATCCACTGGTCGCGCTGAGATACGAATAGTCAGGTTGGATCCGGCGGAAAGGCAAGCTCATGTTCGGAAAACGCCGTAAGTTGGATGATTTCACTTCCGAAATCGAGGCCCACCTACAGCTCGAGATAGAGCGCTTGCGGGAGCAAGGGCTGAGCGAGGAGGAGGCGCGAGCTGCCGCGCGTCGTTCATTCGGCAATCTCGTGCACGCCGAAGAACGCTTTTACGAATTCGGCCGGTGGCTCTGGTGGGATCAGTTTTGGCAAGACGTGCACTACGCCTTGCGCATGCTGCGCAAATCCCCCGGCTTTGCCACCGTCGCCGTCTTGACGATCGCTTTGGGAATCGGGGCGACGACCGCGATTTTCAGCCTTGTCGACGCCACGTTGTTGCACCCGCTGCCATACCCGCAACCGGAGCAACTCGTAAGGATCGAGGATGATCTTCCCGGCGTGGGCGCGCAGGACGTAGGAATGTCGGTGCCCGAATGGCAGGATCTTCAGCGCTCCGGCATTTTTGAATACGTTTCGCCCATAGGGGGCGGGGACGTGAATCTGACGGGGGCGTCTCAGCCTGTGCGTATCCGCTTTCTTAACGTACCGCCGAATTATTTTGCGCTGCTGGGTGTGAAACCGCAGTTGGGCCGGTCATTCAATCCCGAAGATCACACTCCCGGATTTACTCTGGAAATTCTCATCAGCGACGGCCTTTGGAAGCGCGCTTTCGCGGGCGATCCAGGGATTTTAGGCAAGAGCCTGCGGCTCGACAACGACTTGTATCGCGTGATCGGCGTCATGCCGGCCGGCTATCGCGATCCGGGGCGAACAGCGGAAGAAAGGAACATTGAAATTTGGGCAGCGTCAGGTTTTGCCGGCCCGCCTGCCCCGCCTCCGTCGCGCAGCTCTCGGCTTCCGGAAGCAATCGCGCGAATCAAACCTGGACTGACAATCGCTGAGGCGCAGAGCCGGTTAGACGCGCTCGTTGCCTCCTTGCAGAAACAATTCCCTATCGATTATCCGCTACAAAGCGGATGGGCGGTACGGTTGGTCCCGCTGAAGGAAAGCGTGGTGGGCGATGTTCGCGAGTCGTTGATCTTGCTGCTTGGAGCCGTGGGATTGGTCCTGCTGATCGGCTGTGTGAACGTCGCGAATCTGCTGCTCGCTCGCGCCAGCGCGAGAGGGCGCGAAATGGCCATTCGTCAGGCGCTCGGGGGGGCACGAACGCGGCTGATACGGCAGTTGCTGACCGAGAGCGTACTTCTTTCGTTGCTCGGCGGAATAGCCGGTTTAGCAATTCTTTTTTGTGCGAAGGGACTTCTGCAGCAAATCGTGCCCGAAAGCCTGCCGCGGCTTCATGAGGTGTCGATCAACTGGCCGGTTTTGCTTTTCGCTCTTATCGCATCTGTCGTCGCCGGCGTGATTTTCGGTCTGGCTCCCGCGCTGCGTGCCGGCCGGTTGGATTTGATTCCCATGCTCAAACAGGAGGGACGCGGTTCGACGGGCTCCGGGGAACAGGCGCGCACGCGCCGCGTGCTGGTGGTAACGGAATTTGCGCTGTCTTTGGTGTTGATGATTGCTGCCGGCCTACTTCTACGCAGTTTCTGGGACTTGTTGAATGTGCGGCCGGGATTCAATCCCCAGAGTGTAATGACGGTTCGCACGTGGCTGCCTGTGCCAAATGATCCCAAGACCGACATCTACGGAACTCCCGCTGAAGAGGCACCGTTCTTGCGCGAAATACTCCGCCGTGGCAGGACGCTGCCCGGGGTGGAGGAAATAGCTATTGGTGATCTAGCGGCTATTCCGTTAGGTCATGGTCGAAAGGACCTAAACCCCAATCCGTTGATCCTCGAAGGCCACGAGACTCAAAGCGATCAGCCTCCTTTGGTCGACCGTTCCATCGTTACACCGGGATATTTTCACTTGCTGGGCATCACGTTGCTGCGCGGCCGTTTATTCAATGAATCGGATGACGACAAGAGTCCCGACGTAGCGGTAATCAACGAGGCGTTCGTGCGGACGTATTGGCGAAATGAAAATCCAGCCGGCAAGCACCTCAAGCTAAATCCGGCGAGCTCTTCCTGGATTACCGTGGTCGGCGTCATCGCCGATGCCCGAACCGAATCGCTGGCGGAAGCGACCGTTCCAGAAATCTACTTGAGCTCGTATCAGCGACGGCCTAAGGATCTGGCGATATTCTTGCGCGGACGGCTGGACATCGCTGCGATTCCGGTGCAGCTGCGCGATCAAGTGCAGTCCGTCGACCCGGAACTCCCCGTTTTCGGCGCGCAGATGCTCAACGAAATGGTGTCCGCATCTCTCTCCGAGAGGCGATTCTCGATGGAAATCGTTGCGTTGTTCGCTCTCACGGCATTGCTTCTGGCGGGGCTTGGAATTTATGGAGTGATTTCGTACATCGTAAGCGAGCGCACGCACGAGATTGGCATTCGTCTGGCGCTTGGGGCGCAACACCGGAACATCCTGCGGATGATTCTGCGTCAAGGATTGGGGCTTGCCATTGCAGGCGCTGCTGTTGGGCTTGTTTGCGCACTGATCGTGTCGCAGTTGATGGCAGGACTGCTCTACGGTGTAAGGCCGACGGATCCTCTAACGTTTGCGGGTGTCGCCCTTCTTCTCATCGGTGTGGCTCTGCTTGCTTGTTACATTCCGGCGCGGCGCGCGATACGCGTCGATCCATTGGTCGCGCTGAGATACGAATAGGTCAGGGCAAGCTACGCATCGGATGCTTGAAATCCTTATCTTTTGCGCATCGTGGCCCTCGCAGAGGTTATTGCCAATCCAAAGGGGGAATTTCAGGATGAAACGGTCTTCGCTTGCACTAGTTGCAGTCACTCTGCTTTCCGTCTTCGGAACCAGTCTTTACAGTCAAGTACAAGCACAGAATCAACCTCCCGCTCCGGCACTTACGCGTGCCGATGAGATGCTGCAAGCATGGAATCAGATTGGCAACAAACTCATTGCCATGGCGCAGGATTTCCCCGAAGACAAGTACGACTTCAGGGTGCAGAAAGACCAGCGCACCTTTGCACAGAATCTTCTACACGCCGCCGCACTTGATTACGTTCTGATACGCAGGGTTGCCGGATCAAACATCGGGCCGGACTTCGGCGAAGGAGACAACCCGTCGCGAGACGTTTTCAAGACCAAGGCCGACGTGGTGAAGTTCGTGCAGGAGGCCGTCGCGGACGGAGCGCAAGTGATTCAACAGCAGGGCGACGCAGGGCTGGACAAAACATCAAAATTCTTTGGCAACCGGCTGGCCCACAACTCCGCCATTTGGACGTCCGCCATCGAGCACAGCGGCGAGCACTATGGCCAGCTTGTGGTCTACTATCGCGCGAACAACCTGGTGCCGCCGGTGAGCCGGGGAGGGTCAAACTGAATGCCAGAATAGCCATCACTCCACTCTGGTTCGGCACTGATGCCTTCGGTACCGGAAACTAATCCAACAGTCCCGACGCAAGATTCCAGGGACGCCGTCGAAAGTATTCCGATACAATCGCGGCCGCTGGCACGGCACGCTTCGGCGGAGCCCACGTGATGGAGTCTGCCGCTCGCCAGGGGAGATGCGATTGGGTTTTACTGAGCGATTACGCGAAATTCGTTCGGGATTCGAGCCCGCCTTCTGGGTTGCCAACTTCACGGAGATTTTCGAGCGCATCGCCTATTACGCGACGACGGCCGTCCTCGCGATCTACCTGAACGAGCAACTTCATTTCTCGAGCGAATTGACGGGCTGGCTGGTGGGGACGTTCGGCCTCGTTGTCTGGTTCCTGCCGATTCTAGGCGGAACGCTTGCCGACCGTTTCGGTTTCCGACGGGCCCTGATGTTCGCGTACCTGGTGATGACGGTCGGGTATTTTCTGCTGGGGTCGCTTTCCGCCACATGGATGGAGCCTCTGCGCCACGCGCTGACCGACAAATGGCTGGTCTTCGCGATCCTGATGATTCCAGCGATGGGTCCCGGGGTGGTGAAGCCATGCGTGGCGGGAACGACGGCGCGAGCTTCGAATGAAAATGTGCGGTCGATCGGATATTCGATTTACTACACTCTCGTCAACATCGGCGGCGCGCTAGGACCGATCGTGGCGTTTCTGGTTCGCAAAAAACTGGGACTGGGGATTGAAAATGTGTTTCGCGTCGCGGCCTGCTGCGTGTTCCTCATGTTCTGGACGACGCTTTTCTTCTATCGAGAGCCCGGAAGATCGGGTGAAGAAAAGGTGGCGAGCGTCTGGAGAGCGATCAAGAACATGTTCGTGGTGCTGGCCAACGTGCGATTCGTCGCGTTTCTCCTGATTTTTTCGGGGTTCTTCATCGTTTTCTGGCAGCAGTATATTTCGATGCCGTTGTTCATTCGCGGCTTCGTGGATCCCAAGGCGGACGTGGACCTGCTGCTTTCCGTGGACGCAATCGTGGTCATCTGCCTTCAAATCCCCATAACCTTGCTCACGCGGAAGATGCCGGCGTTCACGGCGATGACGCTGGGACTCTTGATCACGAGTCTCGCGTGGATCATTCTTGCGATTCATCCCACGGTGGGCGCAGCCGTCGTGGCTTTGGTCTTCGTGGCCCTTGGGGAGATCACGCAGGTGTCGCGCTACTACGAATACGTTTCGCGATTGGCGCCGCCGGGCCAGCAGGGCGTGTACATGGGCTACGCGTTTCTGCCAGTGGCGCTGGGATATTTCATGGGAGGGCCGCTCGGCGGATATTTGGTGCACCAGTACGGAGACGTGCTCCACCGGCCGCAACAGATGTGGTGGGTTATCAGCGGTGTGGGAGTGCTCGCGACGATTCTGATGTTGTTCTACAACAAGATCGTGAAGCCCGCCGAACGGGCGTAAGCCACAGCAATCAGGTGGAGCCCACTGCGGCGAGAGCTTCATCCGTTGTGATCAGCCGCGTTCCAAGAGACTTCAATTCGTCGATCGCGTGCTGGCCATCGCCTTGTTTCAGTGTTTCGATCGCGTCTTTCACCAGTGATACTTTTCGGCCGCGCTCAAGCAGTCCCTTCGCGGCCAGGCGGACGCAATATTCGGTGACGACTCCGAACACGAAGTATTCCGTATCTTTCCCCAGCAGATCGACAATGCGGGCCGCGAACGGGTTGTCGAATACGTTCAACGTCTGCTTCTCAATCACCACTTGCTGATGACTGAGAAGATTCTCGGGCAGCTTGAATCCAGGATCGTTCGGCACGGTGACAAAGGTTTGCGCGAGCCCTTCGGGGACGATGCGCGCGCCGGGTGTGCCCCGGATGCAATGCGGCGGGAAAGTCTTGAACTCGGGATCGTTGGCGGTGTGACGGCAGGCGTCGGAGACGAGGAAAACACGACCTTGCCGCGCAGCGTCGACCAGGCGTTTTAAGTTCGGAATCGTCTTCTCGGCGCCGGGAACATACAGCTTTCCACCGGGCAGCATGAAATCGGCCTGTGTATCCACTTCCCAGAAAACGATTTTGCCTGACGTACTCAATTGCGAAGGCCTCGTGCGATGCAAACTTTATTTTAGCGCCGAGCGGCGAATCCGGCGACGCACCTTTTCGAGCATCGCTTCGAGTTGTTTGCTGTAGCGGACGGGATATTCCACCGAGCGACTAATCTGCCGATATCGCTTGGGAAGCCGAGCAAGGGATGCGAGGGTCCGCGCGCGCAAGGCGCTGACGGACTCGGCGGGCCTTGTGCGACGCCCTACGTGCATCACCTCGATCAGCAGCGGCTCGCCGCCGTTTGCCGCTTCGCCATCGAGCGCAATTTTGTCGTATTCGAACTCTCCGGCGGAATCGGAATATCGGAGCACCTGCTTGCGGCCGGGATAGGTGACCTTTGCCTGGCTGAGTTTCGCGGCTTCGCGAACTTTTCCGCCGCGCTCGACCTCGACCAATTTGTACACGAGATTCAGATGCGGGGCATCACCCGGCGTTGCGAGGGCGGTGCCGACGCCGAATGCGTCGATGGCTGCGCCGGCCTTCAGCAAATGCGCGATCTTGAATTCATCGAGATCGCCCGAGGCGAAAATCTTCACGTCGGTCCAGCCGGCGCGATCGAGTGCGCGGCGCACCCATTTGCTGTCTTTTACCAGGTCGCCGCTGTCGAGCCGCACGCCGCCTGGCTTCCGTCCCATCGCGATGATGTTTGTCACCGCGTTGTGCACGTCATAAGTGTCGACAAGCAGAACGCCGCCCTCGGGGAACGCGTCCAGAAAATGACGGAATGCCTCGCTTTCGGTCTCGTGGGCCATAACCCAGGAATGCGCCTGCGTGCCATACACGTTCATTCCGAACTGATGTCCGGCAAGGACGTTCGATGATCCTTCGCATCCGCCGATGGCGGCAGCGCGCGCGGCCCAAAGGCTCGAGACGGGTCCGTGGGCCCGGCGAGCGCCGAATTCAACTACCTGGTGGCCCGCGGCCGCGGTGACGACACGCGCCGCTTTGCTCGCGATCATCGTTTGATAGCTCAGCGTCGCGAGCAGGTAGGTCTCCATGATCTGTCCTTCGATGATCGGAGCGGTGACGCGCAGCATCGGCTCGCCGGGAAAAACAAGGGAGCCTTCGGGCACGGCCCAGACGTCACCGGTGAACCGGAATTTCGCCAGGTAGTGGAAGAAGTCGTCGCGGATGTTGCGGAAGATCGGATGACTGCGCAGATAGTCGATTTCCTCGGGAGTGAAATCGACGTTCTCAAGAAAGTCCAGGGCCTGTTCGAGGCCGGCGGCGACAAGATAGTTGCGCTGTCGCGGCAGGTTGCGGACGAAGAGTTCGAAAGTGGCGCGAGCGTCGAAGCGGGTCTGGAGGTAACCCGCCGCCATGGTCAGCTCGTAAAGATCGGTTAAGAGGCCCGAGTGTTCACGCATTTGGGTGTCTTGGCCGCGAATCGCAATCCGCTAACGGTCGCGCCGCAACGTAAGTCCGCCATCAACGAGGAGCGTCTGCCCCGTGATGTAATTGTCCGGCTCGAGAAAAAACCGCACCGCGCGGGCAATATCCTCCGGCCGGCCGAACCGCGGAATCGCGGCGCTATCGATGTACCTATCGTACTTTCCCGACTGGATGCTCGCGGCAGCCATCCCGGCAATCGTCGCTCCTGGTGCGATCACGTTGACGCGAACGCTGTTCCATTGCTGTGCCAGGATTCGCGCCGCATGAACCAAGGCTGCCTTCGGCGCAGCATAGTTCAGGCTCGACGGGAACGCCGCGGTTGCCTGCATCGTGGCAAGCAAGACGAGGCTTCCGCCAGTCTTGGCCGCCTCCATGGCGCTACCCAAGTCCTTGGCCAGCAACACCGGGCCGACGTAATTGGATTCGAGAGATGCCACAACGGACTCACGGTCGAGGTCCTGGAACCCGACTCTAGCCGGATCGCCCGAGAAAATGGCAACACCGGAGAGAGGCGTCCCAAAGCGCTCTGCCGCTTCGAGATAGCTCCGCCGAACGGTTGCGTCGCAGAGATCGCCTTCGATCAGCGTGAGGTTCCGGCCAAATTCCCGCTCGATGGCGTCGCTAAGCCGTTGGGCGCGACCCCGATCGCGGTGATAGCCCACAACGAGATTGACGCCCTCGCGAGCCAGCAGCGCGACTGTGGCCGAACCGAGGCCACCCGTGCCCCCCGCAACGACGACGGTCCTACGCGCGAGCGTTTTCTCGGGGAACTCGAAGCGAAGCTCGCGATAGGCGGCCGCCCGAGCCTCATCCCAATGCAGCGACGTCATCGATCCTCTTATTTCCAGGATTTTCTCTGAGGTTCCGGACCGAAACTGAACGCCGCGAAGGCCAGCGGCTGAAAAGACAAAACCCCCAAGCCCCCGGCCCGCTTTGAAGACAGGCCGCGCCTGGGGGTTTTGCAGGAAGTCTCTGCGCCGGAATCTACTTCAACACGGCGTCTTTGAAAGCCTTGGCCGCGCGCAAACGAACAACCGTCTTTGCCTTGATCTTGATGGCCTCGCCAGTGGCAGGGTTGCGGCCCATGCGCGCCTTGCGATGTGCTTTCACGGCACGACCCAAACCGGGAATCACGAACTTGCCGGCGCCTTTTGCTTCCTTCACCGCCAGCTTGAACAGTTCGTCGAAGAAAGAAGCAATCTGCTTCTTCGAAACCGGCTTCTCGGGCGTGCTGACCTTCTCGGACAGGTGCGAAATGATCTTTGACTTGCTCAACGGACTCGCCATTCCAATTCCTCCTCAGATGTGATTGCTTGGTGGCTCCAGGGAGCCCCGGATGCCGCGTGCACTATAGCTGTGCCGCACATCGAACGCAAGGGAAAACATGAAAAAAAGCCCGAAAAACTGGGGGTTTCCGTCGCCGGAAGAGACGCTGCGCGAAAGCTACGAAGAAGCCAAGCTCTCGTAGAAGATCGCGACGGATTTGATTCCGCCAAAATAATTTTCGAGCGAGATGTGCTCATCGGGCGCGTGAGCATTTTCGTCGGGCAGGCCGAAACCCATCAGGACACACGGGACGTTGAAGGTGTCGTGCATCTGCGTAACGAACGGAATTGAGCCACCCTCGCGGATGAACGACGCCTTCTTGCCGAAGCCCGATTCGAGCGCGTGAATGGCTTTCTGGAAAATGGGATGCGAATAAGGCGCCACCCACGGTTTGCCGGTGCTGAGCACGTCGAACTTGCACGTCACGGTTTTCGGCAGCAGCTTTCGAACGTGACGCTCGACAAGTTTGGCGATTTTTCCGGGGTCTTGATTCGGCACGAGGCGCGTGGAGAATTTCGCATACGCCTTCGAAGGGATTACGGTTTTGGCGCCTTCGCCCTCGTAGCCGCCCCAAATGCCATTCAACTCGAGCGTGGGACGAATCCAGAGCCGCTCGACGATGGTGTAGCCCTTCTCGCCGCAGAGCGCTCGCGCGCCAACCGTCTTGCGAAAGTCCTTTTCTTTCCAGGGAAGCGAGTTCAGGGCCTTGCGCTCCTTGGGCGAAAGCGCCGCGACGCGATCGTAGAATCCCGGAACGGTGACGCGGAAATTCTTGTCGTGAAGCTTGGCGATCATTTCGGCGAGAATCGTGATCGGATTCGGGACGGCGCCGCCGAAAACTCCCGAGTGCAAATCCTGAATGGGGCCGGTGATTTCGATCTGATAGTAGTTCAATCCCCGAAGGCCGTAGGTAATCGACGGAACGCCCTTCGCCAGCATCGAGGTATCCGAAACGACGAGCGCATCCGCCTTGAGGCGTTCCCGATTCTGCTGCACGAAATCCCACAGACTCACGCTGCCGACCTCTTCTTCCCCTTCGATCATGACCTTGACGTTGATGGGCAATTTCCCGGCAGTCTGCCGCAACGCTTCGAGCGCCTTGATATGGATATGGACTTGTCCTTTGTCGTCGGCCGTGCCACGGCCAAAGAGATTTCCGTCGCGGACAGCGGGGTCGAAAGGAGGACTGGTCCAAAGGTCAAGAGGCTCCGCGGGTTGAACGTCGTAGTGTCCATAGAAAAGGACCGTCGGCCTACCGGGAGCGCGCAGCGATTCGCCATAGACGAGCGGATGCATCCTGGTGGGCGCGATCTCTATATTCTCCAGGCCGGCGGCGCGAAGTTTATCCGCTACCCAGCGCGCCGCTCTCTCGACGTCTGGCTTGTTTTCCGTCTTCGCGCTGACGCTGGGAATGCGCAGAAATTCCTTGAGCTCGTTCAAGTGATCTTCGCGCTTGGACTCGATGTAGTCGATCAGGTTCATCCGAGGGACGTGCCTCCGCTTTGGTTTCGTGTATGCGCTAAAATCAGCCGCCTGCGAGCCCAGACTCGCCTGCGTTCCAAGGCCCGGCTTGAAACGCTTTGCTGAAACAGATGTGACATATTACGGAACCTTGCTCAAATTCAGCAAGCTTTTTGCAAACTGCTTGTTTGAGCACGCAATGGCTTCCGCGCCGTTGACTCGCGCTTAACCGCGTTGCACGATAGGTGAAATGATGCCGGACAGCTCAAAAGAACGGCGCAGTTCGCGAGTTTTCACGCGCATACCCGTGCGCGCCGCCGGAAAAGACGCCGACGGCCGGAAATTTCGCGAAAACAGCCAGACCATCGTCGTCAACGCACACGGCGGGCTTCTGTACCTTCAGCAGACGATCGGCATGGGATGCGATTTGGTTCTGATCAACCCAGCCACTGAAGAGGAGCAGGAATGCCGGGTCGTCTATCTCGGAGACACATCCGAGAAAGGCACCCGAGTGGGCGTCGAGTTCCTCTCACCGAGCCCGCATTTCTGGGGAGTTGAATTCGCGCCACAGGATTGGCCGGCCCGCGCCCCCACGCCTCCGGTAGCCTGACGATTCCGTTCTGTTTCCCTGGCTCTTTTCATAGCCTTCCCCGCTCTCCAGGCAACACAGCGATTCCGGTGGCACTCTAACGATTCAGCACGCCCGGCGGGGAGTGCGAACTACTCCAACGCCTGCAAGAAAGATCAACCGCCACGTTCTAAGAGATAGACCAAGAAGAGAGTCGGTTCCGGTTTCACAATTCGAAGGCAAATAGGAGGGGCGTATGCGAAAGGTTGAGGTGTGCACGTGTGCTCTGACGTTTGCAGTACTGTCGGTGACAGCGTGGGCTTTGCCCCAGAACGGAGGGTCTCCGCAATCGAAACCATTGGCCAAACCGGCCGTGGCTGCTTCTCTGGCGAAAGAACAGCCGGGAAACGTCGCCGAGTCCGTGGCCGCGAAGCTTCCGGTGCGCCGCGTGGTCCTCTATAAGAGTGGGGTCGGCTATTTCGAGCACCTTGGCGGCGTGCGGGGCGATCAGACCGTCCGAATCGACTTCACCAGCAGCCAGCTCAACGACGTACTGCAATCGCTGACGGTTCTCGACCTCAACGGCGGCCACATTTCCGGGGTGAACTACAACTCCGAGGCACCGCTCAGCCAGCGCCTGGGCACGCTTCGCCTTCCGCTCGCGGAACAGACTGACGTCTCGAAGTTTTACGGCGCGCTGCGCGGCACCCGGCTTGAAATTCGCAACGGCGCCAGCATGATCACCGGCCGCCTGCTGAGTATCGAGCGCAAGACGCGCGTCAGCGGCGGCACCACGCTTGAAGTGGACTTGATCACTGTGGTAAGCGATTCGGGAGGAGTGCACAGCGTCGAGATCACGCCTGCGGTGAGCGTCCGCCTTGCGGAACATGATGTGAACGATGAGGTGGGGCGGTATCTTGGGCTGCTCTCCTCGGTGCGCCAGCAGGATTTGCGGCGGATGACCATCGCGACCTCGGGTTCGGGCGACCGCCAGCTCTATGTGAGCTACATCAGCGAAGTGCCCATCTGGAAGACGACCTACCGGATCGTATTGCCGTCGAAATCAAGCGAAGAACCGCTGCTGCAAGGTTGGGCGATCGTCGATAACACTGTAGGCGAGGATTGGAACAACGTCGAGCTGTCGCTGGTGGCGGGCGCGCCACAGTCGTTTATACAGCAGCTTTCGCAGCCGTACTATGCGCGTCGACCAGTGATCGAGCTGCCGCAAAGCGCGCAGTTGACGCCGCAAACTCACGAAAGCGCGATGCTGGGCGGCCTCGGCGCTGTCGTGGGAACGGTGACAGATACGAGCGGGGCCGTCGTTGCGAACGCGCAGGTGAAGCTGCTGAATGGGTCGGGGACGCTTGTCGGGTCGAAAACAACCGATAGCGCAGGGCATTACGATTTCGGGGATCTCCCGGCGGCGAATTACCGGCTCGAAGTTTCGTCGCCCGGTTTTCAAACGACTGTGGTCAATGGGCTGTCGCTCGGAGGAGGCAGTCAAGTCGCGCAAGATCTGAAACTAAACGTAGGTTCGATCACCCAGACCGTCACCGTGGAGGCATCCGCACTCACGACTCTTAATACTTCGAGCGCCGAATTAGGTGCGAGTGACCAATTATCCAGGCTAGTTGGCTCGGGACGTGAACTGGGTTCCGGTCGCGGAGTCCTCGAACGGCTCACTGCTCCGGGCATCAGCGTGGGTGCTGGCTCGGGCGGCGGCACGGGTGGCGGTGTGTTTTCGGCGGGACGGAACAGCGTGGCGGCTGCTGCCAAAGGGCAGGAGCTTGGCGATCTTTTCGAGTACAAGCTGAAAGAGCGCGTCACGATTCACAAGAACGAATCGTCTCTGGTTCCGATTCTTCAGACGCACGTAGGAGCGGAAAAGGTGTCGCTCTGGAATTCGTCACTGGGTTCGCCGCGACCGCTTCGGGCACTCTGGCTGACGAATTCAAGCGCGCTGACCCTTGACGGCGGCAGCTTCAGCATCCTCGAAGATGAAGCGTTCGCGGGCGAGGGCCTGACCGACTCGATCAAGCCGGGGGAACGGCGGCTGCTTTCGTACGCCGCCGATCTCGGAGTCCGCGCCGAATCGACGGCCAACTTCAACCCACAGCGCGTCACGCACCTGCGCATCGCCCACGGCGTGATGATTCAGACGAGCGAGAATCGGCAGGAAACCACGTACACGGTTCGCGACGACGATACGACTCCGCGCGCGGTGCTGATCGAACATCCGCTGCGGGCCGGCTGGACCATCGCGAGCGACGGCCCCAAGCCCGACGAGACGACTTCGAGCGTCTACCGCTTCCGCGTGAAGGTTGAACCGAAAGCGACCGCAGTTCTTACGGTTCACGAGTCGAGCCCCATCGAGACTCGCTACCAGCTGACCAACCTGGACGACGATCAAATCAAACTCTTCCTGCAGCAACAATCGATCAATGCGACGGTGGAAGTTGAATTCCGCAAGATCGTCGAACAGAAAAACCGCGTGGCGGCTCTGGACGCCGAAATCGCGAAACGGGCCGATGAAACACAGAAGATTTACGACGATCAGCAGCGCCTGCGCGAAAATATGAAGGCCTTGAAAGGGAGCCCGGAGGAGCGCGCTCTAACGCAGCGCTACACGCAGCAACTGGCGAACCAGGAGACGCGCCTGGAAACGTTGCAGCGCGAGTCAGCGGAGCTCCAGGCGAAGCGGGATCAGGCGCAGGCCGACCTCGACACTATGATCGAGAGTTTGACCCTGGACGCTACAATCTGAGTGAGCTATCGGGCAGGCACGGCTGCGGGAGCGTTGTACTTTGAGAGATCCAAGCTGCGCCATTTTCCGTCGATGATTTCCTGCCGAATCTCAGCGGGCGTTTTGCCTTTTTGCGTTTCCTGATAGGCAAAGACGGCTTCCATCTTGCAAGTGGCGCACACGGAGGCATGTTTGTCGACGTAACAATCGAGCAAGCTCTTGTGGCCGACTTCGCGGTCGCAGCGGCAATAGCACGGCTGCTGGTACAGGACTTTCTTCTCCTTCGCCGCGAGCGCGTAAATATTCTGGTTCAGCGCGTCCGGGAAGATGGAAGGATCGAGCGTCGTGGGCAAAGGGTCGCGAGGGGCCGTTGCGTGATAGGCAGGCAGGTCTGGCGTGGTTGCGGTCGACGCCGGCGATTGCGCCGAACTCTGGGCCCGCACCAACGCAAATCCGCCAAGCCCGAGACAGAGAATGCCCACCACAATCAAGGTCTTGCGCAGCATTTCGGTACCTCCCGCCTTCGTCCTTCCGGATATTGTACTACACGGGCACGCCCCGGGAAGCGAATGCTGCTGACCAGGGGTCCTATTGCTGTTGCTGTGGAGCTTGGTGAGGACGTTCCGGCGCCAGCGATCGTTCGAGGGGAGTTTGCGCTCTTTCGCTCAGTTGTTCGTGCCCGTCGTCATCGAGTGCAGGCCGCACGCGAACATCCACAGACAACCGTTGGCCCGCGTGGCCTTTGTAAACACCGCGAACCGGAGCAACGTCGCCATAATCCCGCCCATACGCGACGCGCACATGCCTGAGTCCGACGGGCGCGCCAAGCGTGGGATCGTGCGGAAGCCATCCAGAGCCTGGCGTAAGGATTTCGGTCCACGCGTGCGACGCCTGCCCGCCGATCACTTCTTCCTGCTTTGCCTCCCCAGCGTCGGCGCTTCCGGGAACCAGATAGCCTGAAACGTACCGTGCGGCGAGCCCTCGCATGCGCACCGCACCGAGCAACAAGTGGGCAAAGTCCTGGCACACGCCCGCGCCGAGCGACAGCGAATCCTCGATGGAGGAATGAACGTGCGTTGCGCCCTTTACGTATTGAAATCGCTGGTGAATCAACTGCGAGGCGGCGTGCGAGAAGCCGGCAACGGTTCCATCGCTCTCGCGTTCGGCTGCTTCGACGATTTCCGCCAACTGCGGAATGTGCGGGACATACTCGGTGGCGGCAATGAAATCATAGTTCTCTTCGTAAAATTCGCCGCGCTGCTCATCGAACTCGTGAAGCGTGAAATGGCTGGGGGTGGCGGGCAAATCATCGTGCGTCAGGACCACCGACTCTGCTTCGATCGTCAAGGCGCGATGCTCTCGAAGAATGTTGAACTGGTGAGCCCAATTTCCGTACGCATCGAGGAAGGATGTGTTGCGAGACGCGGGCGTCGTGGCCAAGCGGAAGGAGATGCAACTCTGCTTGTCGTCCTGGATGGGGCGGAGGCGAACCTCGTTGTAGCTTTCGGAAACCGGACCGTCGTAGTGAAATTCCGTGACGTGCACCAAATGGTACCGGTTCATGCCACCACCGCGTAGTAGAAGTAGGTTCGCGCGATATCTTCCCCGATTGCTTCGCACATTCGCAAGAGTTCATTCAGATAGCTGTGCAATCCCTGCCGGAAGATTTCCTCGATGCGGTCGTATCGCAGGCGTTCGAGAAGCTTTCCGGCGAGTCGTTCGGCTTCGTTCGCGTACGAACCGGCGCCCGTGCCGCTGATCGCGCGCAAACCTGCCTGGACTTCCTGGATGGTGAACCGTATCGAGCGCGGATGCTGCGGATGCAGGATCAGCAACTGCGCGACACGCTCGGGTTCGATCGAAGAGTGATACTGGCGGTGATAGGCCTCGTAAGCGCCCACCGATTTCAGCACGGCCATCCATTGATGATTGTCGGGCGGGCTCACTGTGGAGGCGGCGTCGAGGAGAGTGTGGTATTGGACGTCAACGAGGCGCGCGGTCATCTCCGCGCGTTCGAGCGACCATCCAATGCGCAAAAACTCCCAGCTCTCATCGTGCGGCAGAGTTGCGTCGGTGACGCCGTGGAAACGATGGCTCCCGAACTTGATTTTCTCGCAGAAGCGATGAGGTCCGACGGCGATCTGCTCGGCTGGCGTTGAAGCCGGTCACGAGTGAGGTAAAGCCCGTTGATGTCTTCCCACATCTCGCGCGAAATCCGGTCGCGGATGGTTCGGGCGTTCTCGCGTGCCTTCGTGATGCACTGCACGATCGAACTCGGATTATCGTGGTTGAAAGCGAGAAATTCGAAGACGCTCTGCGCGCTTGCTTCGCGGTGTAACTGGCGGAATCGGCTTTCTTCGCCGGCCATCGCGATCAGGGCGTCCCAGCGCAAGCGGTACGGATGCTGGGCCTGCTCGAGCAGCGCGTGGTACGTCACATCGAGGATGCGCGCGGTATCCTCGGCGCGCTCGATGTAGCGCGCCAGCCAAAACATCGAATCCGCGATGCGCGATAGCATTCAGCTTTCCCCGCGCAGGACCCACGTATCCTTGCTGCCGCCCCCTTGCGAGGAATTCACAACGAGGGAACCCCGCTGGAGGGCGACGCGCGTCAGCCCGCCCGGCACGATGATCACCTTCTCGCCGTCGTAGAGACAATACGGGCGCAAATCGACATGGCAGCCGGCCACGTTCCCCGCCGCGGCGTCATACGACGGCACGCGCGAAAGCGGGATTACAGGCTGCGCGATGAATTCCCTGGGATTCCTTCGAATTAGCTCGCGGTATTCATCGCAGCGTTTGCGTTCTGCCGCGGGCCCGATCAACATTCCGTAGCCGCCGGACTCGCCCACATTCTTGACCACAAGCTCTTCGATGTGCTCGAGAACGAACTTCAGATGATCGGGTTTCGAGCAGATATAAGTTTCCACGCTTCGCAGAATCGGATCCTCGCCGAGATAGTAGCGGATAAACTCCGGCACATACGCGTAGATGGCCTTATCGTCCGCGACGCCGTTGCCCACCGCGTTCGCCAGCGCTACGTTGCCGGATCGATAAGCGGTCATCAAACCCGGCACGCCGAGGAAGGAATCCGGGCGGAAGCACAGCGAGTCGAGGTACGTATCGTCCACGCGGCGGTAAATCACGTCCACGCGTTTCAACCCGCGGATCGTCTTCATGAAGACGACACCGCCGTCCACCACCAGGTCGCGGCCTTCCACCAGCTCGATTCCCATTTCCTGCGCGAGGAAGCTGTGCTCGAAATAGGCGCTGTTGTGGATGCCGGGCGTGAGCAGCACGATTTGCGCGTCGTCTTCGCCTCGCGGCGAAAGGCTGCGCAAAATCTTGCCCAGCTCGGCCGGATATTGATTCACCGGAAGCACTTCGTGATCGTGAAACGCGTCCGGGAATGTCCGCGTCATCACTCGCGCGGTTCTCGAGCACATAAGAGATTCCGCTTGGCGTGCGCACGTTGTCTTCCAGCACGCAGAACTCGCCGGTCTTCGAATCGCGGACCAAATCGATTCCGCAGATGTGAGTGTGAATTCCGCGGGGAACTTTTACTCCGATCATTTCGCGATGGAAATGTTTGCAGGAATAGACCAGCGACGGAGGAATCGTGCGGTCCTTCAGAATGGATTGCTTGCCGTAGACATCCTGCAGGAAAAGATTCAGTGCTACCACGCGCTGCGCCAGCCCGCTATCGATCCGCTGCCATTCGGAGTTAGGGATGATTCGCGGAATCAGATCGAAAGGAAACAGGCGTTCCGTGCCGCGCCCATCGCTATAAACGGTGAACGTGATGCCTTGCAGGAGGAAGGAAAGGTCGGCCAGCTTGCGGCGTTCCTCGAATTGAGACGGCGCCATAGCAGCGAGCTTCTGGTAAATCTTGGAATAGTGCAGCCGAGGGCCGCCCGGACAAGCAAACATCTCGTCGTAGAAGTTACCCGGATCGTAGTGTGCGAACAGGCCCCGCTGCGTCATTGGCGCCGACGCTGCCGACATTTGGCGAACTCTACCAGCAAATCACGGCGGTTGCCCCAGAAAAAGAATGGATGGAACGCATCCATGTTGCGGTGTTAATGAGTGGGTAATTCAGGCTGCCGTCCGAGCCGTTGCGAAGGATGCGCTACCAATCGCGGGCCCAACGCGTCTAAACTGCCGCTGTGGTGTGCGGCTCGGGCCGCGGCGCCTTTAGATAGAGCATCAATCGGGAGAAATCTTGCTGGTGAATACCAGACGGAAGGATTCGAGCACTTCGCGCCGCAAGCTCCTGCTGCCCATTTTGCTGGTAGCGGCAGGATTGTCGCTGAAGCCGATGTCAGGAGAAGGCGGGCAACAGAACGCTGCCTCTACAACGCCAATCCAGGATTCGGCGTGCCGCGAATCCGGACCGAAAGGCTGCCTCGAACTCGCCTTGCAGGCGATGGGCGGCCGCGCGCAGCTCGAAAATATCCGCAATCTGCGGCTGGAAGAAATGGGGCACACGGCGTTGATGGAACAGTCCTACCGGCAGGATCCGTTCATCACGTCGTACGAACAGGTGAAGGAGACGATCGACTTCGAGCACGGCCGCGTCCACCGCGAAACGCACGGCACCTGGCCCGAGTCCGACCCCGGCCAGTCCTCATTCGATTTGACCTTGATTGCCGACGCGGCCGGTGGCGTATATCACACGGCGCAGGGAGACAATCCGTGCTCGCTCGCGGACCTTGATGCGGTGAGGCAAGGCCTCGCTCTCGGGCCTGCGCGCTTGCTTCTCACGGCGCTCGGCGCGTCCGATCTGCATTTCGATGCGCCCGAAACGATTCGCTCGACGCCACACTCTTCCGCTGGCGTTTACGTGGCAAGGCATGCCGGTGCGTATTCTCATCAATCCGTTCAACCATCTGCCTGATGTAGTGGAAACTGTCCGGACTTTTCACGACTTCTGGTATTTCTGGGGCGATGTTCGCCAGCGAATTTATTTCGAGAATTGGGAGGTCTTTCAACGGCCTCGTGTATCCAACGAACGCGGTGGAGGAACGCAACGGTGCCGTATGGCGATCGACGCAGATATTGAATTTCGAAATCAACGTCGCTACCGATGACGCGCTCTTTCACATGGACGCGGCCGCGGCTGCGAAAAGCGCGCAGGGAAAGGGATGGGACCGTCCGTTCCAGGCGGCGCACGCGAGCGACCTCGCTCCCGGAATCACGTTGTTCGAGGGCGCTTGGAATTCCACCATCATCAAGCAGGACGACGGCGTCTACATCCTCGAAGCGCCCATCTCCGGAACGTACACGCAAGGCGTGATCGACGAAGCGAAGAAGCGCTATCCGGACGTCCCCGTTAAGGGCGTGTTTTCAACGTCCGATTCGTGGCCGCATACGGGAGGGGTTCGCCAGTGCGTCGCGCTAGGACTGCCGGTGTTACATTCTCGATCTGAATCAGCCCATCCTCGACCGCATCGTTGCGGCGCCGCACACGATGCGGCCGGATCTTCTCGCGCAAGCTCCGAGAAATGCCGACTGGAAGATCGTCTCGCAGAAAGTTAGTGGTGGGCACCGGAGCCAATCGGGCCGAGCTTTATCCCATTCGTGGCGCGTCCACCGAACGCCAATACATGGTCTATTTCCCCGAGCATTATCTTCTGTACGCGAGCGATACCCTGGTGCTCAACGACAACGGCAGCCTCTACGATCCCGAGCTCATGCGTGAAGTGTCGGACGCCGTGACGCGCGAGCATATAAATGTCACCACCGTCTTCGCCATGCACCAGGCCCCGGTGCCGTGGAAGCAAGTGGAGACGCTGGTCCACGCGGCCACGACTCCCGCTAACCCGCAGAACTGATCGAAGAAGTAGAGCATCCCGTGTCACTAATGGTCGGTCCGCGCAGGTGTGCGTACTGGGCACAGTCTGAAACTAAAACGCTCGCTCAGGGTTAACATCGAGGGGGCTGATCCACAATGTTCAACTCCATTCAGAACCGCGCGCTTGCAATCGCCCTTGCGCTAAACATTGCTTTGCCCGCCTTTCCCCAGGGCGCGGCAAAAACCCGCCGGCGAAGCCGCAAGCCAGACCGCACCGGTCCGAACCGACGGCGCTCACCGAGAACCAGCGCGCCCTGCATGCCCTGAATCGGTTGACGTTCGGTCCGCGGCCTGGTGACCTTCAGGCGGTTCTGGCGAAGGGCATTGACGCGTGGATCGAAGACCAGTTGCATCCCGAAAGCGTCGACGACTCTGCGCTGAACGCGCGCGTTGGGCCTTACGCGACAACGCGGATGAGTCCGAAGCAGCTCGCGCAGGCGTTTCCTTCCGACGGCGTCATACGGCAGATCATTGCTGGAAAGCGCCCAATGCCGGACGATCCCGAACTCAAATTCGTTTACGGGGTCAACATCGCGCGCATCCATCAGCAGGAGGCAGCCAAGGTTGTTGCGGCCAGCGCGAATGCGAACACAGCAAGCGCCGCGACCGCCACCAACGGCGCCGATCCCAAGGCAGAATCCAAGGCCGATCCCAAACCTGACGCGGCGGTCAAGCCTGCGTCGCCTGAGGACGCCGCCCGCGCGATTGCCGACAACCTGCTCGCCTTGCCGAAGAATCAGCGACTGGCAGCGATGGAAGCGGCGCCTGTGGAGCAAATGATCAACTTCCCGAATCTTCTGCGCGGCGACCAGCGCGACCGTCTCTCAGCCGATTTCTCACCGCACGAGCGGGAAGTTTTTCGCTCGCTTTCGAATCCTCAGGGAACCGTTGCGTACGAGCTGCAGCAAGCAAAGTTGATGCGCGAGATTTATTCGGAGCGGCAACTGCTGGAAGTGATGACCGACTTCTGGTTCAATCATTTCAACGTGTACCAGTACAAAAATCAGTGCGTCTACTACACCACCTCTTACGAGCGCGACGTGATTCGCGCGCACGCGTTCGGCAAATTCTACGACTTGCTCGTCGCAGTGGCGCAGAGTCCTGCGATGCTCATGTACCTCGACAACTGGCTGAGCATCGGTCCGCATTCGCAGGCAGCGGGCAAAAACGGCCAGAGCGGCCTGAATGAGAATTACGGCCGCGAGCTGATGGAGCTTCACACGCTGGGCGTCGATGGCGGCTACACGCAGGCGGACGTCACGCAACTGGCCACCGTCCTGACTGGGTGGACGATCGCGCAGCCGGACGACGGCGGCCAATTTCAGTTTGATCCACGCCGTCACGAGCCCGGAATCAAAACGGTGCTGGGACAGAAATTCTACGAAGCGGGCAGCGACGAGGGTTTGCGCGCGCTGGACATGCTGGCGCACCATCCTGCGACGGCGCACTTCATTTCGAAGAGCATCGCCATGCGCTTCGTCGCGGACGATCCGCCCGAAAGTCTCGTTACACGAATGGCTGTAACGTTCCAATCGAGCGACGGCGATATTCGCGAGGTGATGCGGACGATGCTCCGCTCACCCGAGTTCTGGTCGCCGACGGTGTATCGCGCGAAAGTGAAGACGCCGCTCGAATTCATGGTTTCAGCCGTGCGCGCAAGTGGCACAAATATCACGGCGCCGGATGCGCTGGTGCAAAACCTGACGGCGATGGGCATGCAGCCCTATGGCATGGCGGTTCCGACCGGCTACTCGATGAAAGCGGAAACCTGGGAGAACGAAGGTGCGCTGCTGGCACGCATGAACTTCTCGACGACGCTGACGCAGGGAAAGCTCCCTGGCGTGCAATTCGACCCCGGCGGGTTGATCGCGCTCGGGATCCTCACAAACTCCGATCTCCCGAACTCGAGAGCCATCCTCGCGCAAGGACGCTACGGGATCAACCTCGCCATAGCACTGGAGGAAGACACCATCCTCGAGGGCGAGCTCTCTGCGAAAGATGAAGCCGTGATTCAAAGCGAGCTCGAAGATCCTGACGTTCAGCGGCGGATGGCTGCGTCTCCCGTCGACGGCCTGCGCCTCGTCACCGGCTTCATCCTGGCCTCGCCCGAGTTTCAGCACCGCTGAACCGTCTCGGGATGTCCCGGCAGCTCGACGCTGCGCATTCCGACGCCTCAGTCCGCGCACGCCCTATTCGCTTCATCAAGTCATAAGCTACAATTGTTTATTGTGCACCACGCCATCGGAGGGGTGGGTGAGCGGTTGAAACCGGCGGTCTTGAAAAATTAAATCGCCGTTTTGCTATCTGACACAAAATTCAACTAAATCCCTTTGCCAGCCGTCAGATAGCGCGAAATTTAATTTCTTCTACTTGCGTCGTTTTAGTCTGTTTTGCGCGGTCTTTAGTGACAATTTGGTGACAGTCGGAATTTTTCGGCCCCTCGCGCACTTGAGTGTCACACGCTCAATACTCGGCCCGCTTGCACAATCGACAACCCTTTCACAGTGACTCATCCTCCTCCTCATCTTCGCAGCGGTTTCGTGCTATAAGATCGTTCGTGGGGAAAAATGGGACTGGGCGAATTGCGAACGAGACCGCCGCAATGAACGCAGAACTTCTCAGGCGAATCGTCAGAAGTCACCGCGACCAAGACGATGAAGCCTTCAATAAGGCAGTCGAAAAGCTGATTGAATCGGAGCGAAAACAAGGTCACGTACACCTTGCCAAGGACCTCTCGAACCTGCTGAAAAATGGAGCTAAGCATCAATTAGCCCGCAGTTTCTCGACCTTTGCGCAGCCCCCGCGTAGCAAAGGAGAGGGGTTGTCTCTAGTTGATGTGCGTCGCCCGCGCAAGTCGTTACGCGATATCGTCCTTGCGGAAGAAACGAAAAGCGAAATACAGCGAATCCTCGAAGAGTTTTCGAAACGTGATTCACTGACCTCGTTCGGCCTCCAACCGAAGAAGAAGCTCTTGTTTTTTGGCCCCCCGGGGAATGGAAAGACTTTGTGTGCTGAGGTTCTCGCCCACGAGCTTGATCTTCCCCTGTTCTACGTTCGATTTGATGGGCTCGTAGCTTCATTCTTGGGGGAAACAGCGACAAACTTGCGCCGCGTTTTTGATTTTGCAACCCAAGGCTTGGGCATCCTGTTTTTTGATGAGTTCGATGCTCTGGGTAAGAGCCGTGACGATCACGAAGACGTTGGAGAACTTAAGCGCGTCGTCAATACCTTCCTTCAACTCCTCGATAATTATGGAGGTTCAGGACCGATCATCGCTGCGACGAACTATGAGAGGTTATTAGACTATGCGTTGTGGCGTCGTTTTGATGCGCTAGTTTTTTTTCCTCAAGCTACAGAAAGCCAGCTTATCCAATACTTTTCAATTCGATTGAGAGCCTTTCAGCTTCACGGATTCGGCCCGTCAGATGCGGCGGTTTGGTGTAGGGGCGCATCCTTTTCCGACGCTGAGCGAACTTGCACGGAAGCTTTGAAAACAATGATCCTGTCCGAAAGTCCCCACCTGACTGCCGCCATGTTTAGACAGGCCGCCGAAGTTTATCGGTCTGCTGAGGCGCATCGAAACGATCGAGCAGTGAATCCTACCGGAAAATAAGATGCCCCACATTCGACTGCCAAGGCTCGGTGACGAACCTAGGGTAGTTCGAGGGCGGGGCGCACCAATAACACCACGAAACCAGCCAATACATGGCCGACATCTGCTCCGCCAACTCGATAATGTTAAGAGGCAGCTTGAGCGCGGCATTGCGGATAGACAGCCGAATTTGCCGGAGGTTCCTGCGGGACTGCAATTGTTGATTCAAGGCGCTACGACGGATACTGGGAATGTCTTGCTCGAAGGCGCAAAGCTGAGAGGTCTGAAACTGGAGGTCATAGAAGAGCGACGGGACGGTCTATTCCTTGCTGTTTCGCTTGATCCGCAAGCTAATCGTTTCGGGCAAACCATCGAGTCATTCGCGGAGGACGAGCGCACTCAGAGCGGCAGAAGAAAGAGAGGCGTAAGGCAGATTTTCGAAATAGACGAGATTGAACCCAGCGGACCACCATCCAAAAAGGGTGACGAATTGGCTCTTGTGGAGATTCGGGAGGGCGACGGCTATCTGGTGGACATCGAAATAGCGGCTGGGAGAGAACACCCATCTTCCGAAGAGAGAAGGGGGAACATTCACCCGTTACCTTGCGGACGCCCACGGCGACCTGATCGGTAATGGTGCAATAGTCGAGGAGGACTATGCACTCCTCAGCGCCAGAATAGCCGGCAGCGTCCTCAATGACCTCCTTACCTTTCACCCGTGGGTGATAAGCGTGGATTTGCCGCCAGTGCTAGAACGCGAAGGTTTTGATCTTTATGACATCGGGCGCGAGGAATTGCCGCCCATCGATCAACCTCCAGAAGGAGCCCCAGTGGTTACGGTCTTGGATGGAGGCATTATCCCTGAGCATCCGCTTGTCCAAGCATCCGTGCGCGGGCTGGAGCACGAAAGCTTTCTGCCCGGGAACGCTTCGATCATAGATGGCGGTGACGACGGGCATGGAACGGCGGTCTATCAGTCTTGTGGCTTTTTCGTCTTCACGTCAAGCCTTGTTGGGTGGCCAGAGAGTGACCCCGGTTCGAACTGTTCTCGCGCGGTGCTGGACGACGATACACGAGTCCCCGGATAACTTGAGTCTGAAAGCAGTCATCCCGCGCGCCGCTCACCGAATGCTGGACGCTCATGGTGCTAGAATTGCGAACCATTCGCTGGCTAGCCATGCCCCGTTTAATCGAAACCGAATGTCCGTCTGGGGAGAGACTCTTGACCGATTGTCCTATGATGACGGAGGCCCGGGCTTTTTGATCGTGACAGCTACGGGTAACATCGACGGAAAAATTACTCCGACGCTCGACCAAGTTCAAGAATGGTTAAGAGATCCCGGACATCCCAATTTTCTCCTTGAAGAACGATGTCGCCTCCGAAATCCCGCGCAAGCCATTAATGTGCTAACGGTTGGCGCTTACATTCCTGAAGCAGGGGCACCATTTCACGCGCGTGCGGCCTTTGGACGCCAATCCATCGGTGGAACGAACCATCCATCACCATTTACCCGCACCGGTTTGGGGTATCTTAACGAAATAAAACCGGAGGTGGTCGAAGAAGGCGGAAACTGGTATCGCGATGACGACGGACGTCTGATCAGACAGCCCCAAAAACAACGACGCAGCCGTCGCGAACTCACAATTTGCCCGTACCGGGCGGCTCGTGAAGTTCGAGGTAGGTACCAGTGTCGCAGCTCCGCGTGTCGCCCATTTTGCGGCGCGCTTGCTTGAAGTATTGCCAGGAGCAGGAGTCGATCTCCTGAGATCGCTGGTCGTCAACAGTGCAATGTGGCCTAGGAGGATCGGATCAATCACAGATACGCTCCGCCTCTTTGGATATGGCGTACCGAACGAGAATCGCGCCATGGAGCCGGGTGGTTCCCGAGCTCTCATGTATGTCGAAGACTCAATCCCAATTGGCCATGTGCAATTTTTCCG
>CAWBGW010000005.1:0-80256 GCA_963788345.1 uncultured Acidobacteriota bacterium | reverse complement strand
GTCCGGCCGCAATCCGCTCCGGCACGATCCCCAGCTTCATCCACCACACCCCCAGTCGCGACAGCCCCGCCACCGCGTGCGAGGCAAAGGGCGCTCCGTTATCGGTGCGGATCGCTGCCGGTAAGCCGTACTCCCGAAACGCCGCCTCGAAGATCCCCCGCGCCCGCGCCGTATCCGTCTTCTCCACCGCCTGACAGCGCAGCAAATAACGGCTGTGCGCATCCGAGATGGTCAAGGGATCAATGCGCTCGCCGTCGCCGGTGCGGAACCAGCCCTTGAAATCCGCGCACCACACCCGGTTGGGACCCTCGGCATGCGCCAGCGGTTCCGTGTAGGGCGCGGTCCGCCGCCGTTTTTTGCGCGCGACCACCAGTCCCTCGCGCCGCACCAGTTCGCCGATGGTGCTGGCCGCCGGCCAGTTTCGCCCCGGCTGATCCCGCTCCAGAATGCGCTTCAACTTCCGCGGCCCCCAACGCATGTGCGCCTGCCGTAACTCCAGCACCGCCTCTTCCATCCCCGCCGCGGTTTGGTTCGGGTGCCGCCGCGGCGCCCGGTTTAATTCCAAGAGCCCTTCCACCCCAGACTGTCGGTATCGCCGGAGCCAGACATATCCCGTCTCCCGTGCGATACCGTAGCGCTGGCACAACTCGCTCATCGTGTGCTGATCTTGTTCATACTCAAACACAAACCGCACCTTCTCTTCCATCACACTGCTCGCTTTCCAAGGCATGTCGTTCTTCTACACGCCTTCGTCTGTCGATTACAGTGTCAGGAATGTCCCCGGTCTGTTCTGTCAGGGATGTGCCCGGTCTGTACCTGTGTGGGGGGTACCCCCCTCCCCCCTAAATGAGTTAAGTCGATGATAGCAAAATAGTTAGAGGCAAAGTATTCAAAAGATGGGACTTAGCGTTGCATTTCGCTGTTTGGCGTGCACTTGCGGGGGTGCCGACCGGGGCCATATGTTGTCAAATAGCGGTGAAAAGTTTGCGGCCGGAAGTGGGTTCGTCTCTGGAGACTGGCGCACAGTTCTCGATGGTGCACGGTCGAGGTATCTTCGCAGCGATTGTGGTGCAGGTCTGTGATGGGCGTACGAGAAAAATGTGATGAAAAAAGTTGGGAGGAACGCAGTGGCAAGTGCAGCCCAGGTTAGCGCCCAATAAACGGTCGCGAACCTGGGGCACCGGGACCCCTAGAATGTTGGAAACTCATTCGGTATGTTTCCGTATAGGGCAACGGCGTTGTAAAGAGCCGTTAGAGCTTTCCCTTTGTTTGTACCCGGATGTTCCGTCATCATCGAGTGAACGTGTCTCGGTGAGTCGTTTTCGTGTGGCGCGGCATAGTGGTGCGGAATGTTGGTTAGTGTCAGCATGACAAAAGGGTATTGTCCCCCGTGCTCGTTGCAGATGCGCTTACAAAGCTCGGTGATGTATCGCGATGGAACGGCTGGGTCGTTGCCGTAGACGTGGTGCGCCGAACGGAACGGCAGATTGGTGTCGAGAAAAATCACCAGAGGATGCATAGGATTTTTTGCAGCGGCATTATTGATGAGGCGACCATAGGTGAGCCTGAGCTTCTCGTGCGGTTGCGCGACACCTGCTTGCCCAAGTACCCCGGGCCTATGCTTGCTCTTGGCTTCCACTGAGAATCGTTCACCTGTGTTCTTGTGTGTCGCCGTAAACTCGGCGTGTCGTGTTGCGGGGTCGCGCTCATCCTCTCTTTCAATTGCGAAGCCGGCGCGCAGACAAGTCGCCTCCGCAAAAACTTCATGCAAAGCGCCCTGAAACTGCTCAGGATGCTTCAGCCTGCGAAGCAAAACGTCGTCTAGCCTACTGTTGTCTTCGATAGCAAATAGATTGAAGGCGAACGACAGATAGGCCCCCGTCATACCGTCTGCCGTCACTGTTCGTTTGCCATTCGCGTCTACGCCAGCCCGCATGCGACGCAGGCAGCCCACACGCCACTGAAATACTTGGTGCCTCTCACCTTCCGGCTTGGCTGCCTCCGCATCCCACCAGTCTTTTCCAAAGACGTGGGGAACATAATCGAGCAGGAAATCGGGTATGAACTTCCAAGTCTCTGAATATTCGAGCCGGTTGCCAATGGCTACGAACTTCTTGCCCAAGTGATCCGCTGCGATGACCGGTCTTACGTGACCGTACTGCTCAATCCACCGTTCCTGCGCCTGCTGCTTCTGCCTCATTTGCAAGGCGGCCTTTATGAGGACGAACGGCAGCTTCTCGTCGCCGCGCTTGAAATTAACGCGGCCGTCTTCGACTTCAATTCTGCGAAGGCGAAGGAACGCCGCCAGGCTCTTGGCGGGCTGCTGCGGTCCAGTCGGGACCGGCGCATTTGCAGCCACGCTGGAGGGCCGCGGCAGCCATTCGGCCAGATTCCACTCCCCGTCTGAGTTGCGAACGAGATTCAAACTGGGCCGTGACAGCGACAGCGTTCCGAGTTCAAGGTGACCCGAAAGCAAACTCCGCCACTGAATGCGCGCCGTGAGCGCTTCGGCGCGGAGGAAATACTCTTCGCCGAAGCGAGGGTCTTCGGCCACCGTCACCGAATGCGCCTCGAGCGTCGGTCCGGCCCAAATGCTGAACTGGTAGCTACCGACCTCGACTTGCCGTCCGAATGCCGCGCTGAGACGCGACGTGAGCCGCCGTTTCAGGGCGGTATGCTGGAGCAGCAACGAAATTCCAGCATCCGCGAGCCAAACTCCGATCAGCAAGAGCGCAATTCGCAATGCCCATCGGCGCCACGCGGGCCTCCGGACAACCGTAGATTCGGTGGGGCCAGGCGACTCGGCGATGATGATCGGTTCTGAAAGCGTATTCGACACGGCGAAATGGTCGACTCGATGAACGGTTTCTACGCACTCAGCCTATGCGGGACGGGGGGTTCTTGCAAGCCTTTCGGCAGCGCTGATCGGTTTGCGGGCATGAAGGGATTCGAAATTCCAGATTCAAAGGCAAAGGATTACCACAGAGGGCACGGAGAAGACTCGGAGGACACGGAGAAATCGAAGGGAAGACTGAAGCTCGCGAATTCTAGTGGACTTCGCGAAGCATTCGGTGCCAGCGGGTGCGGGTGGGGAGATGCCGGACGGTTTCGAGGATGCCGTGCAAGGTTCCGCTGAGTCCGCGATCGGCATAGTCATCCGACGTGGCTTGCACCGACCAGTAGATCACCATGGGACGGCCCATCACGGCATCGCGATCGACAAAGCCCCAGTAGCGGCTGTCCCAGCTGTGATCGCGGTTGTCGCCCATCACGAAATAGTGATTCTCGGGGACCACCAGGTCGCCGCGGCGCACGTAGTCCATAATTTGCGCGGCCCACTCGGGGCGCAGCCCAATCGCAACAGAATACGAATCGAGTGGCGGAAAGTTGTCACCAAAGGGATCTCCAGCCCCCGGCTCGTGCACTACGTACGGTTCCACCAGGCGGCTTCCGTTGACGTAGACCTGCTGGTCGACGATCCGAATGCGGTCCCCCGGCAATCCGATGACCCGCTTCACGTAATGTGGATGATCATCGAACGGATACTTGAAAACCAGAATGTCGCCGTGCCGAACCGCGCGGTACGGAAGTATCTTTTCGTACCAAGCGCCGCGCCCGCCGAAAATGAACTTGTTCACCAGCAGATGATCGCCGACGAGCAGAGTGGGCTCCATCGATTGCGAAGGAATCTTGAAGGCCTGCACGATGAACGTGGTGCCGAAAAGCGCGATGAGGACGGTGACGAGCAGCGACTCAACATAGTCCGCGAACGTGCCATTCGATTGCGCGTGTGCAGTGGCGAGCTTGCGGCTGAGGCGGAGGTTTCGCATGTTCCGGTGACGAATGTAGTTGTTTCGGTTTCCATTCAGGCGATACCGTGACTGGCTTCGAGGGTGTTCAGCGCGAGCATCGCTGCAGCCTGTTCCGCTTCCTTCTTGCTGCGCCCTTCGGAGGCGGCGAGCATCCGGCCGGCGTGCCACACTTCCACTTCAAACGTTTTCTGATGCTCGGGGCCGGATTCGTTTCGGACGCGATATTCCACAATGCCCAAGCTCCGCTGCTGCAGCCATTCCTGGAGCGCCGACTTGTAATCCGAACGCCCCAGCCCTTCCACCTGCCCGCCCAAGGCGGGCTCGAGCAGAGTGCGCTGCAGGAAAGCGCCGGCCGCGGCCAACCCGGCATCGAGATAAATTGCGCCAACGATTGCCTCGTAGGCGTCGGCAAGCAACCTCTTCTTTTCGCGGCCGCCGGTCTTTTCCTCTCCCGGACCCAGCCGCAAGTGGTGGCCGAGTTTGAGTCCGCGAGCAGCCATGTGAATCGACGACGCGCTCACGATCCGTGCGAGACCCTTCGAAAGTTTGCCCGAATCCCACTCCGGAAAGGTGCGACAGAGTTGTTCGCTGGCGACGAGCCCGAGGACACGATCGCCCAGAAACTCGAGGCGTTCATTGTCAATTCCGGCGGCGCTCTGCCGATGCGACCGATGAGTCAAAGCGCGCTCGAGCCGTTCGGGACGCTCAAAGGAATGTCCTAGAATCTGCTCGAGCTGTGCGCGTTCCTCATCCGTCATGCAAGACCTCGACGACTACTTCTGGGGCGTCGCAGGTTGAGCTTTCGCTTTGTCTGCAGCCTGCTTGCAACGATCCGCCAGTCCGCCGGGAATCTGAGCGCACTTCTGGAACGCGTCCGCTGCGTCGCTATAACGCTTCAAGCTGCTCAGGTCGAGTCCCATAATGAAGTAGTCCACCGGGTCGGTTTGCGTCGCTTCCGAGGTCGCCTGCTGCAGCTCCTTTAACGAATCGTCCGCCTTTTGCTGGCGAAAGTAGACGAGCCCGAGGCCACTGTGAGCCGTCGACTCCTCGCGTTTCTTGGCGCAGCAAACTGGTCATCCGGAAGGCCCTCCGGTTTGGGCATCATGGGAAGCACTTCGAGAGCGTGCTTTTCATATCCCTCCGCTTTGGCGAGGCGGCGGTCAGAGTCCAAATCGTTCGGGTCGATATTGTGCGGAATTACCCAGCCGATCAGGACGAGAACGCTCACGTCGTCTCCGTTCAGTGCCAGCGCCTTGTCCCCAGCGGCGTACATCTTGTCCATCTGCTGCTTGTTGAAGTAAGCGTTTGTCAAACGCGCATAGACGAATTCGTCGTACCTGCTTTGGGGATATTTCTTAACGAAATCCTCACCGGTCCCGATTTGCTTATCGTAGTCGTCCATCTTCACGTCCGCAAAGTCTTTGTAGGCTTTCTCTTCCTCGGGATCCACTTTCGGAGCATCGGCAGGCGCCAGTCCAGCCATGGGAGGCGGCTGCCCCTGGTCGCCGGGCTTCGCGGGCGGCTGTTGCTGTTGCGGCGGTTGCTGAGACTGCTGAGAGCCGGTCTGCGCCTGCCCCCGAGAGACGGGCGCGATTATTGCCAAAACTCCGAGCGCGGTTATCAGAATTCGCGACGCCCGGGCGTTCATTCGACTGTTTGTTGAACTGATCATGTTCCTCCTCTTTTCGATCCCGAGGGCGCGTCAAGCACGGACGCAATTCCGGGTTGCAAGATCATTGCGGCGTTCCGCCTGACTGGGGAGCCGGCTGGTAAGCCGATTCTACCCCTCGTTGCGCCGCAACGCGCGCAGTCTCTGGAGCTCCCACTACCGAAAGGGCCGCGCGATATTCCTTAATCGCAGATTCGCGGTCGTCTTCGACGTCAAAAATGCGGCCCAGATAAATATGCGCCCACGCCAGGAGGCCCGGATCGACGGCGTCGGCTGAAGTGACTAAGCCGCCCTTCGACGCCTGCGTTACGACTTTCTCGAAATCCTGCTTCGCGTCGTCCGCATCTCCCGAGAGAATCGAAGCAATCGCCACGCCGTACAGCGCTCGGGGTTGGTTCGGATCCTTCGCGAGAACCTGCTCGAACGCCTTCTTCGCGCCCGCGACGTCCTTTAGCGCAATCGCTCGATCGCCCTCCGCCAGCAAACGGCCCTCGTCGAAATCGTCGCCCGAAACCGACGCGGCCTGGTGCTTTTGAACAGGCCTCGCGTCTGCCGCAGCAAAGGTCACACCTGCCAGGCGCTTTTGCTCCGCCGCGACGTCGATTCCCGCGATCAGTTCCGGGAAATAGTACGACATCGCCGGTCCGCCCTTCTCGAATATTTGCAGTTGTTGTATCAGCGGACGCACGAGGATAAATCCGGATTGATCGTCATCCTTCAGCACGGATTCGAGTTTTTCGGGCGAAGGCCGTTGCAGCCGCAACTCCACCGCCTTGATCACGCACTCGCCGGTAAAATTCAGAAAGTCGTCCTGATAGTCGACCGGCAACCTGGGCGCGCGCGCGGCGATATTAAGCAAAGCGCTTTTTGCCTCCACTTGCTTTCGATAGCGCAACGGCAGCGAGTCCAGCATAAAGTGCAGATACGCATGCTGAATGTCGGCGAGGGGAAGCGGCGAAGTTGTGCCGACGACGATTGAGTAGTTGTCGCCAAAGTTGCGGAAATTCGTTCGCTTGCCGACCAGCGGTTCCACGTTCACCGTAAAAGTGCGCCCGCGGGATGCCTTTAGGACTTCCCTGAGATAGGCGTTCGAGACGGTGACGATCCGCCGCACCGGCGAATCGTAGGCAGCCTGTGCCCGTTCGTACTCGGGCTCGACGGCCGACCAGCGCGTAGCGAGATGCGCTTCCCGATAGAAATTCACCAGGAGGTCCTGAAAGCTCTCGATGCTCAAAACTTCGGGCGGAAGCAAGTCGTGATCGTACAGAAACTGAAACTGCGGAGGCGGACCGGCCACCAGCGCGAAAGTGATGTACCGGGAGAGGGTCTCGCCGGAGTTCGCGAGCGCGTGGTCGCGGTAAAACTGCCGAAGAGCGTCGGTGGCGGGGCCTTGCTGCTTGAGCAAGTCAGCGCGCAGTTTTAGGCGGCTCGGCATTTCGGCCAGCGTGCTCTCGTCGGCGTCGAACCCTGCCGCGTCAAGAGCGCACATCGTGGCGAAAATCTGCTGGCTGGATTCGACCGTGATTCCCGTGTAGTTGGCGGTTTCCTGCGCGCCGACGTTCGATCGCGCGGGCGAACTTGCAGGCCAGTTCGCGGCGCCGATTACGAGCAAACCGAAACACGTTAGAGCGGAATATTTCTTAACGAGCCTTCGGATGGGAAACTCCTCGACCTTTCTACTTCTCTTTGGAGCGAGGGCAGCGCCCGGCGGGTTGTATCGCGCTACGGCCCCTAGAGAATCAGCGTTTGCAAGCGAACCCTCACCCACAAGAACTGTAACGAGCGGCTGGCGCTGAGTCAAGAAAAGCGGAAAGCTCGCGCGAGAAAGTCGGGGACTGAAGTTATCCGCGGACGCGCACTTCGCTAAAGCCCAGCAGGACGCGGCCGCCATCGGTGGGACGCCCAAAATTCAGCCTAGGCCGGAAACGAGAGAACAGCAGAACCTGATCGAGTTGCCGCTGCACCGCCGCATCGCTCGGGCCGGAAATAATCCTGTAGGAGACCACCTCGCCGTGCGAATTCAACGTCGCCTCGAGCAGCAGCGCGCCGGAATCCGGATGACCTTCGCCCGCAACGATGCCCGGCACGGCAAACGGCGCAAGGCTTTCGAGCTGCGCGGGCTGGACCAGATTCAGCGGAAGATCGTTGGGCACGAATCCCACCGGCACGCCGACCAGAACATTCTGAACCAGGAGGGCGAAAACGACGAGCGCCGTGACGATTCCGCCCGTCGCGGGAACCGCGAACGGCTGGAAAATGTTCTCGAAGACGAGCTTCGAGCGCGACCAGGCGTGCTGCAGACTACCCGAGAAGGTTCGCACCTGCGATGCCTGCACGCGAATTCGCACGGCAAGATCGGCAGGCGTGCTCACGGGTTGAACGTTCGCCAGGCAGACCGAGAGCCGCCGAAACTGCTCGAGTTGCTCGCGGCAACCGGCGCAGGACTCGAGATGTTCGCGCACCTGAAAGTGATTGCGCGAGGCGATCGCGCCGTCGAGGTAACCCGGCAAATGACGTTGGGCCTGCTGGCAATTCATCGACTGTCTCCGTGCGCTCTCGCCGCGGCGAAAAGAACGTTATGCGCCGCCGATCGAGACCTCAGAATCCCGAATCTCCCGCCGAACCTGCTCGCCACGAGCCGGAACATCGACAGCTTGCGGCTTAGGTTCGACCGCCGCCTCACTCTTCGCCGCGCGAAGGACTGGATCCAAAATCTCCTTCAGCATGCGCCGCCCGCGCAGAATCCGCGACTTCACGGTTCCAACAGAAACTTCCAGTACTTCCGCGACCTCTTCGTACGACAGACCTTCCAAATCTCTCAGAATCACAGCGCTGCGAAAAAGAGCCGGAACCTCCGCGAGCGCCTTCCGCACCGTGGCCTGCATTTCGTGCGACGCGAACTGCTCGAACGGCGTCGGCTCGGCGCCTCTGAGGTCGAGCGTGCAACCGCTGCCATCTTCATCCGCGTCGATCGAAATCTGCTGCCGGTGATGACGCCAGCACCAGCGGCGATGGTTCAGCGCCTGCCGTACCGAAATGCGATACAGCCACGTCTTCAGCGAACTCCCGCGCCGGAATCCGCGGATTCCGCGAAAGGCGCGGAGAAAAACCTCTTGAGTAACATCGGCCGCGTCGGCGGCGTCGGATAGAATTCCGTACACAAGGTTGTAGACACCCGCGTGGTAATAGGTAACGAGCCATTCGAACGCGGCGTCAGACCCCGCCTGAAGCTCGGTCACCAGAACCGCTTCGTCGCGTCCCCACGGTAAAGTTTGTGCTAGATCGGACATGCCTTGCGCCGCGCCTCCAGGCCGTGTCCTTACATCGAAGATTAGACACCGGCACTGCGCTCAAGTTTCGAGCATAGCAGAAAATCTTGGGCCGGGTATCCCCCTTCAGTACTGCCTTGGGGACGATCACCCTTGGCCCTAAGTGCTTTGGATGCTTCGTGGCCGGGCGTGGTTGGCCGGGTGAGCCTGGCTGACCTTCATCAGGTAACGGAAGACCAGGGCGAAGAAACGAGTTAGGCCAAATTACTCGGGAATGGTGAAATCGTAGATACGACCGGCGGCCGCGCCCCCCGACCGGTTTCCGCCCATTGCGCCTGACATCGTAGCCGACTGACCCGACCCCATAAAGAAGCCGTATTCACCGGGCTTGAGGTCCTCTTCCAGCGTGACTTTGTAGGTTCGGATGCCGACATGTTCGGCTTTGATCTCAATCTCCTTGTCCTTCTTCACGCCGGACTTTCCGCCGCTGACGCCGCCAAAGGAGCCGATCTGAAATTCGCGATGATCGCTCTTCTTGTTAAGCTTGATCAGAAGCGTAGTCCGAAGAGCTGCTGCCGTCAGGCACGTAGAGATAGAACACGGCCTGGCGGTCCTTCACGCGATTATTCGAAGTGGGGCCATCCAGGGTGGCATCCCAGTGCTGGTTCCTCATGCCATCCGTAAAGAAGCTGCCCGCTTTGCCCCCAACCTTCGCATTCGTCACCGCCTGCCCCGGAATCAGAACAAAGTTCGCGCCGTCTTTCCAGTAAACGCCCACTTCTGGCGGCGGAAGGTTCGGATCGACGGTCATGGGTGTCGAAGTGGCCGTGACGATCGTCGGCGGCGGAGGCGCGGGATTGATCATCACCTTGATTACGCCGTCGGTGACGTTTGCGGCCTTGAGAGCCTTGAGGCCGTCGACGCTGGTGTCAAAACTGATCGCGTCGGCTCCCACCGCGCTCGCTGCGCGAATCTTCGCGATGATCACGTCTTCGGAGAGGCCCAACTGCGTCATGCTGATGATGTCCTGATTGGTGAGCCGCTTCGGCATGCTCGTCGCCGTCCTGGCCCCAGCACAGGACGCCAAAAGAAGGGACAAGAAGGAGTGTGAGGCATCGAGGATGGCTCATCGACCGGACTCCATCGGGACCCAGATCTTTCGCCGATTCTATATCAATTCGCCAGTGTGGTTGCACGTGGAGTCGCGATCGAGTGCCGAAATGTGGTGTAGCGTCGCACGACTCCTTTGCGCGCGAGCCCTTCGCACCGGAGGGGGTCCCCACCGCAGCTGTGCCGCCCGATGACAAATGGAAGAACATATCGTAAACTGGCGGTATCCGAAGGTGAGCGTAGCTCAGCTGGTAGAGCATCGGTCTGTGGCACCGAGGGTCGTGGGTTCAAATCCCATCGCTCACCCCAGTTCTTCTCATTGCACGGGCTCGCGATGGGCTCGTTCTCGCAAGCAAATCCACCCAGGATTTCGCGTTACCAAGTTTCCGGACAAGTGCAATGGATTCGCCCGAGACGCCAGCGCGAACTCGAAAAAACATGAGTGTGCAACGTGAGTGTTGAGTGCCAAGAAAAAGTAGATCGAGGATAGCGAGGAGGCGTTCTGGATGGAGCCGAGGATTTTCTCCCACGGATTTGATCCCCTGCGAGTTCGAGCCTGTGGGACGGATTATCAGCCGCCTTTGGCGTCCAAAAACATGGGGAAGAAAGGCTGCTATCTCCATTAGAATGCGTGTGGTATCCGGGAATTGATAGACCACCTGCCAGTGCATTGACAAGCCTGCAGGACCTGCCTAAGAGTGCAGAGCGCGTTCTCTGAGACAGCCTTGCGCGTCATGGCGCATCACGACGAGCGTGGCATCCCTCCTGATCGAGCTACAGACGACGCAATCGGAGGACTCCAATGAAGGCAGCCGCAACGCTCGCAAAGCAAACCTCGCCACGGGGCTTCAGGTTCGCGCTGTTCGGGACTATGCGCCTGGTCGCGCTGTTCTGTGTCTTGGGCCTCGCAAGCGCCGCGAACGCGCAAACGCAGACCGCCTGCAACGAAAGCGACCGCCCCCGAACCGGCGAAGCCTGCGACGCCAGAAGCGAAGAAATCGCCGCGCCCGGATCTCGCGAACGATCCGACGCTCTACGTGGTCGGCTATGCGCACCTCGACACGCGAATGGCGCTGGGAGTATCCGCAGGTCATCAACGAATTCATCGCCAACACGCTGCACGACAATTTCAAACTGATTGAAAAATATCCGCACTACATTTTCAATTTTAGCGGCGCGAATCGCTATCGCTTCATGAAGGAGTACTATCCCGCCGATTACGCAAAGCTGAAGAAGTACATCGCAGAAGGCCGCTGGTTCCCGGCGGGCTCGTCGATGGAAGAGAGCGACGTCAACTCGCCCTCCGCCGAATCCATCTTTCGGCAGGTCCTGTACGGCAACGAGTTTTATCGCCACGAATTCGGCAAATACAGCGCCGAGTACATGCTGCCCGACTGCTTTGGATTTCCTTCCTCGCTCCCAAGCATCCTGGCCCACTCCGGCGTCAAGGGCTTTTCCACGCAGAAACTTACGTGGGGATCCTCGGCGCCGGGCGGGCCGGGTGTTTCTCCCGAGGACACTCCAGTGGGCATTCCGTTCAACGTGGGGATGTGGATCGGGCCCGGATGGCCACGGCGTAATCGCCGCGCTCAATCCGGGCAGTTATGGCGGAAACGTCACGACGGATTTGAGCAGCGATCCCGAGTGGGTGAAGCGCGTCAATCTCGACGGAAAGGCCACCGGTCTGTTTGCCGACTATCATTATTACGGTACAGGCGACGTCGGGGGCTCGCCGGAAGAAAATTCGGTGAAAGCTCTCGAAGCAATCGTCGACAAGGGCCAAGCTACGCTCCCGCCCCCGCGGAAACCAGGCGAGAGGTTCGCGCAATACCGCGAGCGAGTTGCCAAAATGAATCCAGCCCCGGTCCAAGTGGGCGAAGGTCCGCTGCGCGTGGTCTCCTCCAAAGCGGATCAGATGTTTCTCGACATCAGCCCGAGCGAGGCCGCTCACCTTCGAGCACTACCAGGGTGAATTTGAGCTGACGAATCACTCGGCCGGCTCCCTCACGTCCGAGGCCTATCAAAAGCGGTGGAATCGCAAGAACGAACTGCTCGCGCAAGCGGCCGAGGAAGCCTCGGTGGCCGCCGAGTGGCTCGGCGTGAGGGCCTATCCGCAAAAGCGTTTGAACGATGCGTGGACGCTCGTGATGGGCGGCCAGTTCCACGACATCATGGCCGGCACCGCCACGCCGCAAGCCTACAATTTCTCGTGGAACGACGATGTGATCGCGCTGAACCAGTTCTCCGTGCGTGCTCACGAGCGCAACCGAAGGCGTCGCATCGGGCATGAACACAGAAGGGCAAGGCACAGCTCTCGTCGTGTACAACCCTCTCAATATCGAACGCGAGGACGTGGTGGAAGCGAACGTTTCGTTCGGCGGCAGCATGCCGAGCGGAGTTCGCGTGGTGGGGCCGGACGGCAAAGACACACTCTCTCAGCTCGAGCCCGGAGAAAACGGCTCCGCGAAGGTTCTGTTCGTCGCCAAAGTTCCGTCGGTTGGCTTCGCCGTTTACGACGTTCGGCCTTCCGACCAGCCCGCGGCGTCGAGCTCCGATCTGAGCGCGACTGAATCACAACTTGAAAACTCGCGTTACGTGGTGAAGATCGACGAAAATGGCGACGTCGCCAGCATCTTCGACAAGCAAATCAAGCCACGAGTTGCTCTCGGCTCCCGCGCGCCTCGCGTTCCAGACCGAAAAGCCGCACGACTGGCCCGCATGGAACATGGACTGGGCGGATCAGCAGAAACCGCCGCGCGGGTACGTGCAAGGGCCGGCAAAGGTCCGCGTGGTCGAAAACGGGCCGGTGCGCGTCGCCATTGAAATCGGGCGCGAGACCGAAGGATCGAAATTCGTCCAGACGATTCGGCTTTCGGCGGGCGATGCGGGTAACCGCGTTGAATTCGGCAACAGCATCGACTGGCATACCGAGTCCGCCGCACTAAAGGCCACCTTTCCGCTGACCGCAGCGAATCCCGAAGCCACCTACAACTGGGACGTGGGCACCATCGCGCGCACCAACGATTACGATCGCAAGTTCGAGTTCCCTTCGCACCAGTGGTTTGACCTGACCGATCAGCGCGGCACCTATGGCGTCACCATTCTCTCCGATTGCAAATACGGCTCGGACAAACCCGACGACAAAACTCTGCGCCTCACCCTGCTCTACACTCCCGGCCTCGGCACCGGCAACGGACACGATTACAGCGACCAAACCTCGCAGGACTGGGGCCATCACGAATTCGTCTACGGTCTCGCTGGGCACGCCGCGGATTGGCGGCAGAGTCAAACCGATTGGCAAGCCTGGCGCTTGAACCAGCCGCTCATCGCGTTCGAAACCACGAAGCACACCGGCGGGCTGGGCAAGAGCTTTTCGCTGCTGAAGGTGAATAACACCCGCGTTCGCGTCCTCGGATTGAAGAAAGCGGAGGACAGCGATGAGATGATCGTGCGCCTCGTCGAGCTGAGCGGCGAGCCGCAACACAACGTCCGCGTGGCGTTCGGCGCTTCCGTCAGCGCAGCGCGCGAGGTGAACGGCCAGGAGCAGCCTCTCGGCGCAGCTACGGTCGCGGCCGGCGAGCTGGTCACCAGCTTCGGCCCGTACGAACCTCGGACGTTTGCGGTGAAGTTGGCGCCACCCCGCGCCAAGCTCGCGGCGCCGGAGTCACGACCCGTCACGCTGACTTACGACGTCGCCGCTGCCAGCAAAGTCGATACGAAATCCCAGGGTGGCTTCAACGCTGCTGGTGAAGCCCTCGCCGCCGAAATGCTTCCCACCGAGATCGACTACGCAGGAATCCACTTCAAACTGCCGGCAGCGGACACCGGGAAGCCCGACGCCGTTGCCGCGCACGGCCAATCGATTGCGCTCCCGGCGGGAAAATACAATCGTGTGTACGTGCTGGCCGCTTCCTCAGACGGCGATCAGAACGCAACCTTCCGTGCCGGAGATACTTCCGTGCAGCTCAATATCGAGGACTGGGGCGGCTTCATCGGCCAATGGGACAATCGCTCTTGGAACCACAAAGAAGTCCCGGTTCACTATCCCGCGGGGTATACACCTCCTCCCGATGCGCCGAAAACCGAAACTGTGATGGAATTCACCGGGCAGATCACTCCGGGCTTTATCAAGCGAGCGCCCGTCGCATGGTATTCCGACCATCGCCACACTGCCGATGGCAAGAACGAAGCATATTCCTACTCCTACTTATTCGCGTACGCGATCGATCTTCCTGCCGGCGCAAAGACGCTGACTTTGCCCGACAACGACAAGATCCGTGTCATGGCGATCACGGTGGCAGATGAGCCGCGGGAAGTGAGTCCGGCTAAACCGCTCTACGACACGTTGGAACGAATTAACGAGCAGTAATGTCCTCGTTCAAGGGTGAGGGAGACAACCTATGAATCACAAGAGAATCTCGTCTGCAATGCTTTTGATTTTGGTAACGTGTGCGGCAGCATCACTTTTGTTCGCAAGGCGCGCATCAGCGCAGCAGCGGCAAGCGCTCCCCACGAAGATTTCGGCGTCGCCAACCGCGCATCTGGTCGGCCCCTTGCCTGCATCGCAACGCATGAATTTGGCGTTGACGCTGCGTTTGCGAAACGCCGGTGCGCTCCAGATCCTCCTGCAGGATCTCTACAACCCCGCCAGCCCGCGGTACCGCCAATTTCTCTCTGTTCAACAGTTCACGGAGCAATTTGGCCCCACGACGGACGACTATCAGAAGGCGATTGATTTCGCCAAGTCACACGGGCTTACGGTGACGAATCAGGCGTCCAATCGCTTGGTCTTGGACGTGAGCGGCACGGTCAGCCAAATCGAAGAGGCTTTCCACGTGACGATGCACAATTATCAGCACCCGACCGAAAATCGCACCTTTTACGCTCCAGACCAGGAGCCTTCCGTCGACGCGGGCGTGCCGATCCAAGGGATATCCGGCCTCAATAACTTTGAGCCGCCGCGTCCGATGGGTTTGAAGTACGCGCAGAAGAGCGAGGTCGTACGCAGCAACCAGACCGGCTCCGGTCCAGATGGCTTCTTTCTAGGGAGTGACATGAGGGCGGCCTATGCGCCGGGCACGACACTGACGGGTACGGGACAGGCGGTGGGGCTGTTTGAGTTTGGACCTTACAATCTGAGCGACGTTCAAGCCTACTTCAGCTTTATCGGTCAGCCTCTCAATGTTCCGATCGTCAACGTGATACTGGATGGGGTTAGCCCGATTTGCGGCGCGGGCTGTGACGACGGCGAAGAGGTAATTGACATCCAACAGTCGATCTCGATGGCGCCTGCGCTATCGGCCGTAATCGTTTATGAGGGCAACAACGATACCGATATGTTCAACCAGATGGCAACGGACAACGTGGCCAAACAGTTGAGCTGTTCATTCGGATTTCTTCCAGCCGATCCTGCATCGGATGAGCCAATATTCCAGGAGTTCGCGGCGCAGGGGCAGAATCTGTTCGTTGCGTCTGGAGATGGAGGCGCCTACTTCGGAAATCCCCCCGACTGCGCGGATTTCAATAACCTCAATGGTTGCATTTTCTATCCCGCGGACGATCCCTACATCACCGCCGCCGGCGGAACAGATCTGACGACCAATGGCCCAGGCGGAACGTGGCTATCGGAAACGGGTTGGATCGGCAGCGGCGGCGGATTCAGCACGAACGGTCTCGCGATCCCGAGCTATCAAGCGCCAGTCATCAACGGATCGAACCAAGGGTCAACGGCATTGCGGAACATCCCCGACGTCGCGGCGGAAGCAAACACGGACAATTTTTTCTGCGCGAATGGTGGATGCTTCATAGGAGTCGGGGGAACCAGCCTTGCGGGACCGCGGTGGGCGGGCTTTTTGGCGCTGGCGAATGAGCAGGCCAACGGCAGTCTCATCGGTTTCTTGAATCCGACGATTTACGCGCTCGGCCAAACGGCAAACTACAACAACGCCTTCCACGACATCACTAGCGGAAATAACTTCAACAGCGGCAGCCCCGACCTGTTCTCGGACGTCGTGGGTTACGATCTTGTGACTGGCTGGGGTTCTCCGAACGGTTCTGGGCTGCTTGATGCACTTGGCCCTGCGCCAACCGGTCCGAATTTTCAGCTCGGCGCGTCGCCGACCACGTTGAACACAACCCAGGGGGCGACGGCAACTACGACGATCACGTTGAGTGCGGTAAGTGGCTTCACCGGGACGGTGGATCTAGCGGTGACGGTTCTCGGATCGCCTGCCGGTGTGGCGGCTAGCCTCAACACAACAACCGTGACGCCGACGAGCCCTGCTGCCACGCTAAGCGTTTCTACCACGAGCCTGACACCCGGAGGAGATTTCGAGATCGTCGTCACCGGCACAAGCGGAGGCTTGAGCCATGCTGTCTACGTGACTCTAGCCCTTCCGGGCTTCACGCTCCAGACACCAAGCAATGTATTCATCAACCAGCTCTCGACCGCGAGCGGCACGATCACGATTGCCCCGGTGAACGGCTTCACTGGCCAGGTGTCGCTGTCGGTGTCCGGATTGCCGAAGGGCGTGCTGGCCTTTTTCAATCCCGAGCGCACAACTACAACGAGCACGCTAGTATTCTTAGCCTTGGTCCAAACGCAGACAGGCCCCTTCTCCGTGACGGTCACAGGGAAGTCGGGCCACATCACACAAACAGCCACGATCACTCTCGAAGTGAGCGCTGCGGTGAAGATACGAGGCTTTGGAGACCCAGTGAATCTGTCGGCGGCATATAACGTGTCTGGCATCGTCACAGACGGAACTATGTTCTCAAGCTCGGGTGGGTTGGATGGAGGCGGCGCCGCGTACTCGGCAAATCTCCTCGCTCCTTTGCGGGTGCTCGACCTTGTCCGGTTCACGTTTGGGCCGACGAACGCCCCTGATGGCGTCAGCGCAACTGGCCTGCCCATAGCGCTGCCACAGCATCACTACGGAGCGCTGCGACTGCTGGCCACTGGCGTTCAAGGCAGCCAGACGGAAACTGTAACCGTGAACTACACAGATGGAACCAGCGCGGTGTTTCAGCAGAACTTCAGCGACTGGTTCACGCCGCAAAACTTCCCGGGAGAGGCAGTTGCAGTGGCGATGCCGTATCGAGATTATTTCGACGGGTCGCAGGATGACCGTACCTTCAACCTCTATGCCTACTATTTTGTCCTGGACAAGCGAAAGACTGTCGAGAGTTTCTCGCTGACCAACAACCGCGACGTCATCGTGCTTGCCGTCACTATGACCGAAGACTCGATCGAACCGCTGTTTTCGGCAAAGGTGCGGTGATTCACCCAGACCCGGGGCGGGCCAGTCCCGCCCCGGCAGGCCTTTGAGGTAGTTTCAGCCGGCACGCGGCAAGGGCGCGCTCGGGCCCCAGCGCAGACGCTAGTAGACATCAGAAGTCGATCAGCGGAAGAATCGAATTTCTGAATGCGAGGTTAACTTCCCTGGAGGGCTGTCTGTTCGATTGTATGGCGCGCGGCAGCGGCCTTCTGCGCGATCAAGCGATAACCCCTGGTAGCGGCGTCTTTCTCGAGAGTCTGGAGTTCCGCAACGCCGGCAGCCTTGTTGCCTGAGGCCACTTCGATCTCTCCGAGCGCCAGCCGGCCTTCCATACGACTTCGCTGACGAATCCCGCCGATGTCGCTTCGGCGATCAGACTATTCAGGCGCTCCGTGGCTTTCGCTTTGTCATCAGCGTCTCCCGAAGCGGCTCGCACGCGCGCCGCCGCCATCGACGAAAGCATCTCAAGTTCGCGATAGTGCGACTGATTCGGCTGCTGCGACGGCCTTTTCGACGGTGGCGTCGAGCTTCGACGAGTCTGCCCTGCGCCAGCAAAGCGCGAGACAGAGAGGAGGTATGCCGCCGCCTCGTCCTTCTTCGCGCGGGTCTGTTCGAAGACGTTCGCGGCGTCCCTCGCGGACGAACCGGCAGCCGTGTTCTTACCTTCGTCAAGAAGAATCTCAGCCAGCAACAGCTGCGATTCCATCGACTGAGACTTGTCGCCAATTTCGTCGAAGATTTCTTTTGCGCGCATTTCGGTTTTCCGAGCTGCTTCGAGGTCGCCCTCCATCCGGTACACGCGTCCAAGTCCTGAAAGGGCGACGCCCGCCTTGCTGCGATCGCCGATTTGCTGGCAGGCCTCGAAGGATTCCTCGTACATTTTCTTCGCCTCCTCGTGCATGCCGAGCGTCAGGAACACGTCACCGAGGCCATTCTTCGCAAGCGGTACGCCATCGGGATGCCCTATTTCGCGATAGATCGAAAGCGCTGTTTCGTAGTTCTTGCGGGCACCGTTCAAGTCGCCCAGACCAAGGAGAACGTCCGCAATATTGTCGGATTCATTCGCGACGTTTAGCTGACCCCCAAATTCCCGGTACAGAGCAAGGGACTCTTCATATCCCTTCTTCGCGCCCAGATAGTCACCTTTCTTCCAAAGAGCGATAGCACCCGTGGTTACGGCATCGGCAACGCCCTTTCGGTCGTGGGCAGCTTCATAGAGCTGCTTTGCCTCCTGGATCAGGAGATCGACGGCATCAAACTGCCCGAGATTCTCGGTCGCCCACGCCTGGTCGAGCCGGGCTCGCGCAAGGAGAAGCGATGCGCCGGATGCTTTTGCCTTTTCGGCGGCGCGCGCGGCGAATGCTTGAACCGTCTTGAAGTCGCCGAGCGATTCTGCCGCGCGCGCATTTGCAAGATCGATACGCGGATCGTCGCTAACGGGAGCAGGGACGTTGCGCAAAGCCGCGACTGTGGCGAGTGCTTCCTTGCCCTTGCCCGCGTTCACTTGGTCAGCCGACAGCGCAAGACCGTAGTCCAAATTGTCCGGAAAGAATTCGAAAAGCGCTCGATAGATCTCGATCGCTTTTTCCCAGTCGCGCGAAGTCTCGCGATAGCGCGCCTCGACGAGCAATCGTTCCGCGCGCGACAAATTCCCCGAGAGGTCAAAAGCCTTCTTGGCCTCTGCGTTTGCATTCGCGTCGTATCCAAGCTGAACCCACGCGGTAGCAAGCGCCGAGTGCGAAAGCGCGTACGACGGCTCGGCGGCCACCGCCCGTAGCAGTAGATCGCGAGCCGCAAGCGCGTTGAAAACGCGAAGCTGCGCCAAGCCTTCCCAGTAAAGGTGAGCGGCCTCCGACTTCGACGGAAGAGCCGTGGCTACTTCCGCCGCCTGTTCCGTAGTGATCGCGCCAGCGCCGAGCTTTGAGCGGAGCTCCTCGCCGGCGTCCGCGACAAGGCCGAACAGCCGCGATTCCGTGCCACTCTCGGAAACCGCAACCACCGTCTCGCCTGTGCGAGCGTCCTGCAGACGCAGGTCCAGGCGCAACTGCCCGCCCGAGTCGCTGCCGAGCATGGCGTAGGATCCGGCGACGACGTAGTCGGTTCCGAGATTCTTGCGAATCCGAACGAGGCTGTCGCGGCTGAGAGTGTCAACATCCGGCAACGGAAGCTCGATCCTCATGCGGGCGACGCTTTCAGCAGGAATCATACGCAACTGGTCGCCCGCCGATAGCTCGGTCATTAGCCAGTCGGAGAGAGCTGTCGACAGCCACGCGTCTTGCGTATTGCCCGACAGATTCCGGAATCCGAGGACTGCAACTGACCGCCGTGGCCCAAACTCACCTGCGGAACCGCCGAACACGACTGGGATGGTAAATGCGCAGATAGAGAAGTCCGGCGACGAAGATCACCAAAACGGCCGATGTCACGGCGAGATTCTTGTGATGTACCACCCAGTCCCGATGTCGATCTCTCGATTTGCGGGTGCGAAGCAGCGCGACTCTCGTGTTGGCGCGCTCCTCTGCCGTTTGCTCCGTCGTCTCCACGTGAGCCGCTGAAAAACTGATGCGAATCTTCGTGATGTTCCGTTACCGGCGCCAGAAAGCGGTATCCGCGCCGATGCAGCGTCTCAACATAGCGCGGCGATTCGGCGGAATCTCCGAGCGCAGAACGCAGTTTCGTCATGGCTTTGTTGAGGCCGCGATCGAAGTCGACGAACGTGTGGGCGGGCCAAAGCTCCTGACGCAGCTCTTCCCGGGTTACGAGCTCGCCCGGACGCTTCAGCAGCAACGCGAGGATCTGGAACGGCTGTTCCTGGAGTTTGATTCGGACGCCGTGCTTGCGGAGCTCGGCGGCACGAAGATCCGCCTCATAAACGCCAAACCGCAGAGTTTCGGGAGAACCCTCAGTGGCTTGCATAGAACGGCTCACCCTGAATTCAACCCAACAGACACGTCACCCAAAAAGTTGGCGGCAGCGTAGCACATGCTTCGCGCCATTTTCAACGGCATTGCGAATCACATCTAAAGGCACAAGAAAATCGGCTGGGTTCCCGGGCGAATGATGCTCCGAGATCAGCCGATCTACAAGCAAAAAGAGCGACGAAGAATGGATACTTATGCGATTTGAAACCGCCTTACGAGGTGTAAAATCGCGCTTATGAAATCGGGTTGGAGTGTGTGCACTCAAGGTTTGCGAGCCTGTGCTTTTGCCCTGCTTTCAAGCACTCTCTTGATTTTCTGCGTCTCAACGAGGCTTCTCTCTCAATCGAAATCGCCTGAAACCGACCCTCGCGTCGAACAGCTTTATGCCGAAGCCCAGGCTGCCGAAGCGCGCGGCGATGAGGCCGAAGCCATCGCCAAGTACGAGTCCATTCTGCAGATCGCTCCGGGACTTGCGGCCGCCTACAACAATCTCGGCTCGCTGTACCTGCGCCAGCGCGAATACGAGAAGGCGGTCGGCCGTTCTTGAGAAGGGTCTGAAGATCGATCCGAAAATGCCCTCAGCGTCGGCGCTGCTGGGCATTTCGCTCTACGAAATGGGCGACTACCCGAATGCGCGCACGCGGCTCGAAGCGGCTCTGCGCGCCAACCCGAAGGATTCGAACGTCGAACTGACGCTTGGCGAACGACCTCGTCAAACTCGGCGAGCCCGAGGCGGCGGCGAGTCACTTCCAACAGATCACCCATCGTGATCCGAAGAACCAGGAAGCCTGGTATCAGCTTGGAAAAGTCTACATGCAGCTTTCGGAGGAGGCGCTCGTCAAACTCCGCGAAATTGATCCCGACTCCGTGCTGCGTCGCACGAAGTTTCCGGCGAAATCATGGAGGGCATGAACAATTTCGATGGTGCGATCATCGAGTACAAAAAAGCCGTCGAGATGGCCCCGCAACAACCGGGCACCCACTACAAGCTAGGCAACGCGTACTGGTCGATTTCACAGTGGGATGCTGCAACTCAACAGTTTCAGGCAGAACTTGCCAACGATCCCAGGAGCTGCTCGTCATACTATAAACTCGGCGACATCATCCTCGAACAGCACGGAGATCCGCAGGCGGCGTTCGGCCGAGGAAGACAAGGCAGTTGCGATCTGCCCTAATCTAGCCGATGCTCGCCGGGATCGCGCACGGGCCTTCTTAAGGATGGACCGTGCTCAGGACGCCTTGCCCGATCTCGCAGGCCGCCGAACGCAGGCATCCCCGATGATCCGAATATTCATTTTCTGCTGGCTCAGGCCTATCGCTCGCTCGGGCCGTACGCAACAAGCTCAGGCGGAAATGCAACTCTTCAGCAAGCTCGAGAGAAAGCGCCGTGCCGCCAATGCCGCTCGCGCGCAGCAGGTAATGCAAAACAAGGACCAGAACCCGCCGCCTCAGTAGAGTTCATTCTCCGAATCGCTTCACTCCATGGTTTTTTGCGACGAAGAATGCGTGCCGTTGAGCTCCTCGGTGCGCTGGAACTCGGCTTTCGCCTTGTCCATGAGCCCTTCCTTCGATACACCTGCCCGAGCATGTAATGCAAGCTGGCCACTTTCGGCGCAAGCGCCACGGCCTTTTCCAGTTCACTCTGAGCCTTTGGCAACTCGTCGAGCTGTGAAAACGTCTTCCCAAGTTTCTCGTGACCCTTCGCGTCCTCCGGGGCAACCCGCGTCGCTTCCAAGAGGTACGGCAGCGCATCCTTCGGACGATTCTGCTCGAGATAGAGCGTGCCAAGATCGATCAACGGTTCCGGATCTTTCTGCGCCGCCTCGCGACTGCCACTCGATGGCCGTCTTGTACGCCGCGAGCGCGTCGTCCGCGCGGCCCAGCCCGTAATAGGACAATCCAAGATTGTCCTCCGCCTTCACGTTCTTCGGTCAAGCTTCAGGCACTGCTCGAAAGCGTGAATCGCCTCCTCGAACCTGTTCTCCGTGTACTTTGTTCGTCCCAAGGTTGTACCAGGCATCCGAGTCCTTGGGATTCCACTCGGTTACGCGCGTCATCCACTTGTCCGCATCCGCGAAATCATCGAGCAAAACGTAATCCTCGGCCACGATCTTCAGATCGAATGCGGTCGGCTCGTGATACTTCGCGCCCTCCGTAAACTCCGCCAGCGAAGCCTTCGCATGCGCATCGCGAAATTGGGCCAGTGAGGCATCAACGCCATATCGCATCGTGCCCTTCGCTCGCGCCTCCGTCTGTATTTCCCGGAACAAAATGTACCCCAGCAGAAAGTGCCCCTCCGCTGAATCTTCGTGCCCTTGCAGAAACTGCCGCACCAGCGCTTCGGCTTGCGTCGCACCGCCTGCGTCCGCGAGTGACCTCGCCTGCTGCAGTTCGGCCGGCAGCTTCCTGTGTCGCCGGTGCCGATTGCTGCCCCTTCGCCTGCCCCACGCGCACATCCACGCCATTGCCAACAGGACCACCTGCATCCTTATCAAGCTTAAACGTAGCACCGGCTTGCTCGCCGTGGCGGGCGTGGCATATTCGCGTTTCATTTTCTGCGTAGGCACACAGCATGTCGCGCTCCGAACGCGCCTGTCAAGTCCCGGCCGGGTGGGAGGAACACCAAAAACCTTCGGAGGGGCACCCGCTCACGCCGGGCCGTCTTCGTTCGGCGGGGGAAAACTCTAATTCGACGGCTTGTCCGACGAATGCGTCCCGTTCAATTCCTCGGCCTTCTGAAATTCGATCTTTGCCTTATCCATCACACCAAGCTTTCGGTACACCTGCCCCAGCTTGAAATGCACACTCGCCACGTTGGCGCCAGTGCGCGCCTTCTCCAGTTCCTGTTGCGCCTCGGGAAGTTGATTCAGAGCCGAGTACGTCCTTCCCAGTTCCTCGTGCCCTCATCGCAGCAGTTTCAAAAATCTTTGCTTACCATGAAATATTGTGCATTGCTCTTGCGTATTGATATATGGCAGCGACATATATGGCCATCACAGTTGAAAACGCGTGGAAGAAAGGCAGCGCGGAACTCTTGATTCTGTCGCTGCTCGACGCCCAGCCGCGGCACGGATACGACATTGGTAAGCTGCTCGACTCCCGCTCGGGCGGGACGCTGCACTTCCATGTCGCCTCGCTCTACCCGCTTTTGTACCGCCTCGAGAAACGCGGCTGGATCCAGGGGCGCTGGGTGGAAAAGCCGAATCAAAGACGCCGCCGCTACTACCGGCTCACAGCCGACGGCCAGCGGGTTCTGGCAGAGCAGCGCAAGAAATGGCAGGAATTTGTAGGAGCAGTGGACCGAGTGGCAGGAGTGGAACATGCGTGAATGGAAAGAGGAAGTGAGGAAACGTTTGACCGGGATAAAACTTCGGCCCGAACGTGAAGCTGAAATCGTCGAGGAGCTTTCGGGCGATCTTCAACACATGTATGACGAATTGAGGGCACAAGGCCTCAGTGAAGAACAGGCTGTTCAGGACGTGGTGCGTGAACTCGACTCGGGCGACCTCTCCGCGGAACTGCGGTCCTCAGAGCGAACCTCTTATCGGGAGCCTTTGCCTGAGGGCGGAATAAGCACCGGGAGATGGATCTCGGACTTGCTTCAGGACTTGCGCTATGCCGCGCGCATGCTACGCAAAAATCCTGTGTTCACTATTGTCGCGTGCCTCACGCTGGCGCTGGGAATCGGCGCGAATACGGCCGTGTTTACAATCGTCAACACGTTTCTGCTGAATCCCCTCCCGGTGAACAGCATTTCGGAACTAGTAGCGATCGATACGACCGGTGCCAAGAAGACGGCGCAATCGGGCGACTTGCAGCCTCTTTCTTTTCTGAACCTGAGAGATGTCACAGAGCGAGCACACTCGTTCAGCGACGTGGCCGGGCATTCAAATCCGTTGGCCGTCACTATGACCGACCAAGGCGTATCGCACCGCGTTTTCATGGAACTCACCAGCGCCAGCTACTTCGATACGCTGGGAATCCAGCCGTTCATGGGGCGTTACTTTTTGCCAAGTGAAGACGGTACGCCGGGAGCGGCTCCCGTAGTTGTCCTGGGCTACGGAGCATGGCAAACGCGCTTCGGCGGCGTGCCGGATATCCTCGGACGAACGATCAAACTCAATGACACCACCTTCACAATCGTGGGAATTGCTCCCAAGGGTTTCAAAGGTGCTTACGCTGTTTTTGGGCCTGACCTTTGGGTGCCTGCCATGATGGCTCAGCAGTTGTTGCCCGCGCAGCAACAGAGCGCCCTCAGCGATCGCACGATGCCCGTATTTACTGGGATCGCCCGCCTCAAACCCGGAACTACATTCGCCCAGGCTCAGGCCGAGATGAAAATCATCGGTTCCGCTTTGGAGAAGGAGTATCCGAACGCCAATCAGGGTCAGCGTCTGGCGCTCAGAACGTTGACCGAGGCCGCGTTCGGTCCCGAGCGTCAAGGTGTCGTGCTCGGAAGCGCCTTGCTGATGGCCATTGTGGGAATCGTATTGCTCATTGCCTGCTCCAACGTCGCCAATTTGCTTCTCTCTCGCGCCTCCGTTCGACGCCAGGAAATCGCTGTGCGCATGGCCCTAGGAGCCGGGCGCGTCCGTTTGTTGCGTCAACTGCTCACCGAAAGCGTTCTCTTGGGCCTTATGAGCGGCGTCCTCGGGCTCGTGCTTGCCTATGTCGGATGTCAGCTTCTCATGTCCCTGCGTCCCGTCGAATACGCACAAAATCTCTTCGACCTGAAAATCAGCGCCAACGTCTACGTTTTTGCATTCGCCGTGTCGTTGCTCACTGGATTCATCTTCGGCATCGTGCCCGCGCTCCGATCTTCACGCGCATCCGTCTCCGACGCACTCAAGGAGGAGACGCGCACAGTCGGACGAACTCGCGGCCGCGTCAGCCTGGCGAACGTACTGCTTGCCGGACAGGTTGCCACTTCCCTACTGCTGCTCGTCGTCGCCAGTCTCTTCCTGCGCAGCATCGAGCGCGAGTACACGATCGATCCCGGATTCCAGACCGCTCATCTCGCCTTGTTCATGCTCTACCCGGGACAAGCCGGATACAGCCAGCAGCGAACCGACCAGTTTTATAAGGACGCACGCGACCGCGTTGCTCGCGTGCCCGGAGTCTCCTCGGTCACTTGGGCGTCGAGCCTGCCTCTCTGGGCACGCAAACAGACCGGCATTGTAATTGAAGGTCAGGAGCAGCGCGCCAAATCTGAAGCCATCTCGGCGGTGGTGAACACGATCGATCTGGACTATTTCTCGACCATGGGAATTCCGTTTCGCGAAGGCCGCGACTTTACTCAGGACGACACCCGGGATGAGCAGCATAATTCCGATCCGGTCGCCATCATTAACGACACGATGGCGGCGACGCATTGGCCCGGCCAGGATGCGCTCGGAAAGCGGTTTGAATTGCCCGGCGGAAAGCATTTGCTAAAGATCATCGGCGTCGTGAAAACTGCCAATTATGGGTCTCTCGGCGAACCGCCCCAACCCTGCGCGTACGTCCCCCTGCGGCAGAACTACTCGGACGATATGATTCTCTACGTTAGGACCGAGCGTGATCCATCCACGATCCTTTCGGCCGTACAGGGCGAAATTCACAGCATGGATCCCGGGTTGCCGGTAGAGGACATTCGCACAGGAACCAAGGTGATCGATCAGGCGCTTTGGGGGGCGAAGATTGGTGTGGGTATGCTGGGAGTCTTCGGACTCCTCGCGCTAGGGCTTGCGTCGGTAGGCTTGTACGGAATCATGGCGTACTCCGTGAGCCAGCGGCGGCGGGAAATTGGCGTGCGAATGGCTTTGGGGGCGGGTGAGGGCCAAGTCGCGCTGTTGATTCTTCGTCAAGGCATGGCAGTCGTCCTGGGCGGAGCGGCCGTCGGGTTAGTTCTTGCGCTGCTCGTAGGACGCGCGCTCTCACGGGTCCTCTATGGAGTGAGCGGCGCTGACCCGGTCAGCATTGTAGGTGCAACGCTCGTTCTTCTCGTGGTGGCGTTCGGGGCTTGCTATCTGCCGGCAAAGAGTGCAAGCCGACTCGATCCGCTCGTCGCGCTGCGCGAAGCATGAGAGCAGTGGAAAATGAGTCCGCAGACAGAGTCTAACCGACTGGTGCAAACCATGGGAATTACTCGTGTCTCAGCGCCACAATGGGATCGACGCGAGTAGCGCGCCGGGCTGGAACGTAGCTGGCGACAAGCGCGACGGTGACGAGCACGACGGCTGCACCCGCGAAGGTGAGCGGGTCGGTTGCCTTGACGCCGTAGACATAGTCAGTCATGAGCTGGCTCAACGCGAGCGCTGCAATCAGCCCTACGGCGACGCCGACCAGCGCTAAGCCGAGACCCTCACGTAGTACCAATAGCAATACTTGGCGTCCGTTGGCGCCAAGAGCCATGCGAATGGCCAACTCCTGAGTGCGCCGGCTGACCGTGTAGGACATGACTCCGAAGATTCCCACGGCCGAAAGCAGCAGGGCCAGCGCGGCGAAAATCCAGACGAGGATCATCGGGAAGCGAATGGCCCCGTACGTGTCCGACACGACTTGATCGAGCGTGAAGATGCGATTCAGCGGCTGCTCGGAATCCAGTGCCCAAACCGCGTTTTGGATAGCGGGCATCACGTCGAGGGGCGGGACGGCCGTGCGCACGGTCAGCACAACCCGGGGATCCGGATGCTGCGCGAAGGGAACGTAAATATCGGGGTTTGGTTGCCAGAGATCGTCACCGCGGACATCTTTCATAACGCCTACGATTTCGAACAACGGTGACGTGCCCGCTGATTCGCCGGAGTAGACGCGCGAAATGACGCTGAAATGGCTGCCCAGGGGACTCGAATGCGGCCAGTAACGATCGGCGACGGTCTCGCTAACGATGGCGACCGGGGCTGCGCCCTCCGAATCGCTTGCGGAAAATTCACGCCCTTGAACCAGCGAGATTCCCATCGCACGAAAATAACCGGGCGTGACGTAGTCGTAGTCTGCGGTTGGTTCCTGTCCGGGCGCGGGAGGGGCCATGCCCTGGGGCAAAAAGAAAATCCGCGTGTTGCTCATAGCACCGGCGGCTTTTACTCCCGGGATGCTCTCGACGCGCTCGAGCAAATCGCGAAAGAAGAGCGCCTGTCGCGTCGCGGAGGCGTATCGATAGGTTGGCAGAGAAATACCCATGCGGATCGCGTTCGAGGGATTGAAGCCGAGATTGACGTTCATCAAGCTGACGAAGGTGCGGATCAGCAGGCCCGCTCCGGTCAGCAGGACGAGGGCGAGCGCGACTTCGGAAATGACTAGGGAGTTACGCAGGTGACGCCGGCCGGGCTCGGCGGTCGTACTAATGCCGCCTTCTTTGAGTGATTCAGTCAGGTCCGTTTTGATCGTAGCCAGCGACGGCGCGAGGCCGAAGATCACGGCGGTGCCGATGGTGACCGCGACGCTGAATACGAGGACGCGCCAATCGATGTCGATGATTTTCGCGTTGGGCAGCGACAACTGGTATCGGTCCATGGCCACGCTGAGCAGGCGATCGCCCGCGTAAGCGACCAGGAGTCCCAGCCCGCCGCCGAATACGGCCATGACGATACTCTCCGTTAGCAATTGCGTGAGAAGGCGCGTTCGCGTAGCGCCGATGGCGATACGGATGGCGATCTCGCGCTTGCGTCGAGTGGCCCGGGCGAGCAGCAGATTGGCGACGTTCGCGCAAGCAATCAGCAGCACGAACATCACGGCACCCAGCATGATCAGCAGCGGCGTCCGCATGTGTCGGTAATAGGCGGCGTGCAGGGGCTCGACTTTGATGCCCCAGCCCTGGTCAGCGTCGGGATATTCCTTGGCGAGATTGATGGCGAGCGCGTCCATGGCCGCTTGCGCCTGCGGGATTGTGACGCCAGGCTTCAGCCGCGCTTGCGTTTGGAGATCACGAGTGGTGCTGCGTCCAGCTTCGCTCCGCTCGTCAGGCGTCAGGACGAGCGGCACGAACACATCAATTTCCTGGTCCCACGTGAAACGGAACGATGCGGGCATGACGCCGATGATTGTGTAGCGGCGCTCGTCGAGATCGATGGTCTTGCCGACGATGGCGGAATCGGAATTGTACCGGTTCTTCCAGATGCCGTGGCCGAGGATGGCAACCTGATCGCGCCCAGCCTGCGCTTCGTCGGACGAGAAGAAGCGGCCCATTAAGGGCTGAATGCCGAACATGGGCAGGAGTTCGGTTGAACCCGCGATCCCTTGTACGCTTTCGGGGCGATCGCCGCCGGTGATGTTGAAACCAGCCCAGCGGTAGTACACGACCTGCTGGAACAGGCCCGTGCTTTCGATGTCCACGATATTGGGCGCGGAAACACCGACCTGGATGTAGCCTTCGCCCTTCTGATTTCGCCACTGGCCCAGTCCGATGAGTTGCTCGGGATGCGGGTACGGCAACGGGCGCAGCAGCACGGCATCTACGAGGCTGAAGATTGCGCTGTTCGCGCCGATGCCGAGGGCAAGCGTCAGCACGGCGACAGCGGCAAAGCCGGGACTCTGGCGAAGCACGCGAACAGCGTACCGGATGTCGTGGAACAGGGTGTGCATCTGGCACCTCGTTAGAAGGCTAGTTTAATCTAATTTCTTCTGGAACTCACCCTCCTGCTTTTCACGCCGACGAAGAAGTGTGTTCGATCCGAGTAACTGGTGTAGGAAAAAGCTCTTGCCGCGGCCGGCGTCGTTAAGAGATAACGCGGAAATCGGAAAATTGGGAAAACGTCCGATTATCCGACTACACGTCCACTCGTCCCTGGACTAGGCTGCTTGATTGGAGTTATTCACGAAATCAGCTATCATCTGTGTATTTATGGGTTTGTTCTTCGACCTATTACTCGTGATGGCGACAGCCTGGACGTCTCCACCGCTGGAACCTTCGTTCGGCAGCGCCGCTCATTTCGACCGAGGACTTGCGGCTCCACAGTCGAGCGGGACTGCCCTGCGCTCCGAAGTTGATCTGCAGACAGTCAACGTACAAGTGAAAGACAAACAGGGAAACAGTGTGGCGGGACTCGCGGCAAATGACTTCACCGTACGCGAAGATGGCCAGCTGCAAAAAATCGCCTTCTTCGATGCCGGGAGCGGCGCGGTGACAGTCGCAGTTCTTGTTGACTCATCCAGTTCGGTGGGTTCGAGAGCGCGAGTCGGCTCCGCCGAGGAAGTTGCAGCTCGGTTCATGCGCCTCGCGCGCCCGAAGGACGAAATCTGGGCGATGGACTTTACAGAGTGGACGGGCCCTTTCGAGCGTCTCACGCCCCAGCAGCTTCTCAGCCCTGGCCAAGTCACCGTACCACCCGCGGGCGGGGTCGGGTCGGCGATATACGACGCGATTGCGACCGCGGTGTGCAATTCGCTCGTCGAGCAGCGATGAAACCGCCGATCCGCTCCAGGTTTCTGAGTAGGACCACGACCTTACGGCAAAACACATTAAGCGTAAAATGCAGCGATGATATCATCGCGTTCATGAACACGGACGCACGGCTGAAGAGTCAGCCCGCCGGAAGGTGCCGTGAGCGCGGGATGGCCAGGTGGAATTTGTCGGTTCGTCGGTTATTGGCTGGGATGGGCCTGTTTTGTCTTGCCACCTCTGCTGCTTTCGCCCAAGCAACGCGTCCGCCTTCCGATTCCGACCAGGCGGGCGCTACTCCACCAAAAGTGACGGTCGAAACGAACCTAGTTGTCGTTCCTGTATTCGTTTACGACCCGGCACGAATGGCTGACGCTCCCAAACAGGAGATGCCATGCGCTCGCGCGGACGTAGCCGCTTTTTTTAAGCTCCCAGCCACGCAACCCTACTTGCCGACGGACTGCGACGTCACGGAAATACACGGCCTCACAGTCAAGGACTTCCGTTTGTTTCAGGACGGCGCCGAGCAGCAAATACAGCGAATGGACCTCGGAGCCTGGTGGACGCTGGTGCGAGACAATTTCGGATGGCACATGCAATCCTCTGACACGCCTCGCGGAATCTGGGGCTTGAGCGAACTCAGCGTGGCCAAGAAGGTGCCGGTCATCAACCGCGAATTTCAAATGCTTGCGTACTTGCCGAAGAGTTCGACGGAGGGGTGCCATCGAATCAAGGTCGAGGTCGATCGCGCGAATTTGCTCGTGTTTGCGCGCAACCAATATTGCACTGGGCAAACGCCAACTGACCCGTTAAACGAAACCGATCTAGGGAAAGAAATGGAACACAAGTCGGCTTCCGAGAAACGCGGGAAAATACCGTTGTCGCTTCAGGCGGGGATTTTCTATACGAGCGGCGACAAATCCCGTGTGGACGTGAGCGTGCAGTTCCCATGGAAGGATCTGTATCGCAAATGGGACACGTCGAACTGGACCCTCTACGCCAGGATTGCGGTCTTGGGCATCGTCCGGAGAACAGACGGAACTATTGCGGCGCGTTTCAGCGACCTTCTCTACCCCTCGTACTGGCCCACTTTTGACCAGGGCGGAACGAAGTTCATTGCCTGGGAGAAAGGGACATCACAATTATCGGGCGGAATTCCGCACCTGGTCGCCGGATCATCCTCCAATCTGGGCTCGAGCGACAGCAGCTATGGAAATGACACGCTGGCCCTCACATTTCCCAATGCGGCAGGCTTGATTAAGCCCGACGTCGCCTCCATAGAAGTGGCTTTGGGCACCTCCGACCCGTTCTGGATCCCGACGAGCTACCAGACACAGATGGACCTTCCGCCAGGCGAATACAAGCTCCAGGTGGTCCTCAGCGATGCGTGGAATCTCGGCCTCGCAGAAATGCCGCTGACAATTGCTCCCTACGATCGGAAGGAACTGACGCTCAGCTCCGTGGTCCTGTGTAAGCGATTGCGGGACGCCGCGGTTGCGGCCAAGGAAGCGGCGGCGGCAAATTTCGCGCCACAGTACCTTCCGCTGGTGAGCAAGGGCATCGAGTTCGGCCCTGCCGGCGATGCGAGCTTTGCCAAGGACGGCCAGTTTTTTGCCTACTTCGAAGTGTATGAACCACCGCCGGCGCAACAGCCGGCCACAAGCGTAAAGGTGGAAATGAGAATTCTCGACTCCGGCACGCGCACGGTCAAAGCAGAATTCGCCCCTCTTGACGCAGCCCCTTACAAAGATCCCGAAAGTGGAGTGTTTCGCGTTGCGCGGACGATTCCCATCCGTGAACTACCCAAGGGCGCATATCGGCTGGAGGTTCGCGCCCAGGATTCGGCTGGGGGAATCACAGACTGGCGCGGAGCCGATTTCACCGTGGAGTAGGCGGCTGGCTCAGCCTTGCCCCATGACAATCATCATTTCTCCTGTTTCTTGCCTTTACGTTGTCATCCCGCCAGCCCTGAGTTTCGAAGGGAACCCAGCCGCGCCTGAGGCCCGGATGCGGGTGCGCGTTGTTTGCGCGTAATCTAACGATTTAGAGCCAACGCCGCGCGAAATCAAGCTGCTCACCTCGTCGGTAGCGTCCTATTCGGGTGCCCGAGACAAAGAAGCAAGCACTTGTGGCCGTGCCGGCGCCTGCTTTAGAGGTCAGGGCCGGACTGGTCTGTCATCTTCTGCGGCTTGAAATCCACGTGTATAGTCGAGTCCGCGATCTTGCACTTGAACTCCACATCCGTCTCATTACTTCCGATTGTCGGGTCAGACCCGGTTTTCTTTGGGAAGAAAAACACAACCTGTCTCAAAACTCCGTGTGAGTCCTTTTGATACACCACATGGCTGGGCGAGAGTTTGAGCTTGCTTCGCTTCATCTCAAGTAACGAATTGGCCTGGTAGAATTTCTCGTCGCTCTGCATAAAAGGCGTCATGTCCCCCATGCTCAACACAAGTTGATATTCCTCTTGGGGAGCGTGCGCATAGGGTTCCACTTCCGAATCCTTTATTTCGCCATTGAGTACTCTCTGCCGCGCCGACGCCGCACGCATCACACGCGACGAACCCCAATACAGATTAACATCAACAATCAGTTGTTGGGTTGAGTCTTCGCTCGAGCGCACGGTCGCGTTTGGGTTCGTTTGGGTAGGGGCGCTGGTGACTGGCTGCTCTCGAACACCGCCAGCAATCAGCGGGTCCAGCGCAGCGTTCTTGTCCTTTTGGGACGTAGCAGTCCACGTGTGCCGGACGGTAGTCTTCGAAACCCACGGCGATTCGGTCATGATCATTTGAACGTCTTTAGCATCCCAGTCCTGGTAGGGTTTGCTTTTCCATGGTTTGTCATCGCCCCACAGCAGACTCGTGCAGACCATCACCACGATAAACAACGCAGCATGTTTTAAGAAGTTTCTCGATTTACGCACGAAGTCACCTCCTGGCATCTAGATCCGAATTCCTCAGCGAATGCATTCTGTTGAAGGCCTGTTTCCTGTTCTCACGGATTTGACGATCCTTTTGGCAACTGGGCAAACCCGTCAAGCACAGCCTTCACCTCGCCTGCGTACTGGCCATTCGGCTCCAGTTGCAAATATTTTTGGTAAGCCTCGATGGTCCCGGGCGGAATGACGTAGACGAGCTTCCCGTTTTCCTCCCGAGTCGTGATGGTGCTGCTCAGCGCATCGCCCAGAAGCTTCCACGCCAGCGCATTCCCGGGATTGAGCTGCGTGGCCTTCTGAAGCGGCACAACGGCATCAGCCGACTTTTTTTGATTCATCAGCACGACGGCGATATTTCTGTAGCAGGCTGCCTGTATGTCGGTCGCAGTCGGATCGGGTGCCGGAATTTTGTCGCATGTCGCGCTCGCTTCGGGCAATTTGCCCACTTCCGCCAGGTCTGTCCCGAGCTGCATGTACGTCCCCGGTTCTGGCTTCGAGAGCGCAGCTTCCTGCAACATAGGTATCGCGTCTTGATAATCTCCCACGCCACTGTAGGCCATGCCCAAATTGCTCAGAATCACGGGGAAATTCTTGTCTTGCACCGTCATTTCGACTGCCTTTTGTTCGGTCGATTAATCCATTGCGGATCAGCCTGATTAACCCAAAAGTCTGTATCGCATCTTCATCCGCGAGAACCGTGTCTTTCAGCGCTTCTTGATACTCCGTGATCGCCGTCTGGTAGGCTGCGTTCATTTTGGCGAGCAGGGCGGATCTTTGATCTTCCGTCGCGGTCTGAATCTGCTGCCTGATCGCTTGTGCTTCGTGCATTGCGTTGTTGCCATTAGTAAGATGGGCCTTCTCCAGCTTGGACTTATTCGCCGTGTCTTCGGCCTTCTTTTTTTCCGCTGCCGTGTCAGTGCCCTGTTTCGCGGCGTCGGCCTGGAGGTTCTCCCGCGGCCTGGTGTCGCCCGGTTCAGCATTCAGGACGTTGCCAGGGAGCCGGTCAGTCCGCGCCGCAGCCCTCGCCACCAGCAGCAGCGGAGCGAACAGCAGAGCCACTGTGCCAGCATTCATAAGCCATCGATTCATGACAGCTCTCCCTCTTTTCGAGGCCCAAGCACACTATCTCATAGCTTGCGCCCGATAGCGCTATTGGCCGTTAACACAAGAATCCCGTCGCCTTCGGGCCCATCGGCCCCCAAATAGCACAACGCCGGGGCTTGGGCCCCGGCGTTGTGACTTTCCGTTCGGGGCTCTGGCCCCGGTTTGGGGTGGTGGGTTAGAAATTGAACTGGAGTTGGAACTGGCCCCTCCTGGGCGTGTTGCCCTGACAGGAGTTTGCTGGGTTGGGCGAGCTGTCGGCAGTGCCAAATTGCGTACTAACCACAGTCGTAGATTGTTGTGGAAACAATTCACGCCACCGCCGGGACCATTACTCAACAGATTTCGATTGAACAAGTTGAACCACTGAACCGTGAAGTCGGCGTTGACCCGCTCGCCAAAGAAAAACCTCTTCGTGAATGCCGCATCTTCATCCAGGTACCACGGGTACCGGAAGTGGTCGTATATACACGGGCGCGTTCCCGATGGTCCAGGCTCCCGGAAATTGGAAAGCGGAGGTGTTGATTACAGGAATCGAGGTGCCTGTCATCGTAGTCGGATTCCAGGTGGCAAGGCTCTTGTAGTAATTGTTCCAATCGACATTGAAATTGTTCGAGACAACGTTCGGCCGGTTGCGCCACAAAAATGTTGCCGATCAATGGGTCGCAGTTGAACTGGTCTCCACAGGCAGTACAAATTGACTGGCGGGACCGCTCTCATACCATTGGACCCAGGAAATCTTCCAGCCGCCCAGCAAGTTCTTCATGAGCCATGCCGCCGCCGTTCAGGAATCTCTTCCCGGGACCAATAGGCAGTTCATACACTCCGGCGATGGTTAGTACGTGGGTCTGGTCAGCGTTGCCCACGGACCACTCCGCGTTTGGATTTTGCGGGTTGATACCCCTGACATTAAACGTCGAGAACCCGCTGTCCGTATTTGTCGTGTACTTTGAAAGCGTGTAAGACACCAGGTACGTTAACCCGCTGCCCGTGCGCTTCTGCAGGCTGACCTGAAGGGCGTTGTATAAATCCGCTCCCGAAGTGTCGAAGTTATTGGTGACAAAAGGACATCTGCGGAAACGGGAGTTCCGCCGTAAAAAGCGGGAGCCGCCGTCGCCTTGCTCTTGGCAGAAATCAATATAGGGAGCGTAGTACGTGACAGCCGCAGCGCCGCAGGTACCGGCGGCATAGGTCACCGACCAAACGTCCCCTGGCTGGCCATAAACGTCTGCGCAGCGCGCGGAGGTCCAAGGCTGAGCCAGAACACAATCCGAGGTCGAAGTGACAGCGGGACCCTTGCGGGCAAGTCGACTTCACGAAGTTGTAGTTGAGCGACTGAACTGCCTGACTCCAGCGTAGCCGGCAGGTGGACGTCGTGGGTATGGACGTAGCTGGCCGAAAGGAACATATTAAAGGGCAGTTCGCGCTGAATACCCACTATGAATTGCTCATCATAAGCCTGATTGACGTTGCCGAGGCAGCTCGTGAACCTGCGCGACTCCCGTAATAGACGTACCGTTGAAGAAGGTGGGACTGAAGCCAACCGCTGGCAGCGGCGGCAGCGTATTCGTATCCCATTGACCGAAGCCAGGAACCTGGGGCGTTGGTTGACCAATTGACACAACCCCATTCAGGTTGTTTCCATAGTTGACGGCTACCTTGTTGACTCCGTATTCGAATGCGCCGGTGTCCAGCCAGTAGAACGACACGCCGCCCAGAATTACGGTCTTGGGAGTCAACTGATACGTAAAGCCGAGCCGCGGGCTGAAGTGGTGCCACTGCATATACATTGTGCTCCAGCCAACGCACGCCGAGCACGTCCCCAACTCCGACATAGCACCCATCAGCGGCTGACCCGGTAAGAGGGTTAATCTCGGTCGGGTTTGGCACATTGGGATTGAAGAACGTGAGCTGATTCGTGCCGAAATCATTCGTAAACGGGAACGCGAGGTCCCAACGAATACCCGCATTGATCTTCAGCTTGGGATTGATCTGGATGTCGTCCTGGAAATAGGGCGCTACATAGTTATTTCTCAGGTTCGTGTTACCCGCGCCGCCTCGGCCGCCGCTCGTGACGTCGCCGAGCAGGAAGCTCGCGAAGCCAATCCCGGTGTTCGTGCCGGGAGCGTGAAGCTTCACGAGTCTGGGGTCTGCCGTTATGTCGGAGGTGAAATTCAGCACTCCCGAGCAACCGGGCTGGCCGGTGGAGCCGCCGCATTCGAAGTCATCTTGGTGCGTCTGCCGGATATCCACGCCGATGTTCATGTTGTGCCGGCCCGTTATGCCAGAGCAGATTCCCCGTCTCTGAATATCCTGTTTTGTGGTTTTTGGTGGACGACAGGCCGTTCCCAGGTCCCCAGTTTACCGGCTCCCATAGGCCGCCACTAAAATTAAGGCTCGGAAACGTGAGGGGCTGTGCTAATCCCGAAGGCGGAACGGGTGGGATAGGGCTTGAGAGCAGGTGTGGCGGCAGAAAGTCGTTCGCGCTGATAGACATACAGGAAACCACCGGTCAACACCATGTGGGAGCTGATTGCGTTGGAGTAGGTGATATCCACACCGCGCCCGTAGACAGTGGTAATGTTTTCGCCGCTGAGCGCGTTGTCTACCCAATCATTTGCATTCGGTGACGGGAAGTACTGGCGCCAATAAAGGCCGTGGATGGCCTGATTCTTCGTCAGGTTATGGTCGGCGGTGACGGCGATAGTCTGTCTGAAGATTAAGATCAGTCACCGACGGAACGTAGTTGTTGGTTAGGTTCGAATTGCTCGGTGTCGGAATCGGGTACGCTTTGAGCAGAGCCGCCGACTCCTGGCTGAAACAAGTCGTCGGAATCTTGTTCCCGGGCCACTGCGCCCCGGGCGCTGCTCCCGGCACGCAGCCGGCAGGAATAAGCGCCGGATTCGTTGCCCAAGAGATCGGAACGTAAATGGGTATGACTTGGGCGGGGTTAGCTGGGGTTGAATGCCGCGCTGAAATCGCCCCCGAGTTCCGCCTGCGTGGGCAACGTGACGGTGCTGGGTGTAAACGACTGCCTGTACCGGTCGTAGCTGAAAAACCAGAAGGTCTTATTTCGCCCGTCGTAGACATGCGGAATATACACGGGGCCGCCGATAGAGCCGCCCAAGTCGCTTTGGATGTCCGTGTTGGTCGAGTCTAGCACGCCTATTGTTGTTTGTATTTTGGTCCAAAAACGCGCCCGGCGCGCCAAGAAGTGTGTCATCCCGGTAAAAATAAAAAGCGTCGCCATGAATCGCGTTGCTTCCGGATTTGCTGTGATACTGCTCGACGCCTTGGCCCAAACCGTACTGCGCAGAGAACGTGCCGCTCAGCACGTCTACGTCTTTGATCGAGTCGTAAGGCGGCTGGTTCCAAAACAACAAGCCTTGCGTCTCTGAGAAAGCCTCAGGGACGCCGTTGAACATGATTTCGGTCTGCTGGTCCACCCCTCCATTGATTCGATGGCTAAATCCACCACCGGTGACGCCTGGGGTCAGGAAGATAAACTGGTCGATCTGGCGGTTTTCTCCGCTAATCAACTGGGGGAGGCTTTCCGTGAGCGTCTCGTTGACGGTCGTGCCGACCTCCGGCTGCTCCGTCTCCAGCGCAACGGCCGAGGCATTGACCACTACTTCCGTCGCAACCGCTCCTGGCACTAGCGTGGCGTTTGCGGTCGACGTTGCTCCGCCGACAACCGCTGACGCCCTTCTGGACAGAGACTTGAAATCCCGATTTCTCTACCCTGACGTCGTACGTGCCCGGGATGAGGTCGGTGATGTAGAACGTTCCTGCGGAGGTCGTCGTAGTCGTCCGCGTGACGTTCGTATCGACGTTCGTAATCTTTACGCTCGCGCCCTCAATGGCCGCGCCACTCTGGTCGGTGACCGTGCCATTGATACCGCTGAGCGCCTGAGCGTTTAATCGCATCGGCGAGCACAGGAACACAACCACGACGGCCAAAACGGCAGCGAGTCCCCACGTGGTTCCCAAGCGGCTACGGACACACAACGACGTCGGATTTCTCATCGGCGGCACCCCCAAAAGTTAGGTCCAATTCCGACACCCAAACTTGCTATAGGCACGGCTACCCCATGGCGCGCACTTTCTGTCAGTTGACCCGGTGGAGTCAATGCACTTGTGTGTTATCTCTGCATTCCCATCTAGCGCGCTGAAAACACAATGCATAGGTGCTTTTATTCCCCTGATTTCCAAACCAGAGACCCAGACGGGCTGATATCCGGCCAGCTTCCTCTTATCGCGTTTCTCCGGAGGAATATCCAGATTGACGCACATGTGGAAAGGTATCCTTCGTCCTGCTTAAGTTCAGGGAGCACTCGGTCGATTACGTGGCTGTGTTAGAAGACCCTAATTCGCTGGCTTGTCTGACGAATGCGTCCCATTCAATTCCTCGACTCTTTGAAATTCAAGCTTCGCCTTATCCATCATCCCAAGCCTTCGATACACTTGGCCCAGCAGGAAATGCACGTTCGCCACATTCGGTTCCAGGGACACCGCCGTCTCGAGTTCCTTTTGCGCCTGCGGAAGCTGATTCAAAACGGAGTACGCTCTTCCCAATTCCTCGTGTACCAAAGGAACCTGCGGGAACGCCGCAACTGCTCGCTGCAGATACGGCAGGGCCCTTTCCGGCTGGTTCTGATCCATATAGAGCCTTGCCAAGGACGTAAAAGGCTTAGGAGACTTGACATCCCTCTGCATCTGCCACTCGATGGCGTTTTCATAAGCTTGAACGGCCTCGTCCTTCTGCTGGAGGCCCTCGTACGATAATCCGACGTTATACTCCGCGATGGCATTTCTCGGCTCGAATCTCAGGCACTTCTCGAACGCTTCAATCGCGCCCGGAAACTCGTCGTGACTGTATTTGATCCTCCCCAAATAAAACCAGCCCTGCGCATCGTTGGGTTGCAACTTAAGCGACTCAGTGAGCCATTTTTCGGCCAGGAGATTGTCTTTTAGCAGCACATAATCGAACGCTACGGTTTTCAAATCGGCCGCATTCGGTACGCCGTATTTGGTCCCAGCCGAAAACTCCGCAAGAGACACTCGCGCTTTCTCGTCCCTCAACTTCGCCAACGAACCGCCCACGGTACCGTTGTAGCCAAAGGCTTCGCCCTCATCCTTTTCTTCTGCCAGGTATTTTTCATGTAGCTCCTCGAACAGAATGTGACCGAGCAGAAAATGGCCGTCGGCAGAGTCCGCATGCCCTTGGAGGAATTGACGTGTGGTCGCTTCGGCCTCGCTCACCTTACCGGCTTGCAACAACGATGCCGCTTCTGTCAGCGCCGCGTCTAACTTTGTGGTGTCCCCATCGATCGGATTCCCAGCCGCAGCCGATGACGCTGCACCCGTTTGCCCCGCCGCAGATCCGCTTTGATTCGTATGCTCCGCTGGAGCTTGTCCGAATACAGCGGCACTGCTGACGCAGAATAAGATTGCCGCTGCAGCGACGGTGAAAACCGCACGAAGGCCGGCATCCGGCCTAACTCGGCGAAAGATTGTCACGCCGGTCCCATAAATCTGCTTGCAGAGAAGAGTCCGCTTGCCTCCTGCGTCAGTAAATCCACGGTTCCGTATTCTCTTGCGCGCGACTTCAAAACTCAAGAGGCTAGTTGGAGGGTGCAAGCGGTGCGGAACGCTTTGGCCGGAATTTCCGTTTTTACCTCGCAGGCGAGCGATAATTTATACTTGGCCGCTTCGGCTTGCAACGCCTCAGCTAGGTTCTTGACTGCATGGCCGTTTCCGCGGTTGCGGGAAAATCCGGAGGCCAAAAAACACTGTTTTCACTTCTCCTGGCTTTCGCTTCAGACAGCAGCGCGCAGGGTAACGACCACGGCTTCCATCGGCCCGTCAAGGTTCAGCCACACTCTTGCCCTCGGTAACAGTGAAAATGCGGTCGACGGCCGGGGCGGAGACAAACTCCTTCGCACCGCTCGGCCAATCGATCTCGATCTTGTCGATCTTGGTGGCGGGGCCCAGGCCGAAGTGGACGCGTGGGTCCGAACTCGACCCGTAACTGCCGCCGCTGATTACGTCTGCGCGCTGGCGAAATCCTCCCGCTGTGAGGAACACTTTTGCGCCGACCGCATCCCGAGGGCTCTTCGGGCCGCCAACGAGCTTCAACGTGATCCAATGATTTCCGTTCTTGACCACGTTACGCAGTAGCGTCGGCGTCGAATCCATATTGTTGAGCACGACGTCGATGTGACCATCGTTAAAGAGGTCGCCGAAAGCCGCGCCGCGCGCCGTAAGTAAATCCGCCAGACCGCTGCCAGTCGCAGGCGGAACCTCTTGAAACTTCTTTCCGTCGAGATTCCGAAAAAGCTGCGGCCTCTGCGCGTAGGTGGTGCCCCAATCCATCTGGTCGACAATCGGATAGACGTGCCCGTTTGCTACGAAGATGTCGAGCAGGCCATCGTTGTCGAAATCGAGGAAACCCGTTCCCCAGCTCAAGAATGGAATCGTTGGCTTGCCCAGGTCCGCGCGAAACGTCACATCGGTGAAATTTCCGCCGCCTTCATTGCGGTAGAGGCAGTTGTAGTCGTCGGAAAACGAAGTGGTGTAGAGATCGACTTTTCCGTCGCGATTGTAATCGCCCACGGCAATTCCCATCGACGCCTGCGCGCGACCCTCTTCAGTCAGGGCGAATCCCGAAATCAGGCTGACGTCCTCGAACGTACCGTCGTGCTTATTCCGATACAGGAAATTCGGGACGGAATCGTTGGCGACCACCAAATCAACCCAGCCGTCGTCGTCCACGTCCACAAAAACTCCCTGAAACCCGTAGGCGCCAAGCGGATCGGAAACTCCCGCCTTAACGCTGACATCGGTGAACGTGCCGTCACCATTGTTGCGAAACAAATGATCGCTCTCGCCCACGAGGCCGAGCGGCCCGCAAAAAACGTTCACGCCGCGAAACTGGCACGCGTCCGCGGGAATCGGCCGCTTGCCGGCGACCGGCGGATCGTCCGCGTCGAACTTCGCGTACCCCGGAACGAACAGATCGAGCAAACCGTCGTGGTCGTAGTCACCCCATGTCGGCCCAGTCGACCATCCGCCGAGCGTCACGCCTGCCTTTTCGGCAACATCAGTGAACGTGCCGTCGTGATTGTTGTGATAGAGGCGATTCTTGCCGAAGTTCGAGACGTAAATATCGGGCCAGCCATCATTGTCGTAATCCGCCACGGCCACGCCAAAGCCCCAGCGCTCGTTCGCGACACCCGCTTTGTCGGTCACGTCAGTGAACGTCCCATCGTGATTGTTGTGCAGCAACATCGCGCGTGGCGCCGGCTCCTCACCCTTCAGCGCGCGAAACGTCGATCCGTTCACCAAATAAATATCGAGCCAGCCATCGTTGTCGTAGTCGAGCAGCGCGACGCCAGAACCGGGCGCCTCGATAATCGTCTTCTTCTCCGGCGTTCCGGAGCGATGATGAAATTTGTCGAGGCCCGCTTGCTTCGTGACGTCGATGAACACGATAGGCGCGCCATCGACGAAACCGCCCGCCGTGATCGGGCGATTCAACGCATCCTTTATCGGCGCGTAGACTCCGCCAGTCATCACGCCAGAGGGCTTGGCGGGCGCAGGTTGCTGCGGTTTGTCGGTGGACTGTTGCTGTCGCCTCGTCGCGATCCCCGACGAAACACTTAACAAAAGGAGAGATATCGCGGCTCCGACAGAGAGGATTCTGTGACGCGTCTGGGCCTCCATCATTTTCCGTCGGAGCGTGGCCGGCATGTTTGTTGTCCCGACTCGATCGCGTTCAACTCCTGCCTGGCCGCGCCATGGTCCGGACTATAAATCAGCACACGCCGCAACGCGTCTTCCGCTGCTGTCGGGTCGCCGAGACTGCACTGAGCTGTCGCGACATTCATGCCCAATTCCGTAATGTCTTCGTTGGATTCGAATGTGCTTGACCACAGATCGGCAGCGCGCTGAAGTTTCCCCGATCTTGCCAGCAAGACGCCAAGATCAATCGCCACATTGAAGTTGTTCGGATCGAATGAGAGCGCAGACTCATAGAAAACGGCTGCCTTTTGCCGATCGCCCCGGAGGTAGGCGAGAAAACCCAGATCGGCCACCACATCCGAGTCCCCCGGATCCGATCTCGCCACATCCTCCAGCAGGCCTCTTGCCCGGTCGGCTACAGACATCTCCCCGGCTGCTACCAGTTGGTAATATGCCAGGGCGACGTCACGAGGCGTAGCTCCGGATGCTACGCCGGGGACGGAAATTAACTCCACCGCGCCGCCCTGTGTCTGTGGGGGTGCAACCTCATCCGGCCGCGCCAGAAGACGGTGATCGGTCCACGCCGAATGCGCGAGGTCAGGAGCCTCTCTCTTCGGCATGTGACAACTTGTGCAGTCCGGAGTCGAGTTGAAGTGGGTCGTCGCATATTTTGCATCCGTGTGACACCCCAAACACTTGGTCCGGTAGAACGACGTTCGTTCCTCCGCCGTCGGGCTGTAGTGAGGGTCGTGGCAAGTCGTGCAGGACATCTTGGCTCCGCTCATCCGCTTGCACATGCTTAGGTAAAGCCCTTCCACCTGACTCACCCCACGGTTAGTCCCTCCTGCTCCCGAACGAACAAAATAGGAAATGTAGTCGGCTATTCGGTCCCCGGGCTTGTAATTCATAATCGACCGTCCGCGGTGCTCCACGCTGACGTCGCCTTCCAAATGACACAAAAGGCACACGGCAACCTGACGTTCCGCGTCGAGCTTCGCAGGATTCAGAATTGATCCGTTGCCGCCGTGGGCCAAGTGCGCTGAAGTGTCGCCGTGACAATCCTCGCAAGCAATGCCGCCATGTAGAAAAGGAAGTCCCTTATAGTGATTGCGAGTGCCCGGATCTTCCACTTGCGCTCCGTTCATATGGCATCGAATACATGCCGCGTTCTGGGGCAGATTGAAAGGCATTTCCTTCTCGCCTTGAAAAGACGGCCTCATGTCGTAGCTGGCCTTTTCCCGATAATAGGCAATGGGGGTCTCAAACCAATATCCGTTGATCGAATAGAGATAGGTCCGGGCATGGTTGCCGGAGCCCATGAAGTAATCAAGCTTCTGCTCGCCGTGCAAATTCTTGTCCCCCGGACGGTCATAACGAAGCCATGCCGCGCCGTCTTTCTCGAGGACTCGGTAAGTGATCCCGGACGCGGCGTCCGAGTACGTGCCAGGGCTCATGCCGTCCATCGCAAGCCCGCTCGCGTTGGCCATGGGAGTGGCCAGATACCGCTGATAAATGTGATCGTGGCATTTCGCGCATGGGGCATCGAGTTGCCGCACTGAAGTCACCTTGGGCGCCGGGGCGACCGTTTGCTGGCTGAAACCCGAGCCAGCGCAACCGAGCACCACAAGAAAAAACGCCCATAATCGGATACGGTCTCGATGCATCTCAACACTCCGAATCAACTTGGTCTCCGTCGAGATCGCGCGAGCGGAATCAATTCACTCATTTTTCCGCTGCTGGACTAGCGACACCTTCATCCACTTGTAGAATTTGATCAGCGTGCACATTCTTCAACGTCTGGACGATACCGCTCGGCCAGCGAATTTCGATCGTCTGCGCCGCCGTGTCGCTGCCGAGACCAAAATGGACGCGCTTGTCGCTCGACGAAAGATAGCTGCCCGCCGTCGTCACCGTTTCAAGTTGCGTGCCTTTGCTCGTCGTGACCTTCACCTCAGCGCCGATTCCGTCGCGATTGCTCTTGTGCCCCACAAGCTTCAAAGTCAGCCAATGATTCTGCGTGGGAGTTTCATTGCGAAGAATATAGGCCGGGCCGTCATTCGTGGTCACGACCGCATCCACACGGCCATCATTATCAATATCGCCGATCGCCAAGCCCCGCCCCACCCACGAGTGCTGAAACACTTCGCCCGATTCCTTCGACACGTCCACAAATCCTTTGCCGGTGTTTCGAGCAAGCAGCATTGGTTCGCGATAGCGCAGATCGGGAAAGTTCGTCTGGATGGATTCGAGGTCATGTCCCTGCGCAATCAGCAGGTCCTTCCAGCCGTCGTTATCGTAGTCGAAAAAGCGGACACCCCAACCCGAGTGCTTGAGCGTCATCGCAGCAATGCCGGAAGCGAAACTCGTGTAATTGAAACTGCCGTCTCCATTGTTCTGATACAACGCGTACTGCTGATTGGCAAGGTTGGTGACGATCAAGTCCGGCAAACCGTCATTATTGTAGTCGGCAAAATCGACGCCCATTCCCGCGTAGGTTTTCCCATTGCCATCGACAGCCACGCCGGCCATCAGTCCCGTTTCCTCGAAAGTTCCGTCGCCTTTATTGTGATAGAGGAACTCAACCATCGAATCGTTCGCTACGAAAATATCGGTGCGACCATCGCGATCGTAGTCCGCGAAAGCGATGCCCAAGCTCTTACCCGGCTTCGACAGTCCGATTTTCTCGGAAACTTCGGTGAAATGGCCGTTGCCGTCGTTGTGATAAACCAGCGGCGCGATCGGCTGAAACGTGTCCGGATGGCAGTAGTCGCGCCCGCCTTCTTTGTGAACGCCGCAATAAATGTCGTCGAAATCCCACTTCAGATAGCGCAGTACTACAAGGTCCAATAAACCGTCACCATCCAGATCCACCCAAGCAGCGCTCGTTGACCAGCCGCTGCCGCCGACACCAGCTTTTTCGGTGACGTCGGTGAAGGTTCCGTCACCATTGTTATGGTAAAGCTTGTTGCCACCGTATGCGGTGACGAACAGGTCCTCGTAGCCATCATTGTCATAGTCGCCGACGGCCACTCCCATTCCATACCCTACGCCCTGCAAACCCGCCTTTTCGGTGACGTCCTCGAAAGTGCCGTCCGGTTTTTGATGGTAGAGGCGGTTCCAATACTGCGGCCCAGCTTTCTGCGGGATCGTTCCTTTCGGCGTGGGGTCGCTCAGCGGAGCGCCGTTGACAAGATAAATGTCCAGCCGACCGTCATTGTCGTAGTCGAACAGCGCTACGCCACCACCCATCGTTTCCGGGAGGTATTTCTTTGACGTGTGAGTAGACACATTTTGGAAATGTACGCCTAGCGCGGACGTTACATCGGTGAACTTGCCGGGAGTCAACTCCACAGCCGACGGCGCAACCGCCGACTTCTGAGCCGGAAAAACGACCACCGAGACGCCCAGGATTATCAATGAAACTCGCAAACGCATACTAGTGGCAGATTCTAGCATCGTGCAAGCAGGCCCTGTCGTCCAGAGTTGCGGAACGGCATGGCCGGTTGCCATGGACTCTGCTAACTTTGTGGGCTTCATGAAGATTACAAGGTTCAGTCGGGCGGCGGCCTTGGTGCCTGGAGCCCTGGCGCTTCTGATTTTCGCGCTCGCCACTCCATGGGCGTCGCTCTCCGCGCAGAACGCGTCCGCTGACAAGTCAACTTCCAAGTAATCGTGGTTGCGACGGCTACGGAGGCACAGCAGGTCCTAGCTCGATTGAAGACAGGGTGAGGACTTCGCCACGGTCGCCAAGCAGGTTTCGATTGATCCGACTGCGAGCAAAGGAGGGTATTTCAACGAAGTCGATCCCGCCGCGTTGCGCCCTGAATTGCGAGAAGCTTTGGCGTCGCTTAAGCCAGGAGAAGTCAGCGGCGCAATACACGTGCCAACGGGATTCGTCATTGTGAAAGCCCTCCCGCAAGAACAGCAACCCGTGGGACAAGGAATGGGACCGGCGCAAGGAGCAGCGGGACAAGGTATGGGTCCGAATCGCGATCTTCACCTCTCGGCCAAAGGCGCGATTCAGTATCCAGCTGATGTTGCCGGACAAGTCTTGGCAGACATGCTCTTTCAAAAGTATCCGAAGCTCAATGGATGGGATCAAGACCTGCAGGGGGTCTGCACGGTTCGCAAGCGATCGCTGGCCGAAGGGATTGAGGGAATCGAAAGGGCTGCTGGCCGACCCGAAACAGATGGCGAACAAGACCCCGTTCGACGTAATACAGACCCACTACGCTTTGGCGCAGCTCGATGCGTACAAGGGGAACATGGACGGTGCAGTGCAGCAGTGGGAGGCTGCGTACAAGGTTGCAGCCAGCGATATTCCCGCAGGCCTTCCACAGCTGACCGAAGTGCTCGGCGTCGCTTACTTACATAAATCGCAAATGGAAAACGGCGTGTACCAAACGCCGGGCGAACAGTGCGTTTTTCCGCCACGAGAAAACCTTTGCTATCGTCAGACGGGGGATTCCGCGAAGGCTGTCGATTACTTGACGAAGTACCTCGAACTGACACCCGAACGGCCGGACACTGCGCAAGTGAAATGGCTTCTGAACTTGGCCTACATGACTCTGGGCAAGTATCCCGCCGGAGTGCCGCAGAAGTACTTGATCCCACCGTCCGTGTTTGAATCGAAGGAAACAATCGGCAAATTTCGGGATGTGGCCCCAGCGTCGGGGCTGGGTTTTGTGTCAATGGCCGGCGGTGTGGTTGCCGACGATTTTGAAAACGACGGCTTGTTAGATGTCGTTGTGTCCAGCTATGACGTTTGCCAGCCCATGAGATTTTTTCACAATAACGGCGACGGGACATTCACGGACCACACTGCCCAGGCCGGTCTCACCGGCCAATTGGGCGGCTTGAACCTGATCCAAGGCGACTACAACAACGATGGATGCATGGATATCTTGGTACTGCGGGGCGCTTGGGAGTTTCCTGAGCGCAAGTCGCTGCTGCGGAACAACTGCGACGGGACATTCACCGACGTGACGCAAGAAGCGGGACTTGCGAAACCGGCGACGCGAACCCAGACCGCCGTGTGGGCCGACATCAACAACGACGGACTCCTCGATTTGTTTGTGGGGAGCGAGAACGGGCCGAGCCAGCTTTTCCTGAATAAGGGCGACGGAACCTTCCAGGATATTTCTCAATCCTCGGGGGTGGACCGCATCGCCTTCACGAAGGGTGTTGCCGCAGCCGATTACGATAACGACGGCTACGTGGATTTCTACGTCTCGAACCTTTATGGCGGGAATTTTCTTTACCAGAATAATCATGACAACACGTTCACGGAGGTCTCGCAGCAGGCAGGCGTACACCAGCCGCAATCGCAAAGCTTTGCGACATGGTTTTTCGATTATGACAACGACGGGCGGCCGGATCTTTTTGTGACGACCTATTTCTTCTCTACCGACGAAACCATTCGCAGCTACCTGGGCCTGCCAACGAACGCCAGCACCATGAAGCTCTACCGGAATCTTGGAAATGGCACATTCCGCGACGTGACGGCTGAGACCGGGCTGAACCAGATCAACATACCGATGGGCGCGAATTTCGGCGACATCGACAATGACGGATACCCGGACATTTATCTAGCGACCGGAGGGCCTGAATATGGCGCGCTGGCCCCCAAGATGTTGCTCCGCAATCACGAAGGAAAGTACTTCTCCGACGTAACGGCGTCGTCCGGAACGGGCGACCTGCACAAAGGACACGGAGTTGTCTTCGCCGATCTTGGGAACAACGGGTTTGAGGATCTTCTGGTTTCGATCGGTGGGGCGACGCCGGGAGACGCACACCAGTTTCGTGTGTTCGAAAATCCGGGAAACGGAAATGACTGGATCACAGTCAGGCTCGCGGGAGTGAAATCGAATCGCGCCGGGATCGGGGCGCGAATTAAGGTGACCGTGCAAGACAAAGGGCAGGTGCCGCGATCGATCTATCGGACTGTTGGTAGCGGCGGGTCGTTCGGGTCCAACCCGATCGAGCAGCACATTGGCCTCGGCAAGTCGGCGAAAATCGCTTCGTTGGAAGTCTGGTGGCCTGCAACCAACACCCGCCAGAGTTTCACCCAGGTCGACAAGAACCAGTTCATCCAGATCAAGGAGTTCGAGAAGGATTACACGAAGCTTCCACGCAAATCCTTTTCCCTCGGAGGCCCGAAGGCTGGCGGGGCGAAGGCGGCTCCGTAATCCGCTTCCGATTCGGATGTATGATGGCGAGCAAGAAACTGAAAGATTCTCGCGTTAGACGATGAAGCGCCGCGCTTGGCTAATCCTCATCTTGCTATTTTTCACGGCATCCCGCCCGGCCGCGAGAGACTATCCCGCGTCGGGACTGGTCCTTCAGGTGGATCCTGCGCATCGCTCGGTGCAGGTATCTTGCCAAGCCATCCCCGGACAGATGGACGCGGTGGTGATGACGCTCGCAGTAGAGGATGCGAAGACGCTCGACGGTCTCAAGCCAGGAATGATGATCGATTTCGCGCTGGGGGTGCACGGGCACGAGAATTACGCCAAAGACATTCGCATCCATCCATGCGAAAACGCCACGCAGGAACCGATGGCAGCCAGACAATTGAAAATTCTCGAGGAAGCGGCGTCACCTTCGCCGGCCGCGCCGGCACTGGAGATCGGGCAGCCTGTGCCCGATTTCACGCTCATCGATCAGAACCGCCAGAGCGTCACGTTTTCGCATTTCGCGGGCAAGGTGGTGGCCATCACCTTCATCTATACGAGCTGTCCCCTTCCGAATTTCTGCTTTCGGATGTCCAACAACTTTGGAGTTCTTCAGAAGCGTAATGCTGGTCGCATGGGCAAAGATCTGGTCCTTCTGAGCATTACCTTCGATCCGGAGCATGACCTGCCCGACGTTCTAGCGGAATATGCTCGAACATGGACGAAGGACCAGACAGGGTGGTACTTCTTGACGGGGCCCCTGCCCGAAGTGCAGAAGGTTTGCTGGGCGTTCGGAATGAACTTCTGGCAGGACGAAGGCTTCCTCACGCATTCTTTACATACCGTGGTGATCGACCGGCAGGGCCGGATCGCGGCTAACCTCGAGGGAAATGAATACACGCCCAAGCAACTGGGCGATCTGGTGGAATCCGTCATCGAGCAGCCGCGCTAGGCGCCGGAGGAGCGGAGTTTCAGTCGAAGCGTTGGAGCTAGCGAGTATCTCATTAGTGCGTTAGGTTTGTAATTTGAACCTCGAAGCGCGCGAGCAACCCGCCCGTAGCGTGATCCACGGCGGCAGCAGCAAGTTGATATCCTGCCTGCGCTTGCACGAGACTCAACTGCACTTGCTCGAGTTCGGTCTGCGCTTCGAGAACCAGGAACACGGTTCCGCTGCCCAGTTCGTACTTGTGTTGCTCTGCTTGAAGCGTCTTCTGCGCAAGGTCCAGCGCGACTTTCGCAGCTTCTATGGAAAGTTTCGACTGTTCGAGTTGGTGGACCGCGTTGGTAACGTCCAGCGTGATTTGCTCGTGCAGCTGACGCTCGGAATAGAGATCGTGACGCTTGGCCGAAAGGGCGTCGCCCATATTCGCTTGCGCTTGATGATTTCGGAACGGATAACTCAGCGACACGCCGAAGCCATAACCGGGAAAGCCGAAGCCAAACATCTGGTTGACAGCGTCTCCGAAGCCTCCGGGCGTAACCGTGCCGGTGCTGCTGATTTGGTTTCCGCCCAGTCCGTTGGTCTGATACGTGCCGCTCAGAGAAAGGTTCGGCAACAGGCTATTGTGTGCGACCCGGACGTTGGCGTCGTCGATCGCGAGCTGCTGGCGCACGGATTCCAGCTCGGGCCGGTAGCTGAGAGCTTTGTCCAGAGCGGTAGGGATGTCGATCGCCATCAAAGCGCCGCTTGGTTCAGCCTTTTCGGTCAAGTCAAGATCAAGCGCGCGGATATTGGGATCGATGTCCGCGCCCAGAACGCGGCGGAGCTGATCCTCCGCTTGCTTGAGGGCATACTCGGACTGAATCACGGAGACGCGTCGGGACGCGACCTGCGATTCCGAACGGTAAATGTCGAGCGGCGGCAGAGCGCCGAGCTCGAGCGCGTGCTTATCGCGATCGTAGCTCTTCTGCGCCTCGTCCATCGACTCGCGCTGCACGACCAAATTTTCGCGCGCCTGCACGACGTTCCAGTAGTCGGTGACGACCAGTAAAATCTCGTCGTTCACCTCCATTTCGAAATTCGCTCGAGATTGCGTAATGCCCCGCTTGGCAATGATGATCGGAGCGCGGTTCACGAAGAGGCCAAAGCCACGCAAAAGGGGCTGCGTGAACGTGAAGGAAAGACTCGTGGAGATTGCCGGATTGAAGAAATAAAACGAGCTGTTCGTCGCGCTTTTGTTGGAAAAGAACGACACCTGATAGTTCGTGCCCGTTTCCAACGTTTGTGTGAGGCTAGCCTGAGTGGTCTGAGAGAGAGAACTCAAAGTAGGAGCGCCGCCTAGCTCGGTATATTGCGGCGAGAGCTGCCTGAAAGCGTTGAAGCTTGATTGAGCGACTGGATCGAAGGGCCCGAGCGCACGCTGCAACGCATCCTTTGCGGTTTCGATTTGCGCGTGGTCCATGCGAATGTCGGTGTTGTTTTCGAGGGCAAGACGAATCGTATCGTCGAGCGACAGCGTCAGCTTGCCGTCCACCACGTGATCGAGAAAGCCAGCCGGTTCTTGAATTGCGTTGGCATTTCCGTGGCGATCATCGGATTGCAATTCAGAATTCTTGGGCGGCGACACTTGCGCCTGCGCCGCCATCGAAGGGACAAAAAGAAGCGCGAGGCAAGCGAGCGAAAGGTGCAGAAGTTTCATGGGTTTCTCCTCCGAAAACTAGGCGTTGGACGCTTCGCGCGGGCTATTCGTACCGGATTGCTTCCACGGGATCGAGCCGCGCGGCCTTCACGGCCGGATAAATGCCGAAAATCAGGCCGACGGAAATCGACACCAGAAATGCGAGCACAATCGAACCCGCGGTCACAATCGTAGACCACCCCGCTAGCCACGCGATCAGCCGCGACATTCCGAAGCCAAAGAAAATCCCGACCAGTCCGCCCGCAAAGGAAATCAGGATTGCTTCGACAACGAACTGCCGCACGATGTCGAACTGCCGCGCGCCTACCGCGCGACGGACGCCAATCTCGCGTGTCCGCTCCAGGATGCTGGCGAGCATGATGTTCATGATCCCGATTCCGCCGACGAGGAGGGATATCGAGGCGATTGCCACCATCACGGTGCTGAACAGGCGCTCCGTGCGCCGCTGTTCCGCAAGAAGCTGCGCGGGAATGACCAAGCTGAAATCGCCGCCGTTGTGGTGGGACGTATTGAGAACGCCCCGAACCACATCGGCGATCTTCGGAGAATCCTCGGCGGACGCCAGGCGGAGATAGATTCCGTCGATTTCGTCCTTCAGGTAACTTTCCGAATCTTCGAGCCTCCCAATCACCGAGTTCACCGGCGCATAGATTAGATTGTTCGAATCCTGGTTCGGCACGCCGGCAACTTCCGTTTGCGTGGACAATTGAGGGGCCGCTATGCCGATCACGTGAAGCCATTGCTCGTTGATTTTCACGTATTGCCCTACAGCATCCGCCGAGCCAAACAAGCTAAGCTTCGCGGCAGGACCGAGAACGCAGACAGGCGCTGCGGCGTCATCTTCTTGTGAATCGAAGAACCGGCCTTCCACCATTTGCAGACCGGCGATTTCCTGGTAGCTCGGATTGACCCCGTACACTACAGGCGCGTCCTCCTGAGGCTTCGGAATCAGTTTCGTGGGGGTGAAACGCTTGCGCGGCGTTCCGGCGACGATGCCCCCGACGTCCTTGCGGACGACGCGATAGTCTTCGAAGGTTAGGCCCGGCGAAATGCGCCGGATCTTCTGCAAACCCGCATCGGTCGTGGCTTGCTTGGCCTCCACAATCAAATTGCGCACGCCAAGCTGCTCGATGAAGGCCATCACTTTTTGCTGCGCGCCGGCACCGATCGAAAGCATGGAAACGACGGCGGCGACCCCGAAAATCATTCCCAACATTGTGAGAAGCGACCGAAGTTTGTGGATGAGAAGATTTTCGACGCCGAGGCGCAGATCAGGAACGTACTGGCGGAAGCTTTGCTGATAGCCGAGGCGAGTGGGGACGATCCGGCCCGTCTGGGCGCTCATGGAGCGCCTGCACCGAGCGCAGGTCCGGACGCGCCGCTTGGCTTCGATTGCTCGCCGGACTTCTGTTCAGGATTGACGAGGGCGACTTGCGTTCCCTCTTTGAGGCCGTCGATGATGGCGAGTCCCTCGGTGAGATACCGGATCTTGACGTCGCGCGACTCGAAACCGCTGCCCGACTTGACGTAAACCTTCGGCTTGCCATCGGTATTGAAGATCGCTTGTCTCGGAATAGAAAGCGCGCGTTGAAGATTGTCGCCGAAAATCACCACGTGCGCGGCAAGGCCCGGCCGCAGCCGGCTGTCCGGACGTTCCATCACGGCGGAAACGTCGAAGTTGTGGCCGGCGTCATCGAACCACTCGTTCGCGACCATTCCTGCGACGGATTTCACCTTTGCATGAAATGTTTCGCCAGGCAGCGCATCGATGTGCAGTTCCACTGTCTGACCAGCCGCCACGCTCGGGCGATCACTTTCCTTTACCTTGGCGCTGACTTCCATCTGGCCGATATCGATCACCTCGGCCACAACGCTGCCGGCCCACACTTGATCGCCTTCCTGAAAGGTTGGCAGCGTCATTCCGCCGAAGAAAAACCCTCCACTCGCATTCTGATTCTCGCGCACGATCACAAGCCCATCGATCGGAGAATGTACCTGCATGTTTTCAATATTTTTCTGAGCTTGCGTGATGGCGAGCTGTGCTTTGTTCTTTTTTTCTTCGGCGACCGCAACGCTCGCCTTGTTCGATGCGCTGTGAGACTGAATATCTTGTTGGAGCTGCGCCAAGGCTCGCTTGGCTTCCTCGAGGGCGAGCAGATTCTTCTTGCCATCGATGGCGCTGAGGATGTCGTTCTTGCTTACATCCAATTCGGCCTGGCGAACGGCAAATTGCGCTTTCAGCAAAGCCGTTTGGTCCTGGGCGACTTGAACGGCGGCATTGTCCTTGGCCTTCACGATTTCCTGTTCTGCCTGGTCGAAATCGGAGCGGTTCTGAGCCAGCTTGTATTCCTGTTCGGTGGGATCGAACGCCACAACTACGTCACCAGCCCTCACCGCCATGCCGGTTTTTGCCAGATGAATGATCTGCAGCGTGTCGCCCGCGACGGGTGGAGCGATGGCGGCAGCCGTTCGCGTGGAACGCAATTCGCCCGTGGTGTTCACTTGAAGCTGCACGTCGCTTTGTTTCACGGTTGCAACCGGAATATCCTGATCCACCGGCCGCACTCCGCCGTGAAGCGAGCACGAGACCATCGCTGCGCCCGCAAAGAGAGAAAGGATCATTGCGGGAAGTGAATCCCTCCTGGTATCCATGTTCATTCGCCGTCCCATGGTCATCCGATCGTTATCGCGTCGCGGTGGGATCTTGCAATGCGACGCGCTCCCCGGCCTCAAGCCCTTTCGCAATAAGCAACTGGTCGCCGCTTCGGCGAGCCACATCGATAGGCCGTTCCACGAATTTCCCGCCGCGCAGAACATAGGCGACGCTCTGTCCCGCATCGTGGAACTGCGCCTGCGACGGAATCATGATTGCATTTGCCACTCGCTCCGTGGCGATGCGCACGTTCGCTTGCATCCCGGGCCGCAATCTCGGATCGGGATTGTCCAGAGAAACCTCGGCCGTAAAGTTGCGCGGGAACGGCCAGCCGGCAGTGAAATCGATGCTCGCCGTGGTGCTGATTTGCGATATGTGTCCCGTGAATTCGCGATCGGGAATTGCGTCGGCGTGAACCGTGATGGGCTGGTCCACCTGAATCCGGCCACGCTCCGTCTCATCCACTCTCGCGACGATGTGTAAGGTGGACAAATCGGGCAGCTCGGCAATTGCCGCTCCAGGCCATGCGCGGTCACCTTGTTTGAAAGGCGCGCCGTTTCCGAAGGGCCCTGACGCGCGCCAGTTCACCAGAAGCGTGACCACGCCGTCGATCGGCGTCTTGAGCTGAAGAACGGAGAGACTCCGCTCCGTTTGCCCGACTTGAAACTGCGCCTGATCGTGTTTCTGCTGCTTGCTTTGGATATCGGCAGCATCAGAGATTTTGTCCGAGTTCAGTTTCGCTTCGGTTTCTTTCAGTTTTTGTTCCGCGTCGCTGAGCTTGAGCTGCGCCTCTTCACCCTCGATCTTCGAGACGATTTCCTGCTTGCTCGCTTCGAGTTTGGCGGATTCGACGTCGAAACGAGCTTTCATCACATCCGTCAGGTCTTGCTCTTCCTTCAGGCGAGCTTGGGCCCGCGATTGCTCGATTTCGGCATCGGCCGATTTCAACTCGGATTCAGCCTGCGCCAGGGTTTGCTTCAAGGTCGTGGTGTCGAACTCCACGATAACGTCGCCTTTTTTTACCTGAGCGCCCGTCGGAACCAGCTTCAGAATTTGCGGTTGGCCGGCTTCGTAGGGAGCAGTGATGGTGACGGACTTCAGGGCTTTGGCCTCGCCACGGAGCTCGAGGTAGTCGACGAACTCACCGCGCTGGACAACCGCGCTAGGAATACGAGGAGCTGGATTGGCGAACCTAAAAGCTCCGAATACAAGGAACGCGGCGAAAACCACAGAGACGACAATTACCGTCCGCTTCTTGTCGATCCAAAGCTTCTTCAGTTTGCTCATAACGCTCAGGAGGCGCCGGGGCCGGACGATGCGTCCCGGCGGACGATATCTCCGGATTTCAAGCCGGACTCAATGACTATCTCCAGGTCGTTTCTTGGTCCCGTTCTTACACTGTGCTTCTCAAAACCGGTTGTAGTGCTGAGCCACACGTAATCCTTCCCATTCTCTTGCGCGACGCTCTGGACTGGCACGACGACGGCGTTCGTTTGACTTGCGAGTTCGACGTCCACAGCGGCCGATAGGTCCGGCATCAACTTCGGGTTGCTCCCTTCGATCGAAAAGAGAACCGGGAAACTCCGAACTTTGTCGGTGAAACGGCCGTTGTGGGCGAGAGGCGTGAGTTCCTCTAGCTTTCCCGTGAACGTCAAGCCGGGGTATGCGTCGAGGTAGACGTGAGCGCGCTGGCCCACTTGAAGGCCGAGGAAGTCCGCTTGATTTGCCGGCACAGCAACTTCCATCTGCGATGGATCGACCACCTTCATGAAGGGAACGCCAGGTCGCACCTCGTCGCCTTCCTGTACGTCGCCCATGCGTCCGCCCGTCCAGATCATGTTTAGCACGACGACGCCATCCATCGGCGACACGAGCGTCATTTTCTTCGCATTCGCTTCGGCGTAGAGCATGGTGGCCTGGGCGCGCTGCGCTTGAATTTCGAGGGTCCGGATGTCGGCGGCTGCAGCTTCGCGCTTCAATTTGAAGGTCTGCTGAAGCTGCTGGAATGTGGATTCGGCTTCTTGGAGCGTTTCTTGATTCTTCTCGGCATCAATGCGTGAGACGATGTCCGCCTTTGTGACCTCGAGCTGGGCTTTCTTGAAATCATCTTCTGCTTGCTTGAGTTCGGTTTCGTCTTTCGCGCGAGCGGCGTCTTCCGCAGCTCGCTTTTCGGCGACTTGATCGACCAAATCCCGGTAGGCTCCGCGCTTGTCCAGAGAATCCTTCAGTTGCGTTTGACGATCGAACTCGACCAGAGTATCGCCTTGGCGGACATGTGTTCCCCCGGGCGTCAGCTTCGTCACAACCATCGCACTGAGCTGCGCGCCCTCAAGCTTCGGCGCGAGGAGCGGACGGGAATGGACTGCCTGGGTGGTGCCCGTCAGCCGGACGATTTTGACAAAGTCCCTGGTCGCCGCCACTACTGTTTCCGCTTGAGAGGCGCCGTTTGTCCCTGAATTACCGCGACGCAAGATCAGAAAAAGGACGAGAATCGCCAATACGCCGAGCACGATCGCGACGATTGCGCGGTTGAACTTGTGCGGACGAGGCGGCTGCCGGAGAGGAGCGGATATCGGGGGCTCGCGAAGCACAGAAGTTTCGGTTGAAACTTCGGTTGTCGTCCTGGCGTGGATCGAATACTTCATTCAAGTCGCCCGCGACCTTGGCCGTTTTGCAAGGCTGCTTATCTAGAAGTGAAGTATACGCTCCGGAATCAGTGGCTCGAACGTGTATATCGTGAGCTGCTTTGTCCCGGAAGCCAATGCGTTCCGGTGGGTTAGACGAATGGATTTTGATTCCGTTTCGCGCGCGCAGGTTGCTCAACAGCCCGGAGGCGTCACCGCGCGCCAGACGACCAACGTCCCCGTGCAGAAAGGCTCGGACCGGGTCGGTTCGGAGGGCAGTGGCCACGATACTCAGGTGCCCGAGGTCTCAACTGGCCTTCCGAAGCGGGTGCGCCTCGGTGTTGAAGACTTGATGCGAGAGGTCCACTGTATCGGCCGGTGCATAGAGCAAGTACAGATACTTCAACGTCTCCGCGAGGAAGAAACTCTCCATGTCATCGGATTGCTTCTTTGTCCGCACATCGCGCAACGCGGCGTAGGCCACGTCGGTGCGGCAATACTTCACCAGGCTGTCGAAAAAAGTGCGGCCCATTTCGAGGTATCGTGGGTCGCTCGTGAAATAATGCAGGTAGTACGCCGACTCGATGATCTCCGGCCGCAACGCATACGCGCCGGCGACGACCTTCATCGTTGAATAGTCCATCTCTTCCGGCTCGATTCCGAAAGCGTCCACATTTTGTAGCAGGACTCCTCAAGCCGCCGCGCGCGATCGAGATCGCCCGACAGCGCCAGCTCGCCCGGAAAGAACGCGTCGAGCGCGCCGAAATAAGTGTGGATGCGCCTGCCGGTATTCATGTCGACGTGCCCGTACCACAATCCCGTCGGAGCATCATCGGCCACGTATCGATTCAGAGCTTCGATGCTCGCCTTCCACATCTGCTCGCAATCCTTGTCGCCGAAAAGCAGCCAGCTCTTCAGCAGGTACTCGTAGTATGAATCGATCCCGCCGCTGACGCTGCTGTCCGTCCCTGTCCACTCACCCGTCTTGACGTTGATGCCGTCGCCCACAAGACCGATCTTGCGAGCGCCGCTTGTAGAGCTCCACCACCGCACGCTTGGCCTTGTCGTAGTAAACCGGCTTCCCTGTCAGCTTGCTCAGCGTTCCGAATTCAAGGAGCAGCGTGCCCACTTCCGCGGGATTGGTCTCTTCGCCGCGCACCGCGCCGGTCTTGAGGTTCACGTTAACGTACGGCATTCCCGTCGGCGAATTGAACACCGGCAGCAGGCGATTCCCTAAATCGTCTGCGAGCGCCAGAAGGCGCTTGTCGCCGGTGAGCTGGTAGCTGCTGAGCAGCCCGCCGAGCAGGCGAATCGTGATCTCGAAATTCTTGACGTAGATATCTTGATCGAACGAGAGCTTGGTCGCGATGAGTTCGCGATCCTCATTCGCTTGATCCTTCAGGCCCATCAGAATCATCGTGTCAAGCGCGTCGACCGGCGTCATGTACAGGGACACGCCGTACCAATCGTGAGAGCCTTTGCTCAGCGGCTTCAGCTCATCGTGTCCCCACGCGTATTGCTTGTAGCCGTTCCACGCATGCAAAAACTCCTGGCGCACGCGCTCCGCCATGGCGGCCTGATCGGCATTCTGAATTGTTTGCCTGGAACTGATCGCTCGACTAACCAAGGGGACCATCGCCACGGGCAGAACCAGCGCCAACACAACCACCATCCGCGTCATGCACTCGCTTCGACTTAGTTTCGTCGGCATTCGAGTTCCGCTCCTAGACTAGCTCTGCTCACCAGCCAAACGACGCGGCCCCGCTTAGTGGCCCACGCGCATGTCCGGCCATCGATGAACGCGGAGCTTAACACGTTTCGCAAATGGCCAGCGGCGTGGACGCATTGTCCTTGGACACCTAACTCCACCCCGTCTTTGATTCTTCTTCGAATGTGGGCACGTGATGATTCGATTTTGCCGGTAAACTTCGATAAGGGAGCTGGCCATTACGTGCACCCATCTGTCCGAATCTTGTGGGTTTGGCGGGAATCTTGTCGAATCTTCACGCGGGGAACAGAATCGGTGATAATCACTCCCGTTTCCGGGAGGGCGGCTAATCTATGAAGAAATCAATCGTCTGCGTGATCTTGACCACGGCGGCCCTGTGTGCGGGCGCCATTGCCACAGTGCGAGCACAACAAGGGACGCTCACGCCTGCGGAGCGCGAACAGCGAGTGCGAACAGAGAAGGAGCTCGAATCGGTGGCCATTATTGAACGCAAGGTGATGGTGCCGATGCGGGACGGCATTCGGTTGGGGACGGATATCTACAGGCCGAAGAACGCGAGCGGCAAAGTGCCAGTCATTTGGGTACGCACACCATACAATTTTAATTTCTGGGATGTGCGCAACGGAGTGCCAGCCGACATGACGGCCGCGCTCACCGCGGTTAAGCGCGGCTATGCATACGTTTTGCAGAACGAGCGCGGTCATTTCTTCTCCGAAGGCAACTACGACATTCTAGGCGCCCCGCGGACGGATGGCTATGACGCGCTGAACTGGCTCTCCTCTCAATCGTGGGCGAACGGCAAAGTCGGCACGACGGGCTGCTCCTCCACTGCGGAATATCAAATGGGCATCGCCGCCATGGGTCACCCCGCCTATGCGGCGATGAACGTCCAGGGGTTTGGTGCGGGTGTGGGACGCGTCGCGCCCTACTACGAGCAGGGCAACTGGTATCGCGGTGGCGCCATTCAGATGCTCTTCATCCCCTGGCTCTATGGCGAGCAGAACCAGGTGACGGCCAATGTTCCCGCCCAACACCTCCCAGGAGGATCTGATCCGCGCTTCGAAATCATTTGATCTTGGCCCAGCAGCTTCCTCCGGTGGATTGGACCAAGGCGCATCTGGCATCTGCCCGAGCAGGATATTCTGAAAGCGGTGGACGCGCCGCGCGGGATCTTTGCCGACCCCATGCCGGTCGACACCGGCGGGACGCATGATTCAGCGGACCCCGAACGATCCCGCGTGGTATAAGGGCGGGCTCTATCACGATGATATGCCGCTCAACCTTCCCGGCCTGTGGTTCATGTCATGGTACGACATATCGGTTGGGCCGAACCTCGCGCTCTACAATCACGTCCGCAAGACGGCCAGCCCTGAGATAGCCGATCAGCAGTGGGTCATCATCGCACCCGTAACGCACTGCGCCTATACGCGGGCGACGAACGATACCATCGTGGGCGAACGCAGCATGGGCGACGCCCGGCTGGATTATCAGGAGATTATGTATGGCTTTTTCGATCGGTTCCTGAAAGGCGATAAGAGCCCGCGGCTCGACTCGCTGCCGAAGGTCACCTACTACACCATGGGCATCAACAAGTGGCAAAGCTCGGATACCTGGCCGCCCACGGGCGCGCAACCGATGACCATGTTTCTTTCCAGCGCCGGCCATGCGAACTCCCTGACGGGAGATGGCGTGCTGGTGACGTCGCCCCCGGGGACGGATCGGACCTGACTCGTTCACGTACGATCCCATGAACCCGGTACTCTTCCTACGGTGGCAACGTCTGTTGCAGCGGTAACACGGTTCAGCCTGGTGCATTCGACCAGCGCCGGATGGAAGCGCGCGCCGATATCCTTGTCTACACTTCCGCACCCTTCAAGGAAGGGACAGAGCTGAGCGGGCCGATCGAGCCCACGCTCTATGTCTCCTCGGACGCGAAGGACACGGACATTACGGTTAAAGTGCTGGATGTTTATCCGGATGGGCGGGCCTACAACCTTGACGAATCCGTCCAACGCCTGCGGTATCGCGACGGATACGATAAGCCCCTGGTCTGGATGGAGCCGGGGAAAGTGTACAAGGTCACGCTGCAACCTCTTAACACCAGTAATTACTTTCGATGCCGGTCACCAGTTGCGCATCGAGGTTTCGAGCAGCAATTTCCCCCGCTTCGACCGCAACCTGAATACCGGCGGCAACAATTATGACGAGGCGAAAGGAGTCATCGCGCATAACGCGGTTCATCACTCCCAGCAATATCCTTCGCAGGTGACCGTGACCGTGGTCAAGCATGCGGGCGGACCATGGGCCGGCGGTGGCGGCTAGGAACCGTACAGGCGTCTCTCACGTCTCCCATGCTCTTGAAAATGCGTGGCACGCAGACTGTGATTCGGAATGTGGCACCGAGGGTCGTGGGTTCAAATTCCATCGCTCACCCCAATTCCCTTTCAATCCACATCTGAACCCCAACTACTGGTGCGTGGCGCGGTCGATGAAGCTCGCGATGTGGTTGTGCAGGTTGACGCGATCCTCGTCGTGCAGGTACATCATGTGGCCCGCGCTGTAATAGTCGAGGGTGACGTTCTTCTGCAAGTCGGGCGGCAGGCCGAGGTGCGCCATGGTGAACTCCGTGGCGAAAAACGGCGTCGCGAAATCGTAGTAGCCGTTTTCGACCTGCACCAGCAGTTTGGGATTCGTGACCATTGCCTGCGCGAGATCGTCGTCAACGTTCGGCGCGCCCGGGAAAAAGCCGCGGCCACCGGCGCCCGGACGGCGCGTCCACTTCCAGTCGGTGTTGCCGGCGGTGTTGTGATAGACGCGGTCCTTGCCGAACTTCAGCTCGTCGTGATTGTAGTAGTTGATCAGCGCCGTGTACGCGCCGCCGACGGCCGGCCCTTCGGGATCGCCCTGCGCGAACTCTTCGAGCAGGTCGTAGGTGTAGCCCGTGAAGCGCGCGTCGATGCGGCCGGTGGTCAGGCCCGCGCTGCGCTGAAGTTCGGCCATGAACTGACCCAGTTTCACGCGCAAGTCGGCTTTCATCAAGTAATCCTCGCTCAGACCCGTGAAGTACGCGAGCTTCTTGGCGACGGCGGCCTTTTGGTCGGCAGGCAGCGCCGCGCCCTTATAAAGAGCGGCGGCGTAATCGCCTTGCGCGTACTGCCGCGCCTCTTCAATGAACGTGGGCAGATCGGCGGGGCGATCCTTCAGCACCTTGTGGTACCAGGCGACGGCCGCGTAGCTCGGCAGATAGAACACGTAACAGCGATCGTCGCCGGGGCCGAACGTGATCGTCGAAAGATCGAGCACCGACGAAATCAGGACGATGCCGTTCAAGTGAATCGTGAAGTGGTTCTGCAGGTAGTTGCCGAGCGCGGCCGAGCGAAACGTCCCGTAGCTTTCGCCGATCAGGAATTTCGGCGAGTTCCAGCGGTCGTTGCGGCTGAGGTAGGTGTCGATGAACTGGCCGAATGCGTCGATGTCCTCGTCGATGCCCCAGAAATCCTTGTTCTCCGCTTTGCAGACGGCGTGGCTGTAGCCCGTGCCCATCGCGTCGATGAAAACGAGGTCGGTCTTGTCGAGAAGGCTTTCGGTGTTGTCGACGAGCTTGTACGGAGCGGGAGGAGTGAACTCACCGTCAGCCACGTGGACGCGGCGCGGCCCGAACGCGCCCATGTGCAGCCACATCGTGGCCGAGCCGGGGCCGCCGTTGTAGAGGAACGAAACGGGGCGCTGGCTGAGATCTTTCACGTCGCTACGCGTGTATGCGACCGAATACATCAGGCCTGTCGACGTCTCCCTTGTCGTTCTTGAGCTGCGTGAAGCCGGCGGTCGCCTTGTAGGGAATGGTCTGCGCGCCGAGGTGAATCGTGTGGTCGGTGGCCGACGAATCTTCTTTCGTGGCGGCCGCGTCGCAGCCCTCGGCGGGCTTTGCTTCCGGCGATTTGGCATCGCGCTCAGGTCTCTCGGACTGCTGCGCGGAAACGCGCGCTGCCGTTCCGGCCTGCATCAGTAATCCTGCGATAAAAAGACAGCAAAATTTTCTCATTGGCGTGCTTCCCCTCCCCACCATCGATACTCCTCGTTGCCCCGCGGGATTTTATGCGGTGAGGGAACCGGAAGTCAAAAGAACTTCGCGCGCGCAACGACCACGAGGCTGTCCTTCCAATCTCAAAGGAAGAAGGCAGCCCCTCGGCTCGAACCCGACGCGATCGACGCGCCGCCGACGGGTAAATGACTAGTGGCTAAATGAGAAGTTCAATCCCGTCGACAGGACGACGTCGTTGTCCTTCGTGCCCAGGATGGGCGGATTCGTGATGTAGCGGTCGCTGACCGTTATCTGCCAGCCGAGCCACTTCTTGATTTGCGTCACCCAGCCGGCGTCGAGCGAGAACCGGTACTCGCCTGTATCGGTGAGGTCCGGATAAAAATAGAAATGCTCGTTGAGCGTCGAGGTGCTCCCGAATTTTTTCATGAAATCCTCGCCCACCGTAATCGCCGCAAGATTCCGCTGTACGTTCGTGCTCGGGCCGCCCGCCGTCGTCGCGCCGCTGTACGTTTCCCGCGTGTAGTTCACGCCTGCGAGCACGTCCAAACTCGTGTTCGGATGATTGATCAAGTGCGCGCCGAGCCCGCCCGTGTAGATTTGCTGTATGTCCAGGTCCTGAAGCTGATTGTGCGCGAAATCGCCGCTCACGAACCCGAACAGCATGTGATTGATATTTCTGTCGTAGCGAATGCCGCCCGTAATTTCGTTTGCGGTGGTGGCTGAGACGGGCGTCCCGGTGGTCGTATAAATCGACGATAAATACATCTTGGTTTCGTCGGAGTTGGTTTTTCGATCGGCGTTGAAGCCGACGGCCAGGTTCGTGGTGTCGCTGTTGCCGCGAGCCAGCGCGAATCCCAGATTCGCGCCCCCCTTCCAATCTTCGAACAAACTTGGGTGTAAGCTGTTTTCGTAGGCCTGCTGCATGTCGGGCGAGCGAATGATGGCCACATTGGAGAGCGGCACCGTCACGTCGCCGGCATTCGCAGTGTGAACCGTGACGGTCGAATCCTCGGCCGTTACCGTGCCGTTAACCGTGGCCTTGTCGGTTTTCACCACGTACAGGGACTTGTCGGTGGCTGTTTCCTTCACCGCGGACCACTGCACTTTGATTTCTCCCGCGTAGTCCGTCTTGAACGTGATTTGCTTTGCGTCCGAGCTCTCAATGGTACCGGTGAAATGATCGCCATTTTTGAGTACGAGCGTGTCGGCAAACGTTCCGTATGCCAGCGCTAGAAAGATAAAGTTAGCCACAAGAAGGCGTGCAATGCGCATGATTCTCCTCGTTAATGTGATGAAATTGGTCATGGTCTACGGGGCAGGCGCGTTCGAGTGTAGCAGTGTTTCTTTTTTGCTGAAAGGATCGCCGATCGCGCCGCGATCAGCGTCCGCAACCCGGAGCTCTTCGCAAGAAGACAGCACCTTCTCGGAAGAAAGTTGTTCGCGGCTCTCGATTTTACTCGCGAGCGCCATTACGATATCCCTATGCTTCAAAGGACCCTGTTCGCCCTTTGGCTTTTGATGTTTGCCGCGCCCGGCGGCCTTGCATGCGTGCGCGTGCTCTCAAGCCCCGCCGGGAAAGTGCCCCGGCTTGCAGAAGGACGACGTCGTTTTTCTGGGCACGGTAACGGAAATTGCGCCTGTCGCGCGAGCGACTCCTCCCGCAGACGCCAGCGCGGCCCCGCCGGCGCCAACCTGGCGCTATCATTTTCATATCGACGAGAGGTTTGCCGGTCCTGACGCGGCCGAGATTGATGTTTTCTCCGGCGGAGATGACGGCGATTGCGGCTATCGATTCAAAAACGGCGAGCAGTACGTCGTCTTCACGCAACAGGAGACGGAAGGCCGTCTATTCGCCACGATTTGCAATGGCACGCGTCTCGCGAGCGATGGACTCGCGCTGCTGCCGCAGTTGCGCGCGATGCGCGACGGCAAGCGCGTAGCCTCGGTGTTCGGCGTTCTGCGTCGAGCCGAGCCGCCTACGCTCGCGCTGCCCGACGATCCCGACGATCCGCTTCCAAACGTCGCGCTGAGATTGCGTTCTCACTACGATCGCTTCACCGCGACAACCGACCAGAATGGCGTCTATTCATTTTATGACGTTCACGCCGGCGAATATCGCTACACAGCCGACCTTCCCCCGACCATGCAATTGACGCAGAGAACCCTCACCGGCCCGCTGCCGATGTTCAAGATCCCCGGCGAAGCTTGCTACGAATACAACGTGGACGCGCTTCCGACGGGCCACATCCAGGGGACCGTGTTGGGTCCGGACGGCCAGCCGTTGAGGCTGGCGTCGGTAGAACTCTTCCGCGTCGGCACGTACAACGGCTCGCGTTCAGGGTTGTGGACGTTCCAAGGCTTTAAGGGCGTCTTCGATTTCGACCACATCGGCCCGGGCGAATACATCATCGTCTACAATCGCGGTAATCGCATGAATCCAAACTCGCCGTTTCGGCGCACGTTCTATCCCGGCACCACCGACCTGAGCGAAGCGAAGCCGATCAGGGTGAAACAGGGACAGGATTTGCTCAAAGTGAATTTCGCGGTGAAGGATAGCTACCCGACGCGCGAGCTGCAGGTCCATTTGAACTGGAAGGATGGGAAGCCGCCCGGCGCGGTGACCGTTATGGCGAAAGCCGATAAGGGCGATAACCCCTCTGCCGAAAAAATTGACGACGGCACGTACGCCTTCACTTTGATCGAGGGCGCGCATTACGCATTCTCCGCATGGGAGGATCTGGATCCCTCGCGCGCCACCGCTTCCCGGCAGGGCAATAGCGATTGCGCCGCGCCTGCTCGCATGGATTCCGATTCGATCACGGTCGACGGCTCGGATGAAGCCACGAACGAAATCACGCTATCCTTTGCCAGCCCGCCGTGCGCCTCACCTCAGCAGTAGGGCCTTCGCGGTTGGCCGCACGAACTTTCCAATTGCGGTACCGCGCTTTTCCGTAGTAGAAGTAGCGCGTCGGAAGTGCAGCAATGAAGTGCAGATTCAACATCGCGTTCGCCGTTCTCCTCAGCGCGCTCTTTGGACCAAACCTTTTCGGTCAAGCCACCAACCCGCCCTATATCGCGGAAATGCCGTCGGTGGACAAGGTCATGAAAGCCATGCAGACCAGCGACTCCGACGAAACCGCCGCGCGCCAAATGGCTGCCTTCACGCAGCTCAAGACCATGATTGAAGACATGTCTGGGCCTCGACAGTACCAACGGGGTGGACTTACACCGGACGAAACCAAGGTGCGACAGGCCTACTACACGGCCTACTACAACATTTCGCAACTTAAGCCGCAGTACAAGCCCTTTACCGCCATGCGCGGGCTCGACATTTCACCCACATTCCGCACGCAGCTCATCCAGCAGCTCTTTCCTCCTGGGTTCGCCGCCGAATACGCGAAGGTAATGGGCCAGGCAAAGCAGCAATCCGCAGCGGTTCACCAGCAGGCCGTACAGATCGGGGAGGCCAAGGCGAAAGCGGACCAGGAAGCGGCCCAAAAGTTGGCCAATGAAATGCAGAAAAATATGCCGGCGAATTCTACGAATCAGGAGGTTTCGCAGGACCCAGAAACCAGGGCGATGCGCCGCTGCGTCGCCGCCGGACGCCTTCCCGCGGTTTGCATGGGGAATGGAATCATGGGGTCACTGATGGGCAATACCAACGGCCTGCTCAGCTCCATGGTTCCCGATGTTGTGGGAAAAGAGGTGACAGGACCGCAGATGGCCGGGGCTTTCGCTGGCAACGGCGGGTGGCGGCTGGAATTCGACGAAGCCTCCGTGACTCTGACCTGTCTAGGTATAAATGCCACTTCGCACGCCTACACCATCGCCATCCTAAACAATCGCCCCATAATCACTATCACCACCTCGCCAAAGGACGTCGTCCTGTCGTTGAACGGCGATACGCTTACCGGCCCGGGCCCCGTCGTAGTGGACGGAACGGTTTCCGCAGGTGTGCGCGACGGCGTCGACTACTCTGGAAAACCGGCGACAATATATCAGTATCGAGAAGTGACGCGGACGTGCCCGGCACCGAACCTCAGTTCGAAGGGGGCTGGCGCCGGAATCGTCGGCGCGGAAAAAAACATGCTGGAAGGCATGTTTTCCAACGGCAAAACCGGTCCGCCGACGCCTCCGGGCCTGCGCATGAATGGAACCTACGCGGCGGGAAGCGGATTCAGCGTCGAGTTCCATCCCGAGTCCGCGATACTTGGATGCGGGCCGGAAGCGGCACGCGCGTATCCCTATCAGGTGATCGCCGACGGCAGGCAGACGGCGGTTAAGGTGAACGCGCCCAACCATCCGCTGACATTGGCCATAACAGCGAACAACACGCTGGACCCCGGTCCCGGGCAATATCTTGTGGAGGGGCGAAGGATTACGGGGAAAGACGCCAACGACGACTTCACATTTGCGCCGCTCAATGCCACGTGCGCTCTGGCGACGCTTTCGCCGGGCCCGGTGCCGTCGGGTGGCGGGCAAACGGCAGGAGTGGTGCCCGCGTCGGCAAGCCTACCCGCCGCCGCGCCGGGAAACGCCGTCCTCGCAGTGAGAGCTGCACTCGCCGACCCCGCGGCAGGCACAACGGTTCTTCTGCTCAACGATAGCATCGAGACCCTCGTGAAAAATTCCGGTTTCCAGCCCGCTGCCAGTACGTCACTTCTAAAGAGCTTCGCAAACTGTCCGCGGAACAACGCAAATTGTCAGAAGGGCACAGTCGCGGTGTACCAGCACGTCGTCGCCGCGGTCAAAGCCGGACCGAACGCGCCCGTCAGTTTCTCCGGAGTGAAGCCCGGCACGTACTACGTCATGGCCGGTTTGGTGAACAACGGCAAGAATTATCTTTGGAACACGAGAGTGGACCTCAAGGCCGGCGCAAATTCCGTCACACTCGATGCGAAGGACGCTGCTCCCCTCGATCACTGAATCGCCGACGCCCGCGTGGCCTGACACCATGTGGTCTCGCGCGAATCGTTCGATGCCAGAGTTCAATCCCCCGATTTCTCGGGAGGGATGGCGGGGCCTTCGCCTTTCACGTAGTGGCCGAACCAGGCGAGGTTGCGCTCGTATCGGTCCTTGATGAACGACGGCCGGTGAAACTCGTGGTACTGCCCCGGATACACGACGAGCAGCGTCGGCACGCCCAGCCTTTTCAGGCTTTCGTACATCTGCTCGCCGTTGATGATCGGAACGTTCCAATCCGAGTCGCCGCCCATCACCATTGTTGGCGTGGTGATTTTCGTGACACGGCTGAAGGGCGAGAGCTTTTCCCACAGCCCGCGATTTTCCCACGGCAGTCCCAGCTCGATTTCCCATTCGCGCACGTACAGATCGTGGCCCCAGTTCGTGACGTAGAGAAATTCGCCCGCATCGGAAATCGCGGCCTTGAAGCGCGTGGTCTGCGTGATGATGAAATTCGTCGAAATTGCGCCGTACGAATGGCCGCCGACGCCCAGCTTTTCGGGATCAGCAATTCCCTGCGCGACCGCATAATCAACGATCGCCATGTCGTCCTGAAAATCCTTGTTGCCCCAGTCGGCATAGATCGCCTTGCAGAAATCCTCGCCGTAACCGGACGAACCGCGGGGATTCGGCGTCAGCACCACGTAACCATTGGCCGCGTAGAGCTGCGGCTGAAAATAAAATTCGGCGTAGTAAGCCCCCACCGGTCCGCCGTGTGGCTGCAGGATCGCAGGGTAGCGCATGCCCGGCTTGTAATCAGGCGGCTTGTACAAATAGCCGGCCACGAGTGTGCCGTCCTTGCTCTTGAAATGGACGTACTCGACGCTCGGCAAACGAATCTGCGACATCAATGCATCGTTCGTCGTTGTGAGTCTTCGCAGCTCGCCTCCCGCCGGGAGAAGATAGATTTCATCCGGGCGCTCCACCGTCCCGATCTGCGCCGCGACGGACCCGTCGGCTGCAATTGAAAACGAATCTGCCATCAGGCGTCCGCCAATTGGCCGCGTGATTTCACCGCCCATAGCGGGAATGCGCAACACGTTCTGCGTGCCGTCATCATCCGCGATGAAGTAAATCCATTTGCCATCGGTGGAAAAGCGCGGCGAAGAAACATTCCGATCGAGTGTGCGCGTAAGAACTTTTTCCTCGCCGCCCGCTGGATGGAGCGATCGCGAGATGAAACGTGGCGTACTGAAAAAGCTTGGGATCTAGCTGACTGGTGAACGCAATCCATTTCCCGTCAGGCGACCACGCCGGCGCGCCATCCGTGCCGGGACCGGTGCGTGACGCGAACCAGACTCTTGCCCTGGTCGGTATTGTCTGCGGCGACCACCCAGATGTTGTCGTTGAAATTGCGATCCGGATCTGCGGAGCGGTTGCTGACAAACGCAATCGAGCGTCCGTCCGGCGACCATGCGGGAGCGGTGTCGTCATAATCGCCCGAAGTGACTTGCGTCATTTTGTGATCGCCGAGATTGAAAACGTAAAGATGGGTCCGGCGGCGGTCGAGATAGCCGATTTCGTCGTCCTTGAAGTGCAGACGGTCGATCACCCAGGGCCGTGGCTTGGGTTTTGGTTTGTCGTCCGCGTCCTTGTCAGCTTCCTTGTGATGAGCGGCTTCGAGCTCGTCGGGCGTGGGATCTTGCAGCACCAGCACAAGGCGATCGCCGGAGGGCGACCATGCGAAATCACCCACGTCCTGAATCGCGTCGGTAAGCTGCTGCGCTTCTCCGCCGCTGCGGTTCAAAAGCCAAACCTGCTTCTTCCCTTCCTCGCGCTCCGAGAGAAACGCCAGATACTTTCCGTCCGGACTCCAGAGCGGATGCGACGACGAAACGCTCTCCGCGGTGAGCGGTATCGCTTCGCCGCCGCTTGTCGCCACCATCCAGATTCGCTCTTCGTTCTTGTCCTCTTTGAGGTTCCGTGTCTCGATCGTGTAGGCCACCCATTTTGCTTCGGAGCTAATCTGCGGATCGGCCACTCCCTTGATCCGAAAATAATCGTCGACCGTCAGATTTCGCTTCTGTTGCGAAGCCTCCTGCGCATTGGCCGCTGAGGAATTCGGCGCAAGCGCCGGAAACGCAAAAACCATAACGAGCGGAAAAGCAGCGACACGAAACCCGATCTTCATCGCCAAAAACGCCTCCGAGACGAATGCGCCCGCGCAATCGCGCGGCGGCGCAGTATACCAAACGGTCTTCGCCGCCCGCGCCAAAAAGAAAAGCGGGCAGATCCAGAGATCTGCCCGCTTCCAAGTTACATAATTTGCGGAGACGGGTTAAAGATTATCCGAGAAAATGAAGCTGCTCAGCTGCCCTTCGCCATTGTGAGCGAGTCGACGTGAATCGTGTTGCCGTCCATCGTGCCCGTCACGGTTACGTTGTGACCCTCGTGCCCGGCAGCCTTGTCCTGCGGATCGAGGACGTACACTTTCTTGTCAGCCGGGTTATACAGCGCGTACTTTGCGCCGTGTTCTTTCACGCAGGTCTTCGTGCAGTCGGCCTTGGCGGCGCTGGCATCCTTCGCTCCGCACATGTCGTTGGTGATCACGCCCGACCATGTGCCCTTCTTCGCCATGTCCTGTCCCGCAAGGGCCATTCCGCCCACGAAAAGAAGTGCTGCCGTACAAAACATCAGACGCTTCATCATTGTTGATTCCTCCTGAGCTGAAAACTATGAGACCACAGCCGCCCGATACTCTGTCACTAATCTTGGCCTTTGTCCAGCTTTGCCCGTCGTCACAGACGTCCGCCGCCAGGCACTCCCGTGGCGAAGACGGGGCGATTTTTACTTACGTTTTCCTCTCCTGTAACATTCCACTCGTGAAGCCTTTGGAGTTGCTCGGCCAGGCGCTTTCTCGAGACGGTACCGTCCTGAAGCTGATGCGTCGCAGCGACGAGTACATCATTCTCGCCAACGGCAAGAGCCTAATGTCGAGCCGCATGCATGGCTCAGAGGAGGCGCTGGCGACGTTCGCCTGCGGACGGGCGCTGACGCTCGCGAGGCCCAGCGTGCTCATAGGCGGGCTCGGTATGGGTTTCACGCTGCGCGCGACGCTCGATCTTCTCCCGCCGGATGCGACGGTTGTCGTGGCCGAGATAGTGCCCGCAGTAGTCGAGTGGAATCGCGGCCCGCTCGCGTCACTGGCCGGACACCCGCTGACGGATGCGCGCGTGCGGGTCGAAATCGATGACGTCGCCGTCACACTCAGTTCACGCCCCGGCCAGTTCGATGCCGTACTGCTTGATGTGGACAATGGCCCCGCCGGTCTCACAGCGTCAAACAACGACTGGCTCTACGATGACCGCGGCATCGCCGCCGCCTTCGCGGCTCTCAAGATGGACGGGGTGCTGGCTGTCTGGTCAGCCCGGGAGGACCGGAAATTCGAGCAACGCCTCCGCCATGGGAGGTTCGCCGTCGAAGTGGAGCACGTGCGGGGCCGCCTGAAAAGGGGCGGTCCCCGACACACAATCTTTCTGGTCGGCATCCTGCCGCTGAGCTTCGCCGTGGACCTGGGAACCGGTCAGTCCTCGATCACCGACCTGGCGGCCACCACGGAGACCATCTCCTTTCAAATGGACCGCCATTCGCCCGGTATCGCCATGGGTGGATATCAAATCGCCGCCGACGAGGTTTCCTCGTACTTGAAGACTACCGGCCATGTCACGGACCGCACCTTTGCGGCGATCGGAACGAAGTGCCGCGAGATTTCTGAGATTCTGACCGGCAAGAAGGCGCTCAGCGAGCTCAGCGCGGACCAGCGCCGCATTCTCCGCAGCGACCTGTACTTGACCTCTGAAGGACTCGGCAAACTCATCAAGCAGAAACAGCTTTCCGACCCGGTGGAGCAGAAAAACGTCGCCGACCTGAAGAAACACATGGATAAGCTGACCAAGTTCATCCCCAGTTGGGTGAAAGTTGCAGTTGCCGTGGCGCTGGGTCTGGGGACCATGATCGGATGGAAGCGGATCGTGGTGACCGTAGGCGAGAAAATCGGTAAAGAGCACCTGACCTACGCCCAGGGCGCATCCGCAGAGCTGGTGGCCATGGGGACTATCCTGGCCGCCGATCAACTGGGCCTCCCAGTCAGCACGACTCACGTGCTTTCTTCAGGAGTCGCCGGAACCATGTTCGCGAATCGCTCCGGGCTGCAGACCGACACCCTCAGGAATCTGCTCCTGGCTTGGGTCTTGACGCTGCCCGTTTGCGTGCTCCTAGGGGCGGGAATCTTCGCTTTCGGATTCAACGTACTGCTGCGGGTGGGCGTGAAGTAACTGGGGTTCCGTGAATCGGTGACAATTGGTCGAAGTCAGCGGATTTTCGCGATCGCCGCCGTTCCTCTGCTTACCACGTCTTTCGGTAGCGCCAGGTACCCCATGGCAGCGGCTTGCGTCTGGCCCGGCCCGAGCATCCATTTCAGAAAACTGGAAATCGCATTGCGCTTCCCATCGTCGGCGATGTGATTGGGAACGACAAACCATGTGAACGACGCAATCGGGTAAGCGCCTGCCCCGGGAGCGTTCACAATCGAAACCTTCAAGTCGTCGTTCATCTCCATGGACTGGCTGACGGCAATCGCCATGCTTTCAAGACTGGCTTCGACGAACTCTCCGTTCCGATTGCGGACTTTCCCAAAACTCAGGTGGTTCTGCAGCGCATAGATAAATTCGACATACCCGATCGATCCACCCAATTCCTTCACCAGCTTGGCGACGCCGTCATTGCCGCCCGCTGGCCGCCCCGTCGGCCACATGGGGGCCAAACCCGAGCCGACTTGATCCTTCCACTCCGGGCTGGTCTTCGAAAGGTAGTCGGTCCAGGCGTAGCTCGTGCCGCTTCCGTCCGATCGATGAACCACCATGATGTCCAGATCCGGAAGGCGAAGCCCTCGATTGGCGCGCGTCAATATCGGGTCGTTCCATTTCCTGATCTTCCCGAGATAAATACCCGCCAGAGCCTCCGGCGTGAAGGCGATGTCACCGGCGAAGCCCGGCAGGTTCACGATGGGGACCACCGCTCCGACCACCGTCGGGATGAATAGATAATTGCTCTCTTCGCTAGGGGCAAGCTCATGAATTGCTTCCGGATTGTCTGAAGCTCCGAAATCCAGCTCGCCGGCAAGCAGTCCGCGAACCCCGGCCTCCGACCCGATGGGGTCATACGATGATTTCGAAGATTCGGATTCTCGCGCCTGTAATTTGCGAACCATTTCTCGTACACCGGATAGGGGAACGTGGCGCCGGCCCCTTTCAGGCTCGTCGCGGGTTGGGGTGGGGAAGGCGTCCGGGATGGCGCTCCCGCTTGTTCCAGGCCTTCAGGCAGATTCTTGGCGATCCGTTTCGCGAGATCCTTCGAGACGTCCCTGGATCCGGCCGGTGGCGTCGCGAGGTAGGACCACAACGTGATGCCTTCCGTATTTCGCAACTCGACGGAAAGATATCCGGCATAGACCGGCGTCCCGTTAGACGGCAATCTGCCGGACCGCGGGTTCAAGCTGATGTAACCCTTGATCCACATCTCCCCGCCACCGCCCAGAATGAGGTCCGCACTCGATTCGCCCGAAACAAGTGAGACTGAACTCAGCTTGCGAACTTCAGCAAGCACGTCTTCGCGGAGCTTTTCCGAGCCTTCCTTGGTTGTGAACGGCTCCACGTAGAGCCGTCTGGTTTCACCAGCATTTCCCGCTTGCCAGGCCAGCGACGGGACAGCCATGGCGCAGCAGCAGGCAACGTGGGCCAACCACGTTTTCTTAAAGCGGGTCATCGTTGTCGTGTCTCTAATCGTGACATCGAAAATCAGGCCGCGGATTACTGTCATGTTACAGAATCGTGAATGTTCTGTGCGGAAGGCCTGGCGTCGTTGACATCGCTCCACCATATGCTCAACCATGGTAAGGCTTGCGCTTTTCTGTTGCCGTTCTGATTCTTGCACCCTGGCTCTCTTTTGCTCAAGGCACCGACGCGCCCGTGCCCGTCGCTGGCCGATCAGGATTCATTCTGGAACCGGTTTTGGATTTCGGCACAAGCGAACTTCATTCGCCAGCAGCATCCGGCGTTCGACGCGAAGTATTCCGGCCCGAACAGCTTCCTGCCCGATAAGGAACACGCCACCTCGCGGGTCGAGACGCTCTACACCGGTTTCCAGATCACCAAGCAGCTGGAGATCCTGGCCGATATCGAAAGCGCCGGAGGAGCCGGCCTCAGCAATGCGCTCGGCATCGCCGGTTTCACCAACGTGGACGTGGTTCGCAATCCAACCCTGGGTGAAGATCCGTACGTCGCGCGAGTGATGCTGCACTACACCATCCCGCTGAGCAAGGAAACGACCGAGGCCACGCGCAATCCTCTGTCGCTCGCCTCGACGGTTCCCGTCAGGCGACTGGAACTCCGCGTGGGAAAGATGAGCACGGTCGATTTTTTCGACCTGAACTCCGTTGGCAGCGACAGCCACCTCCAGTTCATGAACTGGGCGATCGTGAACAACGGCGCCTACGATTACGCCGCGGACACCCGCGGATACACGTATGGACTGGTGGCGGAATACTACGACAAGTCCTGGGCGGCCCGATTTGGCGAGATGCTGATGCCAACGGTGGCCAACGGCATCACAGCTCGACTGGAACATCGCTCGCGCGCGCGGTGAGAACTTCGAATTCGAATATCACACCGGCGTTGCTTCCGAAGCGCGCCAGCGTGGTGCGGGCGCTCGGGTTCGTCAATCATGCCAATATGGGCAGCTATCGCGAAGCGATCGACGGCTACCTGTCGGCAAGGATGCCGTTCCGGACATCACCGCTCTACCGCAAGCAGGGAAGCGTGAAATACGGCTTCGGCTTGAATGCCGAGCAGGAACTGACTCCCTTGTGGCGGGCCTTTGGACGTCTCGGATGGAACGATGGGGCCAATGAATCGTTCGCCTACACGGAAATCGACCGGACCGCCGAGATCGGCAGCGATTTTCGCGGCAAGCCGTGGCGCCGTCCTCAGGACAAAGTGGGCGCTGCGTTCGTCGCAAACGGGATCTCCGGCGACCACGGCGCTATCTGGCTCTGGGAGGACTGGGCTTCATCCTGGGCGATGGCGCGCTGAACTACGGCCTGGAAAAGATTTTCGAGACCTACTACACGGCTCACGTCTGGCGCGGCATCTCGGTTGCGATCGACTACCAGCACGTCACGAATCCCGGCTACAACCAGGACCGCGGCCCTGCTTCCGTCGTGAGCTTCCGCATTCACGTCGAAGACGCCATTCCGTTCGACAAATTCCGGCAGTGGGAACTGATGGCCGGGTGCATTTTGCACCTGTCCTTCCCTTAAAAAAGAACCCTGGCCGCCCGGTCAACCCAGTCGATGTTGCTTTGCCGCGATGGCGGATGGCTTGATTGTGCCGCCCCAGAGACTGAGACAAAGATGCATTGCTCCGTGGGGAAGATCCGCTCGCTGAGACGCGCGTGACGCCGCTCATCGCGTTGGATGAGCGGCGCGAGCACTTGAGAGAGACGCTGGAGCGCTCGGCGACCGGAACGCAGAAAAGCGGCCGTCCTTCCTTCGCTCAAAGCGGCCCGTTTCCCCGTCGAGTGGGAAATCGACCGCACCGCTCCGGGTGGCCGCCTGTCCCATCACGGGAGTTACGGCAAAAGCCAGGCTTAGAACGGACGCTGCGCAATAGGACCGTCGTGTGGTTGGCTTTGCGCTTCGGCTGAGCTGAGCCTCTCCAACACTTCTCAGCCGCGCGGCCGACAAAAATTACAGATTTATGAATCCCATTGGAATTTGGTTATTAGTAGAAAGCCACAGGCGCTTGGCCGGTTACAATCGGAGAGGCCCGCCGAATGACTCTGAAAACGCTCCTGGCCAAAGCAAGCCCCGCGCGCTCCGGCGACGAGCTGGCAGGCCTGGCCGCCAGCTCCGCCGAAGAGCGGGCTGCGGCGCAGATCAAGCTGGCGGATGTTCCGCTGAGGCGTTTCCTCGAAGAGCCGGTGATCCCTTATGAAACCGACGAAGTGACGCGGCTGATTCTCGACTCGCACGTCTGCGGAGGCGTTTTCGCCGGTCTCGCATCTGACGGTGGGAGAATTGCGCGAATGGCTGCTCGACGAGCAAACCGGAGACGGAGCGCTGGCGGCGGTCGCGCCCGGCCTCACTCCGGAAATGGCGGCGGCTGCGTCTCCAAGATCATGCGGGTACAGGACCTGGTGACGGTCTCAGCGAAGCGCCGGGTGGTGACGCGCTTCCGCGACACCATTGGGCTGCCCGGCCGCATCGCCACACGGTTGCAGCCGAATCATCCCACCGACGACCCGCGCGGCATCGCTGCAAGCGTCGTCGATGGTTTGATGTATGCGAACGGCGATGCGGTCATTGGCGTGAATCCCGCATCCGACGATATTGGCACCGTCGAAACGCTGCTGCGGATGCTGGATTATATTCGCGAGGCCCTTGAGATTCCGACGCAGACTTGCGTCCTGGCGCATGTGACGACGCAAATGGAGGCGCTACGCCGGGGCGCACCCGTGGATTTGATCTTTCAGTCGATTGCCGGAACGGAGGCGGCGAATCGAGCTTTCGGAATCAGTCTCGGTATGCTCAGCGAGGCGCATCACGCCGCATGCGAATTGGGGCGCGGAGCCAACGTCATGTATTTTGAGACCGGACAGGGAAGCGCGCTATCCGCCAACGCCCATCACGGGGTCGATCAGCAGACCTGTGAGGCGCGCGCGTACGCGGTGGCGCGAAGATTCGACCCACTGCTCGTGAACACGGTCGTGGGTTTCATTGGGCCCGAGTATCTCTTCAACGGCAAACAAATTTTGCGCGCCGGTCTGGAGGATCATTTCTGCGGGAAACTACTCGGCCTGCCGATGGGCTGCGATGTGTGCTACACGAACCACGCCGAAGCCGACCAGGATGACATGGATGTGTTGCTCACGATGCTGGGCGTGGCCGGCTGTAACTACATCATGGGAGTTCCCGGCGCCGACGACATCATGCTCCATTACCAAAGCACGTCGTTTCATGATGCATTGTATTTGCGCTCGATGCTGCAGCTCCGCCCGGCGCCCGAATTCGAAGCCTGGCTCTCGCGCATGGGGATCTTAGAAGGCGGCTTGCGCTTGCGAACGGCCCGCGCGCTGCCTCCGGTGTTTGAGCGGGCTCTGGCATGGTGATTGAGAATCCATGGACGGGACTCCGCGAGCTAACGGCCGCGCGCCTTGCGCTGGGCCGCTGCGGGCACAGCCTGCCGACCCGAGAGCTGCTGGCGTTCCAGTTCGCGCATGCCCGGGCGCGTGACGCGGTGCATCACCCCATGGATGTTTCGTCGTTGGCCATCCGCCCGGCGCTGGTGCTGTCGAGCGCGGCACCGGATCGGGCCACCTATCTCCGCCGTCCGGATCTGGGCCGCCGCCTGGATCAAGCGTCGGCGAATCGTTTGACGGATGGCAATTGGGATGCCGTGTTGGTGGTCGCCGACGGGTTGTCGGCAACCGCGGTGCACCGCCATGCAACCGTGTTGATCGATGCACTGCTACAGCGGCTGGATGGCTGGCGCGTCGCGCCAATCTGTATTGTCCGGCAAGGGCGCGTGGCCATTGGCGACGAAATCGGCGAGCGCATGGGGGCTCGTCTCGCCGTCGTGCTCATTGGGGAGCGCCCGGGTCTCAGCTCGCCCGACAGCCTGGGCGCGTATCTAACCTGGGCGCCGAGCGTCAGCCGCCCTGACGCAGAGCGGAACTGCGTCTCCAACATTCGCAACGACGGACTGGAACCCGCGCTGGCCGCCGACCGAATCGCTACGCTCATGCGGGCCGCGCGCAGTCAAGAACTGACAGGATTGAACCTGACAACCTCGAATCTATTCGGCTGAGGTGGGCATAGGTTACGAACAAGGGCGTAATGTTACAGCGATCGGGCCCCAACGTGACGGAGGGACCCGCCGGGAAACGCAAGATGCATCACCGCAGCTAACCGGCGGGGGGTCGGAAAGTATCAGGGAATGTGGGCCGTGGTGCCTGAATTGGTGACCGGAAACGCTCCGAGTGCGGTTTCCGACGAAGTTGGAGAACGAGGAAACCTGCGTTTATTGCGCCAAACCGCGTACATTCAAGGGACCGCGGCATCCATGTCGTGAACCGCCGGGGAGAGACGTTTCGAGGCAAAGTCGTTGGCTCCCCAAGCGCAACCCTCTTACGAACTTCTCTCAGAAATTGGGGTGGACGATTCTTAATAAGGCTTCATGTTAGGCGGTCTTGACCAGTTTGGCCCTCTGCCCTGCCGATCCTACTTGCGATTCACACGGGCATCCAACAAAGTCTCACAAAGGTTTGGCTCCGGGAACACGGTAGATTCCTTAATGTTACTTGGACGCTCGCGATGGATTCGAACTCTTCGCGCGACGGCCCGATTATGTGGATCGACGTCCACTCGTTGAAGGGCAAGGTTACCACTACCTAGTAAGCTGTCCCGGCGATTTTGTTAGGACGGATTCGGCGCGTGGGATCTGTGTAGGTCCAGCGGAACGGCTGGGCTGATTTCGAGTAGGCGCGGATGTACTTGCGAAGCTTGTTGCCGAGATCGGCCACCGAGGTGAACACGCCGCGCGCGGATGACGTCGCGCTGGATCTTAGCGAACCACAACTCCACCTGGTTCAGCCATGACGAATAGGTCGGCGTGAAGTGAAATTGCACCCGCGGATGCTCGTCAAGGAAGCGCTCCACGTCCTTGGTCTTGTGCGCCGACAGATTGTCGAGCACCACATGGATCTCGCTTGGCCCACCGTGTTCGCGCCACCAGCCCTTGCAGAAACGCGATGAACTCCAGGCTGGTGTGCCGCGCCGCGGTCATGCCGTGCACCTTGCCCGGTCTTCACATCGAGCGCAGCATACAACGACAGCGTCCCGTGGCGATAGTATTCGAATCCGTGCCGTTCGGCGCGCCCCGGCGACAGCGGCAGCACCGGATCGAGCCGGTCCAGCGCTTGAATCGCCGTCTTCTCGTCCACGCAGAACACGGCCGCATGCTGCGGTGGATTCATGTATAGACCGATGATGTCGGCGGCTTTTTCCTCAAACTGCGGATCGTTGCTAGCCATGTAGCGATCCAGCCGATGCGGTTTCAGCCGCATCTGCGCCCACACCCGCTGCACCGTGGACTTGCTCACGCCCAGCGCCTCCGCCATCTTCCGGCACGACCAATGCGTCGATCCGTCCGAAGGCTTCTGCTGCGTCTTGCGCGCGATTCTGGCTTGCAGCGCCGCGTCCGCCACGCGCGGCTGACTGCCCTTGTGCCGCGGGTCTAATCCGTCAACTCCTGCCTGCTCGAAACGCTGCTTCCAGCGCGAAATCGTGGGCGCCGTCGTCTGCAGCGATGTCATGATCCGGCTGGTAGGTCTCACCTTCTGCCAGAGCCAGGATCAGACGTGCGCGGAACACATCCCCGGCTGGTAGCGTGCGCGATGCCGCCCACTTGCTCAACTCGCTCCGTTGTTCGTCCGTGATACGCAGCACCGCCTGATTCCGTCTCATAATTATCAGACGGATCAAAACTAATAACGTTATGGCCGGGACAGCCCGCTAGTTGCTCTTCTCGGGAGGCTGGTCCTTGCCAAAGTACTTGGTCAGGTAGGCCACGATGGTCTCGAACTCTTCATCGGTGGCCATCGCGCCCCGGGCGGCCATTTTGTCGACGGTGTCGTTCCATTCCTCTTTCGTCCTCTTCTTGCTGGTGATGCGGGTTAACTCGTGACAAACAGTACACACTTTCATCACAAGGTCCTTCCCGGCGCCATCCGGCAGATCTTGTGCCTGAACAGACGCGGCCAGCAAGAACGCCGTTAACGATAGTTGCAAGCCTTTGTCGTTTTACGATCATGATTGAATCTCCCGACATTAGGTGTCGGGCTCATGGATTCGAAGTCTATCAAATTCCTTCGTTGAGTGACGCTCGCTAACACCAGCCTGTACATTGACTTTCGCTTCTCTTGAGCTATCATCCAGACGCTTTGACACCTCCTTTCAATGATCGGGGGTTCGCTTATGTTGAGGAGTTCGGCGAGGTCGATCTCTCGCCGGCTGACTGTCCTGTTGATAGCGGGCGGCTTCGTCGCCCTCCGCGCCCAGCAGCAACAACCCACGGATGAGCACCCGCCCGCTGCCTCCCCGCAGCGCGCCCTCATCAATCAATATTGTGTCGGCTGCCACAATGGCAAGCTAAAAACGGGAGGCCTCGCGCTCGACACGGTCAATGTGGAGAACACGAGTCAAAACCCCGAAGTCTGGGAAAAGGTCCTCCGCAAAGTGCGTGCCCGTTATATGCCGCCGGCGGGCCTGCCGCGGCCCGATGAAAAGACCTACCAATCCCTGGTCTCGTACCTGGAGACATCGCTTGACCAGTTGAGTGCGGCCAATCCCAATCCGGGCCGGACTGCCACGCTCCGCCGGCTCACTCGAACCGAATACCAAAATGCGATCCGCGACCTTCTCGGGCTTCAGGTCGATGTCACGCAGCTTCTGCCGAGCGACGATTCAAGCTTCGGTTTCGACAACATTACGGTGGGAGAGCTCTCGCCGACACTGTTGGAGCGATACCTGGCGGCGGCGCGGAAAATCAGCCGCTTGGCGATCGGAGGTCCGGTTCGTTCTCCGGGCGGCGAAACGATCCTGATTCCGCCGGACCTCACGCAAGAGGAGCACTTCGACGAACTGCCGTTCGGCACCCGCGGCGGGACCGCCGTTCCCTATATTTTCCCGCAGGACGCCCAGTACGAAATTCAGCTTCAACTCACCCGGGACCGCAACGAGCACATCGAGGGCCTGGGCGAACCGACCGACATCGAACTCATGTTGGATGGCGAGCGGGTACACATGTTCACGGTGAAGCCCGTTAATAATGTCACCGGAATTCGAAACGCCAACAGCATTCCCAACGACGACGGGGTCGACAAGGATCTCCACATCCGCATTCCCGTGAAGGCCGGCCCGCACGACGCTGGGAGTTGCCTTCCCCAAGAGTCCCACGCTGCTGCTCGAAACCGAGCGCCAGCCCTACCAGGCGCATTTTAATATGTACCGGCATCCCCGAATCCATCCGGCACTGTATTCGATCACTGTGGTTGGCCCCTATGACGCGACCGGCGCTGGGGACACGCCCAGCCGCCGCCGGATTTTTGTGTGCCACCCGGCGAAACAGTCCGAGGAAGAAGGCTGCGCTAAGCAAATCCTTTCGAACTTTGCGCGGCGCGCGTACCGGCGGCCGGTGACCGATGCGGACCTTCAAATCCCGCTCAAGTTCTATCGGGACACGCGGACCGGCGCGGAGATTTGAAGCCGGCATTGAGAGGGGCCTGCGAGCCCTGCTGATAAGCCCGGAGTTCTTGTTCCGGGTCGAGCAGGATCCGGCCAACATCGCGCCGAATACCGCCTATCGGCTTACCGATCTGGAACTGGCCTCGCGGCTGTCGTTCTTCCTGTGGAGCAGCATTCCCGACGACGAGTTGCTGGACCTGGCAATTGCGGGGAAGCTCAAGGAGCCCGCGGTACTCGAAAAGCAGGTGCGGCGGATGCTGGCCGACGCCCGTTCGGAGGCGTTAGTGAACAACTTTGCCGATCAGTGGCTCTACCTGCGCAACCTGGAAAATCCATCATTCCGGATGCGCGCGTGTTCCCGGACTTCGACGACAACCTGCGCCAGGCCATGCGGCGTGAAACCGAGCTCTTTTTTGAGAGCATTATGCGCGAGGACCGGAACGTGCTCGATTTGTTGAGCGCCAACTATACCTTCCTCAATGAGCGGCTGGCCAAGCACTATGGGATTCCGAACGTGTACGACAGCTACTTCCGGCGTGTCACTTTTGACGCCAACACCGCGCGCGGGGGGCTGCTCGGCCAGGGGAGCATTTTGACGGTGACTTCCTACGCCGACCGGACCTCGCCCGTGATTCGCGGCAAGTGGATTCTGACCAACATCGTCGGCTTGCCGCCGCCGCCGCCGCCGCCGAACGTGCCGCCGCTGAAGGACAACGGCTCCGCCGGCAAGGCTCTGACGATGCGCGAGCGCATGGCGGCGCACCGCGTCAATCAGCCCTGCGCCGGTTGTCATCGCCTCATGGACCCGGTGGGTTTTTCGCTTGAGAACTACGATGCGGTGGGCCGCTGGCGGACCACCGACGAAGATATGCCGATCGACGCCTCGGGAAATCTTCCCGATGGCGGCCAGTTTGTGGGAGTGTCCGGACTCCGGCAGGC
>CAWBGW010000004.1:0-16824 GCA_963788345.1 uncultured Acidobacteriota bacterium | reverse complement strand
CCGTCCCCGAGCGTCGTCGGCTTCTCTGGCAAAACGGTATCGCCCTTCGCGACGCTCGGTCCGCCGAACGAGCCACCGTCGTCGCTGGCGAGAGCGTTAACATCCGACGGAAACGTCTCGCCGCTGTTGTTAGAGGTGCTCCCTCCCACTTGCTTGACCGGAGCGACATGCGAGCCACCTTTGGAAGCCGCGAGCTTGGACTCGGTATTCGCCTTGGTGTCATGCCCTCCGGGAGGGATGGTTTGAGGGACAGCGTCGGAAAGGGGGCGCGGTGGCGTGGCGGGGAGTGGCGTCGGGTGCGCTGGCAAACTGGACCCGCCGTCCGAAAGTCCTCGACCGCCAGGTGAACTCCCGGGTTTCTTCAGCTTCTGCGTGATACCCCCGTTCGAGTTAAAGGTCAGGCTCTGGCCAATGGCGAGCACTAGCCCTTGTAGCGTTTGGTCGGCATCTGACGGCAGGCTTGCCTCTAGGCGAACAAGCAAATTATTCGCTGCGACCGCGGTCGTGATCTCCACCGTCTGAGGATCTGCGAACAGTGGACCGTCGCCCGGCTGCTGCCTGTCGACAAGCTGGACGCGTTGGAAGGCTGGCCATCCGCCAATAGTGAGCTGCGTGGGAGATACACTCGATTCGTTAGCGTACTGGGCAAGCTGGCTTACCGCGTCGTCGGCGCTAGGCCTTACCAGATATCCAATCGCGACTTGAGCTGTCGGCGTTGCTGTCTGTTGCTGGTTAGCAGGCACATTCAATAGAACCCAGGAGTGCATGGCCGGCTGACCGACGGACCAGCCGTCGGGATAACTAACAGAAACGCCCTCGTCAATTTGCAAGGTGTTCGGCAGAAGCTGCTGGGCTCTGCTCCCGGTTGATAAGAACCCCAAAATCACTAAGGCCGTTAGGACGGCTCCTAGGAATGGCGCCATCTTGCGCCCCAGCGCGGCAAAGACGCGCGAGTTTCTACCAAGTAAGGTGACGGGCCCCCTTTTGCGGCTTGGCGTCGTGGCAGGCCTACAGCGTAGTGATAAATGTGAGAGGCAGCGCATGGATTCCTTGCCTTTCCGCTGGCGTGCGCCAGCAAGCTATGCCGTTCGTGTCAACGCATCAGGGAACCGCTTCGTGCACACAGTAATTCCGAGGAGGGTACCGACGAGATGTTTGCTGGGCGAGTGACATCTAGCAACTCTTGTACCGCAAACTTCCGTCCAACTATATGGAATCTGGAATGGACCGGACTCTACTCTCGTGTTTGACATATTGTCAAGTTGTTCCTACTCAAACCCCAGGAGACGAGAACCAGAGCGGTCAACGCAGACCTACGAATCGTTGGAAAAACGAAGTGCCGTGGGAAACGCTAGGCAGTCAAAATGAGCGAAGTCCTGGGAAACGACGCTCGCGCAGCTCAGTGTAGGAACGGTTTGGACTTCTGCTCGAAGCACCGGTGGAAAAACCGTGCATCGGCAAGGCCCGGTGGTGACCATCGATCCCGAAGATGCTTCGGTGGTATGGCCAACCTCAGCAACGAAACGGGCGTCTTCTTCGTCCAACATGCTGTACCGCCATGGCAAATCGGATCAATCCCTCGCTCTCGAAGCTGCGAAGCATCGCGTCGCCGCTGATGGGCTGCGCGTTCCTGGCGCTGACTCTGGCCTCGACTTCCCATGCCCAATCGGCGCCGCCCTCGCATGCAAAGATCGAATTAATTGCCGACGAGGCAGCTTCATCCAAGACGACGGCATGGGTCGGGCTGCTCTTTGACCTGGACTCGGGCTGGCACGTCTACTGGCAAAACGCGGGCGATTCGGGGACGCCGCCGAAGGTTGCGTGGCAACTCCCGACAGGGTATCGGGCGGGCGCAATTCGCTGGCCCACCCCGATGCGGTTGGGCAGCGGTTCCGTGATCGACTATGGCTACGAGGATCAGGTGCTGTTGATGGCGCCGATCGAGCGCGCTGCGAGCGCAACGGCGGCCGCGGCAATTCCCGTCGCGGCCGACGTCAAATATGTGGTTTGCCGCGAGGTGTGCATCCCAGGCAAGGCGCATTTGACGCTGTCGCTTCCGGCCGCAGGCGGTGCCCCACCCGCCGGCGCATCACAATGGCACGCGATTTTTGAGAGCACGCGAGCGCAACTGCCTACATCCGCCCCCGCTAGCTGGAAGATATCAGCGGCCTCTGAGAAGAAATATCTCGTCCTGTCAGTGCAAACTGAAACGCCTGTTGAGAACGCGACGTTCTTTCCGCTCGAATCTGGGCAGATCGAGAACTCTGCTCCGCAAACTTTCAGGTCGACGAAAAATGGATTTCATTTGACGATTCCGGAGTCGGACCAACTGGTAAAGCCAATCTGGACGCTGCGAGGGGTTCTCGTTCTGGGACCGGGACGAGCGTACGATATCGCGACGCACGTGCTGCAGGCATCGCGCATAATTCAAAGTCAATCGGAACTGAGGAGGCAACAATGAAGAAGTGGCTTGCATCGGCAATCGTGGCGGCTATGGCAGTGCTGATCGTGCTCTCGGTGGCCCGCGCGGCGCGCGTGGGCGATCGTGCGCCCGATTTCACGGCGACGGACAGTAACGGCAAAACCCAAAGACTTTCCGACTACCAGGGCAAGTTCGTCGTCCTCGAATGGACCAACCGCGGCTGCCCCTACACCCTGAAGCAGTACAACAGCGGAAACATGCAGCGCCTGCAGCATGAATGGACCAGCAAGGGAGTGGTCTGGCTCACGGTAGTTTCGTCCGCGCCGGGCAAGCAGGGCTACGTCACCGCGCCCGACGAAAATTCCTACCTCAAACAAGTAAACGCGACGCCCACGGCCGTGCTGCTCGATCCTGACGGCTCGCTCGGCCACCTCTACGACGCGAAGACCACGCCGCACATGTTCATCATCAATCCGCAGGGCGTGCTGATCTACAACGGCGCAATCGACGACCGGCCCACCACCGACGTGGCCGACGTGAACGGCGCGAAAAACTACGTCTCGACGCGCCCTCGACGAAGCCATGTCCGGCAAACCGGTGAGCGTCTCGACGAGCCGCCCATACGGCTGCTCCGTAAAGTATCCGAACTAGTGAATGCCGTCGACGTAGTCAGCTTCTATACGGAACTCGAAAACCTGGGAATCACAATTTGGATAGATGGCGGGTGGGGCGTCGACGCACTCCTTGGTGAGCAGACGCGCCCTCATCAAGACCTGGATGTAACGATTCAGCAGACAGATGTTTCGAAGCTTCGTCAGTTGCTGCAAATCCGTGGCTTCAACGAAATAAAGTTAGAGGAAGCCAGGCCTTGGAATTTCGTTTTGGGCGATGAAAGCGGCAGAGAAATCGACGTCCACGTCATCGTAATCGATGCCGCGGGAAACGGGGTTTACGGGCCGGCAGAAAAGGGCGAGACGTACCCAGCCGCTTCATTGACGGGAACCGGTTCGATAAATGGTCGAAGCGTCAGATGTATTTCGCCCGAATGGACGGTCAAATTTCATAGCGGCTACGAGCTCAGGGAGAAGGATTTTCGGGACGTCTCCGCTCTGTGCAAAAAGTTTGGCATCGCGTTGCCGGAAGCATTCGCCCAGTTTAAGAAATAAGGCTAAGGACGCTCCAGAGAAACAGAGCTACAACGCAGCTACCGGCTGGCTGCTGTGGAAACAGGCTGCTCTGCGTAGCAGCCGTCGCGGGCTTGGACGATTAGGTCCTTCTGCTTCGTTGCGACAGTTGTGGAGCCTCGAAATCAGTTCACCTGCGCCACAGGAATAATCACGCTTCCCACTTCTGCCGTGGCGGGATCTTCCACCAGGATGCGCAGCGTGGCGGTGTTGGCTTTTGGTTGCACATACTGGTGAAACGGAAAGCCCGATTTCAGGTAATCCGCATATTGTTTATCGGTGAAGTGAAGGGCAATTGTGCTTGCGGCCTGTGCAAGAACCTTGCCGGACGGATCCTGCTCAACTGTGACCACATCGACGGTTCCCTTGCGCAACCCGCCGTTCTGCATGGATGGAAGATTGTGGATGTCGATCGAGCCGAAAATGCTCAGGCAGTCGGGCAACGGCTTATCCACTCGATCTACCCTGACCTGCAGAGGAATCGCGGATGACTCTATCGGGCTTCGCACCGCAGCAACCAGATTATGGCGGTTCTCGTCCTTCGTTACCTGCGTGTCTTCGAATGCGAAATAGGCTTTCGGATAACGTACGGTTACGCCCCTGCGTTTCACCTCTACCTTGAGTTCATGGAACTTTCCGTCAATCGAGGCACTATCGATGTAGAAACCGACCCTGTACGTGACTGCCGAATCTTCCACGGCTTTCCGGATTGCGCCGGTCAGGTCGTTCGTATTAACGAAGGCGCGGCCCCCGGTGTCTTCAGCCATTTTCTCCATGGTGTCAGTGCCAGTTGGTTGATCTGCCTGGGACGAGTCGTTATTGACCCCGAGTAAGCTACCTAGCTGGCCTCGGACTGTTGCGTCGGTTTCGGATGAGACGGAAGGCGAGCGAGGAAGGAATCCGCGAGCGTCCACCGGATAAGCCGCGATATTGGCGCGGCCCAATATTCGCGCGATTGCCTGACCCGCGAACGGAAGATTCGCGGTGAGCCAGAGCAAATTCTTTCGTCCCGGTATGTCAGCGACATGGGCCGCAATCGCTACGAGAGCGGCCATTGTCGTTTGGGCCCGAGTCTGATTATTCAGCGCCGCCAAGGCTTGGACGTCTCCGTCTACATGCGCATTAAGGGCGCGCGGATCACTGGACGGCTGTGCTGGGAAATAGTACTTACCCGGCTCAACAGCCTCGCGTCGCGTGTGCGATGTTGCGTCGTATTTGCTCACCACAGCCAAGAGCTGATCGCGATCGCAAGTGAAGTCGCAAAGGACATGCAGGGAATCAGTAAGCCCGTAGATGGCGATTCGATCGTCACGGTCCAGCTTCTTGAGGAACTCAATCAGGTGTTGCTTTGCGTTCGCCAGGCGGTCCTCGAGCCAAAACGGGGTACTCTCATAAATTTCCGGCGTTGAACCCGACAGCGTATTGAGATTGTCCAGCAGGATGATCGTCACGCTCCTCGGTCTGTTCGATCCATACTGGGGCAGATTCGAGAACGTGTTGGGCGGCAATGGCTGCGCCGGTTGCGGTGCGGATTCGCTGGATCCGACCGTGAAGACGCTGATTTTCTGCTGTTTCCCCCGGTCGAGCACGACGAAATCGTCTTTCGTCATATCTTCCACCGGCCCGTCCTTGTCACGGACGATGACGCCAAACTCGACCAGGCGAGTCGACACTTTGATTTGGGGAGGCTGCGGGTTCTGCGATGCCAAGGACGACGGCACCAGCCACAACGCAAGAATAACTGCGCCGCGAGCCACGCCGGGCTGAGCGAGAAGCCTCATGATCAATCGCCTCTGTGAGCCGACATTCTGTGAGATTAACACTTTTGTCTGCGGAGTTTCAGGAACGAGTCAGTTTCCCGAGGCGGATTTCGTTGCCGCTGCGGCCGGCGTTGGTGCCGGAGCTTGCTGGTCCGCGTAGTAACCGTCGCGCGCTTGTACGATCAGGTCTTTCTGTTTGATCGTGAGATGAATCTTGCGGTAGTCGGCGCTCGTGGGAGATTTATCCGGAACGTAGCCCAGAATGTACTGGGCTCGCAGGTCCTGCTGAATCAAATCGTAAATCTGGTCGACGCTCTGCTTCTTCGTGACTTCAAATAAGCGGCCGCCGGTCTCCTTCGAGATGCGGTCGAGAATTTTCTTGCCATCGGGACGCTGCTCTTGCTGCGGATACCGTCGCCCGCCCCCGCCACCTCCGCCCGGATAACCTCCTCCGGGATATCCGCCGCCGGGATACCCACCACCTCCCATGCCACCGTGGTGGCCGTAACCGCCGGGCGAGCCGTACGATTGCTCGTCCTTGAAGAGGATCGAATAAACCACCGTATTCGCGCGCTGCGCCGACTCAATGGCGCTCGAGAGACTTTCCTTGCTGCCGTGATCCACGCCGTCGGAAAGAATAATCAGCGCTTTCCGGCCCTGCTGCTTTTTCATCAGGTCGTCGGACGCGAGAAAAACCGCGTCGTACAACAGCGTGCCGCCGCCGTGATGACCTCCGCCGCTCTGGCCCCCGCCACCCTGACTTTGGCTGGTATCTTCAAGCTCCGGAGTTTGCAGTTCCCGAAGAGCGTCATCGAGTTTCTTGTGCGAAGGCGTCAAATCCTGCAGAAGCTCAACCTCATAGTCGAAATGAATCAGGAACGCCTGATCCTTCTTCTCCTCGCGCAGCGAGTGATCGACGAAACTCGCGCTTGCAACGCGTTCCTGATCGATGAGGCGCCGCTGGCTCATGCTCGTGTCGACGAGCAAACCCACCGTCAGCGGCAGATCATTCTCACGGGCGAAATAGCTGACGGTTTGCGGACGCCCGTCCTCGTCGAGCGCGAAATCGTCCTTCGTCAGGTTCGAGATGATCTCTCCCTTCTTGTCGCGCACAGTGGCAGCCACCGTGACCATGTTCGTCTCGACGGCGATTTTCGGCGGCGTAGGCGCTTGCTGCTGTTGCTGCGGAGTCGTTGGTGTTGGCGTTTGTTGCTGCTGTTGCGGGGGCGGCGCCTGCTGTTGTTGCCGGCCGCGCGCCGAAACACTCTGCAGCAGCGCGACTAACAACAAAAAGAGCAAAATGAGGCTCAGCGCGAACTTTGTGGCGCGCATCAGAGGGCGAACTTTGACAGCGTGATTCATGCCAGGACGGACTAACACGCCATAGATTCCGTTTCGCAGCGATTCGAGTTCCAAAACTTGCCGGCGCATCCATCACCCAAAGCCGTCGCCCATCTGCCAATGTTTCTGTGAGTTAGACGCTTACGAAATCCTTAGGGTTGGCTTATGCCTTCCTGATCTGCTGCCGGCAGTATTGAAGCTCAAGACTATGTGCCTATTCGCGAAAATCCATGCAGAGTTCGAACTCAAGGAAGGCCCGCTAAGACAGGACGATCGCCCTGCGGTTCCTGTTTCCACCGCTCGTCATAGCCGCAAATCCATTCGCAACTGGGCAATCAGCCTTTGGAAGCACGCCGGGCAGTCCCCTGCAACGGCCAAGCAAGCCGGAATCCCGTCGGCCGCTCCAATTCACCGCTGGCCCCGTCTCGTCTCTTGTGTCAGCCCCGGACCTTCACTCCGGTCATGTAACGATCGCCGCGCCCAGCAATTGTTTCAATGCCTGCACGTACTCGCTGAGAGCCTGCCGGCCGGCTTCCGTGATGCGATAGAGCGTCTGCGGCTTGCGCAACACGAACTTCTTCTCGACTGCCACGTATCCGGCTTCTTCCAGCTTGAGCAGTTGCGCGCCCAAGTTGCCGTCTGTGGCCTCCGTCTTTGCGCGCAGCCAGGTGAACTCAGCCTCTTCCACGCCGGTGAGCAGCGAGAGCAGCGCCAGGCGCAGCCTGCCGTGAACCACCGGATTGAGTTCAGGTAGATCAGGCATGGATCGGAGCGGACCCTTTGCGCTCCTGCCCTTCGGCGATCATGCCGTAGATACCAAACGCGATCTGGCAGAGAAAGATGGCCACCACAAACACGATCGTGCTCTGCGTATCGGTGCCAAAACACGCAGCCACGGCCGCCACCCACCACACAACCGCGCACGCAAACTGAATCTTCCAGCGAAGAATCAGCCCCGAGGCTCCGTTAGCCATGCCAAGAATGGCCGCTACGGCGGCCAAGAAGAGATGCGTATCGGTGAGTCTTCCACTCAAGCCGAGGGCTAGGAAGAGCACAAACATCGAAACTCCCAAAGCGATCCAGATAGAACCGATCGCGCGGCCCAGCGTGGTCTCCGGATGATTGCCGCCCTTCCGAGAAGCAACCACCACGGTGACAATCACCGCCGCCAGCATAGTGGCCGGCCAAGCCCATGCGCTGTGACCCCACGCAGACCACGCCATCGCGACATAGTAAGCAGCGCCCCACAGCACGAATGTCCATCCCCAGCTCTCTGTGTGCCGACGCCCCTCGGCGATCATGCTCTCGATGACGCTCAGCCTGTCGTTCAGTTCCTGCTCGGTGCTGTGCTCGTGCATGGCAGTTCTCCCCTTTTTCCGAGAATCAAATGCCGCAGTTTTGAATGACAAAGTTTGAATCGCCGCTTACGGCTGATGTTGGAGCAACATCTCCACGCTGCGATGCGGAGGATTGCTGCCAACTGTAACGTCGGTGACTTCGCTCCACTCGCCTTTCTCAGTGAGGTGCATGGTGTTCACGATGTGCGCCGGCCCGGCCGCGTAACTCCACGAGAAACCGTTCGCGGGCACTGATAGCTCCGTATCGAGGTAGTGGCCGCCGTTGTAGGCACGGAAGCGATACGTATGGGAGGCGTCGTCGTAAGCAATCGTGGCCAAGGCATTGAACTGCACCTTGCCGTCGGCGCCGGTGGCTTTGCCCTCGACCAACATGACGAGGCCGTCGAGCTTGTACTCCACATTCTCCGTCTGGGTGAGATGAAGCGGTTCCCCCGGTCCGAGAACAACTGTGATCGGCCCGGACCAGTGCCCCGTCAGAAACGAAAGTTTGCGCATCGCCTCTCGCTGCACGTCGATGCTGTTCGCCGCCGGCTGCTGCGCGGCCAGCGACGGGCTGAGCAAAATCACGAATACCGTCGCCAGCAACGATATGCATACAAATGACTTAGGAGTGAAGCTGGGAATTAGAATTCTCATTGGCAAGCTCCTTGTCGCAGAAACAGTAATGCGAGGATGAAGACCCATCGCGTCTCGTGTTAGTAGAGTGCTCTATGTTATAGAGTCTTGTCAAGAAAATTCGCTCACCGTATCTGTCGATTCCTCGTCGGAGCCCGACTTTCAGTCAGGAGAGATGGAGTGCGTCGGAGCTGATCCGCCGGTCGCACTTGAGGGCGCGCCTGATTTCCGGTTCAATTCAGCTAACCAGCCCAACTTGATCTTCTGCCGAAACAGGACCCGTTGATACGGGGGGTGGTTACCGTCCATCCGCACGTAGTACAGATAAGGAGCGTCCGTAATCGTCATGTAGCTGGAATCCGCTGACTTCGAATCGATCAGCGAAAAATACGCGTACGACCAGTTCCCTTCCGGCTCGCGCCTCAGCATTTGATTCTGCGTGATCGCCAGCTCCGGCTTGCTCCAATGAATGAAGTCGGGCGACGTCGTGAAGTAGACGCCTTGCGGTCCCCACCCGGCTGAGCCCTGATTCCACAGCGTCGCAACAAACAGATGAGACGCTGCGTGATAGTTGATTCCCGTGGAATAGTCCAGGTATGGCACCGGTTCGCAAACGTGGGACTGCGGTTTTGCCACCGCCGCGCGATACGGATTCACAAAATCCACCGTAAAGTCTTTGCCGTCCCAGCCGCGCCATGACGAAGGGTCCAGAACATTCGACGTGCGAATCGCACACGCGCCATCTTGAAGCAGGCACGGCTTCTGCCCCTTTCCTCCGCCGCAGTTGGGCGGCCAAGCCCACGAGGACACCTCATCGTAGAACCACTCGCCCGCCTTCACGATGTTCGCGTCCACGCTGTAGCCTTCCGGCCCCTGATTCACCTGATATTTGTAAGGAAGGCTGAGGAAGTAGTTTCCCGGCGGTTTGGGGCGCGCGAAATGATAGCCGCCGTCGTCGGACAGATTATATGTGTCGACGTTGTACCAACAGGCGGCTGTGTCGGTCTTTGACACACACATGCCGGCATGCTCCCAGCCGTGATACTCCATGTGCCCGAGCGCGACGATCCGTTTGCCGTCGATGTTGTAGAACGAGTTCAGCCACGTAGCGTCGTTAAAATCCGCAATATTCCCGTCGTGCGGCGATTTGTAAACCACCTGGCAATTGTGCTTCGCCGCCTCAAGGCTGGGTCCAAGCCCCGCGCGGGTGACGTAGTGTGACGCAATCAGGTGGACGGTTCCCTTGTAGTCTCGAAACGCCCGGGCCGCGGCATCCGGAATATCAATCTGTTCGCACGACTCCTTCTGGGTGTCGAACGCCGCCACCCGCGCCCCATCGAGAAAATCTGGCGTCGCCGGATCGGCCGGCCATTTGGGACTTGGAAATGCGAACTTTCCCGACCCTGCCAGCAAGGCGTTTTCGACGTTGCCCGTGAGCGCGATGCCGTGGATGTAAAGTTTCTTGCCTTGGAAGGTTCTCAGCAGTTGGTTGGGCAGCGCGATGTGAAATCTGTGCTTGCCGCCACTGGCGTCGTGGCACTCGTGGTCAACCGCAGGCTCGTCGTCCAGGTTGGCCGTGCCTGCCATCACGTACGTTCCTGGCGGCGTGCCGCCCGCGGGGTGATTCGCGTAGATATTGACGCTGATCGAGCCTCGATTGCCTTCTTGGCACGCCCATCCGTGTACGTAGTATTCGTCGCCCTCGAACGCCACGCCGTCAATGACGCCTGTCACCGCACCCGCTGCAGCAGGGCGCGCTAACTTCGCAAAAGACAGGCCCCCGACCAACGCAACCACCAGCGCCACCGCCAAACCCGGCCCCGCCAACTTCGGTCCAATTCGAAGCATCGACTATCGCTCCGCGGTACGTCTCTAATCTCGGTCTACCTTCACGAAGCTGCCCGTAGCAGGGGGCGACATTCGCCCAGGGGCACTGCGTCAAACGGCGAGGCTCGGCGCGCGAGGCAGGCTGCGAAGAATCTCGTCGACTGCCGCAAACGCGAAATCGATTTCGTCGTCCTTATTGTAGAAGTGCGGCGACATTCGCACGCCGGCCCCTGGCCGCCAGTCCACCAGAACGTCGCGCTTGAGCAACTCCGCGCAAACTTCCTTTGAATGGGGCTTTGAATTGGGCATGTCCACCGCAACGGTGCCGCCGCGACGCGACGGGTCGCGCGGCGCGCTGATGCGCCAGCCGCGCTGCTCTGCCAACGAGATGATTCGCGCCGTGAGCCGCTTCGATTTTTCGCGCACTTGATTCATGTCGAGTTCGCGCAGAATCTTCAGCCCCGGCCTCGCGGCGTACAGACCCGGGACATTCGGCGTGCCGTTCATGAACCGGTAAGGCCCGTGCGTGTAACGCGTCGCGCCGATTTCGAAGCCAAAGGGATTTTCGTGCGCGAGCCAGCCCGTAAACTTCGGCTCCAGCTCTCGGGCCAGATCCGGGCGCACGTAAAGGTAGGCGGTTCCGGGCCCGCCGCACAGCCATTTCAATACGCCTCCACACGCGAAATCCACGTTCAGCTTTTGCACGTCCACCGGAACGCCCGAGCCAAGCGACTGAAACGTATCCAGAATCACGTGCGCGCCCACGCGGTGCGCCTTTTCGCAGATCGCCTCGGCATCATTGATATAGGAGCTGCGGAAAATCACATGCGACACCGGAACGAGCAGCGTCTCCTCGTCGATCGCGTCGAGGAGCCGTTCCGTGGGGACCTCGATGCCATCGTCGGTCTTCACCATGTGGACGCGCGCGCCGCGCGACCTCTGCGCTTCCCAGAAATACATGACGGAAGGAAAATTCAGGTCCGTGTAGACGATCTTGTTGCGCTTCCCGCTGAAATCGAAGCACGAAGCAACCACCGCCTGGCACTGCGTCACATTGCCGTGCACGGCCACCGAGTTGGCCGGCGCGTTCATCAGCTCGCCGATTTCGTTACCTACCTCCAGCGCCAGCATCCACCACTTTTCCTCCCACGCGCGCACCCCGCGCTCGGCCCAAATCCCGGCGTAGTCGTTGAGCGCGTCGAAAACCCCGCGCGGCATCGCGCCCAGCGAATTGCTGATGAGATAGGTGGTCTTCTCGAGGATTGGAAACTCGGAGCGATAGCGCAGGAGAGCGTCGGTCATGAAGCCATCTTATTCCGCGAGCGGCTTTTCTTCACCATCAGATAAAAGGCGGTCAAAAGCAGCAGATACGGGCCCGCAGTCACGATCGTGATGCGAGCCTGCGGCGCCCACCACGTACATATTACGATCACCACAATCGCCGCGAACGCGATCATCGACGCAACCGCTCCGCCCGGTGCGCGCATCGGCAGCGCCGCCACTTCCTGCGGCGACATCCTCTTTCCGCATGGCCACGTGCGAAGCCAGCGCGATGCACCACGCCAGCATTCCGCCCACCAGCGACGCCCCGATCATGTAGAGGAATGCATTTTGCGGCGCAATGTACTGAACGACAAGCGCAATCAGGATCCCCGACGCCGTCACCAATACGGCCTTGCGCGGCGAGCCATTCCCCGATAGCTCTGCGAGCGTTGCGGGCGCGTATCCGGACTCGGCCAGCGAGTACAGCATGCGCGAAGTCACATACAGGCTGGCGTTCGCTCCAGAGAGCGCCGCCGTCAGCACCACAAAGTTCATCACCTGCGAAATCGCAGGCACGTGCGCCACCTCGAACACAGTCACGAAAGGACTCTGCCCCACGCCGACCAGGTTCCACGGCACCACGCCCACCAGAACCGCGGTCGCGCACACATACACAAACGTCAGCACGCCAAATGCGATGTAGGTCGCGCGCACAATGTCCGAAGTCGAGCGCGCCTCGCCCGACGAGGTCGCCACCATCTCTGTTCCCAGGAAGTTGAAGAGAACGAACGACACCGCCAGCAACGGACCCGTCGCGCCGCGCGGCAGAAAGCCGCCGTCGGCGGTGTAGTGCGACGGAGCCTTCCCTCCCAGCAGCAATCCGGCCCCGATCAGAATGAACGCGGCAATCACCACCACCTTGATCATCGCGAACCAGTATTCAAAGCTGCCAAAGGCGTGCACCGTCCGCAAATTAATGAACAGCAGCAGCGCCGCGAATCCCGCGAACCAAACCGTCGCCGGAATCTGCGGAAACCAGTAACGCATGTAAGTAGCGGACGCCACCAGTTCGGCGCTGATCGCCATCACCAGCGAGAACCAGTATCCGTAACGCGAAACGAAGCCCGCCCAGTGGTTGAGATATTTGTCGGCGTAGACGCCAAACGAGCCGGCGGCAGGATGCAGGCTCGACATTTCGCCCAGCGCCATCGTCACGGTGAAAGCGATCAGTGCGCCGATGATGTACGACAGGATGATTCCCGGCCCCGCAATCTGCACCGCCGCACCCGATCCCAATAGAAGACCCGTGCCGATCGAGCCGCCGATCGCCACCATCGCCATTTGTCCCGCGCTGAGTTCGTGCCGAAGTTCGTGCCGAGGTTGCCCAGATTGTTGAGAGGGTTTCTGTTCCATGCGTGACCGACTATAACCCAATGCCTACGATCTGCGCGCGGCCTTAGCCCGTTCAATTAACTGGTTGGAGGGCAAGCCGGGGTTGCTAACTTTCTCGCGGTTTCTGAGCCGGCGACGGGCAGCCTGGACGGATCGAGAAGGCCGAGCTGCACCAGCACCGAAGCCTGATCCCAGTAGATGTGCTCGTTGGAAAGCTTTCCGTCGCGAAAGTGGACGATTACGACGAGCGGGCACTCCACTCGCTTGCCCGTGGGAGCAATGCCGGGAAGCATCCAGTCCATTTCGATGGTGTGGGTAAACTGAAAAATCATTTCGTCCACCAGCCGCTCCGCGCCGATGGTTCGGGAGATTGGAACGATCTCCGTGTCGGGAGGCATCTTGGGGATGAAGTGCTGTGAATAGAATTCGCGCAATTGTTCGCGGCCCACACCGCCGGTCAACACCGGGATGTGGTTCACGTAGGCGTCGGGCACCATGGTCTCAAGCGTGGCATTCGTATCCTTGGTCGTGAATTCGTCGCGGATGTGCTCTTCCCAAAGGTCGTTGAGTAACCGCTGACCCGGGAGTTAAGCCGGCTTCCGTGCTTTGCTTCTCATTCATCCTGAGCGCCTTTCTGCATCGCGGATTCGGCCGAAATGGGAGATCCGCGCAACTGTAATCGGACTAAGGATTGCACAAAAAGAAGAAATTGAATCCGCTCCGTGTTCGACAAGTCGCTTTGCCGGGCAAACGCTGTACTAGAACTTCAAACGTCCGGTTACCGCAAAGGGAGGGCTGCAAACGATTGCATACTCTCGGCAGAGCATTTCCGTTTCGTTCAGTAATTCAAACTTCTAAGCCCTGCATTTCCCGTAGCCCGACCCCGGCCCCTAAAATGCTCGTTAGCCTGCAGGGGAGAAATGCTCGTTTGCCCTTGAGGGGTGAGATTTGAAAACCTACGCGTTCTATCTAGCGGCAGTAATTTTTGTGGCAGCTACCTTGGGTATTCCGACCTTTGCCAACTACACTTACAATCAGACCAGCAACACTCAGGCGCAAATAGGCACCAACGTGGGCTCCGGCGATTCAACCGACACCTTTACAGTCACCAATTCGACAGGGACGACATGGACGGATTACTCGATCGTCGTTGGGCCGCCCTCGGGATTTGGCAGCGACAACGAGTCATACTTCACGAGTTGCTCCGGCACCCTCTCACTCGGTAAAGCCCCCGGCGATCCAGGCTCAAACACCGGGATCTTCCTCAACGAATGTGAAATTACCGGAATATCCATCGCCAACGGCTCCACTTACACTTTCACGGTGGGCATTGGTGCCGGAGAACCAGGCTGGGAGGTCTCTGGCACCCCGAGTGTTAGCGAAGGCTCTGGTCCTGGTACTGGCGGCACACGTCCCCGAACCCGGCTCAATGCTCCTTTTGAGTTCTGGGCTAATTGGTATTGCAGGACTGCGGCGGAGGTTTAACGCATAGGACCACGTTTAATGCGTCGTCGCGTGCCACCCGACTCGAGTCGCAGGAGGCTGATTAGATGACGTTGTCGGCTCCTTCTCCCGAGTAGACTTGGTAGCGGTAGACGACCAAGGCTCGGAAGAAAGGAGCCGAGCGATGATGATTATAGGATGTGATTTTCACACGCGCTATCAGCAGATTGCCATGGTGGAGGAAGCCACGGGAGAGTTGGTGGAGCGGCGGCTCGACCACGAGAGCGGAGAAGCCCACACCTTCTACCGCGGTTTACCGAAGCCGGTTCGTGTGGGCATCGAAGCGACGGGTCCGATGCAATGGTTCGAGCGGCTGCTGGCGGAACTGGGCCACGAACTCTGGATCGGAGACTCCGCGAGGATTCGCGCCAGCGAAGTGCGCAAGCAGAAGACGGACGAGCGAGACGCTCGACTCATCCTCGAGTTGATGCTGGCGAATCGCTTTCCACGGATCTGGGTTCCCACGCCGACAGAACGCGATCTCCGGCAGCTACTCTGGCACCGTCACAAGCTTGTGCGCATGCGTACGATGCTGGGCAACCAACTCCATTTTCTGGCCATGAGCCAGGGTTTGTGCCGGAAGAAAAAGCTATTCACCAAGCACGGCCGCGTGGAGCTCGCAGGTCTTCCTCTTGGACCATGGGCTAGCCGCCGGCGCGAAGAGCTTCTACGTCTGCTCGACCAATTCGATCCCGCGATCGCCGAACTGGATCGTGCCGTGTTGGAAGAAGCCAGGCACAGAGAAGACGCGGCCCGCTTAATGACCCATCCGGGAATCGGGCCGGTGAACGCGCTGGCATTCGTGCTGACCATCGGTCCGGTGGCACGTTTTCACCGCAGCAAACAGATCGCGAGCTACCTGGGATTGAATCCCAGTGAACACTCTTCGGGCGGAAAGCGACGGCTCGGAGCGATCAGCAAGCAGGGCAATACCATGGTGCGCTGGCTGCTGATCGAAGCCGCGCATCACGCGGTGCGTTTCGATCCCGAACTCCGGCAGGACTATCTGCGGTTGAAGTCCCGTCGAGGACACGCGGTGGCGAAGGTAGCCATCGCGCGCAAGTTGGCTAGCCATCGCGCGCAAGTTGGCTGTGCGTATGTACTGGATGCTGCGCAGTGGGGCAGATTACGCACAGCTGGTTCGCATGCAAGGCAGCCCGGGTGCCACCCTGGTGAACGCAAGTTCATCGCTAGGCTGATTGGGCGCCTTGCTCCCCCGAGTGATCGGGGCGTCTGAAGAACGAATCATGGTGGAAAAGACCGGATAGATGGTTGGTGGAACCAGCGTTCCACCGCCCGATTCACGAAGCGAGCCTTGGTCAAGATGAGAGAAAGACCCCGGGTTAGGAAAAAAACGAACCATCCGTGGTTCGCAAACTCTACGTGTCTCTTGACAGAGCCGACAACGTCATAGAGGGTGGCGCAGCCTTTAAGGACACTTCCTGGGTGCCTACCCTTTGTGAGTAGCGCGCTCCCCTCTTTAAAACGTGAATTCTACGAAGCCGCGAGGTTGCGGGTGGCCTTGTTGTCTCGCCGGTCGCAATAGCCGGTTGACTAGGCTACCGCTTACCCACGGGTGGCATTCTTGCTGACGACACGAAACGCATCGTGCGGATTTTCGCCGGCAGGACCACCGTAATTGGCGGAAGTGATTCCCCTACTTTTCTGTGGCCTGATGTGTCCTTTTCGTCTCGTCCCTCCATTTTTTGTGATGCTCCGGGGTTGCGTCCCCGAGGTACTTATTCGTGCCTTTCTCGAACACGGGCGGATTGCCGCCAGCCGGAAGCGGGCTGCCCGACCGCACGCGATACCCGAGATAGAAGCCGGCGGCAGTTTCGACCGCGTCTTGGGCAGCGGTAAGTGTTTTGCGACACGGAATCTTCGTCTCCACCGTGGCACCGGGCTCCTTACTTCCAAGCGCCTGCTCATATTGCTCTCTGGCCACCGATTCATCGCCAATGAAATTGCAGCACTGCCTGGCACAAGTTCGTAGGTCATCTGCCATCGATTTTTCCTCACCAAAGCTCTATTCGCACCTGGCCGCGTCGCCATGATGCGCCTGTGCACGCGCCGATGATAACAGCAGTTTCAATCATCGGTGACTGCCGCCCCTCCGCTAACCTATGCAGTCGGATTACCAAGCATTCGCGGGAAATGAT
>CAWBGW010000003.1:0-73340 GCA_963788345.1 uncultured Acidobacteriota bacterium | reverse complement strand
CTTTACGGAAACGTCACACTGATAACAACAAAAGTGCAAACGTCGGGAACGTTGGGAGGGAAACCCTTCGACGTGATGGAACGGCAGACGGACGTGCTTCTTTGGAAGGACGGCGGCTGGAAATCTGTCTTGACTCGACGATACTAGATCGAAAACCACTAGGATTGAAGGCGCGGAGTCGACCGGAGAAGCGGACGATGAGACATGAAATGTGCTTCAAAACGCCTATCCTGTGGCTCGAATCTCCATCGATAACTAAAACACCGGTTCTGCGTCTAACCTGGCAAACGCGCGCCGTGGGGTGCGGTTTCTGTAATCCGGTGGGGTGAGCGGTTCAATACCTCGCAAAATTCTCTCTGAGGAGTTCTTCCATGCACAGACTTCGCAGTGCCGTTCTTGTATTGATTCTGTTTTCGGCGCAAGTGCGGCTCGCGCACAATCCGCGCTGATGGATTTGCCGCGGCCGAGCCAGCATGCAGTGCTCACGCAGCGAATCGGGATCACGGACATCACCATCAACTACTCGCGTCCGCTGGTGAACGGACGGAAGGTATGGGGCGGACTGGTTCCGTACGGACAGCCTTGGCGTTCGGGCGCAAACGAGAACACGACGATTTCGTTCAGCGATCCGGTGATGATTGAGGGACAGCCGCTTGCCGCAGGCACCTACGGCCTGCACATGATCCCGACGGAAAACGAGTGGACGATCGCTTTCTCCAAAATGAACGCCGCGTGGGGAAGCTTTTCATACGATCAGGCAGAGGACGCGTTGCGCATAACCGTGAAGCCCTCGGCGACGGATTTTCACGATGCGCTCGCTTACGACTTCGATGACCTGAAGCCTGATTCAGCGGTCGTCACGCTGCGATGGGAGAAGGTTGCAGTGCCGTTCAAAGTGGGAGTGAATGTGCATGAGGTGGTGGAGGCCAGCCTGCACAATCAGCTCCGCGGACGCGTGCAGTACGAGTGGCAAGCGTGGGACGACTCCGCCAACTATCTGCTCGCCGAAAAAACGGACCTCGATGACGCGTTGAAGTATTCGAACCAGTCGAGCGCTAATCGAAGAACGATACGACAACTTGATGACGAAATCGCAGGTTCTGGACGCGCTGGGGCGCAAGGATGAAGCGACCACCGCCCGGAATCAGGCGCTCGACAAAGCGGACGTGAACCAGCTCTACGGTTACGCGCTGCAGCTTCAGACGCAGAAGAAGCAGGATGAGGCGTTTCAGGTCTACCGAAATCTGGCGAAGAAATTTCCCGATCACTGGCGCGCGCACGCCGCGATGGCTCGCGTCTACAGCAACCAGGGCGACTACGCCAGCGCGCTGAAGGAAGCCAACGCTGCGATGCCAAATGCGCCGGATCCCATCAAGCCCATCTTGCAGGGATTCATCAAGAAGCTGCAAGACAAGCAGGACATAAACAAGAGTTAACCGCCGAAAATCGAAACGCGAAGGTGGAAACACCAGAGGCGGCTGGCGGCGGTGCGCATGAGCATCAGGCTGGTTTGTGTGCACCGTAGACGCCGCAGTAGAAATACTTCCAAACCACTTCGGGCTCGACAAAACCCGCCTCTTCCATCCAGCGGAAATGGCTTGCGAGATCCACAGGGTGATCTTCCCGCGAATCCTTTGCAAATCTCTCGGTGATCGCAGCTTCGGACATCGTGCGTCGCATATATTCTTTCCATTTCTGCATGTACATTTCGTTCAGAGCGCGAGTGGCGCCGAGGGCGGCGTCTGCGGTCCAGAAGACTCCGCCGGGCGCGAGAGCCGCGAAGAGACGGCTATAGAAGCTGCGCTTGTCCCCGTCGGTTTCGAGGTGGTGGAGCGCAAGGGACGAGACAGCAACGTCGTACGGTCCTTTGAACTGGTAGGTGAGAAAATCGCCCCGCTCGACGTCGACGCCATCGAATCCGGCGAGCTTTGTGCGCGCGAGCGCAAGCATGTTTTCCGCCAGATCGAGGCAGGTGATCCGCGCTCGAGGGAATCGCTGCTTGACGCGCGCCGCCACGGTGCCCGTACCGCAGCCGAGATCGATCACTTGGATCGGCCTATCCAGCGCGAAAGGAATCGCGGCGATCATCGCGGCGATCATTTCGTCGTAGCGCGGAATCAGCCGGACGATCAGCTCGTCGAATTCGCGAGCTTCCTGCTCGAAATGTTCGCGGACGCGATCGAGGCTCATGATAGGTTCACCTTGATCTTCTGGAGGACGACGTGCCAATCACAGTTTCGGCAGCGGTTCTTGCGTTTGCGCTGCTCGCGGGGAATCCGATGCATTCGCAGGACACGGGCAAAAAGCCCCTGACGATGCCACTCGAATGCGCGGCACACGATTGTCCGCTGCTGAAAGGCGAGCCGCAGACGGCGGGAATGCGAGGCGGGTTCGTCCGGCTGAAGCCGTGGGAAGCCGTGGGCTGGCACACGACGGGCGATCACGAAGAAGCCCTGGTCATACTTCGCGGAAGCGGCGAGGCGCAGATCGAGGGGCGCGAGCCGATGCCGATCGCGTCGCGGACGATGGTGTACATTCCGCCTGCCACGCGCCACAACGTCCAGAACACGGGACGAGAATTGCTCGAATACGTTTATGTGGTTGCGCCGGCCGGCGGTCACTGATTTCATGTGAGTCAGCGCGGCTTGGCGAGTTCGCTAAGCGCGGCGAGCAGGCGATCAATTTCTTCGCCCGAGTTGTAATGCACGATGCCGATGCGCAAGAAGCCGCCATCTTTTTCGACGCCGAGACGCTCCGTCAGGTTCAGCGCGTAGTAATTTCCGTCCCATGTGAAGATGCCGCGGTCGCCGAGGAACGTGGCGATTTGCAATGGCGAGTGATTCGCGAGGCGAATCGCTACAGTTGGCACACGGTGCGCGAAGCGTGAAGGATCGGAGATTCCGAAGAAGCGGAGGCTGGGGATTTCGAGCAAGCCTTTGATCATGCGGGCAGCGAGAGACATTTCATGCTGGCGAATCGTGCGATAGGCGCTAAGCAGAGCTTCGCGTCGGGAAATACTCTCCTCACGGGCTGAAGCGCGGCGGCCGAGGTCGGCTAGGTAGTCGATTGCCGCGGCGACTCCGGCGATGCATTCGTGGGTTTGCGTGCCGGTTTCCCAGCGATCGGGCATTGTGTCCGCAGCGGGACGAACCTTGTACGGGCGCAAGCGGAGGAGATGTTCGCGCTTGCCGTAGATACATCCCGCGTGCGGGCCAAAGAACTTGTAGGGTGAGCACGCGAGGAAATCGCAGTCGAGGGCGCGAACGTCAATCGATCCGTGCGGCGCGTAGTGAACCGCATCCACAAACGCGAGCGCGCCCGCATCGTGCGCGATCCGGACGATTTCTTCCACAGGATTGATGGTGCCCACCGCGTTCGACGCGTAACCGACGGCGACGAGTTTGGTGCGCGGCGTGATTTTGCTGCGAAGATCATTTATATCGAGCGTACAGTCTTGTTCGCGGATGTCCGCTTGACGCACGACGATTCCCTTCTCTTGCAGCGCGCGCCAAGGCGCCACGTTGGCATCGTGGTCGAGCGTGGTGACGACAATCTCGTCGCCAGATTGAAGGTCGCGACCAATCGCGCGGGCTAGCGCGAACGTGAGCGTGGTCATGTTGGGGCCGAAGTAGACCTCATCGGCCGAGCAGCCAAGAAAATCGGCCATCGCCGCATGGGCCGACGCGAGGATCGCATCGCTGCGGCGGCTGGTGGCGAACGCGCCGCACGTGTTCGCGTTCGACTGCTCGTAGTAGTCGCGCACGGCGTCGATCACGCGCTGCGGAACCTGCGTTCCGGCAGGCCCGTCGAGGAACGCGGCCGGATGGCCGTTCACCATGTGCTTCAGCGACGGAAATTGCGCGCGAACCCATGCGAGGTCCAATGGCTGGACTGCCTGTTGTTGGAAAGTTGGTGTGCTCATATTTGTCGCACCATTCTAGAGGATTTCAGACGTGTTGCAGATGCGTATCCTTGAAGTGAGCGGGATATTTCAACCCGAAGCCAAGCAAGCGGTCCGCGCCGATGTGCGCGATCCAGATCAGAGCGTAAGGCACGAGCGACAGTTGCTTTGCGACCGTAGCATAACCCAGAAGCAACAGCGGCCCGGCTAAAGTATGAACGGCATTGTAAACAGCCGCTCCCAGCCGGGCATTCCGCAAATACCCAATCATGGAAATATCCGGCGCGAGAAATAGCAGCGCGAAGAGCGCCCAGCTCGCGTGCGTTTGCCGGTAGAAAAGTATACAGACTGCGAAAACGAGACCGCCTTCCACGCGAAGCAAAAAACCCGGTTTTGTGAGCATGACGAAATGCTAGCACGGAGACGCTAAGTGACGGCGCGGATGAAATCGCCGAGGAGGCCGTAGGCGGTGGCGATTACGCCCGGCTTGTGCTCGATGATCGACAGGCCGAAGGCGTCCATGTCGAAGCGCAGCGCGGACGTGGTTCCTTCGAGGAGCGCGAGCGGATCGGTGATCGGCAATTGTTCCGGCCGAACACTTGCACGCACCCCGGCGCGAACGCGGTTTGCCGTGCGTTCGGCGCGGCAGATCAGTTTGTAGCGCATGCCTGCAGCGCGGGCGGCGCGCACTTGTTCGGGCGAGACCGCGCGGATGCCGACGCGCTCGATTTCTTCGAGCTTGATGGGCACGTCCATGAGCACGATGACGAGCGCGGCCACTTTCACGGCAGCATCCCAGCCGTCGAGATCGTCGGACGGATCGGTTTCCGCGACGCCGATTTCCTGGGCCTTCTTCACGGCTTCATCGAGCGTGAGTCCCTTTTCCATTTCGGTGAGGACGACGTTGGTGGTGGAATTCAAGATGCCGCGAAAGCCGCGCAGCTCGACCGCCGGAAGCGAATGCGGAAACATCGAGAAGATCGGAGAGCCGTCCATCACCGTGGACTCGAAAAGGAATTTGCGGCCCTTCGCGCGGGCAAGTTCGCGCAGCTCGCGATAGGCGTGGACGATGGGTCCTTTGTTGGCGCTGATGGCGTGCGCGCCGCTCTCGATGGCCGCTTTCAGATGATCGATGGCGGGCTGGCCCGTGCGTCGGTCGAGCGAAGTGGCCTCGAAGAAGACGTCGGGGTCGGCTTCTTCCAGCCATTCGCGGACGTTCTTCGGCGCGGCCCACGCGGGACACTCGGGGCAACGGCCAGCCAGAAGCGCCTCGGCGTCGAGTCCATTCGGATTCGCGATCCAGCCGATGCGGCGCGAAGCGATGCCCGTAAGCTTCCACTCGATGCCGTAGTCCTCGCGCAGACGAGCTTCCTTCGCGCGCAGCAGGCGCACGAATTCCTTGCCGACGTTGCCAAAACCGATTAGCGCGAGTTTATGAGTCATGCGGCGTCGAGTTTGTCACGGGAATGAGAACGATGGCCACAGTCAAGAGAGCGAACCGCGCTCGGCCGAGGCTTCAAAGCTCAATCGTCCCTCCGGGACTTGTCCTTATTTTGCGGTTTGCTTTCCCGGCATTCCGCTTCGCTCCATGCCGGGCTCAGTACGGTCGCCGCTCCGCGGCTTTCGCAACGCCGGCGGGTTTGAATCCCGCATTACGGCGGCGAAAACTGGGCGCCGAAAGGGCGCGCGGCTAATGGCGGGCGAGGGCGGAGCGGCCGGGGAAGCGGGCGGCGCTGCCTAGCTCTTCTTCGATGCGGAGGAGCTGGTTGTATTTGGCGATGCGGTCGGTGCGCGACGCGGAGCCGGTCTTGATCTGGCCGGTGCCCATGGCGACGACAAAATCGGCGATGAAGGCGTCTTCGGTTTCGCCGGAGCGGTGCGAGACGACCGCAGTGTAATTCGCTTTGCGCGCCATTTCGATGGCTTCGACGGTTTCGGTGACGGTGCCGATCTGATTGAGCTTGATGAGAATCGAATTGCCGATGCCTTCGGCGATGCCGCGCGCGAAGATTTTCGGATTCGTGACGAAGATATCGTCGCCGACGAGCTGAAGCTTTTTGCCGACGTCGCGCGTGAGAATTTTCCAGCCGTCCCAGTCGTCTTCGGACATGCCGTCCTCGAGCGAGACGATGGGATATTGGCGCACCCAGTTCTGCCCAGAAGGCGACCATTTGCTCGGACGTGCGCGCGGACTTGTCCGATTTCTTGAAGACGTATTTCTTGCTGGCCTTGTCGTAGAACTCGCTGGCGGCGGGATCGAGCGCGATGGCGATTTGCTCGCCGGGCTTGTAGCCGGCGGCGGTGATGGCTTCGAGGACGCGTTCGAGCGCCTCTTCGTTGGATTTCAGGTTGGGCGCGAAGCCGCCTTCGTCGCCGACGGCGGTCGAGTAGCCGTTCTTCTTCAGCACCGCTTTCAAATTGTGGAAGACTTCGACGCCCCAGCGCAGCGCTTCGTGGAAACTCGGCGCGCCGAGCGGCATCACCATGAACTCCTGCACGTCGACGGAATTGTCGGCGTGCGCGCCGCCATTGAGAATGTTCATCATCGGGACGGGCAGCGTGTTCGCCGACGAATTGCTCGAATAGCGAGCGAGATATTTGTAGAGCGGCTGGCCGGACGCGGCAGCGGCCGCTCGCGCGGCAGCCATCGAAACGGCAAGAATTGCGTTGGCGCCGAAATTGGATTTGGTCGGCGTGCCGTCGGCTTCGATCATGCGGCGGTCGAGGGCGCGCTGGTCGGAAGCGTCCATGCCGACGACGGCTTTCGCGATTTCCGCGTTGACGTGGCCGACGGCTTTCAGCACGCCTTTGCCGAGGTAGCGCGATTTATCGGCGTCGCGCAATTCGTTCGCTTCGTGCTCGCCGGTGGATGCGCCGGACGGAACTGCGGCGCGGCCGATTGCGCCGCCTTCGAGGCGAACGTCCGCCTCGACGGTGGGATTGCCGCGCGAATCGAGAATTTCGCGGCCACGAACGCTGGTGATTTTTGTCGACATTATTTCTCCCTGAGAATTTTGCGTGAACGTCAAATTCGCCGGCGAGACGCACTGAGCCGCCGACACGAAACGCACTAGTCTTTTCTGGCGACCAAGAGGTACGGACTGAAGTCTACGGGAAACTTTTCCTCGGGCCAAGCCCGGCGGAATCGTTCTGCAAGGTCGCGCCAGTAGGACTCCGGATCGGGAAGTGTGTGAGCATAGGCGTTGCCGTAAGAAGTGGAGCTCCAGAATCCTGCGAAGTCCCGCGGTGAGGCGGAAAGAACGTAAGGCACTTTGGTGTCCTCGATCATACGGAGGCTGGTGGCGGCGCGGACGATGCTTTGGGGGAACTCCTTGCGACGCAGGCGTTCGTCGCGAAACGGATTCCAGTGGTCGTGGAGTTCGCGGCGTACGATTTCGCGAATGGGCAGCGGCGTTTCCGGGAGCCCTCCGCCGTAGACGGCGAATATTCCGCCGGGGCGAAGCCAGCGTTCGACGTTGGCGATTACAACCGGCACATCCATCCAATGCAGAGCCGTCGCAACGTTGACCAGGTCCACGCTCGCCGGTTCCTGCTGGCAATCTTCGGCCTTTTCGATCCGGACGATCGCCTGCGGCGCCGTCTCGCGGATTTTGCCGGCCATCAAGGGGTCCGGCTCGACGGCGATGACTTCCGCGAAATGCTGCACGAGCTCGCGCGTGGCTTTGCCGGTTCCCGCGCCAAGGTCCATCGCGCGATTACGGCGAGCCGCATCGACGGCGGCGAGAATCCGCGCAAAGAGCTCCGGAGGATAATCGGGACGAAACGTGTTGTAGGCGTCGGCGGCTGCGCCAAAACGCGGTTCAAAAGACATGAAGTGCAACCTGCACGACAAGGAGTCTGCTCAACGCGTGAAATAGACGCGATGCTCTATTCGGGTTCTTCGAGCATGGATTCGGGGCGGACGACGACTACGACGCCGCCGTCGGAAACCGAGTAGCGCGCGCGGTCGGCTTCGGGGTCGTAGCCGATGACGGTGCCCTCCGGCAAATTCACATGGCGATCGATGATCGCGCGCCGAATCCGGCAGCGGCGGCCGATATTCACGTGATTGAATATGATCGAGTCTTCCACGTCGCTGTAGCTGTTCACGCGGACGTCGTAGCCGACGATGCATTTCGCCACGCGTCCGCCCGAGATAATCGAGCCGCCGGCGACGATCGAGTCGATCGCGGTGCCGGTGCGCTCGGGATCGCCGAACACGAATTTCGCCGGCGGATATTGCTGCTGCCAGGTATGCAGCGGCCAGCTCTTGTCGTAAAGGTTGAACACGGGCGAGACGGCGCTGAGGTCCATGTTCGCCTCGTGGTAAGCGTCCACGGTCCCCACGTCGCGCCAGTAAGAAGTTTCCTTCTTGTTTTCGTCGCGGAAGTTGTACGCGAACACGCGGTACTTGCCGATGATGCGCGGAAGAATATCCTTGCCGAAATCGTGAGCGGAAGTGGGGTTTTCGGCGTCGTCGATGAGAATCGGAACGAGAAGCTGCGTGTTGAAAAGATAGACGCCCATGGAAGCGTTCACTTTGTCGGAATGAAGGCGGGAGCGCTTGGGATTCGCCGGCTTTTCCTCGAAGCCGATGATGCGCCAGTTGCTCGTCGGTCTCGATCACGCCGAACTGCTTCGCGGCGGCGGCCGCGTCCACTTCGATGGTGGCAACGGTGACGTCGGCGCCCGACGCGACGTGCTGCTCGAGCATGGTCTGGTAATTCATTTTGTAGATGTGGTCGCCGGAAAGAATGAAGACGTAGTTCGACTGCTCGCTGCCGATCGAATAGATATTCTGGTAGACCGCGTCCGCCGTGCCCTGATACCAGTGCTGCGAAACGCGCATCTGCGGCGGCAGGACTTCGATGAAATCGCCGAGCCCCATCAGCACGGACCAGCCGCGGCGAACGTGGCGATTCAGGCTGAGAGCTTTGTACTGGGTAAGAACGAAAACGCGGCGCAAATCGCTATTGAGGCAGTTCGAAAGAGTGATGTCGATGATTCGATAGGTGCCGCCAAAAGGCACCGCGGGTTTGGCGCGGTCGCGGGTGAGGGGCCAGAGGCGCTCGCCCTGGCCGCCAGCCAGTAGAACGCCGATCGCATTGCGCATTACGGGCATCGCCGTTTCCGATCGACTCCGATGAACACTTTCCGCTGCCTACTTGCCGACCCTATTCTGCATTAATTGCAGCAACTTGCGCCAGTCGTCGCGGCGGCGTTCCGAGTAGGCGAAAAACTGGGGCCGAACCACAGCCCTTCTTCGCAGAAAAAAGACTTTCAGGCGAATCGCTCTTGACTTACTGAACAAGTTACTAGGAGCGAGCGGAAGTGCCGCTAAGTGGAATTTAATTCTTGACTTAGGGGTAGGCCTCCGATAGAAGAGTCTGCAATTGCCGGTTTGGCTGTGAACCGGTAAACTGTTTGAACCCATCTATCCAAACAAAATCTCAAAAGGGGAACGGGGGTGAATACGCGTGGCAGAAGTTGTGATTCAAGAAGGTGAGTCTTTGGAAAACGCGCTCCGGCGATTTAAGCGGAAGGTGCAGTCGGAAGACATCATCAAGGAGATCAAGAAACACAGCTACTACATGAAGCCGGGTGAGAAGCGTCGAGCCAAGGAAGCCCTCTCGCGTAAACGTCTCCGCAAGAAGCAACGGCGTGAGCAGGATTAGGCAATCGACTCATTCAAGCGATTCCCAGCAGCTTAATGACAGCCGAAAGGCGGGAGCCGGATGTGTCCCCGGCCGACGCCTTCTTCAACGCTCAGGGTTTGTCCGGCACGGCGGACAAACCTTGGGATCCGGTCTGACATTATTAGGTCAGGGTTTGTCCCGAAGCTTCGGGATACAAACCCTGAAACCAATTTTGGGTCAGGGTTTGCCGCAGGCATCCCGAAGTTCGGACAAACCCTGAAACTCAAGCTGCACCGCTGCCAGTCCTGTCCCCAGCGCGGTTCGGGAGCGGAGTATGGAATACCACGATAAGGTCCTGAAGTGCAGCGAGTGCGGAGCTGAATTCGTCTTCACCGCCGGCGAGCAGATGTTTTTCGCCGACAAGGGCTTCAAGAATGAGCCCAAGCGGTGCAAGGCCTGCAAGGCCAACCGGGCGCAAGGCAATGGCGCGAGTTCGCCGGGCGTTCAGCGTGTGGAAACGAAAACGGTGTGCTCGCAGTGCGGCAAGGAAACGACGGTGCCGTTCAAGCCAACGCAAGGACGGCCGGTGTACTGCCGCGAATGTTTTCAGCAGCGGCGGTCGATCGGCGCTACTGGCGCGGCGAGCGCGACCGCATAACCCAACGCAGCCGGTACGTCTCAGGCGGATTGCCTCAGATAGCGAGCGGATTCTCGCTCGCCGTCGTCCCCGCTCCAAATTCAACCGAACGCTCGGGCCCTTCGTCCAGGGCCCTTTTTCTTACTTGAGCCTTCGCTCTATGCTGCCTGCGAGCGGCCTGCGGGCAGCGATCTCGCGGAAAGCGGCCACAAATTGCTCGACCTCAGGCTGCGTTCCAATGCTCACGCGAAGGAAAGTCGGCATCGAGGGGAATCGCCGGCCTACGAGAATCTTCCGCGCGCGAAATTGGTCCACAATCGGCTGCACGTCCGTTCCAACGTCGACCATCACGAAATTGGCCTGCGACGGAATGCACTTCCGGCCGTCTTTCGCAAGCTGATCGCAGAGCCACTCGCGCGTGGCGTTCATTTTCTTGCTGCAATCCTTGATGTAATCCTGGTCGAACAGGCTTGCGTACGTCGCCGCAAGGACGGCGGCGTTCCCGTTGAACGGCTGAAGATTGTACGGGACCATCTGGTCGAGCGTCTCTTTGGCGCCCACCGCATAACCCAGCCGCATTCCCGCCATGCCGTAGACTTTCGAAAAGGTGCGAACGACCACGAGGTTGGGGTGCGCGGCGATGAGGTCGACGGCAGTGGCGTAGCCGGGATTATCGGCAAAATGAAAGTACGCTTCGTCGACCAGAATCAGCGCCGATGACGGCACGTGATTCACGAACGCAGCGAAATCATCGTGCGTCACAATCGTGCCGGTCGGGTTGTTCGGGTTACAAATGTAGACGAGGCCCGTCTTGGACGTGCACGCGGCGGCCATTTGCGCAAGGTCGTGGCGATGATCGGGCGTCAAGGGAACCTTGACGACCTCGCCATGCGATGCCCTCACATATTCGACCACGGCTTCGAAGGTGGTGCCCGCAACCACCAGGTTCTTGCCGGGGCCAAGAAATGCCTCATCCGCCACGCACAGAATCTCCGTCGAGCCGCAACCCAGCATGATGTTGTCGCGCTGCACGCCGTGAATCTGCGCCAGCGCGTCGCGCATCTTTAGGTATGAGCCGTCGGGATAGCGCGAAGCCGTGTGTCCGCACGTTGCGAACGCGTCGAGCGCTTTCGGCGAAGGGCCGTAGGGACTCTCGTTGAAGTTGAGGTGGATAGCGCCCTCGGGCGCCGGCTGATCGTGGCGTGCTTGTCCAGCATGCAGGTAAGGAGCCGTGGCTGCGAACGCCAGCCCTTGACCGACAACCCGCGAAAAGTCACGGCGAGAAAAAAGTGAACGCGTCATCTTGTTGCCCCCTCGAATGCGAGATTGATTTGGGATGATACCCCTCAGGCCACGCGCGAACAACAAGTCGTTTCCGGCAAGAAAGGTTCGACCAACAATGAACGAGAAAGCGTTACGAGAGCATTTGCGGAAGCTGCTGACGTCGAGCGAAGCTCACATCGACTGGAAAGCGGCGGTCGACGACATGCCCCCGAAACTTCGCGGCGCGAACCTCCTGGGGTCGCCGCACACGCTGTGGGAGCTGCTCGAACACGCTCGCATCGCGCAATGGGACATTCTCGAATTCTCGCGCAACGCGAAGCATGTGTCTCCCGACTTCCCTTCCGGCTATTGGCCTGCGAGTTCGGCGCCGCCGAATGACGCGGCGTGGGACAAGAGCGTCAAGGCATTCGAGGCGGACTTGGAAGCGATGGCGAAGCTGGTGGCCAATCCGGACACGGATTTGTTCGCGCCCATTCCTCATGGTTCGGGCCAAACGATACTTCGCGAGGCGCTGCTTCTCGCGGACCACAACGCCTACCATCTCGGCCAATTCGTGCTGGTTCGGCGGATGCTCGGTTCGTGGAGCGAAAGCTGAGCCGCAACCCTCGCCGCCAGGGCGCGACAGCCGATATAATGGAAGCAGGTAGCAAAAACAGAATGGCTCCGTTGAGATCCGAGGTCAGCGGCCTCCAAAAGCGAAAAGCAGATCCCTCACCCCGCAGAAACCGCGGGATTCGGGATGACAAGGTGGCGAGAAATGACGCGTGGACCAGGGAAGTCAACAGAACCAAATAGAATCATAATTCAGGGAGATTCATGAGCAGGCAGCAGGCAATTGTGGATTCATCCGCACCGAAAGAGAGCGAACAGATTTGGGATGCGTTTCGCCGTTGGGGATACTTGCAGGCGAACCTTGATCCGCTGGGCGATCTCGCGCCGGTGGCGATGCCCGAGCTTGACGTCACCGGCCCCGATGCGGAAGCCGCGCGGCGCGTCTACTGCGGCACGATCGGCGCGGAGTTCATGCACATCCCGGACCGCGAGCGCAGGCTGTGGATTCAGGAACGCCTGGAATCGGAAGCACCGGCGCCGGACCGCGAGCGCATTCTCGATCGCCTGATCCGCGCGGACGTCTTCGAGCAGGTTCTGCAAACGCGGTATCTCGGCACCAAGCGATATTCACTCGAGGGCGAAGCTTCGCTTTTGCCCTTGCTCGACGCGATTCTGAATTCCGCCTCGGAACAGGGCGCCGAGCAGGCCGTTCTGGCCATGAGCCATCGCGGGCGCCTGAACGTGATGGTGCACATCGTCGGGCGCGACGCCGCGGAAGTGTTCGCGCGCTTCGAAGACTTCGACCCGAGAAGCGTGCTCGGCGGCGGCGACGTGAAATACCACATGGGAGCGACCGGCGATTTTCTGGCCACGAGCGGGCGCAAGGTGGGTATTCACCTCGTGTCGAACCCGAGTCATCTGGAGGCAGTGGATCCCGTCGCGATCGGGCGTGCACGCGCGAAACAGACTCGTAGCGGGGAAAATGGCCGGCGTGAAGTGGTTCCGATTCTCATGCATGGCGACGCGGCATTCGCGGGACAGGGAATCTGGGCCGAGACGCTGAACATGAGCGGCGTGGAAGGTTTTACGGTGGGCGGCTCGATCAGCATCATCGTGAACAACCTGATTGGCTTTACGACGATTCCGCGCGATGAGCATTCGTCGCGATTCTCGTCGGACTTGGGGAAGAGATTGCCGATTCCGATTTTCCACGTCAATTCAGAAGACCCGGATGCCGTTGTGCGTGTGGGCCGGATGGCGCTCGAGTACCGCTATGCGTTCGGTTCTCCGGTGATCGTGGATTTGATCGGATACCGCAAGCACGGCCACAGCGAAGTAGACGATCCGACGATTACGCAGCCTTTGCGTTATCGCAAGATCGAAGCGCATCCGCCCATCTGGCAAACGTACGCGGAGAAAATCGGCGTCGATCCGGAGCCAATTATCCAGCAGCGTGCACGAAGAACTTGATGCCGCGCAGAAAAGAGCCATCGAGCTTGAAAAGAGTCCGCCGATGCGCCAGCTGCCGGCGTACTGGAACCGTTTCCGCGGCGGCAAATACAACCCTTCCCTGGAAGTCGACACTGGTATCCCGCAAACAGAAGTGACGGCGGTCGGCGAAGCCCTCGTGAAGTATCCGCAGGGATTTCACATCCATCCGAAAGTGAAGAAGCTGCTCGAACAGCGTCTGGAAATGGCGCGCGGCAAGCGAGCTATCGACTTCGGGATGGCGGAAGCTCTCGCGTTCGGCTCCTTGCTGAAACAGGGCGTGCCTGTTCGACTCAGCGGACAGGACAGCCGCCGCGGAACTTTCAATCAGCGCCACGCGGCGCTCATCGACATCGAGACAGAAAGAGAGTTTGTGCCGCTCGAGCAAGTCGCTGCCGAGCCAGCCTGGTTCGAGATTTACAACTCGACACTTTCGGAAGCTTCCGTGCTCGGCTTCGAATACGGGTTCAGCCGCGATTTTCCGGAGGCGCTGGTCCTTTGGGAAGCGCAGTTTGGCGACTTCGCGAACGGCGCGCAGATCGTGATCGACCAATTCGTTTCGGCGGGCGAGGACAAGTGGAATCTGTTGTCAGGCGTGGTGCTGCTCCTGCCGCACGGGTACGAAGGCCAGGGTCCGGAACACTCGAGCGCGCGCATCGAGCGGTTCCTTCAACTCGCGGCGCGCGACAACATCCAGATTTGCCAGCCGTCGACGGCCGCGCAGTATTTTCATTTGCTGCGGCGGCAGGCTCTGCGGGTGTGGCGGAAGCCGCTGGTGGTGTTCACGCCGAAGAGCATGTTGCGCAATCCGGCAGCGTCATCCGCGCTGGCCGATCTGGCCGCGCCGCGCTTTCGCACCGTGATTCCCGATCGCGGCGACGGCTCGGCCAAGAGAGTGCTGCTTTGCACCGGAAAAATCGGGCATGAACTCGAAGCCGAACGGAAGCGCCGGAAGGATGCGGCCACTGCGATCGTGTTCCTCGAGCAGCTCTATCCGTTACCGGAGGCCGAGCTTTCCGCCGAGATGGACAGGCACGCGGGCGCGCGCGAGTTCGTCTGGGTGCAGGAAGAACCGGCAAACATGGGCGCGCTGGCATTTTTGATGCCGCGGCTCGAACGACTGGCGCGCGGCCGCGCCGTGCTTTCCGTGAAACGCTCGGCGAGCGCTAGCCCCGCCACGGGCTCGCACAAAGCGCACGAACTGGAGCAGAAGACGCTACTCACCGTCGCTTTCGGACTGACATCGAAGAATTGAGAGCGGAGTCCCCGCTACTTGCGCGAAATAATCACGCTCTCAGGTCCGGGCAGCGGCCGAATCTCGCTCGACGAAAATCCCGCATTCTTGAACATGCGCTGGTACTCGGCGAATGTGTAGGCATCGCCCGACGGCGTATGGCCGAGCATCGTCATACTGAACGCAGCCGCCGCGGGCGGCGTCACGCGATCGTCATTGGGAACAAATTCGAGAGTGACCGCGCGTCCTCCCGGAGCGAGAGCGGCGTGCACTTTGCGCAGAAGGCTTTCGTTTGTGGCAACGTCGAAGTGGTGGAGGAAGTTCGTGAGCAAAACGAGGTCATAGCCGGAGCCGAGCGCGACGTCGAAAGCGCTGCCAGGCAACAGGTGATAACGCGAAGCCACGCCGGCGGCCTCCGCGTTTTCCTTTGCCACTGCAAGGACGTTCGGCCAATCCAGAGCGAAAATTTCAGCATTGGGATTGTGCTTCGCGAGGGTGATGCCAAATATCCCGTGCCCTGCGGCAATGTCCAGCACTTTCCATTTCTCTCCGCCCGGCGCGCCGAGCATTTCGGCGATCGCGTTCGCGGGCATCACCATCAAAGGTCTCATCGAGCGGGCAAACTCGACCCAAATCGGGTTTTCGGGTTCTATGGATGCCTTGCCGGCAAGCGACGAACCACCACTGCGAAGGGTTTCCGTCAGGTCCATGAAAAGGTCGATCGTCTGTGGCAGCATTATGAAATTTGCGATCGAGCCGATGCACGCGGGCGAGCGTTTATCCAAAAAGATGGCAGCGTCTCGAGTGAGCGCGTAGCTCTCGCCCTTTTTTGTGAGAATGCCGGCGATCGCCAGGTAATCGCATAGGATCCGTGCGCCGCGCTCGGTGATTCCGCATCGCTTCGCGAGTCGAGCCGGTGTTTCATCACCTTCGCCCACCGCCGTGAAGATATCGAGCTCAATCGCGGCCTTCATGGCCGCTGAACGTTGGAACCCGTTCATAAGCTCGAAAATTAAAGCGGGATTGGGTTGCGACTGCTCCATAGCGCTTGTCATTCTCTTTCCTCCGAAAGGGCGCGCCATTCTCTCGCGACGCGAAACCAAGTGCAATCCTCCAGATGGCCGATCTCCTTGAGTTCACTCGCTGCGTTGACTCGCTTGCCTAGGGGTCATAACATGACGCGCGCAGCCGAGACAATTGCCGGCCCATGAAACCCCACCAGCCCAAGAACGAAGCTGCACGACTCGAAGCCCTCCGCCGGTACGCCATTCTGGATACCCTTCCGGAGCAGGAATTCGACGACCTGGCTCGTCTGGCGGCGCTTATCTGCGGCACTCCGATCGCGCTGGTCAGTTTTGTCGATGCGGACCGGCAGTGGTTCAAGGCCAAGGTCGGCCTGCAACTTTCGGAAACGCCGCGCGACGTCTCTTTCTGCGCCCACGCGCTCCTGAAGCCGGATGTTCTGGTGATACCAGACACGCTCGCGGACGAACGCTTTCGGGCAAATCCGCTCGTGACCGGCGAGCCGCACATTCGTTTCTACGCGGGCGCGCCGCTCGTGACGCATGACGGGCACGCGCTGGGTACGATCTGCGTGACGGACACGGTTCCTCGCGACCTGGGCCAGCCGCAACGCGAGGCCCTCAAGGCGCTCAGCAGGCTCGCGGTGGCCGAGCTGCAGCTTCGCCGCGGCGTTTCCGATCTTTCGCATGCGATTCGCGAACGGCGCCGCGCCGAGAAGGAAATCGATCAGCTCTTCACGCTATCTCTCGACATGCTGTGCATCGCCGGGTTCGACGGCTATTTCAAGCGGGTGAATCCGGCTTGGGAAAAAGTTCTGGGAATTCCGACCGCGGAATTGCTCGCGCGCCCTTACGTTGACTTCGTCCATCCCGATGACCGCGCAGCGACATTTGCTGAGGGGGAAAAGCTCGTCGGGGGCGGCGAGACGATTTCGTTTGAGAATCGCTACCGCCGCGGGGACGGCAGCTACATCTGGCTTTTGTGGAACGCGACGCCGAGCAGCAGCGAGAAGCTGATTTTCGCAGTTGCCCGCGATGTGACGGAACGCAAGCGCGCGGAACGCCGCACGGCAGCCGGCTACGCGGTCACGCGCGTGCTGGCCGAAGCCGATTCGCTGGAAACAGCAACGCCACTAATCCTCAGCGCCATTTGCGAGAGCCTCGATTGGGAACTGGGAGCGATCTGGCGGCTCGACGAGAACGCCCGCGTGCTCCGTTCTCTCCGGGTTTGGCATGCGCCGCACGCTGAGTCTCCTCGCTGGGAGAATGCGACTCGCGAATTGGCGGTGGCAAAGGGGATGGGCCTGCCCGGCCGTGTGTGGGAAACAGGGGAACCTGCGTGGATCGCGGATATCCCTCGCGACACGGGATTTCCTCGCGCGCAAATTGCCCTGCAGGAAGGCCTACATTCGGCCTTCGCTTTCCCCATCCGGGGCGCATCAAAGTTTATGGGCGTGGTCGAGTTCTTCAGTACCGAGCCGCGCGAACCGGATCGGGATTTGCTCGCGATGTTCGATTCCATCGGCAGCCAGATTGGCCAGTTCATCGAGCGCCGGCGCGCCGAGAGCGATCTGCGGCTGTACACCGATTACCTGGAGGCAGCGCGGCACGCTCAGGAGGAAGACGCACGGAAACTCTCCGAGCTGGTGAAAGAGCTCGAAGTGGAAAAGCAGCGCGCCGAGGAAGCCACGCGGGCCAAGAGCGAGTTCCTTGCCAACATGAGCCACGAAATTCGCACGCCCATGAACGCGATCATCGGCATGACGGAGCTGGCCCTGGAAACCAAACTGACGCCGGAGCAGCGGGAATATCTTCGGACGGTGAAAAGCTCCGCGAGCTCGCTCATCGGCGTGATCGACGACATCCTCGATTTCTCGAAGGTGGAAGCCCGCAAACTCGAGCTCGATCGCGTGGAGTTTCCGCTGCGGGATACGCTCGAGGACGCGGTCCGCGTTCTGGCCCTGCAAGCTCAGCGCAAAGGACTCGAGCTGGCCTGCGACGTGCCACCGGAGGTTCCGGACGGGCTGATCGGCGATCCGCAACGCTTGCAGCGAATCATCATCAATCTTGTCGGGAACGCCGTGAAATTCACGGAACGCGGCGAAGTGGTTGTGCGCGTGGCTGTGGAATCCCAATCGCGCCGGGATGCGGTGCTGCAGGTCAGCGTCGCAGACACGGGAATCGGCATCCCTCCCGACAAGCAGCAGCGAATTTTCGAGGCTTTCGCGCAAGCCGACAGCTCCACCACTCGAAAATACGGGGGCACGGGGCTGGGTCTCGCGATTTGCGCGCAGCTTGTGGAGCTGATGGGCGGGCGCATCTGGGTGGATAGCGAGCCGGGACGCGGCAGCAATTTCCATTTCACGGCAAAGCTCGAACTGCAGCAAGGCCCGGCAAAAGAGCAGCCGAAATTCAACGCCACGAAGCTCCGCGATCTTCCCGTCCTTGTGGTGGACGATAATTCAACAAATCGCCGCATCCTGGAAGAAATGATCACGAACTGGCACATGAAGCCCGTCGCCGTCGGGAGCGGGCGGGAGGCGCTCGAGGCTCTTGCCAGCGCTCACAAGGACGGCGCACCCTTCCGCCTGGCCCTTCTCGATTCGCACATGCCGGAAATGGATGGATTCGAAGTAGCCTCCCGAATGAGGCAGGATTCGCAGGCTCGCGGTACGGATTTGATCCTGCTCACATCCGCCGGGCACCGGGAAGAACTCGCGCGGGCAAAAGAACTCGGCGTGGCAACCGCGCTCGTGAAGCCTGTGAAGCAATCCGAGTTGTGGGACGCGATCGTGACGATACTCCACGCAGCTTCGCAGCAGAAGCAGCGTCCTTCCGCACCGCGCCGAACGAAACGCGCCCGCCACGGACTCAAGATCCTGGTTGCGGAGGACAATGCCGTGAACCAGGAGCTTGCGGTGCATCTTCTCGAACGCCGGGGCCACACCGTCACGCTGGCTGAAAATGGCCGGCAAGCAATCGCCGCCATTGAAAAACAGAAATTCGATCTGGTTCTGATGGATCTGCAGATGCCCGAAATGGGGGGTCTTGAAGCGACGCAGGCGATTCGCGAGAAGGAAAAATCGTCGGGCGGCGCGCGGCTTCCGATTATCGCCATGACCGCTCACGCGATGCGCGGCGACCGCGAAAAGTGCCTGGCAGCCGGAATGGACGGTTACGTTTCCAAGCCCCTGGATCCCAGGACGTTTTTGCAAACGGTGGAAGGAATGGCGCGAGGCGAGACTGCACCTTCAAGCCAAACGGAAGAACCAAAATCCGGCGGTCAACTCGACGGGCCGGCGCTGCTCAATCGATTCGCCGGCAATCGCAAGCTTTTGAAATCTCTCATTCGGACATTCCGCGAAGATTGCCCGAAAATGATGGCGACGATTCGGAAGGCGCTGTCGGCGCGCGATAAATCCGCCCTGGCTGATGCGGCTCACGCGCTGAAGGGGTCCGTCGGCAACTTTGGACCAACCGCCGCCTTCGACACTGCGAAACAAATCGAAATGACCGCGAGAGGGGGTACACTCGACGGCTGCCGGGAACTGTACTCAAAGCTCGAAGACGAGATTGCAAGTCTGCTTCCGGCCCTTCAAGATATCGGCGGGAAAGCCCGGGCCCGGGAGCGGCGCCCGCGGTCAAATCGAGGCTCACGGAGAAACCGATGACGCGAATTCTTGTAGCGGACGACGACCGCACGACGCGTCTGCTGATTTCCGAACTGCTGCGAGCGGCGAAGTTCACGGTCGTCACCGCATCCGACGGCGCCGACGCGCTGAAAAAGCTCAAGCAAGACAAGTTCGATCTCGCTCTGCTCGACATCTGGATGCCCAAGAAAAATGGGATCGAAGTGCTGGCGGCGCTGCGGAAGGGAAAGCCCCGTCCCAAGGTCGTCGTGATGACGTCCGACGACACGCCTCAAACCTTGCTCGGGGCGATTCGCGAGCAGGCGTACAAGTACATTGCGAAGCCGATTGATCCTCCGGCGTTGATCGCGATGGTAAAGGAGTCGCTCGAAAAGAAGGCGAAATCGCTGCCGATCGAAGTGGTGTCCGCGCGTCCGGAGTGGATCGAGCTCCTCGTTCCCTGTTCGCTTGAGAGCGCCGAAAGAATCGAAGGGTTCATGGCGCATCTCAAGTCGGGCTTGTCCGATGACGCCAGAGCCGCGGTTGGCCAAGCCTTCCACGAATTGCTGCTCAACGCCGTGGAATGGGGCGGCAAGCTCGATGCGCACCGCAAAGTTCGGATCTCGTGTCTGCGCGCCAAACGGATGATTCTTTACCGCATCGCCGACCCTGGACCTGGATTCAAGCTGGCTGACCTGAGCCACGCGGCTATTGCTCAACCTCCCGACGAGCCCACCAAGCACGACGAAATCCGCCAGCAAAAAGGGCTGCGTCCCGGAGGCTTTGGCCTCGTTCTGGTGCAAGCGAACGTCGACGAACTCCTCTACAATGAAGCGCAGAACGAAGTGGTCTTCGTGAAGTACCTCGACGCGTAAGCAGCCGGCGGAAGAGAGAGGCCGGCGTCGCGCGTGGTTCGCTCTCAGCTGTGGCTAACGCACGCCAGCCATTGCAAAGTCTTGCGGGCCGGGAAGCGTTCCGCGGAGATACGAACCGTCCCACTGGAATTGCCACGCGCCCTTGTGCTTTTGCAGACGCAAAGGCCCAGGCTGCATGTCAATCCATTGGCTCCATCGTCCCGGCTGCTTCTCGGCGTAGGCCTGCTGGCCATTTCCCAGGCCTTCCATTACGTAGGTCTGTTGCCCACCGGCTTCGCGACAAACCGTTTTCTTGAACGTCACCGTTCCAGCCCACTCAAACCCGTTCAGTTTGTCGGACTCGCTCGAGTTCCTGCGGTTCGACGCCGGTGATGATGAGCTCGCGGTATTGCCGGAGAAAGTGATCGGGCGCATAGGGACTTCCGCCGACCTCGGCTGCCGTCCAGCCGTCGCCTCCCTTGAGCCAATGTCGCTGGAGTTCCGCCAAGGCAGCGGCCTCGGCTTGGCGGTCTGCGCCTGACGCGTGGCCTGACCCGCCTGATCCTTCGGCGCTGTCTGAGCTCGAACCACAGCCAGCCAAGCCGAGGACCACTGCTAAAGCAAGTGCAACAAACGACGTGTTGAAACGAAGTTTTTTCATTGGCTTTCCTTCCTCCGAAGTCTCGGCGTGCAGACTCTCGACTTGCTAATTTGCTTTCACAAGCCGGTCCATCCCGCTTCCAGCGGGGCCGGTCAACGAGCCGTCCTTATTCATCGTGAACACCATGGTTTGCTCGGTGGCGCCTTCGAGCGGCCGAATGGTGAGCTTGTCGCCATCCACGGTGTAAGCGCCGTCGATGTGGACCGGACCGTAGTTCAGGCCCGCCTTGCCGCTCTTCAATTCGAGAGTGACCGAGCCGTCGGAAGCCCGATACTTTCCTTCGGGATTGGCGCCCCCGCATCCCGCCACGAAACCTGCTCCAGTCAGAATCAATACAAGAAACGCGTTGCTAATCGGTCGGCTGTTCATAACACTCTCCTGAAAACATTCAATTTCTGACAAATTCCTGCCCACGTTCTCCTGACTCCGAAACTACGCATTCGCCGGCTTCTTCAAAGCGCCCCGGGCAAGGACAAGAGCCGTGACGAGCATGAGAAGGACAACCAACCAGCTCCATGAGAAAGGACTGGGGACGCCCATTTTTGCCAGGTCGCCGAAGGCCTTACCTTCATTCACCCAAATCGCGATGAAAGCGATCACGAAGTAGACAAGCGGGACTGCGCTGAGATACTTCGACCAAGCCGCGCGTATGAATGGCGCAGCGAAAGGGGCGGCGATGGCGATCAGGCCAAGGAAAGCAAACAGGCCGTGATCGCCGCCTCCCCTTAGAACGCTCTCGGGATTATTGAAGTCGGTGCCGAGGAGGTTCCAGAAGGTGAAGGATTCCGCTGCTGCTCCGCCACCCGCAACGCTAGCCGCCGGGAAGAAGAACCATGCCAGCCAGAACAGCACCGTGGCTCCCAGCGCGACCGCGCCCATGCGCGCGGCCAGTTCGCCCACGCCCTTCTGAGCTAGTTTGGCCGCTTCTTTGCCCCGTTCCTGCGCGACGCCGCCGAGCTGACTCAACCGTTCCTTGGCGATCTGTTGCGAATCGACCACTGTAATGGCCGCGATCGACCCGGCGCCGTCGAGGTCCACATCGACGGTCATATTGGCCGCTGGAGCCACCGGAGATTTCCAGACGCCGTCGAGCGTGAATTGCTTCTGCTGGCCGTTGAGAAAAAGCAGACCTGGACTCGCGTCCGGAACCTTGACAATCGTACTTCTCATTCTGGGGCTGAGATCACCGCTCATGCTCCATCTCCTTTGTAAGAATCGAGTGCCACGGTTCCCGCGGCTGTACGTCCTGGCGTTGCCGCAAGGCCCTTCGGGTGCTACAGTTCGTTGCCAAGAAGGGACGTAGATCCGCCGAGCGACGGGCCACTGGTTCCAGCACCTGTTTAGTCCCTCGGTTCTTGGCGAACAACGTGTGGCCCCTTCTGAATCCGTGCAGCCGATGCGCGAATTTCCTCCTTTGCCCCGCGCAAGTCCTGACGGAACTCTAAAGAATCCTTAAGAAACGCTAACCCCATGAATTCCAACGCCCAGGCGGGAGGCAAAGGCGATGTTCAAGCGCGTTGCTGGGCCTTCGGCGATTGCGAATTTGACGAGCTGCGCCGGGAGTTACGCGTTAAGGGCGAAGTAGTCGAACTCGAACCCAAGCCCGTCGAAGTCCTTCATCAGCTGCTGCTTCGCGCCGGCCAGGTGGTCACCAAAGAAGACCTTCTCGATTCGGTTTGGCCTGGACTCATGGTGGTGGATGGCTCTCTGGCCACCGCGGTCTCCAAGCTCCGCAAGGCGCTGGGCGATGACGAGTCTTCCCTCCTGCTTACGGTTCCCCGCGTGGGCTATCGGCTGGGCGTTCCCGTACGGATGGCGCCCTCCACCACTGCCGCACCCGAAGTGACGGAAGCAGGGCCGTCGCAAGCGCGCCCTCGCAGTGCCGGGATTGGACGGATGTGGAAATGGACGGCCGCCGCGGCCGCGGTTCTCTTATTGGCTTACTTCGGCATTTATAAGAGAGCTTGGTTTTTGGATCAGAAGAAAAGTGCGCCGCCCAAGCCCATGACTTCGCTGGCCGTGCTGCCATTGGTGAATCTCTCAGGCGACCCGGCGCAGGAATATCTCGCAGACGGGATGACCGAAGAGCTGATTACGGAACTCTCGAAGATTCGTGCACTAAAGGTGATCTCGCGCACTTCCGTGATGCAATACAAAGGCGTCAGGAAGACTCTCCCCCAGATAGCCCGGGAACTGAACGTGGACGGCATCGTCGAAGGCGCCGTTTTTCGCTCCGGCAACCGAGTACGAATTACCACGCAATTGATTTACGCCACGACGGACACGAATCTCTGGGCTAATAGTTACGACCGCGACCTGGGAGACGTCTTGAATCTGCAAAAGGAATTGGCGCGGCAAATCGCCCGTGAGATCAAAATCACGGTCAGCCCTTCGGAAGAGAAACAACTGGCGATTTCCGCGACCGTGAACCCTCAGGCGCAGGACCTTTACTTGAAAGGGCGCTTCTTCTGGAACCGTAGAACGCGCGAAGCCCTCAACAAGGCTGTCGACTGTTTTCGCGAGGCCAATGAGATTGACCCTAATTATCCCCAGGCGTACGCCGGGCTTGCCGATGCTTACGTTGAGCTCGTCAGTTTCGGAGTTCTCGAGTCGGCCGAAGGCGTCCCCAAAGCGAAGGTGGCGGCGTTGAAGGCGATTGACTTGGACGCCTCGCTCGCCGAGCCGCATACGGCCTTGGGTTACATCCTCGCCGAGGAATGGGATTGGATCGGAGCGCAGAAAGAATTTCAGCGGCGCTCGAATTGGATCCCGGGTACGTGATCGGTCTCTACCAGTACGCTTTCTACCTTTCCGTGATGGGAAAGCACGATGAGGCGATTCCGGTGGCAGAGAAGGCTCTGGAACTTGATCCTCTGTCGCCGATTGTCTTGTACAGGGCAGGCCGAGTGGAATTCCAGGCGCGCCATTATGATGAAGCGATCGCGTTGTTCCGCCGAATTCTCGAACTCAATCCAAACGATCCGTTGGGACTCTACGGCCTCGGCCTCGCCTATGAAGCGCAGGGCAAATTCGATACGGCGATCCTCTGCCTCAAGAAGCAAAACTTGCAACAGGGCTTCGACGTTGCCGCAGTATATGCTGCCTCTGGAAATCCCGCGGAAGCCCGGCGGCGTCTTGACGAGTCAACCCAGCGCACCAAAGAAGAAAAATCCTACCTGCGGCCGGGATGGGTGGCGGAAGTGTATGTTTCCCTGGGCGACAAGGACGACGCCATGCGATGGCTGGAACGAGGTTATAAAGAGCGCGATATTTGGCTGGCGCTGCTTAAAGTGTGGCCGCGTTTTGACCCCATGCGTTCCGATCCGCGATTCCAGGACTTGCTTCGCCGCATGAACTTCCCGCCGTAGCGGAGACGATATCGTAGTACGCATAAATTTTCCTCGCTGCTCACCACACTTCGCTCCCATGCCATAATTCCGCATGGTCATTTTGGTTATGGGCGTCACCGGTTCCGGGAAGACGACCGTCGGAAGATTGCTCGCGAAGCGCCTCGGATGGATTTTCCTGGATGCGGACGACTTTCACTCCGCCGCCAATAAAGAAAAGATGCATCGAGGCATTCCACTCACCGATGCGGACCGCGCGCCCTGGCTTGCCGCAATTCACGACAGGCTGCTGAGCGAGAGCTGTAACGGCCAAAATATCGTCCTTGCATGTTCCGCGCTGAAGCAGGAATACCGGAATACCCTGAGCAAGGATTTGAGTTTCGACGTGGTCTACCTTCGGGGTTCCCCTTCGCAACTCCGCCGCAACCTGGCCACTCGCCAGAATCATTTCGCTGGTGAAAGCCTGGTCGCGAGCCAGCTCGCTACGCTGGAGGAGCCTGCTGGCGCTGTCGTCGAGGATATTAGCCGCACTCCCGAGGAAATCGCCGGAGACATCTGCGCTCATCTGGACTCGCAAGGAATCGTAACGCCACGCAAGTCTGCAAAGCTCCACCAGCACAAGACCAGAGCCGACGGGAGTCAGAGCTGAATCTCAAGTAGCAGTTGGTGGGCCCGCAAGGATTCGAACCTTGGACCAACGGATTATGAGTCCGCTGCTCTAACCAGCTGAGCTACGGGCCCCACGCAGGTTAACGTCCTGATTTTATATTGTTTTGGAGGACTTGCCGCGAATATTCGAAACCGTCAGAAACGCTCACTGTAGTAAATTCGCAGTACGTTCCCTGTGCATCTTGACGTGAATTTCAATTGTCCGGTTACTGCTGCCAGTTCAGACGGTCGACGCAACACCATCCAATGCGTTGATTGGACAATGCTTTCCTGAGAGAAGCGGTCTGTTTGGGCTGTACTCGGTCAAAACCTAGCCAGGGCAGTGTTCCGGCTGATCTAACCCTAGCCAGCGATTTGGCCTTTGTTTTCAATGCAAGCGGGGCTCGACCTGAGTGTTGCGTCGACCCATTGAATGCACCGCTTTATGCGTCCAAGTGCACACCCGACTGAGCGAACGTCAGGGAGGTATCATGCACTCGGTTATGAAACTGCGACCAGTCTCAGGTGAACATCGATACGCAGTGACGGTCGAGGAAGGCTCCGACCTCTGGCTGACGTTGTGGGTTAGGCGTTCACCTAATGGCAAGTTTTTCGTCATGCCGCCCCGAAAGCCTTTCATCATCCTGCCACTCCGTTCCAAAAAGTGGACGAGGGACAGGAAACAAGCATCTCAATGAGGGGCTGTCCTATCCCGGGTATGCTCCGGGTGCGATAGGTAATGTCGATGCGCCAGCGTCGATGTGCAAAACGGTTCCGGTAATCTGCGAAGCATCATCGCTCAACAAGAACACAACGGCGTGAGCCGTGTCGAGTGGTGTCTGGTGGCGGCCCAGCGCCAGCTTTTCTCCTTCCTTCCTTAGAGTTTCCTCCTCCCGACCTTGCGCTTTGTGCACTGCAAGCTCACCCTCGGTGAGCACCCAGCCGGGGATAACATAGTTCACTCTGATACGATGCTCCGCAAGTGAACCGGCCAGAGTTCGCGTCAGCGACAGCAGACCACCTTTGGCTGCCCCGTATGCGACGAGATTTGGCAAGCTCTGGATCCCGCAAATCGATCCCATATTCACAATGCTTCCTCCCGCCTTTCGCATCACAGGCGCGGCGTGTTTGCAGCAATAGAATGCTCCTCGAAGGTTCACTTGCATGACCTCGTCCCAAAGCTGGGTCGTCGTCCCTTCCAGCGTGGCTCTTGGAAACCAACCCGCATTGTTAACAAGCCCATCGAGTCTTCCAAAAGATCTTATCGCCTCCTCGACGATCCCCGAACACTGCTCTTCATTCTTCACATCCACGAAACAGAAATGCGCCTTCCCCCCAGCAGATCGAATCCTCGCGGCCGCGAGCTCGCCTCTTTTCTCCTGCAGATCCCCCAGCACTACCGTTGCACCTTCCGCCGCAATCAGGCTCGCACATCCGAAACCGATGCCCTGTGCCGCGCCCGTGACGATAACAACTTTCCCGCTAAGTCGATTGCCCATCCTTCGGCTCCGATCACCTCAACGCATGATGCGCTAACCTATCACGTCACGGCCGGTGTCCTGGTATCCTTGCGTGCTTTTTTGGCTTAGAACTTAACTTTGAATAAAGTGTAGAATTCCCCCGGAAAAATCGCCCGATGGCCCTGGTCCAGCGTTCACCCAAACAATTCGACGTCTGCATTATTGGTTCCGGCGCCGCGGGCGGCATGGCCGCTAAGATTCTCACCGAAGGGGGCCTCAATTCCGTTCTCCTCGAAGCCGGTCCGGATCTCCACCCAGAAAAAGATTTCAAGATGCTCATGTGGCCGTACGAACTGCCGCACCGCGGCGCTGGCGTCGGCGGCAAAGCGAGCGAAAATTACGGTGAATTCCTTGCTCCCAATGGCGCCTGGAGCATCGAGGGGGAGCCATACACCTCCGCTCCCGGTTCGAATTTCCAGTGGTTCCGCTCCCGCATCGTCGGCGGCCGCACCAATCACTGGGGCCGTATCGCCCTGCGTTTTGCTCCCATCGATTTCAAATCCAATACGCGCGATGGCCTCGGCGACGATTGGCCCATCACCTACGACGATCTCGCGCCTTATTACGACAAGGTCGAATCCTACATCGGCGTCTTCGGCACCAAGGAAAATGTTCCCAGTGCTCCCGATGGCCTTTTCCTCCCGCCGCCCAAGCCCCGCTGCACCGAGCTGATGGTTAAGAAAGCTTGCGACAAGCTGAATATCACTTGTATTCCATCGCGTCTCGCCATCCTCACTCGTGCACTCAATGGCCGCTTGCCCTGCCATTATTGCGGCCAGTGCGGCCGCGGCTGCACTACCGCTTCCAATTTCAGTTCCAGCCAGGTCTTGCTCCCTCCCGCGATGCAGACGGGAAAGCTCACGCTCATCACCGGCGCCATGGCCCGCGAAATTCTCATCGACAAAGACGGCAAAGCCACCGGCGTCTCCTACATTGACAAAGCCACGCGCTCCGAAAAACGCGTCAACGCTCGCGTCATCGTCGTTGCCGCCAGCGCCTGTGAATCTTCCCGCCTTTTGCTCAACTCCAAATCCACCATGTATCCCAACGGCCTCGCCAACTCTTCCGGTGCCGTCGGGAAATATCTGATGGATTCCGTGGGCAGCAGCGGCTATGGCTATATCCCGCAGCTCGAGAAAACTCCGCCGCACAATCACGACGGCACCGGCGGCATGCACATGTACATGCCCTGGTGGAAATTTGATCGCAAGAATGATTTTCCCCGCGGCTATCACATCGAATTTGGCGGCGGCCGCGACATGCCCGGCATCGGCATGTTCGGCGACTTGAACGACGAGGAGGAAGGTTACGGCCTTCAGCTAAAGCAGCGCGCACGCAAAGCCTACGGCTGTTACATCGGCTTCGCCGGACGCGGCGAAATGATTTCCAATCCCGGCACCTATTGCGAAATCGATCCTGGTGTCGTCGACCGATGGGGCATTCCCGTTCTACGTTTTCATTTCAAATGGTCCGATTACGAATTGCTTCAGGCCAAGGACATGCAGGAAACTTTCCGCTCCATCGTCGAATCCATGGGCGGCGAATACAAAACTCGCACCTCCATCGATGGCGATTACCCCTTCGGAATCGAAGCTGGCGGCCGAATCATTCACGAAGTTGGCACCGCCCGCATGGGCGTCGATTCAAGAACTTCCGTCCTCAACGGCTTCTGCCAGTCCCACGATGTCAAAAATCTCTTCGTCACTGATGGCGCGTCTTTCGTAACCAACCCCGACAAAAATCCTACCCTCACCATCATGGCTCTTTCCTGGCGAGCCTCCGAATATATCCTCGACGAAGCGCGGAAGGGCAACCTCTAGCATGCCTAACGAATCCATTTCCCGCCGCGACATCCTCCGCACGCTCGCCGTCGGTGCCGTTTCCGGCTCCGTCCTTCAGATCATCCCCGCCGACGCCGCCGCCTACATCCACCAAATGGTTCACAAGGAAAAGTCCTCGAGTCCGGCAGGCAACTACACTCCCAAATACTTCTCTGCCCCGCAGTATGCCGCTCTCCTCGTTCTCTGCGGCATGATCATCCCCAAAGACGAAAAATCCGGCGGCGCCCTCGAAGCCGGCGCCCCGGAATTCATCGATCTCCTCACCAGCGAAAATCCTGACTACCAATTGAAACTCGGCGGCGGCCTCTTCTGGCTCGACGGCTTCTGTACGGATCGCTACGGCAAGCTTTTTCTCGATTGCCTTCTCGAACAAAAAACAGAAGTCCTCGACCTCATCGCCTTTCGCAAAAACGCCGAGAAAGATGCTTCACTCAGCCAGGGCGTCGCCTTTTTTGCTTTTCTCCGCGACCTCACCTGCGACGGCTACTACACCAGTAAAATCGGCATCGCCGATCTCGGCTACATCGGCAACACCTTCGTCGGTGAATTCCCCGGCTGCCCGCCCATCCCTGGCTAGCTGGGCTCAGTCACAGTTCGCCTGTCTTTTTATCACCAGAAGTAGAAACGCTGCAAGCCAAGAAGGATCCCCTGTTTTATGAGTCCGCTGCTCTAACCAGCTGAGCTGCGGGCCCGCACCTTTCCAATATCGTACGCCGAAAGGGATTGCAACAAGCCGTCGATGGTATAAGTCATTAGATCGGAACGCCGGAACAACTCGAGGCAGGAGAAAAGTGGAGGAGCACGTGAAGACGGATTTTTCCTTCGGCAACAGAATGGCGCGTTGGATTCTTCTTTCGATGCTGGCGGTCGCGGCCATAATTTCCGTGCACGCCGCTCCGGCCGCACTGGATTTCGTCTACATCGGAACGTACACGGGCCACGGAAGCGAAGGCATCTATGTATGCGAATTCGATCCGGCCAGCGGGCGTCTCACTTCGCCGGCGGTCGCCGCGAAAACGCCCCAGCCGTCTTTTCTGGCCGTCGCTCCAGGCAAGGAATTTCTGTACGCCGTCAACGAAGCTGATCAGTTCAATGGCCAGGCGGCAGGATCGGTCAGCGCGTTCTCCATGGATTCCTCAACGGGAAAATTGAAACTTCTGAACCAGGTGTCTTCGCGCGGCTCAGGTCCGGCGCATATCGTTCTCGATCGCACGGGCCGGTTCGCCTTGGTCGCGAACTACGGCGGAGGAAGCGTGACGGTTCTCCCTCTGTTGCCGGACGGCAAAATCGGCGAGACCACCGCATTTGTTCAGCACAAAGGCTCGAGCGTGAATCACGAGCGCCAGGAAAGCCCGCACGCGCACGCGATCGCCATGTCTCCCGACAATCGCTTTGCGGTCGTCGCCGACCTCGGCCTCGATCAACTGCTCGTTTATCCGTTCGACGCGTCTCACGGCACTCTGGGCCAGCCGCGTACCGTCAAGACGGATCCTGGCGCGGGGCCGCGGCATCTCACCTTCAGCAGCAGTGGCAATTTCGTTTACGTCATCAACGAAATGGCCTCAACCATCACGGTCTACTCCTACGATCCGCGCGATGGCGCCATGGCCCTGCTTCAAACAATCTCCTCGCTTCCAGCCAACTTCAACGGCAAAAACAACGCCGCTGAAATAGTGCTTCATCCTTCCGGAAAGTTTCTCTACGCTTCGAATCGAGGCGATGACGACAGCATCGCTGTTTTTGCGGTTGATCCCAGCAAGGGCACACTCGCTCTTATCGAACGCGTTCCAACGGGAGGCAAGACGCCGCGCAACTTCGCCATCGACCCCTCGGGCGCATGGCTGCTCGCCGCAAACCAGGATTCCAATACCGTCGTCACGTTTCGCATCAACAGGGAGTCAGGCCGCCTGACTCCAACGGGCGAGTCAATCGAAGTGGGTTCTCCCACGATGGTGGATTTCGTGCCTGTTCGAGACCGCAAATAAGCGAACGGCCACAGTCGACGCGCTCTTTCCTGTTGTATAATCCGCGCGCGATTACTTCCGTGTCTGCCGACATCTCAACCAGCCCCGCGCAAGACGTCACCACCCCTCGCCCTCGCCGGCATTTTCTCTGTACAGCGCTGTGGGTCGCGGCGCTCGCGAACGCGCTTGTCCCCGCCGTCTTCTTTTCCGTAACGCACCTCTTTGGTCAGACCGATCCTCGCTACCGCGCTCTGGTCGCTCTCGTCGTGCTGGTTGAATACGCGATCGCCTTCTTGCTCCTTCTGCTGCACGCGAATGTGGGCTTTGCGAGCGGTTACGCCGTCGCCACCGCGGCCATCGTCACGCTGGGGTCCGCCGTGCTCGCTTTCGTGACCCTGCGTCCTGCCGGGTGGGGTTGGAGCGCGCTCTACGTGGAAATCGTCATTCTGGCAGGGCTCGCTTTCGCCGTCTTGTCCAACGCCGTGTTTCTCGTCGCCAGCATCCGTTACGCACGTGCCATTCACCCGCGCCTGCATATCGGCGGCTTTTTTCTCGGCATCGCTGCCTCTCTCGCTCTCGTGTTTCTCTACACTCGCATCCTCCCGTAGCGTCGCCCGGCCTTCGAGGCGTCAGCGGGCATGGGTCGTGGTTTCCACCGGAACTCCAGGTGAGATTTAGATAAGGTCAGACCGCTTGGCACTGTAGAATTGATGTATGGCTAGAGGTTGGGAGAGCAAGGCCGTCGAAGCTCAAGTACAGGAATCGCAATCGAAAAGCAGCCAAAGCAATAAAGCCCAATTGACTCCGGCGGACGTCGAATTGAATCGCCGTCGCGAGGTACTAGTTCTCTCGCGCACGCGCGTTCAGCGCGAACTCGAATCAAGCCGAAATCCCAGATACACAGACCAACTCACCCGCGCGCTGGCCGATCTCGATGCCCAACTCGCAAGTCTCTCCGTTCCCGATTAACCCCTTCAGGCGCCGGGAAGGGTCGGATCTGCTTCCTCAATGAACACAACTCCAACTCCATTTTCGCTTTTTTCGCGTCCCGGATCGCAGTGAATCACGGTGCCGCGGAACGACAGCGTGCTCGACCGATCCTTGTCTCCCGACGCCTCGATCACGACGCGCACCTCCGACTGCAGCCGCGGCCGATTCCTCAGGCACAGATAAGCGCCTTGCAAACTCAGGTCGCGCACCGTCGCCTTCTCCTCGAATGTTTTCCCTTCTTCCGACTGCCCGCTCACGGTGGCCGCAAAACGCAACCGCCTTCGCTGGCCCAAGCGCGATCCGCGCAAGGCCACATCCACTCCGCGCTCACTCATCGTGATCGTCATGCCTTCTGTGGCCGCCCAAGTTGCCGGAAACTCCTGACGCGCCGCTGACAGAAACCCATCCACTTTCGCATCCGGAGAATCCGGATCGTGATGGAAAAGAACCAGGTTTCGCACCTTCGCGTCGCGAGCGATCTTCACGCCTTCCAGCCAGCTTGAATGCCCCCAACCTTTGTGACTGGATGCAAGTTGCTCGGGGGAGTATTGCGAGTCGTAGATCAGCACGTCAGCCCCACTTGCCAATTGGCGCAAGCCCGCATCGCATTCGGCGACGCCCGGCTCGTTGTCGGTGGCATACACAACCGAACCGCCCGTTGTGTCCAACCGGTATCCCAGGCAGCCCTGCGGATGGTTGAGCCAAGCAGCCGTGACTTTCGTTCCGTTGATTTCCAATTTTTCGCCGGCCGAGATTTCCCGGAATTCGCGCTCCGCCGTCATCATGCTGACGTCCACCGGAAAATAGGGCTTCGCGAGCTGCCCTTCCAGCACCTGCCGCAAACTGTTGGGGCCAAGATACTTCGATTGGAAACTGTAAAAGTGGAAGCGATTGCGCGCTTCGAAGAACGGATGAAAGTAAGGAATGCCCTGAATGTGGTCCCAGTGATAGTGCGTCACCAGCACGTGCGCGTCGATACCGTTGTTGCCGCGCAACCTTGTCCACTGATTGCCCAGCATTCGCAAGCCAGTGCCACAGTCGAGAATGAAGGGCGTGCCATCCGGCGCGGTCAGTTCAAGGCAGGGCGTGTTTCCACCGTAGCGCCAAGTATCGCGCTCCAGCGTCGGCGTCGAGCCGCGCACTCCCCAGAAGACCAGTTTGGCGGTATGGTGCGTCATCGCTGGGCTAATCGTGACGCCTGAAGGTAGCGCCCCCGGAAACCCCTGATGCCAACTCCGTCTCGATTTCCGTGTCATGGTAGGCGGTGGCGGCGAGGTAAGTCAATCGTGTTTCGTACGGTCGGTTCCTTGTCGTCGTTGGAACGCATGGGTTACCGCCGACACCGGGCATACTCGTCGCGATTCGCCCCTGGAGTCGACTCCTCGTCCAGGAATCGAGATTTTCAGTTACTCTATTGAGTTAATATGGCGCCGCCTCGCGATGAGAATACGTTGACCAGGGCCGAAATCGAAAAAAAGATAGAGCCCATCATTGAGCGATGCCGGCGGCTCTTTGCACCAGGATCGTCGGATGCACACGATTCGCCTCCGACACAAGAAACACTTAGACCCGAAATCAGACGTGTTTCTCTGATCGTTTCTTTGGCCCAGTCTGTTCTCGACTGCGGCGTCGGCGGCGAGGGGCTAGAGGTCGGTAGTGGATATGGATACCTTCTCCTCCCCATGGCTTCGGTCTTTCCCAATATCCGTTGGTCGGCCATCGACCACCCTGGGCCACTCTACGCGACTCGGCAGAAGTATCGCTCTATCTTCCGGGACAACAACTGTGAACTGGTGATCGCGGACCTCACCCGCGAAGCCCTTCCATTCCCCGACGGCCATTTTTCCGTGGTCACGTTTTCGGAAGTTCTCGAACACTTGCCGCCAGAGCGCCTGAGCGCTGTCCTCTCTGAAATAGCGCGGTTGATTCGGCCGGGCGGCGTTCTCATCGCGTCGTCTCCGAATCAGGCATCTCTCGAAAATCGGCTGCGATTACTGCGGGGAAGAAGCATCCCCGAAATGCCCGAGGAGCTCGAACACGCGAAGGGCATATTTGGACATATCCGGCTCTACACGCCGGCGGAAATGCAATCCGCAATGGCGAAGCTTGGTTTTGCTTTGGAGCGTTGTGTCATTGAGTCCAACAATTCGGGCTATCGCGGCGGATCCGACCGATCTTGGCGTCGGCGCATCTACCGCATGTACGAGCACGTCGAGGGCAAAGTAGGAATGCTCCGCGGCCTGGGAGATACGTGGTACATGGCGTTTCGCAAGACCGCCCGCATCCCGGCGAATTTGAAACAGATTTGAAAACAGCGGCCCTCCGGGCCGGTGCCTAAGATCGAGTCTGGAGCAATTGATTCGTGTCGCGGCATTCTGCGGCTAGAATTCGCGTGATGCACTTCCACTCGCACGGCGGCCACAGCCATGACGCTCACGGGGATGCCCACGGGCACGCCCACCTTCCCGGCTCACGGCATGACCGGACTGCTAGGCGGTGCCGTAGCCGTAACGTTCGTGCTGGTTGCCGTGGAGCTCATCGCCGGCTACCTGGGCCATTCGATCGCCCTCGTCAGCGATGCCGTTCACAATCTCACCGATATTCCCACGCTGATCATTTCCTGGATCGGCATGCGCATGGCGCTGCGCCCTCCCACATCGGAGAAAACGTACGGATATCATCGCGCCGGTATACTCGCGGCATTCGTTAACGCGATGCTGCTTGAACTCGTCGCGGTCTTCCTGCTCTACGAATCCGTGTCGCGGCTTCGCAATCCCGTCGAAGTCCGGACGAGCCTGATGCTCTGGGTTTCGATGCTTGCGCTCGCGATCAATGGCGGCATCACGATCGCGGTCCATCGCGGACGGCGCGACCTGAACGTTCGCGCCGTGTGGCTGCACAATCTGGGCGATGCCTTGTCGAACGTCGCGATTTTCGTCGGCGCGCTCGCTGATTCGTTGGACCGGCGCAAAATGGGTGGACCCTGTCGTCGGCATTGGAATCGGCGCGATGGTTCTGTGGTCAGCGACGGGAATTCTTCGGGAAAGCGGCCACATTTTGCTCGAAGGATTGCCGCGGGAAATTCGCCTGGAAGAGGTTGCGGGTGCGATTCTGCGTGTCCCAGGCGTTCAGGAAGTTCACGACGTTCACATCTGGACGCTGGGCACGGACATGGTCGTGCTGTCCTGCCACGTTCGCATCCCGGACATGCATATGGAAGATAGCGAAAAAATCCTCGCCGGCATCTGCGGCGCTTTGGAACACAATTTTCACATTACTCACACGACCATCCAGTTCGAACGCGCAGGCCTGCCCGCCGAGGCTGGCCCATACATGCCCGAGCCCGCCCCCCGCCCTGTCCAATAGATAGATTTGCTTGGGGAAAACCTACAAACGCAACTTCAGCAACGTGCCGCGTTTTGATGCCACTTTGACGACCCTCACTCCACGAGCGCGAAGGGCACTTCCAGGTCCGTCCCGGTGTCTAAGACGCCGGGGTGGTTTTGCCCTGGGGCGCATCCCGGCTTGCGCACGGTTTGCTTTTCCCAATAGACAGGTATGTGCTATAAAAGTCCGTTCGTGGGGCGTCCGGAGATGACACTGTCAAACGTGACCGTGGGAGCATCCGAGACTGCTGCGAAGCAGGCCGAGCCGGCGATCGGTTCATCACGAGATCGAGAGCCAGAGTTTGCCTCAGGATATTGCCCGCGCTGCTCGGCTCGTCTTGAGCAGCGGAGCTGCAAGATGATTTGCCGAGGCTGCGGATACTATATGTCTTGCTCGGATTTTTACTGAGGCTGGTTACGCCGCAGCAGGGCACGGCCGCCGTTTCGGTAACTTACAAGTTCAAGAATTCAACGAGATCTCCAGGAGGCGTGAACGTGGCATTGAGAATGACGGATCGGGATGTGAACGGAATCACCGTGCTCGATATCGAAGGGCGCATCGTGCTGGGCGAAGAAAGCAACGCCTTTCGGGAACGGGTTAAGAGCCTGCTTGCGGCGGGCAAGAAGAAGATCGTGTTGAACATGGCGCAGGTGAGCTATATCGACAGCGCCGGTCTTGGAACTCTCGTCGCGACGTTTCACAGCGCGCGTTCGCAGGGCGCCACGCTGAAACTCGTGAACCTCGGTGCGAAATTCAAGGAAGTCCTGCAGGTCACGAAGCTCATGACGGTCTTCGACACGTACGACAACGAAGCCGCCGCCGTCCAAAGCTTCCCCAAGTAACCTCGACCAATCGAATCGCTGATTTATTGTGGCTCGGAGCCGCGCCGGCCTGACTAGCGTGGCAGTTGCTCGCAAGGACGGCGGTTCGTGGACTTCGTAGGGGCGGTTCGCGAACCGCCCACTTCCTTTACCGCGCCTGTTCGGCACCGCTCTCGACACGTCCTTCCACCCGATAGATCGCAACCCCGCTGAGCATCTTGGGATAGAAATCCGTGGATTTCTGAGGCAGCACATCGCCGCCCAGCGCGATATCCATCACTTGCTGGACTCGCACGGGATTGAGCAAACAAGCAAGCTGGGCGTCCCCCTTATCGACGGCAGCAATCGCTGCATCCATCTCGCGCTCGTAGCTCACATTCTTTTCAGCGGTCACCGCTTCCGCCGTAATTCCGAGCCCCTTATCGAGAATCAGTCGGTGCAGAAGGACCACGTCGAGCTGGCGCTGCGCTTCGGATAGATCGGGCAGCAGGGTTTCCAGGTCGGCGTCGCGCCTCAGCAAAAACAGATAAAACGCGCCGTTGTTCGCAGGCGCTCCGCTGGCGGGAATTCCGCCCGGATAAATGCCAATTGACCGGCGCTCGCGGCTGCGCCCCTCAAGATCCTTTCTGAATTCGGCGTAGCTCGCGGCGCGCTCATCCGCGTCCTGAAATGGATACGAGTACCAGTCAAAGAAGGCGCCAACGGTCTTGCGGAAACGTTCGAAGTTGAAATCGGCAAGATTACGCACCAGCCGGTGTGTGGGAAGAATCGTCAATCCCTTCGAATGCGAGTTGATGAACGTCATCATCGCGAATTCGTAGGCGGCCGAGGGGTCGGTCTTGCCGGACTTGGTCTTGCCGGACTTAGTGCTGGCCGCCCTGGTCTTGTCGAATTGCGCGCGGCACTCGTTGCGGTAATTCAGCGCGGTTTCGTAGCGATGATGGCCGTCGGCGATCACCAGCTTCTTCTGGCCCATTTCTTTCTGAATCCGCCGCGCGAAAGCCTGATCGGAAACCGGCCACAGCCGGTGCAGCACGTCATATTCATCGCGGAGTTCGAGCGGCGCGCTCTTGTGGGCTGTTTCCTCGAGCAGCGCTTCGATGCGTCTCGTCGGATCGTCGTAGAGCATGAAAAGCTGGCCCGTCTGCGCGCGGGTGTGACGCAGCAGTTCCATGCGGTCGGCTTTCGGGGCGGACAAAGTTCGCTCGTGACGAAAGACGATCTTCGCGTCGTAATCTTCCAGCCGTCCGAGCGCGATGAATCCAATGCGCTCGCGGCGCGAATGCCCGCCGGGGACGAAATATTCCTGCGAATAGATGTAAACGCCTGGCGCAGCGTCTTGAACGAGTATCTTTTCGGCGATCCATTCCTCGAGCTTTGCTGCGGCGCGCGTGTAAACGTTGTTCTGCGGCGTATCACCTTCGAAAACTTTGCCCTTTTCGATCGCGATCAGGTTCGCGGGACTCGCGGCGTAGTACCGCTCCTGCATGGCGGGCGATATCTTGTCGTATGGCTGCGTGAGCACGTCTTTCAGTGCGACGCGGTCCGTGTTGTATCGGAGGGCGCGAAAAGGTTGGATTTCAGCCATGGGGGCCTCAGCGTGAAAGTCGGCAACGCGAAAACTAGCTATCTTAGCAGACCCGCTCGCAGCGGGTTAGTTGCCGATTATGCGGCCCCACCAGGGCTCAGCCAGCCCCGAGAGGGGCCATATCGCGGCGGATACCTCGCATCCCATACAAGGCAAATTTCATCGTATAGTGGAGCGCAAATCGAGCGCACCTAGTGCGGAGCGTTGTTCCGGACGGGGGAGGAACCTTTCGTGCAACCGACAATCGCGACGGAAGACCTTCAACCACATTCAGCGTCAGAGAACGCGGCCGTTTTGGCGCCCCGCGCTCCCGCCGATGGCGGCAAGCTAATCGTCCTCACCGCGCCGTTAACCGAATCGATTGACCACGCCGGTTACTTCATCCAAATGGCTCTGGCCTCCCTTCCTCAGTGGCTGGAGTTTGTTCTAGACAAGAAATATCCCAAATGGCGCGACGTGGAACACAACGACGACGGCTCCGCACGATACATGCCCGCCGGAGTGCGCGTGCTCGAGAAGTCCCTGCTGCGCAAATTCCTCGCGGAAGAAGTGGTGGCCTGCTTCCCGGACGATCTGGACAAATTCATCGGGCCCAACACTCGCGTCGTAGCCGTGTCCACGCACAACCCGCTGGGCGTCACGTTTGCCGCCGGCGTATACACCTCTATTTTCGGCTCGTCGAAAGAGCCGCTGAATTCGATTTACTCCCGCGCGATGTTCCACAAGATCAAGTCCAGCCCGTACCGCAAGAACTTTCAGGTCGTGGTGGGCGGCTCAGGCGGCTGGCAGATCATGCAAACCAACACTTATCGACGAGCTGGGCGTTGATTGCGTCGCGGAAGGCCGCAGCGAGTCCGAAGACACTCTGGCGCTCTTCGATAAGGCGATTGCGGGAGAAGCGCTGCCGCGAGAAATCAACTTGTCGCACCCGACGTCGCGCGACGCCATCCTCTTTCCCGACAAGCGCACCACGTTCGGCGTGGTGGAAATGACCACCGGGTGCGGTCGCCGGTGCCAGTTCTGCGTGCCAGACCTGAATCCGCAGATTGATTTGCCCAAGGCGAAAATCATGGACGCGGTGCGTGCCAACGTGCGACAGGGCAACAAAGTAATCTCGCTGGCCACCGAGGACATGTTCATCTGGGGCCAGGTGCACACCGACACTCCGTTCTTCTTTCCCAACCGCGAAGCGCTGGTGGACCTCTACACCGAAATCGTCAACACGCCCGGGGTGGAGCAGTCATTTGCTAAGCCACTGCACGATGGCGCCCTTCGTGGTGGATCCGGAATTGATCCGGCAGCTCTCGGAAGTGCTCCTCCCGAAGAGCCCCATTCATCTGCCGCTGCTTAGCTCCCACCCGCAGAAGAAGGCTCTGGTCCCCTTGATTGGGCTTGAGACCGGCTCGGTGCGCATGGCCCGGCAGATCATGCCCAGCAAAGGCGTTCCATTTTCCATTGACGACTGGCCCAGCATCGTTCTCGAAGGCCTGCGCGTCGCCAACCAGAACAACTGGTTCCCCATGATGACGCTGATGGTGGGCAATCCCGGCGAAACAGATCAGGACGTTCAGGAAACGCTCGATCTGGTGTACGAGATGGAGCGCCGCGGCCTATTCGCGTTTCTGGTGCCTTCGATTTTCACTCCGCTGCACGACACGCGCATGGAGCATCAAACAGGCGTCACGCACACCCGCCGGCTAACGCCCCTGCAATGGCAGCTCATGATGAAATGTTGGAAGCACAACTTGCGCCCCGGCCAGTATAGCTGGTGGGGCCCGATCGCCTGGCGCGTGGGATCATTGTTCATGTGGCTCTCCCGTCTGCGCAAACTGAACGGGCCCAATTTCACTTGGCCACTGATGATGTTCGCTGGCGTGGCGCCGGAGAGAATCCTTCAGGGCATGGGCAAGATTCATGCCGGCAAGCCGCTGGTATCGAAGAGCCGCCGCGAACTGATTGCCTCCCTGCGGCCGAACTATCTGAAGTACTTGCGGGCCGATAATGGCGACCTGCCGGAAAACTCTAGTCCTTCCGCGGAAGCCCCCGATCACCTTGATCAGCGCGCAGATGAACTTCGTAGCAGCCGCGGGAAGCCTCAAAGTCCTCCCGTAGCACATCCAGCCACTACCTTGGCGATTCATCGGGAAGTGAGAAAACTTGGAAAATGAAGGACCCGAATCCGCTACCGCATTGGCGCCCAGGTCTTGCATTCGGACACGCCGACCAACGAGGTTAGAGGAGAGCCTGTCTTGTAGCGAATCACACCGTCCGCGGTCGAACAGAAGCTTCTCGTTCCCGTGTTGTCTGCGATGGGCGTGCCCACTACCACGAAGTCGTCACACCGTTTTTGTTTACAAACAGCCGCGACACTGAATTTGAAACCTGACTTGACGCACCATGAGCCCGCCTTACACGTTGCGCCCCCGAGAGTAGAGTCGATGAAACTTGCGTGGTCGGCTGATGGTGTGCCTTTACCAGTCGGATCCGGCCCCATCGTGGCCAAATCGGGCGCGAAACCCTTCTGATAAGTCCCTGCATAAGTAATCTCTGCGGTGTTCACCGTGCGTATTGAACCGACAGCGCTCGCTTCATTCGCAGTTATTCTCGACCGCAGAAGGTTGGGAATCGCGACGGCCGCAACTACCAAAACCGCGCCCACGTCAAAACTTGCGCTGGTGCTCACCGCGCGAATTGCGTTTTCCTCACCGTACGCGCACATCACCGTAGGCGTCTCTAGCCCGGCCACGTGAGCAAAGGACTCCGCCATCTCGGGTGCCAGGCGTTGCATCTGCAGCGCCGCCATTGCCTGCGGATCCTGATATAGCACCGCGGAAAAGCCTGGCGTCGCCCTCGGCGGCAGCGACGTGAGGAACTTCTTCGATTTGCCCAGCGATTCACCCGTCTTATGCAGCCGAACCGCCTCTGCCACCGTTGCCTGACCTGACCCTACGATCAAATAGCCGTCTACAAACGCATATCCGATTTCGAGCGGAGCCTTCCCACCGGGGACATGAATCGTGTAGTACGTCACTCCCCCATCGTTCACTTGCTCGGGCATCATATGCGCGAAGGCAAGCAGCGCATTCAATGTTTGCTGCAAGTGGTTGGAATCGTCGGTCCGGAAGATTGCCCTCCACACGGAACTCGGTGGTGCGATATCGTCCAGCTCCGCCGTGATTTCTCCTCCAAGGTGACTGAGCACGTCGTCTTTCAAACTCAAGTTCAACATCTTTTCGAATTGTGCAAGCGTCGCGAATGAGCTGGAATTTGTACTGCCGGCGGCCACCTTAACATCGTCAAATATCCGCGCAGGACTCGTGAGCGATAGGGCCAGCGCCATCATGGCCCTAGGCGACACAAAATCCAGGCTCCCGAGTGGCGACGGCGTCACCAGCCAGGAAGCCATTCCATGCCGCGGCCCCGTGAAGCTCAATTCCGTCTCGCTGATTGTCTGTCCGGCCACTTTCTTGTGACTCCAGACCAGGTACTTCATGTCTGCGAATCCGGTACGCTCGAAAGTTGTCTTTTCCTGTTCCGTGCCGGTTGGTATTTGTTGCAGCAACGTATGCAGGTCGGCGGCTCCCACCACGGTCGCTCCACCGTCGTACGCCTGCGCGATCCGCCGTCCAAATGAGGTGGATGCAAAAGTCTTGCTGCCGTGATCCAGCCGCGCGCTGAAACTGCGCAGTGCGGCCACGTTAAGCGCTACAACCACAAAATCAGGCCGCACCAGCATCACTGGCGTCTCCGACGACGGCAGGTCCTCCGCCTTTGCAAGCTCCTGCGGGTCCAGCACTCTCACCGACGGCTTCGATTTACTCCCTGATTCATTCAGTATTGCTTCCAGCGCGCTCTTCAGCCCCGGTTTCCGGATTTCCGCAGCGATCAGCATACTGGGAGCGCGGCCTTCCATCGCGCCCGACACCACGATCTCATCGCCGAGATATTGCGAGAGCTGATACACCTTCTCCAGCGCATCCTCCACCTTGGGCCCGGATTTGGCCGCGCCGCTGTGTTGCCACCAATCGCGCAGCACCGCGCTCTCCTGCAGTTCCTGCTGAAAAACGGTCAGCGCCTGGTGCGTGACGTCGCCGTAATTTGGAAACGCGGCGTAGAACATCGTCGATTCCGGCAGCAACGGTAATAGATGGCTTTCGGTGCGCGCTGCGGGAAACTGGACGTTCTGCTGGAGCTTCCCGATCAGCCGGCCGAGCTCTTCCAGCAAGCCGGGATACTTGTTCAGCTCCTGGAAAAACGGCGCGTCGGGCGATTGCGGTGGTTGCCCCCGCGGCACAACCACATACTGTGCCGCGCAACTGGAAGCCACAAGAGTGATCACGGCAATGAGAGCCGCGCACCTCGCGAAATGACGGTGTTGTTTGTGGTGAGTTTGCGCGTATCGCATTTAGTTTGTCCCCCTGGTGAGAGAATCCAAGAATAGACTGCTCTTCCCCTTTTCCGCTACCAAAACACCATTAAGAGTGCCTCTAAAGTGACGGCACTGCTCAGCGTCGACTCTGTTTTTGTTTCTTTTCATCAGTGTTAATCTGACTCGACGGCCTCGGAATCTGCAGGTTCCGCGTCTTTGCGAAAAATGGCTGACAATCACAACCGATTCGCCGCCGTCCGCGTCCTGATCTTCGATCTCGACGGCACTTTGATCGATTCGAAGCTCGATCTCGCGCTCTCGGTCAACGCGATGCTCGAGTACATGCGCCGCGCGCCGCTTCCCCACGACACGATTTACAGTCTTGTGGGCAACGGCGCCCCGGTGCTCGTGCGGCGAGCGCTCTGCGAGGGCACTGGGCCGGCGAAATCACCGATGACGAAGTGGACCGCGGCCTTGCCTATTTCCTTTCGTATTACCGCGCGCACATGCTCGACAACACGGTTGCCTATCCCGGCGTGCGCGAGGCGCTCGCACTCCTCGAGCAGCGTCCCATGGCCGTCTTGACCAACAAGCCCGTGAATTTCAGCCGCGCCATTCTCGACGGCCTCGGCCTCTCGCGCTACTTCCGCTACGTCTACGGCGGCAACAGCTTCGAGAAAAAGAAGCCCGACCCCATGGGCGTCGAAGTCCTGCTGCGCGACCTGAATTCAAGCGCCCACGAGGCGATGATGGTGGGTGATTCGGACGTGGACGTCCAGACGGCGCGCAACGCCGGAATTTGGGCTTGCGGCGTCACCTACGGCCTGGGCGCCGACGGTCTCCGCGCGAATCCGCCCGACCTGATGCTCGACACGCTGACGGAGCTTCCTTCTCACCTCAATGGCCGATGAAGTGAGATTCAGGTGCATCCTGCGGGGCTGGGCATTCTCCTGGTTCCGACTGCCGCCAGTTTGGCGATGGTGAACCTCCTGGTCAGCGCTATCTCACGCGTCGGCGTCAGCGAGGCACCGCGCCTCCAAGTCTCCGCCCGAGAAATCCTCGAAACCGAAAGCTGCGTCTCCCGCGGCGCCGAAAGAGTTGCCGATGCCGTTTCGCGTGGGCGAGCTGCTCAAGTACGAGGTCTCCTGGGCTGCCTTCGCGACCGCGGCCTCCGTGGAACTCAGCGTACCCGAGCGCCGCGACTTCTACGGCTGGCAGACGTGGCACTTCCGCGCGTCGGCGCACACCGAGAGTCCCGTGCGCGCTCTCTTTGCAATCGACGACCAGTTCGATTCGTACACCGACACGACGTCGCTCGAAAGCCGGCAGTACGAAACGCACCTGAACGAAATGGGACGCAAGCTCGATCAGCCGTGGAGATTCATCCCGGAAGGGCAAACCCCGCGAGCGCCGGGAGCCGCCGTTATCGTCCTGCCGGGAACGCGCGATCCGCTGGGCGCGCTGTACTCACTGCGTGCAGTCGACTGGCAGCGGACGCCGGAGGTGCGCACCGCCGTCTATGACGGGCACAATCTCTACGAGATGCGCGCGAAGATGGAAGCTCAGCGATGAGGCCGTGACGGTTCCCGCAGGCACATTTTCCGCAGCGCGCATCGCAATTCATGTGTTCCAGGGCGAGAAGGAAGTTCCCGGAGTCAGTTTCGCGGTGTGGCTCGCGCGCGACGCCGCGCATACACCCGTTCTGATGAAGGCCGAGATGCCGTTCGGCAGCTTGCGGGTTGAAATGGTTTCCGCTTCGAAGTAGGAGATGTCTGCGCAGGCCCAGCGTGCCGGTGCCTGCGCTACACGAGCCTTCAGTTTTCGGGGACGACCCAGTCATCCGGCGGGAAATCGATCTGCCAAAACGCGGGGAAGGGTCTCTCGAACTCGATGCCCATTTGCACTTTGCCCGCCTGCGAGCTGCCGAGGTAAACAATCCTGCATTCGAGCGACGCTTGCGTCGCCTTGTTCGAAACCGTAACTTGCTGGTCCGCCACCACCGAGGCCGCCAAGCGCAATCAACGCGCCGTGCGCGTTCACGACGAGCGTGCGCGTCTCTTCCGTGAAGTCCTGGCTCTTGGCGTTCTTGCCGGCCACGGTAATTGGCACGCTCAGAAGCACGCGCATGCTCCGGCGGCGCCCAGGGTCGGCGATCCAGGTCTTCGTGTCGGTTGGGGATGTACGTGTAAGCGGCATAGTTCTAGTACCTTAGCTACAGGAAACGGCCGCCACAATGGGACTATCCTCCTATTTCGGTCGTGAGAGTAAATACCCGGAGAAACTGTAGATTACTGATTCTAAATAGCTTACAGTTACCTAACGGCGAGACTGCACGGTGACAGCCGGCCGTTCGTGAACGTGCCCGGACTAGCCTCAGCATCCTGGCGGCGGACGGCCTGCCTGGCCTAGCAGTGGACGATCTTCTCGCGCGCGCCCTTCAATTTGCGCGTCGCGTTTCGCGTGTCCACCACCAGCTTCGAGTGTCGCACGATCGCTTCGTAGTCGTAGCTGGAATGGTCCGTCGCGATCAGCACGCAATCGTAGCTGCCCAACCGCTCCGGCGTGAGCTCCACGGACCGCATATTCGAAAAATCGTAGTGCCGCATGCGATGCAGCGCCGGGAAGTACGGGTCGTTGTATTCGAGCTGCGCGCCGCGTTCGGTGAGCAGTTCGAGCAGCTTCAACGACGGCGACTCGCGCAAATCATCCACGTCCTTCTTGTACGCCACGCCCAGCAACAGCACCTTCGAGCCTTTGATGCTCTTCTGCCGCTCGTTCAGCGCAGCGCCCACGGCGTTCACCACGTGGTACGGCATCTCCGTATTGATCTCGCCCGCCAGCTCGATGAACCGCGTGGCGAAATCGTACTCGCGCGCCTTCCACGAAAGGTAATAAGGATCCACAGGGATGCAGTGCCCTCCCAGGCCCGGCCCGGGATAAAACGGCATGAAGCCGAAGGGCTTCGTCGCGGCGCTGTCGATCACTTCCCAGATGTCGAGGCCCATTCGCAGGCTCAACTGCTTCAGCTCGTTCACGAGCGCGATATTCACGCAGCGAAAAATGTTTTCGAGCAGCTTCACCATCTCGGCCGCGCGCGTCGAACTCACCGGCACAACCTTCGACACGATCTGCGCGTACAGTCCCGCAGCCGCGCGCCCGCTTGCCGGATTGATGCCGCCCACCACCTTCGGAATCTGCGCGAGCCCGAACTGCTTGTTGCCGGGATCTTCGCGTTCCGGCGAAAACGCCAGATAAAAATCCGTGGCCACATCCGCGCCGCTCGTGCCGCGGTCAATCGGGCACTTGCAGTCCGCCCTTTTCGAGAATCGGCAGGACCAGCTCCTCCGTCGTTCCGGGATAGGTCGTGCTTTCGAGCACGATCAGTTGGCTCCGCTGCAAGTTCGGTGCGATGGCACGCGCCGTGTTTTCCACGTAGCTCAGGTCCGGCTCGCGCCGTTCGTCGAGTGGCGTGGGCACGCAGATAAGGACGGCATCCATATCGCGCAGCCGCGCAAACTCCGTCGTCCCGTCGAACCGCTTTGCTTCGACGTGCTGGCGAATCTTGTCGCGCCGGAATGTGCTGGATGTAGCTCTGCCCCGCGTTCAGCTTGTCGATCTTGCTTTTGTCGAGGTCGAATCCCGTCACGCGGTGGCCCACGTCGGCGAACCGCAACGCGAGCGGCAAACCGACGTATCCGCATCCTATGATTCCCACTTTGATGTCTTTGCCGGCAAAAAACTCAGGCTTGCGCTCCACGCCCATTCCGTTTCCTCGCAGTTATGAATTTGACGCCCCGATAGAATCAGGGGCTTCGGCCGAAAAGGACCGCGTTCAGCTCGCCAACACGAGCAATCGAATATAACAAGGTTCCCGACGGCGGCCAAACAGGGCTTCGCTGAAGTGTTTCCAGATAGATCTGTTCGGCAGGAGACTTAAGCCGGTCTCAGGCACTGTCCCACGGGTTCACAAGCGGCACCCCAAGCTTCTCGAAGTGCTTCGTATTCCTCGTTACCAACGCGAGCGCGTGTACCTCTCGCTGTCCAGCTGTCGGCTGCGCGGCCGCTGGACCTGAATCACTAGGCCCGTTTCCGGGCCGGCGGTGAATTCCACTTGCTGTCCTCCTATTATTTGGCCACGGCGAGTGCCGACTTGCGAGGCTCCTGGAGTATACTTTCGCGGTTTGCGCGGCTGGATTCTTACGAAGGGATGCATACATCATGAAGCGAATTTCGCGAGTTGCGTATTGGGGGCTGGTTTTCGCCAGTGTACTGGCATTCACTTCGCGCGCGGCGGCGCAGGTCAATCCCGATCTCTATGCCGGCCTTAAGTGGCGTAACGTCGGGCCTTTCCATGGCGGACGCATCTCCTCCGTCACCGGTGTCATCGGCGATGCCGGCGTGTTCTACATGGGCACACCGCTGGGCGGCATCTGGAAAACCACCAGCGCCGGCGTCACCTGGTTCCCCATCTTCGACCAGGAGACGAGCGTCGACAGCATCGGCGCCATCCAGGTCGCTCCATCCAATCCCGATATCGTTTATGCCGGTGCCGGCGACCCCATTGGCGGCAGCCTCGGCAACGGCATGTGGAAGTCCACCGATGCCGGCAAGACCTGGCAGCACATCGGCCTGGAGGACACCGTGAAAATCGACAGCATCCTGGTCGATCCCACCGATCCCAACCTCGTGGTCGTCTCCGCCCTCGGCGATACCACCCACGACGGCGGCGGTGTCTACCGCTCCACCGATGGCGGCAAGACCTGGACCAACGTCCTCAAGCCGGCCGACTACGACGGCACGCGCGACCTGGAGTACGCATACGACGACCCCAGTGTCATGCTGGCCGACACGCAGGGCACTGGCGGCGGTTTCGGCGGCGGCGGCTCCCGGCCGCGGCCTAAACCGAAGCCGCCGCTGGTCTTCAAATCCACCGACGAAGGCCAGACGTGGACCGAGATCAAGATTCCGCCTTTTCCGGGCCGCGTCGGCGTCGCGATTGCCATGCATACGAGCGGTCGCCGCATGTACATCGTCGGCAACAATATCGAAGACGGCTCGGGACTTTACCGCTCCGACGACGGCGGCAGCACCTGGCAGCACATGGCAGGCAAGGACACGCGCATCAGCAACGGCCAGGGTGCCTATAGCAGCGGCGTCTTCGTGGACTCGAGAACCCCGGACATCCTCTACACCGTCAGCACCGCGATGTACCGTTCCACCGACGGCGGCGTCACCTTTGACGCCTTCAAGGGCGCGCCCGGCGGCGAGGACTACCACAAGCTCTGGATCGATCCCACCAACGGCAAGCGCATGGTGGTCGGCGCCGACCAGGGCGCCAGCGTCACCCTCGACGGCGGCAACACCTGGAGCCTCTGGTACACCGAGCCCATCGGCCAGGTCTACCACGTCACCACCGACAGCCAGTATCCTTACCGGATCGTGGCTGCGCAGCAGGATACCGGCGCGGTCATGGTCGCCAGCCGCAGCAGCTGGGGGCAGATCAACTTCACCGACTGGAGCCCGGTGCCTTCCTCTGAATTCGGCGTCATCACGCCCGATCCCAAGAATCCCCACATCATCTACGGGGTTGGCTATGGAGCGGGCGGTGGCGGCAACGGCCTGGTCAAAATCAATATGTCCACCGGGCAGTGGGAGAACGTCGCGCCCAACTTCGGCGCTGATGCCACAAATACCGCGCCGGTCGCGACTTCCAGAAGAAGTTCGACCTCGCCTTCGACCCGAGCGCTCTCTACGTTGCTTACCAGTGTCTTGTGGTCTCGCGCGACGGCGCCCATTCCTGGAAGGCCTTTAGCCCCGACCTCACCACCGCCAAGGGCGCCCCAGGTGGCCTGCGGCACGCCGGTGCCGCCCTCGCCTCCGCAGCCGCAAGGCCAGCAGCCCAGCCTCACGCCGCCCCCGCCATCCATCAACGAATTCTCCATTTCCGCGGTCAAGCCGGGCGTGGTCTGGACCGTCAGCACAAACGGCCAGATCTACAACACCATCGATGCCGGCAAACACTGGGACAACTTCAGCAACATCGCCGACCTGCCGCCGCACACCAACTTCAACACCATCGAGGCCGGTGATGACGTCAATACCGCCTACGTCGCCGGTCGCATCGGCGGCGAGCGCGGCCCCGCTGCTGTCAGCCCACCAATCAGGACACGGACGTGCCGCTCATCTGGCGCACCACCGACGGCGGCAAGACCTGGACCAGCATCGTCAACGGCCTGCCTCGCGACGAGCGCACCGGAAGCTGGGTCAACATTCTGCGCGTCGATCCCGAGCAGCCCGGCTTGCTCTTCGCCGGCACCGAGACCACCGTCTATGTCAGCTTCGATAATGGCGATCACTGGCAGTCGCTGCGCCAGAATCTGCCCAGCACCTCCATCCGCGATCTCGACCATCCACACCGATCACCACGAGAACGACCTGGTGATCGGCACCTACGGCCGCGGCTTCTGGGTTCTCGACGACATCACGCCGCTGCGCCAGATCGCCGCCAACGCCAAGCCATCAGCTCATCCTCCGTCTATCTCTTCGAGCCGGAGGAGGCCATTCGCGCCCGCATCAACAGCAACTGGGATCAGCCCTTCTCCGTCGAAGTGCCCCATGCGCCCAATCTGCCGTACGGCGCGATCGTGGATTACTACCTGAGCCACGAACCGAGCGGGCCGATCCAGCTCCAGGTCTTCGATTCGCACGACAATCTGGTCCGCACCATGTCAAGCACATCGCCGCCGCCCATCGAGGGCGCAGCTTATCCGCACTACTGGCTGGCCTCTCCCGAGTCGCTCGCTCTCAGCACCGATGTCGGCCTGAACCGCGTCAACTGGAACCTGCTGTACGATGACCCGCCCGCCTTGCGGCACGACCTGGAAAACCAGATGAACATGGTGGTGGGCGCCACCACACCTGGCCCGCACGGGCCGCAGGTGATTCCGGGCGTTTATACGCTCAAGCTCACCGTGGACGGCCAGGTCTACACGCGTCACGTAACAGTCATGAACGACCCGCGTGTCGGCGAGAGTCCCAAGGTTATGGCCGAGCTGCGCGCCCAGAACCAGCTAACGCTGCTCGCGTATCACGGCATGCGGCAGAGCTATGAGGCCAAACAGGAAGTGGACGCGGTCAAGGCGCAGCTTGCGTCCCTGATGAAGAGCAACCTGCCCGCCGATGTCGCCTCGCAGGCCAAGACGCTCGATGCCGGCCTGACGAAGATTGGCGGCGTGACGCCGCCGCCAGGGTCCTTCTTCCGCCGCCCCACTCCCAAGCCCGACGAGCTGCATTCCTTCCTCGTGCTGAACGACGACTACAACACCATGGTCAGCATGATGCAGGTGGGCCTCGACATGGCGCCCACTCCCACCCAAATCGCCACTTGGGAGAGCGACTGCAGCAACTACAACCGCACCGTGGCCGCTTGGAAGGCGATGCAAAAGCAAGATATCGCCGACTTCAACGCGGTGCTGGCCAAAAACCACCTGCAGGAGCTCAGCGTCACGCCCACCAAACTCACCGACGCGACATGCAGCTTTAAGCCCGGCTCGAACTGACCGCGGTTAGATCAACGCAGGAGCAGTTGCGCGGGCCAAGCTCGCTTGACAGTCAGCCTAGGTTCGAAATTTAAGAGAAGGATGGTCCTGCGAGTCTTTGGAGACACGGCTGCGAAAGAAGTCGTGCGCTCCGCAACCGCGTCCGGAGCGCGGGTGGCGCGGCCGAGGGGACGATCTTAGAATTTTTCTCGGCGATTTCTCGCGGTGGCCTTGCCAGAGATTACCTTCCTTGCCGGATTAACTCCGTAGCTTGTTTGGCTTCCGACGGCAATTGTCCCCTAATCCGACTAACAGTCCGATTTACGCTGGTCAGTAGCACTGTCCGACCAATATAATATCCTTCAGGAAACACTGCTCGCTCAAAAATCGTTATGCTCGCCATTCGTCCCGCCACCGTACAAGACGTGCCTCTCATCTGCTCTCTAATTCATGAATTCGCAGAATTTGAGCACGACCAGACTATCGCGACTGACGAGAGCCTCCTGCGAGATGGGTTTGGGTCAAAACCGCTGTTTCGTGTTCTATTGGCTGAATGCGAGGGCGAACCGGTTGGCTACTCGCTCTTCTTCGATTGCTATGCATCCTTTCAAGGGCCTGGTATATACCTGGAAGACATTTTTATACGTCCTCAATTTCGTGGAAATGGAATAGGGAGAGCATTGTGTGCACGGGTAGCGGCCATTGCTCGAAATGAGAATCGCTTCGGCGTAATGTTTACGGTGATGGACTGGAACCGACAAGCCATCGAGTTCTATCAAAAATTAGGCGCTTCATTCTTGCACGACTGGAAGGTCGTGTGCCTCAAGGGAGATGCTTTGGAAGGGTTGGCGAAAGAGGTCGCTCTAGTTGAATGACGAAACGTCTGTGATTGGCCAAACCATCTCGCACTATCGCATCAACGCAGAACTCGGCCGCGGTGGGATGGGCGTCGTTTATCGCGCGCATGACGAGCGATTGCTTCGCTCCGTAGCCATCAAAATCCTGTCCGACGTGTCCCCCGGGTCGGCGGAAACGCGCTCGCGTATGCTGGCGGAAGCACGAGCCGCTTCCAGCTTGCATCATCCGGGAATTACCACGATCTACGAAGTCGGCGAGGATGGCGACAGCATATTCTTGGTGATGGAGCTGGTCGAGGGCCGCACGTTGCGGTCCCTCCTTTCTGATGGACCCCTGGAGCCGAAACGCATCGTCGAGCTCGGTACGCAGCTCGCCGAGGCTCTCGAAGCAGCCCATTCCCGTGGTGTCTTTCATGGCGACATCAAACCGGAAAACATCGTGGTGCAACCGGACGGGCGCGCGAAGCTGCTCGATTTCGGTGTAGCCCGACGCTCTGCGGATGAAACCGCTACGAAGACGATCACCGCGCCGACTGAGGCCGAAGTAACGCCCGGCATTCAGGGGACTATCGCCTATCTGGCGCCCGAGCAATTGCGCTCCGAGCCTGCCGATGGGCGCGCTGATCTTTATTCGCTCGGCATCGTGTTCTACGAGCTTGCCAGCGGCCGGCGGCCGTTCTCCGCCCGCACTCTCGCCGCGCTCATTTCCCAGATTGTTTCCGGGTCTGCGCCGCATTTGAAGGATGTCGCGCCCGGCGCGCCCGGCGCGCTTTGCTCCATTGTCCAAAGGGTTCTCCAGAAGGATCCGGCAGATCGCTTTCAAAGCGCCCGAGATCTTCAGCGCGAGCTCACCAATTTGGGTCGCGAGCTCGAACTGGGGGCTTTCCTCCCGGCGGCTCTTGCCGGCCAGCGTTCCGTTGCGGTGCTCCCCTTCAAGCTCCTGACGCCAAATCCTGGCGATGAATACCTGAGCATGGCCCTGGCGGACGCCGTGATTAATCACCTCAGCTCCAGCGGCGAGCTGCTGGTTCGCCCGGCCCAGTCCGTATCGCGTTATGCCCAACGCGAAACCGACCCGCTCGCCGCCGCGCGCGATCTCAACGTTCATATCGTCGTGGATGGCAGCATTCAAAAATTCGGCGACAAGGTGCGCGTGCACGTCCGAGCTTGGAACGCGGCCGACGGTTCGGCCTTGCTTTCCGCCAAGCACGACAGCGACGCCGCCGACCTGTTCCATTTGCAGGACTCGATCGCCGAGCGCGTTGGCACATCGCTAGGGCTCAAGGCGCATCCGGATGTGGAAGCGACAGGCCCTCCGACGAAAAATCCAATTGCCTACGAACTCTACTTGCGTGCTGCGGACCGGCTAATTCGTCTGAATAGTTGGGACAACCGCGCAGCAGTGGACATGCTCGAGAATGCCACCAAGCTCGATCCGAAATTCGCTGAAGCCTGGGCCCGCCTCGCTGAAGCGCTCATGCTTATTGGAACCACTTCCAGCTCTTCGCCGCACTGGGTGCGCGACGCTGAGAAAGCCCTAAAGAAAGCTATCTCCCTTGATCCCGATAATGCCGAAGCCCATTGCGCGCAAGGTCGAATCCTGTGGACTCCTGCGAAGAGATTTCAGAATGGCCCGGCATTGCGGGCTCTCTCGCGGGCTTTGCGTATCAATCCGGGTTGCCAGCCCGCGCGGATCTGGCAAGCGCTGATCTTCAATCACATTGGCATGTTGAAAGAGGCCAAACAGGGATTGCTTATGGCTCTGGCCGCGCGGCCTGACGACGCGTTCACCAACGTCTTTCTCGGCCACACGGCCATGAACCAAGGGAATCTCGAAGAAGCCGAGGAGTGTCTCGCCCGCGCCCTTCGCTACGACCCGGTGAACATCTGGGCCAACGTGTTTCAGCCAACGGTCTTGATTTACGCCGGAAAACTCGACGTTGCCGAGGCGCGAATTCGCGCCGCGCAGAATGCGCTGCCGGGCGATTCGTGGCTGATCTCCTGCGAAGCGCTTCTCTCGGCGCTGCGCGGCGATCGAGCCAAGGCCGCGCGCCTCGTGCAACTCGCGCTGCACGCCAAGGCCAAGCCGCTGCTTCACACTCATCACATGTGGCACACCGCCGCTGCTGCCCTCGCTCTTTTGGGGAAATCGACACCAGCAATCGAATTGTTGGAGAAGGCAGGAAGCTTCGGCTTGCCCAATTACGAATTGTTCCGGGACGATAAATTCTTCCAGCCTCTGAAGGGCAAGCAGCGTTACGAACGCCTCCTCACCAAGCTGAAACGCGAAGACGACGCCTACCGGCGCGAGTTTGCCCAGGCGTCTTGAGACGAGGCGAAGCGCAAACAGGGTTTTGCCCGCTCGCTCCCAGAGCGGCAAACTCCCGAGCAACGCCGCAACCCGGAATTTGCTTTCAGGCCCACGGGAATCCCTACTGGACTAACTATTGAGGTGCTCTACATCGGCGAGAAATATGTCTGCGCCTCTACGTGGACTTGGCTGACATATTCACGCCGCTTGGTGTAAAAGAGGAGTGTGAAAGACCGCCCTGATGGCACTCTCTCCGCTACTCACGCGGAGAAAAAACTCAGCCAAGGGTTGCAATGCTAAAGCAACTTTAGGAGGACGCAATGCGCAATCGGATTCTTAGCATGGCAGTGGTCGTGGCAGTGATCGCTGTAGCCTCAGTCGTTTGCCTCGGTGCCCAACAAGCGTCGGCGCCGCCACCGTCGATGTCCGATAACGTTTCGGGCTATCACCTATCTGCTTCCATCCCACTGCCGGACGAAGGCTTCTGGGACTATCTCGGTATTGACGAGCCGAACCATCACCTGTTCGTTTCTCACGGCGACGAGATCCTCGTGATCTCGACGACAACGAATGAGGTGGTTGGAAAACTTGCTCCCACGCCGCGTAGCCACGGCGTTGTGATTTCCGCGAAGGACAACCACGGCTTCACAAGCAACAGTGGCAATAGCAGTGGGCAAACCGGCGTGAGCAGCTTCACGGAATTCGACCCAAAGACGCTAGCCATCATCAAGCAGGTGATACTGCCGATCGGCGGGTCTGACGGCATCGTCTACGATCCGGCCAGTGATCGCGTCTTTGGCTTAACCCACGGAAAGAAGGACGTCGCCGTCGATGCCGCCACCGGTGAGGTCGCAGGTGTCGTAGAGATTCCGGGCGCAGCAGAGTCCGCGGCGGCAGACGGCAAGGGGCACCTCTTTAACGTCATGGAGGACACCAGTGTCTTGGTAGACATCGACACTCGCGCGCTCAAGGTTGTCAATCAATGGCCCTTGGCGCCCTGCACCGGCCCCTCGGGCGTCGCCATGGACACAAACACGCGTCGCATCTTCATCGGTTGCCACGGCGGCGGCGACAACAACACTGGCGTAATGGTGGTCTTCAACCCTGACGCCGGCAAGGTCATTGCCACGTTGCCGATTGGTGGTAGGGGCAATGATGCAGTACGCTTCGACCCGGGCACCAAACTAGCTTTCGCGTCTGAGGGCGAAGGCGACATCACCATCGTGCGCGAGGAGTCGCCCGACAAGTTCAGCGTGCTCGGTAACGTAAAGACCGCTAACGGAGCGCGCACCATGGAGTGTGACACGTCAACTCACACGCTTTATTCGGTGACTGCCGACTTTGGTCCCCCGCCTCCGCCCGATCCCAACAACCCAAACGCCAACCGCTACCGGCGCGGACCGATGATCGCTGGAAGCTTTCGACTGTTAGTCATTACGCGGCTCATGTCCGGCCAAGTAGGACACACGTAGTGGTATTATCCCGTCGCCATGAACGACAACTACTGCCGTTTTAACGTGAACCGCATTGTTGCTCTTTCTTTTTGTTTTGCTCTTTGTTTTGCAACGGCCGCGACGTTCCTGCCGCAAAGCGCCTCGGCGCAACAAATGAAAACTGGATGGGAGCGCACATATGCGCCCTCAGACCATCCCATCGTGCTGCACGCCGCGCGGTTGCTCGACATCGAGTCGGGTAAAATGGTCAGCCCCGGCGAAGTGTTGGTCCGCGGCGACAAAATCGCCGAAGTGGGCCAGTCGGTGACGCATCCCGCCGATGCGCAGACGATTGACCTGGGTGACACCACGCTGATGCCCGGCCTGATCGACGCCCATGTCCATTTGTTCTTGCATCCCGGCAACGAGGGCTTGCAAACCGTCGAGGAGTCGGTGCCGCAGCGCACCATTCAAGCCACACTCGCCGCCCGCGACGATTTGATGGCAGGCTTTACCTCGGAACGCGACATGGGCACGGAAGGTGCCGGCTCGGCGGACACAGCCGTGCGCAACGCGATCAATCACGGAGAAATTCCCGGGCCGCGTATGCGCATGAGCGGCAACGCGATTTCAATTCTCGGCGGACACGAAGACGCCATCGGTTTCAATCCGGCGCAACGTGTGTTGGGAAATGCCGATTACGCGAATACCACCGATGCACTCATCGAGACAATTCGCGAGCAACATAAAGAAGGTTCCGACTTCGTGAAGATTTACGAAACGGGTCGTGACACTCTCCGCGGTGGAGAATTCACCTCGCAATATCAGTACACCGAACCGCAGCTCGCCGCCGCAGTGCAGGAAGCGGCGCGCTTGGGAACCAAGGTCGGCGTGCACTGCATGGGCGAGCCGGGCGCACTCTGGTCCGCCCAAGCCGGCGTCGAGTCCATCGATCACGCTGCGCAGTTAAGCGACGAAACGATGCGCATCATGCGCGAGAAAGATATCCCCGCGGTTCCCACGTTTGCCATCTTCGAATACTTCGCGGACCACGCGGAAAATCCCGCAGTAGCAAAATCCGAGCACGAATCGCTCGACTACCACATTCAACAGTTCAAAAAGCAGATCGCTGCGGGCATTCCATTCGCGGTCGGCTCTGATGTAGGGCCGTTCCCGCACGGGACGCAAGCGCGCGAATTGGTGCTCATGGTGCAGTATGGAATGAAGCCGCTGGCGGTATTGCAGGCGGACATGCTCGAAGGCGCGAAAGTGCTCATGTGGCAGGGGGAGATCGGCAATTTGAAGGCGGGATATTTCGCCGACATAGTCGCTGTACCCGGCAACCCGCTCGACGACATCACCGTCACCCAACATGTCTCCTTCGTAATGAAGGCCGGCGTCATCTACAAACGCTAGCTGGGGCTTTAGAGTAACTGGAAACTAGCCGAAAAATGGCCGGTACGGCGACCTACGTGACGCTATGTCAATCCAGCCCAAACGATTATTCTGAAGTGTGACCGAAAATCCAGACACGCAAAGTCCAGACACACCCCCGGAGACCCCGCACCGGAAAAGCACTCTCCGATCGCTCGTTCGATGGTTTCTCATCGGAGTGGCGCTTCTTTGGTCGCTTGCAGCGCTGACGCTTGTGGCTGCCCGCTGGATCGACCCGCCGACCACCGCAGTGCACATAGAGCGCCGCCTGCAATCCTGGATTCACCACACGCCGTATCACGAACGATACGAATTCGTTCCGCTAAGCCAAATCTCGCCCGATCTCCAGCATGCTGTCATCGCCGCGGAAGACGCGCGCTTCTACCAGCATCATGGATTCGATTGGCACGCGATGGAAATCGCTGCGGAAGACGATGTCGGAGGCGGCCGCATTCGAGGAGGGTCCACCCTCACGCAGCAACTGGTAAAAAACCTGTTCTTCGGCACCGGCCGCTCGATCCTCCGCAAGGGCGCCGAGTTCACGCTTGTCCCGGTGGCCGAATTGGTCCTCGGCAAGCAGCGCATTCTGGAGCTCTACCTCAACGTGGTCGAATGGGGCCCTGCCGTTTACGGCGCGGAGCCGGCGTGCCGTTACTACTACCGAACCTCGGCTCGGAATGCCGACCTGGATCAGTCGACTCGACTTGCGGCAATTCTGCCGTTGCCCTTGAAGCGGCGGCCCGATCGCATGAATCGCTACAGCGGACTCATTCTGGAGCGGATGCGCCAAATGGGCTGGTAATCGTTTTCGACGCGCGCCTTTATATCCGAGTACGCCGTCTCGATGAGCTTGGTTAGCGCTGCGACGTTTGTCGCCGTTCCCGGTCTCAGCTTCACATGACGCATGAACTTGCCGGTGCCTTGCAACAAGCGGGCCGGATCCGGCAGCGCTGCGCCGTGAAACAACCCCACGTTTACGTGCGACGTGAATACATTGACGTAGCCGAAGGGCGCATCTCCCAGGCATGCCACCGGACAGCCGTCATGCAAAAGCTCGCGGACTTCGTCCCCGCATTTTCGCATCACCTCGAACCACTGACGCGCGATGGCTCCCAATTCACCAGCATGCTCTTTCATCCACGCGTCGATGGCGCGATCCCGCTCGACAGCACCATTGAATCGCAGCAATTCCGTTCTCATCGTTGCTCCACTTTCTGCTTTTCGCTCCGCGTCCTCTGTGTTGAGCTTTTGCGATCAGGCGCCGAAAAGCAAAACACAGAGCGCACAGAGAAAATCCGAAATGGGCCTGCAGTGGGCCAGCGCTCGCACCCATGGCCAATAGGACGAGAGAGAAATTTGCAAACTGGTGACAAGAGTTTGACAAGTCCGAGTCGCGACTCGACCTACGATCCCCAACGCAGGCCAGAGAAGGTTCCGTACCCAGTGACTCCGACCGATGGTCCGACCTCGCTCTGCTCCTGACTTCCTTAAGGAGAAATTAATATGCAGATTCGCAGGACCGCAGTCGCCGCTTGCCTCGGCTTAGTTCTTCTCATGGTTTCAGCCCCGACCCAAGCACAATATCGCCTTACTAATTTAGTTTCGAATCAAATCGATGAACAGGCCCCGAGCACCGATCCACTGTTGGTCAACCCTTGGGGATTAGCCCGGAGCGCCACATCGCCTTGGTGGGTCAGCGATAACCTCTCGGGATGGTCGACTCTCTACAATGCAACCGGAACACCACAAGGGCTCAAGGTTTTGATTCCCACTGCCGGAAACGGACCGGCCTCGCCGACAGGCCTAAACGGCCCTGGCACACCGACCGGGATCGTTGTCAACGGATCGCAGACGGATTTCCAGATTGAGGGCAAGCACGCGGCTTTCATTTTTGCGACGCTAGACGGCACTATCAGCGCCTGGGCGCCGGGCGTGAACGCCAACCAAGCGTTCATCGCGGTGGACAACTCGGCCAGCAAAGCAATGTACACGGGCTTGGCCATCACCAGCAACGCCTCGGGGAACTTCCTCTACGCGGCGGACAACACCAACAATCATATCGATATGTTCGACGGCAACTTCAACCTGGTGAAGTCGTTTGGGGATCCTTCAATCCCATCAAACTTCTCAGTATTTGGCATCCAGGACATCAATGGTCAGGTTTACGTCGCGTATGCCGTACCGAACGTGGGTGCCGACGGTTTCATCGACGTCTTCAATGAGGATGGTACCTTCGTGAAGACACTGATCCACGGACTGCCGCTAAATCAGGCCTGGGGCATTGCCCTCGCTCCCAGCAATTTTGGGCCGCTGAGCAACACTCTGCTGGTTTCAAACAACTCCACCGACGGCACCATCAACGGGTTCAATCCCAAAACCGGGGAGTTTGTGGGTACGATAAGGGACCGGCACGGGAAGAAGATTATCTTCAACAACACCTGGGGAATTGCCTTCGGTGGCGGAACCTCAAACAATGGAGCACTAAACGAACTGTTCGTCACCGTAGGCCCGGGCAATGGAACACAAAGCGAGATGGCCGGTACCTTTGCATCAATCGTCTTCGATCCAAAGCACGATCAAGATGACGAGGGCGGCCCGCAATAGGCGGCCATTCTACTTGGGGGCAGCTAGTGCTTTCGTCGGCTTCCCCAACTGCGAGCAAGGCGGCGCGGAAGGGCTGCCGCCCCCGAGTAGAACCTTTCTTCTCCCGTTCCTCCGGAACCCGCCAGGGCTTCTACAAGAGCGATGTCATACAGCAGGTCCCCGACAGACCGAGCTGCTTACGTTGTCCCCCGTTAACTATCGTAGTAACGGCCATTGACTTCGTCTCCCATGATTGCGAAGGCGGAGCTCGACGTGTCCAACGGATCCGACTTCCACGAGAAACCTATCGATGGGACGGAGACTTGCGCCTCCAGTTGGCATGACGCTCGCGTCCCTGTGAACCTGAAATGTTTGGAAGGGTCGTCATATTTCACAGGCTCTCCGGTTGACTTCCAAACCATCTTGAAGGTCATTCGCGCAGGAGTGGCTATCGAGTCCAGCGCCGGCCAGCGCGGCTGATCGACGACCGGGACGTTTTGCATCTCCAGCGTGAAAGTTTTCCCATCCGCGCTGATGGTGAGGCCACCTTCCGGAACTGGAACGACCCAGTAAAGGCCAGAAGGCGCAATACCTGGATGGAGATCATGAATCTGGTTTGCGGGGACCGCCGGTCCCCTGAACAACGTGAGTCATATATGGGTGAAGGTGCCTTGCTGTGCGGCTCGAGCGGCCCAATACTCGCCCTGCATGACACCGTAATCAGTTGTGGGACTGCCAAACGCGATGCGATTTCCTTGATTGTCCGTGCCCATGCCCGTAAAGGTGCTGCACCGCGCGACGCGACCCTTGAAGTGGTAGATATGGGAAGGCTCGAGATTCGGGCCGGCGGGCTGATTGTGGCTCCCATTCTTGTCTAACCAAGGAATTGGGTAAGGATCGGTGCCGCCGTTTGCTGTCTTCAGCTCCTGGCCGGGCAACGGATAATCCACCGAGGAGATTGCGAACGGGAGCAGAGCCAACCCACTCGATTTCAGGATGTCTCTGCGACTGTAGCGTGGGCGCAAACGTGCGAAGCGTTTCCATCTGTGTTTTACCTCCGATACGTGAATTTACATCCAGGGCCCAAGACTAGAGACCGAGGTCGCTCAATCCCGGATGGTCATCGGGACGCCGTCCGAGCGGCCAGCGATACTTGCGGTCGGATTCCTTGATGGGGAGATCGTTGATGCTTGCCAGCCTCAACCGCATCAAGCCGTCGTCATTGAATTCCCAATTCTCATTGCCGTACGACCGAAACCAGTTGCCTGAGTCGTCGTGCCACTCGTAGGCGAAGCGCACGGCAATCCGATTTTCCGTGAAGGCCCAAAGCTCCTTGATCAGCCGGTAGTCCAGCTCCTTGGCCCACTTGCGAGTGAGAAAAGCGACGATTTCCTGCCTGCCGTTTACGAATTCTGACCGGTTTCTCCAGCGGCAATCCGGGGCGTAAGCCAGAGACACTTTTTCGGGATCGCGGGAATTCCAACCGTCTTCGGCCTTCCGCACCTTCAGAATCGCCGTCTCCCTAGTGAATGGCGGCGCGATGGGTGCGACGGCTTTCGGCTGAGTACTCATGGTGTGTTCCTCCTTTCCAATGGAATGTTATCTCTATCGTGGTATCGAGGAGGCGAGCAAGCTTCCGAAGGCCTGGGGCACCCGGCGAGCAGAGCGCTACTTTTCATGTTTCTTGGACTGAGGATCCGTGTACGCCTCGCAGCGAACGAAGGAGTCGGTAGCGTACAGATCCTTGGCCAGAATAGAGAACCTGGGCTGTTTCTCAATCTGCTTGATAGCCGAAGCGAGATGTTCCTGAGTCCACGTACCGCCGAGTGGAGGATTCACAAAGGACACGCCCTCGGGCTCATCCTTCGATAGAACAAAACTCGTATTGTTTTGGATACTGAACACTTGACTGCCAGCGTCTCCACTCAAGAAGATGGCGAACGCAATCCGTTCGATCGGATAGGAAAGGCATAGTTCACAACGTAAAGAACCTGTTCTCCAGGATAGGACTTCTCGTCAAGAAGGTAGCCGAAACTCAGCGTTGGCGCTTTTGAGGATGGGAGTTGGTCCTTGACGGCAAGGCAGTGGGCAGCGCGGATCAAGAGTTGGGGCGTCTGCGCCTGCGAGTGAGCCATTGCGCCAAGACAGATCAGTAGCGAGACCGCTAGCATGGCTTTCTTCATGGGAATTGTTCCTCCCGATACTTGTCGCTAGTGCGGGGTGCCCCAACTTTTTTTCGATGGTTAGTGACGCATCCCCGTAAGAGTCACATCAACCGGTAACCGAGACCAGCGAATCCGACCCGTGGGTGCCCGAATCGTTCGTGGTCCCGAGGCTTCGAGATCGAACGGTGGGTCTTCTACCGCCATTTCATTCGACCTGGGGCACTCGGCGGGATAATCCCACTGCGACAGTCCAAAAACCGCGGCTTGCTTCCGTTCGGCGGCTGCGACAATATGGCGCGTCGTTACGCATCGAGTGGGGCATGGGAAAGGCGAGTCGCGCATGCATGACGTTCTGGTGATTTTGCTGGGGCTGGGCGCGGGGATTCTGATGGGGTTGATGGGCATCGGAGGCGGCACCGTGGTGGTGCCCGCGCTCGTCTACCTGCTCGGGATGGACCAGCACGTGGCGCAGGGGACGTCGCTGTTCATGCTGCTTTTGCCGCTGGGGCTGGGCGCGCTGGCGATCTACTGGAAGAAGGGTCAGGTGGATCTGCCGGCGGGAGTGATGTGCGCGCTCGGGTTCTTGATCGGCGGATATTTCGGCGGACGCATCGCCGTGGGGATTTCGTCGCGTCTGCTGCAGGCATGCTTCGGATTCTTCCTCATGGTTTCCGCGGCGCTGCTCTGGCGCCAGTCGACGCAAGCCGGACGAAAGCAAAAACAAGTCCAGGGCGAACATGTCTAACGCCTTGCCTGGAAGCACGTCTGGGTGGGACGCGAGGCTGTGGGGAATTCTTGCGGCCGCGCTGGTGGCGGGGATTTGCAGCGGGCTTTTCGGCATCGGAGGCGGAACTCTGCTGGTTCCTCTGCTCGTGCTGATCTTTGGCTTCGGGCAGCAGCGCGCGCAGGGGACGAGCCTGGTTGCGCTTGTGCCGCCCACGGGACTGCTCGCATTCATGACGTACTATCGCGCGCATCAAGTGGATCTCAGGGTGGGGATGCTCATCATTCCCGGCGTCTTCGTCGGCGGCTTTCTCGGTGGCAGGCTGGCGAACGCGCTCAGCCCGCACCGGATGCGCATCACGTTCGCGGCGTTCCTGTTTTTGCTGGGCGCGTGGCAAGTGGTCACGGCGTGGACCAAATAGAGAATCGGGGCAGTTCTGAATGGCGCAGGCAGCCTTTGATCTTTCAACGTGGACGACTTAGAATTCGGGCAATGCGTTAAGTCATGGAGCAAGTCCAGCAGAAACGGTTTTGTTGCCTGTCGCCTCGAGCGGCGTGTACCTGGATCGCGGCTTTCGTGATTCTCTACGGGCTTGGGTTATTCGTTTTACACCTGGAGCATCTCGAGCGATACCAGGGAACCGTGCTCTTCGCAGCGATGGGTTTGGCGTGCATTGTCAATCTTGCTCAAAACAGGAACTTCCACTGCGCTATCGACGCGCCGTTTTTTCTTCTAGTCGCGGTCGTGCTCGCTTTGGATTCGTATGGAATGTGGCATGTGAGCAAGGCGGTGTTGTGGCCGACCGTCGTGATTGTGGTGGTGATTGCGTTTCTGCTCGAGCAGCGCTTCGCGCGTTAAGCCTCGCGGCCCACCGAAACTTTCTACAGCCAATCCATCAGGCAATGCGAGTAGGCCATTCCGAGAAGGACCGAAGCTCCTTTGTCGCGTCATCACACTGCGGCGGCTCGCTGGTCTTCTGCTTGCGATTCGGCGCCTTGCGACTGTTGACTCGAGTTCGCGGAGGCGGACACCCATTTCATCTCGGCGGCTTTCAGCACCGGATGCGAGACGAGCAGATGCCACACCACCGCCTGAAACGCTTCGGTGTGCGGCGTGACCGCCTCGCGATTGCTCACCGGGACAATCACGCACGCGTCCGCCACTTGCGCGGTGTAGCCGCCGTTCGGCCCCACGACGCCTCCGACGGCGCAGCCTACTTCGCGCGCATGCTGAAGAGCGCGAACCAGGTTCGTGCTTATATTTTTCTCGGCGTCACCGCCGACGACCGAGAAAACAAAAACCATGTCGTTGCTCTGGAGGCGGCTGCCGCGCAGCCAGTTGCGGTAACTGGTGTCCCAGCCGTCGTCGTTGACGCGCGCGGCGAGCTCGGAGACGTTGTCCGTGACGGCGTAGGCTTCGAAGCCGGCGATCTTGCGGAAATCGCAGGCAGCGTGGGAGGCGTGGCCCGCGCCGCCGCCTACGCCGATCAGGAAGAGCCGGCCGCCACGGTCACGCACCGATCGCAACAACGTGGCAAGACGCTCGATTTGCTGCGAGTCGATCGCTTGGGCGATTTCGGCGGTTTCGCGAAGGTACTTCGACGAGTGCGTAGCGTCGCGAACCGAGAGAAGACAAGGCTCGGTATTCACGGAGTGGCGATGATGCCGAGGTTTATGATGCAACAGATCGCCGATGACGACGGACGCCTCCTTCAAATCCCGGACCACACGGTCCGGATACGCGCCGCGCACGGAGAATTCCTCGCAAACGCTGCAGCGATGCGGCGAGACGAGAAGAGTGGTGATCCCCGCGGTGCGGCCGGCAAGAATGTCGGGCACGTCGTCACCCACGAGGAACGATTCGGAAAGGTCGATGCCGTGTTCCCTGGCTGCGCGAAAAAACAGACCGGCCCTCGGCTTGCGGCAATCGCAATCGGCGCGGTATTCGTCCAGAACGGCTTCGGGATGATGGCGGCAGTAAAATACTCCGTCCAGACGCGCGCCGGAAAGCGTGAGCTGGGTGCGCATCTTTTCGGTAATGGCGTCGAGGAGCCAGGGAGTGAGTTTGCCCTTGGCGATGCCGGGCTGATTCGAGACGACGATGACGGCGAGACCAAGCTCGTTGAGCTCGGCGATGCCTTCGGCGACTCCGGGCAAGAGGTCGAATTCTTCCGGGTTCGCGGGCGTATCGACGGTGCCCAATTCCGCGTGATACACGTAGCGGTTGATCACACCATCGCGATCGAGAAAGACGGCCTTTGTTTTCAAGTCAGATCCTCCGTGGGACGGTGTTTACATCTCATGCTGTTCTGCAAGCAGCATCAGTTTCAGGCTCCGCCGTGGCGCGAGCGGGGACAGGCTCTTTTTTGGTTTTGGTGTTCGAGGTGCGCCAGGCGGCCGTCGCAGGTAACGATATCGAAGATGACCTTGCGCGAGTCGATGGCTGGCCAGCAAGTGGCGCTTCGCGCCGCACCGCCGTCGCCCATAAGTTCGGTGGTAAGAATGGCCACTCTCATGGCAAGCGATGTGTCCCCGCGGAATCGACGACGCGCGGCTCCGGCAACGGCGCGATCAGCTTGCCGCCACGCTCGAGAAATTCGCGTTCGCGGCTGCGAATGTCCGCGAGGAAGTGCCACGCCAGAACAAGAAAGTAGTCGGCGTGGGCGCGCGCTTCCGCCTCGGAAACGATGGGAATCCACGTCCCCACCGTGTACTTGCCCCACTTTTCGGGATTGCGTTCGGCAGCGGAGCGAATCAGGTGCTGATCGAGGCCAAAGACTTGCAGCAGCGTGTTGCCGTTGGTGCAAGCGCCGTAGGCCGCAATTTCCTTGCCGCGCGCTCGTTCCTTTTGAAGGAAGGCGCGAAGGCGGCCGCCCACTCGCCGGACGCGGGCGCTGAACTCTTCGTAGGTGACTGCCTGATCGAGAGCCAGACGCCGCTCAGAGGCGCGCGCACCTTCGACGCGTCCCCAGCGCTCGAAAACGCCCGCCGATTCGGAACCGCGATGAACCACGTAGACGCGGAAGGTTCCGCCATTCACTTCGTTGGTTTCAACGTCCGCCACTTCCAGGCCATGCCGCGTGAGAAGCGGCTCGAGCGAACGGAGCGAGTAGTATTCGAGATGCTCGTGGCAAACGGCATCGAACGCGTTGCGCATCAGCGTGAGCGGGAGATAGTGCATCTCGATGATCCACACGCCGTCTTTCGCGAGGACGCTGGCGACATCGGCGACGAAGGCGTTCGGATCCTCGAGGTCGTAAAACATGGCGATGGAAGTGATGATCCGGAATTGCTCGCCGGCGACGGGACCCGCGCTGAAGAAATCGTTGATGATGCGATTGGCACCGTCCAAGGAAGCCTCTCTCGCGAGGTTTTCGGCAGGCTCGAAGCCCACGCGTTCTATCCCCGGGGTTTCGTAAGAGCGGAGCAGCGTTCCGTCATTGCAGCCGATATCCAGAACGCGATCGCCCCTGCGAAGCGCAACGAACTCCGCCGCTTTGCGAGTGATGTCGGCAAGCGCCACGCGCATCGCGCCATTCACGCCGGACTTGTACCAGTAGTGGCGGTAGAGCCAGTCGCTCGGAGTGGTGTGGCGAAGCTGTAGAAGCGTGCAATCGGCGCAAAGAACGAGCTCGAGAGGCACGCGCGGCCAGTTCGTCGCATCTGGCACGTCGGCAAAATTCGAGACGAACGGATTTCCGAAATCCAGGACCTCGACAAGGTGCTTGCTTTCGCACAGGCGGCACGTCGTGCGAGTCTTCACGCCCGCCAACAACGATTCTTTTTGCGCCATCGCTTGCGCCACTGTGTTTCTCCCTCTGCGAGCTCCGAAAACCTGCGAAATGGATGCGACCCTCTGCGAGGCCCGACCGCGAATGATTTTGCGGCCGACTAAGATTTCGCTGCAGCGCGGCGACTCGTCGTCGAACGGAACTCCGTTTACGCCCAACGATGTGGTGCTACGCGATCAGCAACGCGTCTGAGATGCCCAGGCGGTCTTCGGCGCCCACTTTTCGGAGGATTCGGTGCACATGGTTCTTTACGGTTTGCTCGGAGAGTCCCAATTGATTCGCTATTTCCTTATTGGCTAGACCGCGTCCAATCAGAGGAACGATCTGCTGTTCGCGGATTGTCAATCCCGTCTGCGCCCGCCGATAATTGTTAGGCAATTCCGAACACTGTCGGGCTACACACTCGAATAGAACGCGCATGTAGTGAAGCGGGCATACCGCCACGCCTTGAGCCACGGCACGAATCGCAGAGAGCACATCAGAAGCCGAAGCATCCTCAAGAACGTACCCGAGTGCGCCCCGCCGGATCGCTGTCACGAAATCTTTGCGGTTGTCCTGCATGGCGATCAGCAGCAACTCCACCGAACCCCTCTCCACCCCGGCACCGGACACGCAGTCGTCGTTCTCCACTAGAGATTCCAGCGAGTCCATTACAATGACGCTGGCGCCCGAACTAACGGTCTCTTCCCGCGAGATCGTCTCGGCCACTTCTGTGGCGACGACCTCAAACTCGGCCCGCTTTGCCAAGATGCGAGCGATGGAGTCCCTCAACAATCGGTTGCGGCACGCCACTAGTACTCTCGTCTTGCCCACGAGTGCACCTCCCCACTTCTGTCCTTAAGGTTCATGGACTAGCCTCCTCTTTTGTTTTTCTTGCAGTGCGTGCCCACGGAAGGAGGTAGTGGGGGAAGTGACCCAAGCAAACCTCGCTTGAACCAGGTTGCGTTTTTGTCGCCATTCAGTAGAACTCCCAGACCACGAGAACGTGCCGGGCTCGCGGACATGCCTGTCTGCTTCCATCGTCCGTACTGTTCTCCTATTCCGGGAATGAAACTGTTTCACTCAGTTTCACCCCTATATCTGCAAGACGTTTGCCAATCGGTTGTACTTCGCCACCTTTATCATTCCCTCCTTCCGACCTCTCGATTGTCATCTCCTCTTCCCTGCGTTATTCTCCAATCGCATGGTAGATATTCATTGCCACATACTTCCGGGGCTTGACGACGGCGCAGAATCGCTCGAAGTAGCCTGCGCGATGGCCGAAATGGCTATTGCCGACGGGATAACTCACGTGGTGGGAACTCCGCACGCGAGCCAAAATCACACTTTCGTTCCCGAATTGGTAAAGCAGCGCCGGGATGAAATTCAGGCCATGTTTGAGGGACGCCTGATTCTGGCCACCGGTTGTGACTTCCACCTGAGCTTCGAAAACCTTCAGGACATCCGCCACGACGCCACCCGCTTCACCTTGAATCAGAAGAACTATCTGCTGGTGGAATTCGCCGAGTATTCCATTCCGCCGTCGCTTGACCACGCCCTGCATCAATTGCAACTGGCGGGTCTGCGTCCGATCATCACGCATCCGGAGCGCAACCCGCTGATCCGCGCGCAACCCGAAAGGCTCTTCCACTGGCTGCAACAGGGCTGCTACGCCCAGATAACGGCGCAGTCGTTGCTGGGCAAGTTCGGAAAGGCCGCGCAAGAATCGGCTGAGCGATGGCTCGACGGCGGCGCGGTTCACTTCCTCGCGAGCGACGCGCACAACACCACGTCGCGGCCATTGAAGCTGAAGGAAGCCTTCGAATTGGTGGCGAAGAGACGCGGGGAAGATGTCGCGCAGGCGCTGTTGGTGGACAATCCTCTGGCGGCATTCGAAGGGCGAACTTTGCCCTATGTTCCAGAGTTATCCGAAGAATTGGAAGCGGAAAACGCCGGAACGCGCGAGCAAAAGCGCAAGAGATTTTGGTTCTTCTGAAACGCGGGAGAATCCCCTGGTCAGCGAACGGCCGTCACCACGTTTGGGCCGCTCGCCGAATAGCTCCAGAATCTCTTCGTAACGCTTGAAGGGCGGAATCAGGTAGGCCCCTGCAATTCCCTCGCTGCGTGCCGTCCGAGCCCAGTCGAGCATGATGCGCGCCAGAGCAAACCCTCGTTCGCGAGCCGCGTCCCCGCCTTCTCCATTTCGCGCAGAGTGGCGTCGGGAATCACGATGCCCGGAACCTCGTTATTGAGCCGGAGGGCTTGCTTGTAGCTTGTCAGCGGCCACAATCCCACGATAATAGGTATCGGCGACTTGCCGCCCAGGCGCTTGAGAAACGCGCTCCAGTGCGCGGGATCGAAAATGGGCTGCGTCATCGCGAAATGCGCGCCGGCTTCGATCTTGGCCTCGAACCGCCGCAACTCTTCATCCACATCTTCCGCGACGGGATTCACGGCCACTCCAATCGTGAAATTCGTCGCGCCGCCCAGATTCTTGCCCGCCCAGTCGGTTCCCTGATTCAGGCGCGCGAGCACCTTCACGAGCCCGATCGAATCCAGCTCGTACACTCCATTCGTTTCGGGATAGTCGCCCACCGACGGCGGATCGCCCGTGATTGCCAGCACGTTTCGCACGCCTCCCACGGCCCATGCGCCCAGCAGCATGGCTTGCAGGCCGATGATATTGGCGTCGCGCGTGGTGAGGTGCGGGATCGTTTCAAAGCCGTGCGCTTCCAGCGCGCCCGCCAGCACCAGCGCATCCATGCCAACGCGCGCCAGCGTGCCGCTATTGATGTCGATCGCATCCACTTCCGCGCACGACATCACCTTGGTCACCTGGTCCACGATGCGCTCGATCGTGACGCCCTTGGGCGGATCGATTTCCACCGATGTGACGAACTTCTGCGCTTGTATCTTCTTCCATAGCTGGCTGTCCGGTTCGCGCGCCGTGATGCGGCGGACGCGTTCGGCGCGTTCCATCACTTCGACGCCGGCAGCGGCCGCCTTTGCCGGGAGCCAATTTCGCCGGGTGAAGCTTCTTCACCGCTTCCGCGATCGCGCGAATGTGCTCAGGCGTGGTGCCGCAGCATCCGCCGATGATACGGGCGCCCAGATCGGCAGCCTCCTGCGCGAAAAGCGCGAAATACTCAGGCGAGGAGCGCGGATATACGGTGCGGTCGCCAACGCGCTTGGGAAATCCGGCGTTGGGCATCGCGGAGAGCGGAAGCGATGCGCTTCCGGCAAGCTCGCGAAGAACCGGAAGCAAGAGCTGCGGCCCGATCGTGCAATTCGCGCCGACGGCCTGGATGTTCTTCCCTTTCAGCGCTTCCCACGCTTCCTGGGGGCGAGTGCCGCCGATCGTCGTGCCTTCCTCCGAGTACGTCAGCTCGGCAACAATCGGGAGCCGCGAGAAGGAGCGAATGGCGTCGAGCGCTATCCGCAGCTCCTCAACGTCGCTGAAAGTCTCCAGCAGGAACAAATCGACGCCGCGTTCCTCGAGCGCTCCCGCCTGCTCCTTGAAAATCGCGAAAATCTGCTCTTCCGGCATTTCGCGCATCTGGAGAGCGATTCCCAGTGGCCCCATCGAGCCGGCGATCAGGACTTCGTGCTTGGCGGCCTCCCGGGCTTCGCGGGCAAGCTTTACTCCGCGGTGATTGAACTCGGCCACACGATTCGCGATTCCGAGTTCGCTGAGCTTGTGCCGGTTGGCGCCGAACGTATTGGTTTCGATGAGCTGCGCGCCGGCTTCGATGTAGGCCTGGTGGGCGCGGAAAACATTCTCGGCATGCGAGGAATTCAGCTCCTCGACGCAACGCTGCCCCTCTTCGTAGAGAAGCGAGCCCATCGCGCCGTCTCCCACGAGGATGGACGTGCGCAGCCGTTCGCTAAAGTCTTCAATTCGCATGGTTGTTTCGGTAGCTCACCCGGCTCCGCACCGGAAAGTGAACCCAAAAGTATAGCATTGCTTGTTGCACGGACCTTTCCCGCGCCGCACAGGAACCGCCGCGCGTGCGGGGCGGACGGGCAGACGTCCGGACTGGAGGTGGGCATTGACACGCAAGGTCAACCTTCTGTATCGTCACGGCAACAGGAGTTGCGCTGCGTATCTCCATGAGGATCTGCGCTCAGCAGGCAACCTTCCCTAGAGGACGTATGAAATCTGGACTACTCAAGCTTCTCACCGGCGCGCTGATTTCATTCGCCATTTCTGCCGCAGCTTTTGGTCAGCTCCCAGATCCCCCGCCGATGGGCAGCGCGGCGACCACCTTCGACCCGACTGTCTACGGAACCGTTATGGTGTACTTGCGAACTGAGGACGGTCAGCTACTGCCGCGTCAACTGACGCCGGTCATTCAGATTATACCTGCGTCCGGCGGTGCCCCCCTATCAGCCACACCACAGATGGTAGGTGGAGGGTGGAGGTTCGACGGGGTGGGAATTGGCAACGATTACAGTGTGCAGGTAATGGCGGCAGGGTATCAACCCGGGAGGGAGGCGGTGCGCCTGGCGAACACTCCCGGGGTGACCTCTACCGTCATTGTCCTTATGAGGCCCGTGGACCAAGAGTTGGTCTTCCATCCGCCGACCGGGGATTTCGTGCTGGCACCCACGGCCCAGAAGGAAGTCCAGCACGCCCTGGAAGACCTGCAGCGCGGCAATATTCCGTCGGCGCAAAAGCACACGCAGAAGGCCCTGCAACTTTCCCCGAGCAATCCCTATGTCCAGTACGTCATGGGGATGACATATTTGCTTTCCAACCAAGTAAAACAGGCAAAACCGTACCTGGAGAAGTCCGTTTCGATCGACTCGCGCGAGCCCCGGCGCATTAACCGCTCTCGGGACGGTGCGCTACAGGCTAGGCGACAACGCCGGGGCGGTGGACGTTCTAAGCAAGGCCGTCCAATTCGATGCGAGCTCCTGGAAAGCTGAGTGGCTGCTCGCGGCTTCATACCTCGGTGTGAAGAAATATCGCGGAAGCGCGCGACCACGCAGTGCAAGCGCTCAAGATCGGGAAGGACAAGGCTGGGAAGGCGGAGCTGGTCCTGGGGCAGGCGCTAGCCGGCTTGGGAGAGCGAAGCGAAGCCGCGGCAGCCTTCGACAAGTTCGCGGAAACGTACCCGAAGGATGAGAACGCGCACACTGCGGTGGAGTGGGCGAAACTCATGCGGCAGCCTGCCAAGGAAGTGACGACCCCAGTTTCGCTGCGCACTTCGGTTCCTGGGTCGACCGAGATAGCTTTGTCTCCTGAACCTCCTCTGGAAGTTCCGCCGAGAGCCGATTGGGCGCCGCCGGACATCGATGCTACCACTCCGTTCGTGATTTCGGGGGTGACCTGCCCTCTCACCCAAATTCTGAAGGCGGCTGAAGGGAACGCTGAGCAAGTTGTCGCAACCTTGCAGGAGTTCTCGGCAACCGAGGAGTTTCAGGCGGTCGAGATTAAACGGAACGGTGAGCTCGAACGAGCTAACAGTGAGACATTCAACTACCTGGTCTTCATCGAGCAAGTGTCACCGAAGGTTTTTCAAGTTCAGGAAGTCCGAAACCAGGGCAAGGAGGAAGTTAAGCTTCCAGGAAACATAGCGGACATGGGCGCGCCCGCTCTGTCGCTGGCGTTTCATCCCGTTGTCCAGAATGATCTCGACTGGAAGTGCGAGGGGCTGGGCAAGTGGAACGAACAACCAGCGTGGGTGATGCATTTCGAGCAACGGCCGGATCGCCCCAGCGTTCTCGCGAGCTTCTCCTCGCCGTCTCACGACTACTCGTTGCCCCTCAAAGGACGGGCTTGGGTTTCAGAAAAGGGTGGACAGGTGCTGCACCTTGAAACGGACCTGGTGAAAGACATAAAGCCGATCGACTTGAAACGCGAACACTTCGCGATCGACTACAAGCTGGTCTCCTTTCAGGCGCACCACGTCGACTCTATGGCTGCCCGAGAACGTCGACGCTTACATTCAATATCAGGGCCACTTTCTTGCACCACTACCATCACTTCAGCGAACTTTAAGCTCTTCTGGGTGGGCGCGTCGCAAAAAATCGGGGATCCGAAAGAAGCACAGAACATATCGAACCAGAAGCAGCCGCAGGAACAGTAGAACCTTTGCGGGCAAAACACGCCTCACCGTTCAGGTTGCACCCCACAGATCGCACATTGACGCCAAAGGGGCTTTCCCGTTCTGTGGAGTAGTGACCGCCGATTCAGCGCTTTTGGCCTACGAGGCCGGCCACCGTGTCCATCAGGTCGAACTTGGTGAGGACTTCGAGCTTGCCTTCCTTCATCTCGACGAAGACGGCGGGGCTATCGTGGCTGAGGATGTACGTGATGCGCTCGACGGGAGCGTTCGCCGGAACTTGCGGCAGCGGCGCGCCCATCACTTCGCGGATCACCAGCTTGCGCAGATCTTTTCCCTGCAGCGCGAGATTCAGAATCTGATCCTCGAACACGGTGCCGATCAGGTTTTCTTCCTCGAACACCGGCAACTGCGAAATATCCTGCTGCTGCATGGTGTGCAGCGCGTGGAACACGGTCTGATACGGGCGCGCGACGATCAGTTCGCGCGATTTTCCGTTCTGCCGCTTCACGCGAACCACGTCCGCGGCCGTCAGCGTCACTTCCGCCTCGGTGTAGCCGTGCTCGCGCATCCAACTGTCGTTGAAAACCTTGCTGAGGTAGCGCGTCCCTGAATCCGGCAGGAACGCCACGACGAAATCGCTCTTCTTGCAATCCTTCGCCACCTTCAAAGCCGCGGAGACGCAGCCGCCTCCCGAACCGCCGGTGAAAATGCCTTCGAGCTTGGCGAGTTTCCGCGCCCACACGAAACACTCTTCGTCGTGCACCTGCAACACGTCGTCGAGAACGTTGAAATGCATCGTGCTGGGGAAGATGTCTTCGCCGATTCCTTCCACCACATACGTCAGCGCTTTGCCGATCTTCCCGGTCTTCACGTACTCGTAGTAAAGCGAGCCGTACGGATCGACGCCGATAATCTTGACGTTCGGATTCTGTTCCTTCAGGTAGCGCCCCACGCCGCTGATCGTGCCGCCGGTTCCCATGCCGCAAACGAAGTGCGTGATTTTGCCTTCGGTGTCTTTCCAGATTTCAGGTCCCGTCGTGCGGTAGTGCGCCTCCGGGTTCATCTGGTTCTCATACTGGTTGGGATAGAACGCGTTGGGAATTTCGCGCGCCAGTTTTTTCGCCACGGAGTAATAGCTGCGCGGATCCTCCGGCTCCACGGCCGTCGGGCACACGATCACTTCGGCCCCGAACGCCTTCAGCAGATCGATTTTCTCGCGCGACTGCTTGTCGGTGATGGTGAACACCACCTTATAGCCGCGGACGCACGCCACCAGCGCCAGTCCCATACCCGTGTTCCCCGAGGTCCCTTCGATGATGGTGCCGCCGGGCTTCAGCAGGCCGCGACGCTCCGCGTCGTCAATCATCGAGATGCCGATGCGGTCCTTCACCGAGCCGCCGGGATTCAGGTAATCAGCCTTGACGTACACTTCGGCGGGAATATCCTTCGTCACCCGGTTCAGGCGAATCAACGGCGTGTTGAACATCGCCTCCAGAATGTTTCTGCACTTCATCGACGCGATCTTCTCCTGAAAAATTGCGACACAAACTAGATTAGAGACTTCCCGAAAGCCTGTCCAGCGCAGTTTCCTGAACCAGTAACGGAATCGAGCCTTTCCCTGCTGTCCCGCTCATCTCACGGAGGCAAGAACCAGCAAACCAGGCGCGCCGACCAGTTGTAACGTAATATTCACATTGCACTCGACGCGGATTTCGTTAGAATCTCGGCGCGATGGTTAACGAGAACATTCAAATCGTGGCATCTGCAGGAGTTCGATCGGGCGCGAAAATCCTCCAACTAAAGGGACCGCTGAATATTCACACCGTCTTCGAGTTTCAGGACACGGTGCGCAACGATCCGTCGCCTGTCTTGATCGTGGACTTCAGCGGCGTGCCTTTTGTTGACTCCGCCGGCCTTGGCGCCATGGTGGGGGCGTTCGTTTCTTCCCAGCGTGCCCAGCGCAAGCTGGTGTTTGCAGGGATGAACGAGCAGGTGAAGGCTCTGGTGGACATGACGCACACGAACCAGCTATTCCGCCCGTACGCCACGGTGGAAGACGCCGACCGCGAACTTGCGGCGCCCAACTGACCTGCCCGCTAACACCCTATGGCCCAGTCAAAACGCGTGGGATTTGCGGTTGTTGGCCTCGGACACATTTCCGAACGCGCCATCTTGCCCGCCTTCCGCCACGCGAAGAAATCACGCCTCGTGGCTCTGGTCAGCAGCGACCCAAAGAAAGCCAAGCGGCTCGCGGCGAAGTTCCACGCTTCGCGGTATTTCACCTACGATCGCTTCGAAGACTGCCTGCGCAATCCCGAAGTCGAAGCCGTCTACATCGCCACGAACAACAGCACGCACCTGGAATTTACTCTGCGCGCCGCCGCCGCCGGAAAGCACGTTCTCTGCGAGAAGCCGCTCGCCAATAACGTCGCCGAATGCCGCCAAATGGTCGAGGCGTGCCGCGCGAACAACGTCAAGTTGATGACCGCCTACCGCAAATACTTCGAGCCGGCGGCGCTCGACCTGAAGAAATTGCTCGCGAGCGGAAAGCTGGGCCGCCTGAAACTCATTCATTCGGCGTTTACATTCAATCTCCCCGCCGCGCAGGTCTGGCACCTGAGCCGCGAACTCGCCGGCGGCGGTTCGCTCCTCGACATCGGAATCTACTGCATCAATACGATTCGCTGGCTCACGGGAATGGAACCCGCGGCCGCGGAAGCCTATTCGTGGACCACCGATCCCGAGCGCTTCAAGGAAGTGGAGGAAAGCATTTCGTTCCAACTCACGTTCCCCGACGGGCTTTACATGCAAGCCTCCAGCAGCTTCGCCGCGGAAAAGGCGTCCTTCCTGCAGATTCATGCCGAAAAAGGCTGGGTGGCGCTGAACCCCGCCTACGCCTACAACGAAGAACGAAGGCTCTTCGGACAGATCGGCTCGAAATGGTTCGGGAAAGTCTACAAGCCGGTCGAGGAATTTCACCTCGAGATTGACCACCTCGCCGCCTGCATTCGCGCCGGCCGTGAGCCGGAGCCGGACGGCGTCGCCGGGCTGCGCGACGTCGCCATCATGCAGGCCATGCCGG
>CAWBGW010000002.1:0-41667 GCA_963788345.1 uncultured Acidobacteriota bacterium | reverse complement strand
CATCTACGACGCGGCGAAATTGAATCACCCTGTCCTGATCCACCTCCCCATGTAACTCAAAAGCCGCGGAGCGGCGATTGTACTTAGCCCGGCAGGGTTTGGGTTTGATGATTCAACCCTGACGCAGCGGAGCGGAGTGCCGGGAAAACCAGCCAAAAACAAGAACGAGTCCCGTAGGGACGATTGACTCTTTCCTCTGTGTTCTCTTTTCCTCTGTGGCAAAAAAACATCCGTCGCGCCTTCTCTAAACTCTGAACTCTCAACTCGCCCTCTTGTAAACACTCCCCAACCCCGCCAATCCACGCCTTTCGCGGATGCGATAGAATGAAAAGGTCGTGGAGAATAATCGCGCCATCATAAAAATCGGAAGCGGGACGCTGTTTGGGCGCCTGGCGTTCTCGTTTCTCGTGCTCTGCTCGATTGCCGTTCGGCGCCACGATAGGGCTGCTGTTCGTCTATACCAGCGATTTGCCGGAGATTCGCGCGCTCGAAGACTATCGCCCCAACGTGGTCACCGAGCTGTATTCCGACGACGGCCAATCCATCGGCACGTTCGCCTTGCAGCGCCGCATCCTGCTCGCCTCCGGCCAGATTCCCAAGACGCTGAAGGAACGCGATCCTCACCACCGAGGACCAGCACTTCGAAGAACACTGGGGCGTCGATTTTCCGCGCGTCCTCCAGGCCGCCTGGCACGACATCCGCCATCATCAAATCAAGGAAGGCGCCAGCACCCTGACGATGCAGCTCGCCGGCGGCCTCTTCCTGAATCGCTCCGACCGCAGCTTTCACCGCAAAATGCAGGAGACGATTCTCGCCATCGAAATCGAGCGCCACTACACCAAAGAACAGATTTTCACGATGTACTGCAATCAAATTTACCTGGGCGCGGGAAACTACGGTTTCGAAGCCGCATCCGAATACTATTTCAGCAAACCTGTCGCGCAGTTGACCCTCGCCGAGTCCGCCACGCTCGCGGCCATCATTCGCGGGCCGGTCTATTCGCCCATCACGCATCCCGAGCGCGCGCTGGCGAGACGCAACCTCGTTCTGTCGCTGCTGGCGCACGATCGCAAGATCACGCAGGCGCAAGCGGAAACCGCCACGCGGTCGCCGCTGGGCTTGCGCATCACGAACGGCCGAAATGACCTCGCGCCCTACTTCGTCGAAGAAATCCGCCAGTATCTCGAACACACCTATGGAACAGCGGCCGTTCACGAGCAGGGTTTGCGCGTCTACACCACCTTGAATGTGGACATGCAGAAAGCCGCCGACCGCGCCGTGCGCGACGGCTTGCACGCGTACGACCGGCGCCACGGCTGGCGCGGGAACCTGCCCAACATTCTTCGCGATCATCTCGGCACGCTCGACAAATACGTAGAGCGACGATTGGCGCAGCTCGATCGAAAAGGATGACTACGTCACGGGCCTCGTCACCGCTGGTGCAGCCCACTTTCGCCACCATCAAGATCGGCTCCTATCGCGCGATGCTTACGCCGGCCGATTTCGCCTGGACCGGCCACAAGTCGCCGCCGCAGTTTCTGACGGTTGGCGACCTCGTTGTCGTCCAGGTGCAGGAAGTTTCCGGCATCACCGCGCGCGTTGAACTCGAGCAGGAGCCGGCGGCGCAGGCGGCCTTGCTTGCGATCGATAATCCCACCGGCGACATCAAGGCCCTGGTCGGCGGCTACGATTTCGACGAATCCAAATACAATCGCGCCACCCAGGCCTTCGCGCCAGACGGGCAGCTCCTTCAAGGTCTACGTCTACGCCACCGCCCTCGAGCAGGGCGCTTCGCCGTTCGACACGGTGGTGGATGAGCCGATATCGTTCCGCAGCGGCGGCCAATCCTATACGCCGCACAACTACGACGAAAAATTCGAAGGGCGAATCACGCTGCGCCGCGCTCTGGCGGATTCGCGAAATATTCCGGCGGTGCGCGAACTCGACAAAGTTGGAATCCAGAACATGATCGCGGTCGCGCGGAAATGCGGCATCACCAGCCCCCTGCCGCCGTATCTGCCTCTCGCGCTCGGCGCCGCCGACCTCACCTTGATGGAGCACACGTCCGCATTCACGGTTTTCCCCGACGACGGCATCCACATCGAGCCGCACTACATCAAGCGCGTAACCTCTTATGACGGCGCGGTCCTCGAAGAGTACCGCCCGCAGGTGACCGACGTGATGCCGCCCGACGTGGCGCGCACCATGACCGCCATGCTCGAAGAAGTCGTGCAATTCGGAACCGGAGTGCGCGCCAAGGAGCTTGGCAGGCCCTCCGCAGGCAAGACCGGGACGACGAACGATTTCACCGACGCGTGGTATATCGGCTTTACGCCGCAGCTCACCGCCGGCGTCTGGGTGGGAAACGACGACAAGCGCATTTCGCTCGGCAAGAAGGAAACCGGGGCTCGCGCCGCCCTGCCCATCTGGCTCGAGTTCATGCAAGGCGCCACGCACGGCACGCCCGTCGAGGATTTTCAGAACGTAGTGCCGCTCGAAAAGCTCGCCGGCGCAAAACAGATCCTGGTGGATACGCCCGATACCGCCCCTCCAGCCGACGCCGCCGAGCAAGGCCTAGGCCAAGGCGCCGCGCCCGTCTCGCCCGCCGTGAAAGCCCATCCCCAAAGCCCCGGCTCCGCCAGCCACTCCGAAGCCGACCCCGACGCCAGGCTCCCCCACCAAAAACTCCCGCATCGCCGTCTCACAACCAACCCTAATTTCGCATTGCCGCTTGCTTCCGTAGGGGCGGGTCTCAGCTTGTCCGCCGTGGCGGGACCCGCCCGGCTCCTGTCGCTTTTTCTGCCTAGGGGCACAGCACCTGTGGTGAGCGCAGCCGAACCCATGCTGTGCCGTCACTTTCTTCGGTTCAGAGCCGCGGAGCGGCGATTGTACTCAGCCGGAGGGTTTCAGGGTTTGATGATTCAAACCCTGACATCCAGAAGAGCGAAGCGGAATGCCGGGAACTAAGCCACAAAACAAGAACGAGTCCCGGAGGGACGATTGAGTGCGTGACAGTCAGCGTAACTTTCTTCGGTTCAGAGCCGCGGAGCGGCGATTGTACTTAGCCCGGAGGGTTTCAGGGTTTGATGATTCAAACCCTGACATCCAGAAGAGCGAAGCGGAATGCCGGGGAACCAAGCCACAAAACAAGAACGAGTCCCGGAGGGACGATTGAGTGCGTGACAGTCAGCCTCGCACTCGGGTTCGGGTGTCTTCATCTGTGGTTCCAAGGTTTCACGCCCCTGGTCGCTCAACCGTAGTTCTCACGCAGACTCCCGCTGCCGCCTTGACTCCCGTCAGGCGCTGGCAGAAACTCCCGGAAGGGGCGGATGATGCACACCTTGTACCAAGACCTTCAGTATGCCTGGCGAATGCTTCGCAAGAACTCCCTGCTGACGGCGGTGATTGTCGCCTCGTTGGCGATTGGAATCGGCGCCAACGCGGCCATTTTCAGCGTTGTAGACGCTCTGCTGCTTCGTCCGCTTCCATATCCGCATCCCGAGCGGCTGGCTGCCGTGTGGCAACATTCTCCGGCGCTTGGAATCTTCCGCGATTGGCTCTCGCCCGGCGAATACATGGATGTCCAGAACGAGAACCACTCTTTCGAAAAGATGGCTCTGGCGCAGAGCCAGATTTTCGTATTGACGGGCCGCGAGCAGCCGGAGCGGCTTTTTGGAATGAGGACGCAATCGACCCTGTTGGAGATGCTCGGCGCAAAACCTCTGCTTGGCCGTCTGTTGCTGCCTGAGGACGACAAGCCTGGCAAAGCGGACGTTGCGATTCTCACCGAGCGAGTGTGGAAACGCTTGTTCAATTCAGACCCAGGGATCGTAGGGAAGACCATCGTGCTCGACGGTAACCCGTTCACCGTAGCGGGCGTACTGCAAGGCGGTTTCGTGCTTACCGCCGAAGTGATGCCGGCGGAAATCCCCATGGACAAGATGGATATCTTTGCGCCGTTGCCGCTGGGAGCGGATGCCTTTAAATACACCAGGCGCGACGAAAACTACAACCTTATCGTGCGATTGAAACCGGGCGTCTCCGTGCAAAAGGCGCAGGCGGACATTGACGTTATCGCCAGCCGAATTCGAGAGAAGGACAAGGGCAACGCCGGCTTCGGCATGCAGGTCGTGGGGCTGCAGGAGCAGGTAGTTGGGGACGTCCGCCTGACGCTGCTGGTGCTACTGGGGTCGGTCGGACTCGTGCTGTTGATCGCGTGCGCCAACGTTGCAAACCTGCTGCTCGCGCGCGCGGCAGGGCGCAAAAAAGAAGTGGCCATCCGCACCGCTTTGGGAGCCGGCTGGCAGCGGCTAGCGCGGCAGCTATTCACGGAAAGCGTTCTTCTGGGACTTCTCGGCGGCGCGACTGGGCTGCTTGTCGCGCAACTGAGTATTTACGTGGTGCGCGCGATGAATCCCGGAAATATTCCAAGATTGGAGGACATCGGCATCAATGGCGGCGTTCTAGTTTTCACGCTTGGCGTTTCGCTCGCAACTGGCATTCTTTTTGGCGTGGCGCCGGTGTGGCGCGCCGTCAAAGTGGATCTAAACAGCGTCGCTGAAGGCCGGCGGGCGCAGCGGTCAGAGCGACGGTGGTTTGCACCTACGTCGACACAGTTTACGGGCGTTGCTGATCGTTTCCGAGCTGACTCTTTCCCTGATGCTCTTGATCGGAGCTGGGCTGCTGATTCGCAGCTTCGTGCGATTGCAAAGCGTGCCGCCCGGGTTCACCACCGATCATGTGCTGACGATGGAGGTGGCCGCCGCCGGTCCGAAGTACGACGCCGATAAAGCAGTCATCAACTTCTACAAGGAATTCGAGAGCCGCGTCGCGCATCTGCCCGGCGTGGTGGCGGAAGGCGTGGTTTCGGCACTGCCGCTAACGGGTGAGGTGGGTTGGGGACCAATCAACGTGGAGGGCTACGCACCGCCGCCAGGGCAGGAGTTGCAAGCGGATTTTCGCGTCGCAAGCACGGATTATTTTCGGACGATGGAGATTCCGCTGCGCAAGGGCCGATTTTTCACCGAAGATGATAACGCGGACAAGCCGCAAGTGGTGATCATTGACGAGAAATTCGCACAGCGCTTCTGGCCGGACAGCGATCCCATCGGAAAACACTTATGGGGGTCGGAACCCTAAGAAGCCGCTCACTATTGTGGGTGTGGTGGGCGTAGTCAAACAATACGGCCTGGAGACGGATGGCAAGATCGCGACCTATGTTCCGCAACAGCAGTACTCCGATCCTAGAATGTTTCTGGCGGTGCGCACCTCATCGGAAGCGGCAGGATTATCTTCCGCGGTCGTAAGCCAAATCCATGCGGTCGATCCTGACGTGGTTGTTTACGAAATCCGGACCATGCAGGAACGGCTGCATGATTCGCTGGCACGCCAGCGCTTTGCGAGCACGATGCTGGGTGCGTTTGCGGTGTTCGCACTGTTGCTGGCGGCAGTGGGACTCTACGGCGTAATGTCACATTTGGTGACGCAGAGCACTCACGATATCGGCGTGCTCGTGACATTGGGCGCACAGCCCGGGAATATTATCGGGCTGGTGGTGCGGCAGGGGATGCAGTTGGCGGGCATTGGAATCGCGGTGGGCCTTGCGGGCGCATTCGGGTTGACTCGCATTATGAACAGCTTGCTATTTGGGGTGAGTGCCACAGATGCGCTCACCTTCGCGACAGTGCCAGCCCTGTTGGCGGCGGTAGCGTTTGCCGCGACCGTCATTCCCGCGTGGCGGGCGACGCGAGTGGATCCGATGGTCGCGTTGCGAGAAGAATAGCAACCTAGGTTGCCGGAAAAGCCCCGTAGGCGTGACACACCCCTATCGACACGGCTGCCGCCTTGACTCCCACGAAGCCGGGCGTGAAACTCCGATTCTCTTAGATTCATCTAACGGGTTGCACCTATGTCTCCCTCCAAGCGAACTAACACCGCGCCGTCGCCGTACGTCGCCGACCCTGGCGTTCGAATCGGTCACGTTCACCTCAAGGTCGCCAACCTCGAGAGAGCGCTCGAATTCTATTCTGGAATTCTTGGTCTCGAGATCACGCAGCGGATCGGCGACAGCGCGGTTTTTCTTTCCGCAGGTGGCTACCATCATCACATCGCGCTGAATACCTGGGAGAGTCTTGGCGGGCCACCACCAGGTCCGGGCACGACCGGCCTCTACCACACTGCGATTCTTTACCCGAACCGCCCGGCACTGGCAGGTGCGCTGAAACGAGTGCTTTCCGCGGGAGTTCCACTTGAGGGTGCGGCAGACCACGGCGTCAGCGAGTCGATTTACCTGCGCGACCCAGACGAGAACGGAGTGGAGTTATATTGCGACAAGCCCAAGGAGGTTTGGCCGCGCACGCCGGACGGCAAGTTGGCGATGTACACGCGGCTGCTCGACCTGCACGGCCTACTCAGAGAACTAGCGCCAGACTCTGCCCATCTCGTCAGGACCCAAGATCTTTAAATTCAGGCCCGAGTACTCCATACGCCAGCGTCTTGCCGTCCAAAATTCAGATCCATACGCGTCCGTCCGGACTGCGAGCTTGCGCCTGCCTCTTCCGGCTTTCATCTGTGTGTTTATCTGTGTTCATCTGTGGTTTCAAGGGTTCTGCATTCGTCCTTCGCGGCCTTCTGGTGGAAGCCGTAGGCGCGGCAATGGTCCTAGAACCGACCCCCTTGACGAGCATGGTATAATGGCAATTTGGTTACTAGGAGTCGGATGACGGGAACGGCAACGGGGATCCCGAGCGGAAGCATCCGCCGCGCCCTGGGCAGCGACCTATGAAATCTACAGAGAGGACCGGGATTAGAAATCGACGCAAATGACTGAAAACATTCACCCGCGACCCACTCTAATATACGGTAGGGTAGGGGGGTACTTTGCCAGCGCGATTAGCCCCCTCGCGACCCTGCCTCCCTCCCCCCTCACCCCTCGCCCCTCGCCCCTCGTTAATCGGTACACTTTGCAAACAGAAATCGCCGTAAGTCACAGAAAACACAGGCACCGAAGCCTCGGTCAATCGGTACACTTTTGGCGTGTTTGCCCATGAAAATTAGCCGCGAAGACGTCATCCGCGTCGCCGAGCTGGCGCACCTCGAACTCTCGCCCGAAGAGATCGACCTCTATCGCGGCCAGCTGGACGAAATCCTCACCTACATCGGCAAACTCGAGGAACTTGACGTCACCTCGGTCGAACCAATGGCCCAGGTTCTACTCAAACAGCAAGGCGATGAGCATCCGGAACTTCGAGAGGACGTGCCCAGCCCGTGCGACGTCGCGCCCGCCGTCCTAGCCCAAGCCGCGGATGCCGCCCCACCCTTCTTCCGCGTCCCCAAGGTGATCGACCGATGAGCGCCGCCGCACCTTGGACCATCGCCAGCGTCCGCGCCGCGCTCAAGGCGCGCAAGGTCTCCGCCCGGGAGCTGACGTCCGATTTTTACACCCGCATCGACAAGCGCAACCCCGAGCTGAACGCCTTCCTCACCCTGAGTCCCGAACGCGCCTTCGCGCAAGCCGACCGAATGGACGCGGCTGTCGCCAGGCGCGAAGACTTGCCGTCCCTCGCCGGCGTGCCGCTCGCCATCAAGGATGTCATCAGCACCAAAGGCATTCGCACCACCTGTGGCTCGAAGATCCTCGAGCATTACATCCCGCCCTACGACGCAACTGCCGTCGAGCGGCTCGAGAAAGCGGGTGCCGTCATCCTCGGCAAGACCAATTGCGACGAGTTTGCCATGGGCAGCTCGAACGAGAACTCCGCATACGGCCCAGTACGGAACCCGATTGCGCCCGACCGCGTGCCCGGTGGGTCGAGCGGAGGCTCTGCCGCGGCGGTCGCGGGAGGTCTGGCGGTCGTCGCACTGGGTACGGACACCGGCGGATCAATCCGCCAGCCGGGGGCGTATTGTGGCATCCCAGCCCTTATGCCGACATACGGGCGCGTATCGCGCTACGGTCTAATCGCCTTCGCCTCTTCACTCGACCGTATCGGGCCATTTGCAACCACCTCGGATGACTCAGCGACGGTTATGTCTGTAATCGCCGGAAGAGACGAGAACGACTCGACTTCCGCGCCTGTCCCAGTCACCGACTATGCTGCCGAGATCGCAGGACCTTTCGACGGCATTCGCATCGGTGTCCCGGAGGACTACTTCGGTGAAGGCCTAGACGGTGAAGTACGGGAGAAGGTGCAGGCAGGCATCGCGCTTCTAGAACGGTTGGGCTGCAAGCGCATCACGCTCCACATGCCGCACACGGACTATGCTATCGCCACCTATTACATCATCGCTACCGCCGAGGCCAGCTCGAACTTGGCTCGATACGACGGCGTACGGTACGGCCTCCGCGTCCCCGGCTCAACTCTTGCGGAGATGTACCGGCGCACTCGGGAGCGCGGGTTCGGGGCTGAGGTGAAGCGACGGATCATGCTTGGGACTTACGCCCTTTCCGCGGGCTATTATGACGCCTACTATCTGCGCGCCCAGAAAGTCCGGTCGCTAATTGCCCGCGATTTCTCCGACGCCTTTCAAAAGGTGGACGCCATCATCACGCCGACCGCCCCTACACCGGCCTTTCGCCTCGGCGAGAAAACGGCCGACCCTCTCCAGATGTATCTAGCTGACATTTATACCGTTACGGGGTCTCTGGCGGGCGTTCCGGGCATCTCAATCCCCTGCGGCAAGACGAAAGCCGGCCTGCCCGTGGGTATGCAAATCTTTGGGCGGCATTTCGGCGAAGGCCGCGTCCTGCAATTGGCACACGCGTTCGAGCGTGCCGGAGGCTTCTCGCTGTGAGCCAGCCCATGATGCTGTCGACTTCGGAAGCGCCCCCCACTCTTCGACCTCGACGCCAGATATGCAATTTCTCTTCCTCGGCAAATTCTCCCCGTAAAAACAATTCCGCGAAACCGTAGAAACATTCCACCTCTAGTATTCGTTTTTCCATTTTGCCTCGACCGAACCTGGAGCAATTCGGCAAGGCGAATCGAAGGTTTCGTGGCCAACTCACAGAATGCAAAGCATTTTGCATCGCGCTCTACCAAAAAGTCCCGTCGCGAATAGTACGGAACGCCTATTGCAGGCAAATCATGGCGGCGTTTATTGTGTCTCTAGCATCGAAGTAGGCGAGGAGCTCGAAAATGGTCCGAATCAAGTCGAGCCAGAAGTTCTTCACGGAAGACGAAGTCGCGCACTTGACCGGCATTTGCCTGGACCATCTTCGCGGCCTTGCGCGCAACCGCCATCTGGGGACCCTCGCGCGCGCAGCGGAAGCCGCGGGAGCGGAAGCCGAAAAGTGGCTTTTCACGAACTCGGACCTGATGATATTGACCGTGCTCCACCCGCGCTGCGAACACTAAGTTTCTTCCCCTCAGCAAAGAGGCAAACATAGACGGCCTTTCGAGGAATCGGAGGGCCGTTTCGGTTTTTGTGCGCCCGTTGCCCCGCGACCTCGGCAGAGCTATCCTGAGTCGCTCAACCTACTGAGCGCACCTTGCATCTGAGTCTTGAGAAGGCGGATGGCGAAATGGCTCGGCACCCGAGAACACAAGCCCACCCGGAACTGGGCGCTGCAGCGCTCTTGGCCAGCTTTCTCGCTCTCGGTCCCGTCGCCCTGAAGGCACAACAAAACACCCAGCCTCAGAAGGCCGCCGACTCGCAATCGGGTCCGCCTCAATCCGGCGCTGCGTCCGTCCAGTCAGGCTTGCCCCGCGGGAAGAAGCTCTTCCTCAAAGACGGGAGCTTCCAGCTCGTGCGCGAGTATAGGGTGGAGGGAGACCGGATTCGCTACTACAACATCGACAGCTCCCAATGGGAGGAAATGCCGGCGTCCCTGGTGGACTGGGACAAGACGAAGCAAGCGGAAGCGGACCAAACGAAGCACGACGCCGCGCTCGTCAAGAAGGTGCAGACGCAGGAAGAAGCGCGGATCGTGCAGCCTCTGGATATCGACGCCAGCATTGAAGCCGCACCCGGAGTTTTCCTGCCCCCGGGCGAAGGGGTCTTCGCGTTTGACGGCAAGGCCGTGCTTCAGGTGGCACCCGCGGAGCCCAATTTCAAAACGAGCAAAAAGCGCGAGATTGAGAAAGTGCTGTCGCCCATTCCGATTGTGCCTTCCCGGCACTCGGTCTTGATCCAGGGAGTGCGTTCGAAGGTTCGCGTGAACGCGAGCCAGCCCGAGTTTTACATGCGGACGACGGAGGAGGGCGACCCTGATCTGGCGCTGGTGCCGGCAAAGGTTCACGGCACGGCGAGGCAGATCGCGAATGTGGACGAGCTGTTCAAAATGCAACAAGCCGCGATGCAACCCTTCCTGCTACAACGCTGGGAAATCGCAAAGGGCGTTTACCGCTTCACGCTGGGCCAAACGCTGAGTTCGGGCGAGTATGCGCTTGTGCAAGTGGTGCCGGGCAAGACCGACCTCGAGCAACTGAACATATATGTCTGGGATTTTGGCGTCGATCTTCCACCCAGCGTGGCGCGCAAGACCAACTGACCTCTCGCTCGTTCGGCTTATTTTTCGGCCGTCTGCGGCTGCAAGAGCTCCACCAAAAGGGCGGCCAATGCGGACACGTGAAAAGGCTTTTGGAGGATTTGAGCGCCCTGCTCGCGAATCGCTGCGACCGTGGCTGGCTCGACCAGGTCACCCGTCATGAAAACAAATCTCGGAGACGAATCCGACATCGTCGATCGCATACGCTCGAAAAGCTGTTGCCCGTGCAACCCGGGCAGATTGAAGTCGCAAAGCACGAACTCATACGGGTGCGCGGGGAGTAACAAAAGAGCTTCCTCCGAATTCGCGGCGCAATCCACTTTCACGCCCCGCGCCGCAAGACCTTCCTGCACGATCTCGCGTATGCTCTCCTCATCGTCCACCACCAGCACGGAACGCCCGCGCAACACCTGGGTGCCTGCATAGGCGGTCTTTCCTCCAGAGAGCCGATTGCTTGCCGGATCGGCCGGAGCAGCCGGGAGCATCACGCGGAAAGTGGCTCCTCCCTTGTTCGACTGGACTTCGATCGTCCCTCCATGCTCCTTCACAACCGCGAGACAGATGGTGAGGCCGAGACCGGACCCGCCGCCCGGGCGCTTCGTGGTATAGAACGGGTCAAAAATCATTTGAACATTCTCGAGCGGGATGCCGGGACCATCGTCCGAAAATGCCGCACACGCCCTTTGGCCCTCCGCCGAAAGCGAAACGTGCAGGGTTCCGTGGTCGCGAACGGAGGAAATCGCCTGCTCGGCGTTGGTGATAATGTTCAGAAAAGCCTGCGTGAGCAGCTTGCGGTCGCCCATGACAGCAGGCACATCCTCAGCCGCCTTGAACTTCACCTCGATATTCTTCAGGCGCAAAGGCTCGCGTTGAAGCTGCAAGACGTGTTGAACCAGCTCGGTGAGGCGGATTTTCGACCCACCCTGGGACAGGGGCCGCGAAAACGCCAGAAGGTTCTGCACAATTTCGGCCGCACGACGGGCTTGCTGCAAGACGATTTCCGCGTGGCGCCGCGCGGCAGCGTCGGTGGCACGCTCGCGCAGAAGGTCGCCGACCCCGAGAATCGCAGTGAGCGGGTTGTTCAGCTCGTGCGCAGCTCCGGCGAGCATTTGTCCCATCGCGGCAAACTTTTCCTTCTGCGAAAGCTGTCGTTCGATTCGATTTGATTCGGTGACGTCTCGAGCCGAAGCTACCACTCCGCTGATCCTGCCGGTGTCATCGAATAGCGGGCCGGCGCTGGCTCTCAGCAGCCGCCAGGTTCCGTCCTGGGCAGGAGTGCGAAATTCCACCTGAAGCTGCACTTTCTCACCGCTCAGCAGCTTCCGCAGCTCTTCGGCAAGCCTTTGCTTGTCCTCGGGATGGGCGCGTGCCCCGAGTTCCTCGCCAACATATTCTTCAGGACGCCTTCCGAGCACTTCCTGAATCCGCTGGCTCATGTACGTGTAGCGGCCGTCTCGATCCAGCACCGCGATGATGTCGGGAAAGCTCGAAACCAGCCGGCGCACGAACTCCTGCTCCTGGTGCAACCGGCGCTGCATTTCAAGCCGTTCCGTAACGTCGACCAGTGTTCCTTGTGCCCTGACGACGCGTCCGGAGGCATCCCGGATCGCAAATCCCGAGGCAAGGCAATGGATTCGAGTCCCATCCTTCCGCTGGAAAACCAACTCGCGGTCCTGAATCGAACCTTTCTCCTCAAGGTCCCTGATCAGGGCGTCGCGGTCGGCCTGGTTGGCATAGACTTCGCGAAAATTCCGGTGTTGCAGCTCGGTCTTGCTGTCGTATCCGAGCATCCGAACGAGAGCGGGGTTCGCGTCGATGACTTCGCCATCAGGCGTCGTGAAGAAAATCCCCTCCCGCAGGGATTCGAAGAGTTCCGTAAAGCGAATCTCGGACTCATGTTCCGTGGTTACGTCGCGCGCCCATCCTGTGATTGCGGTAACCCTGCCATCTTCGACGACCGGCTGAGCCCAGCAGGAAAAATGCCGCTCCTGCTGTTCGCGCTTTAGACGAACCGGGAGAATGCCCCGCCATGAGCCCTTTTTCTCGACGGTACTGAACATCCTCTCGAAGTCCGCAACCGTTGGGGATTCGATGAAGTCCGTAACGGACCGGCCGATCAGATCGCGAAAGGATACGCCGAACATTTCAGCCAAGCGGCGGTTGGCTACGCGGATCTCGCCTTTCAGAGACAGGGTGAAAACGGCCTGATCGAGATTGTCGATGAGTTCGCGATAGCTTTGCTGGGAACGAGAAAGTACCTCTACGAGGTTATCGGAAGGCGCCGAAGGCGATCCGGAATCGGACCGAGACCGGCGCTCCTTCGAAAGATCGATCGACATGGTCGACTCGCGCTCCAATCCGGCAACCGGACGATATTCGCCCAGCCGAGATTGCCTCATCCTAAATTTTACAGTCGGATGCGGAGTGAACGAGGAAAGAAAGCCAGGGTCTACGCCAACTACTCAACAGTCCTCAAGTACAGGCGGACGCGGAAGAGGGTCAGCTAAAAGAAGAATGGGCGAGTCCGAGTGAACCGGACTCGCCCGCAGGGAATTCAGCAGATCGAGAGACTAGCTTTCGGCGATGGCGTCAGTGTCCTTGCGCAGGAAATCGAGCGCCGCCGCCTCCTCGGGCGTGAGATCGGGCTCTGCCGTTTGCATCTCCTCCTTGGGCATTTCAGTAAGGAGCTGGATGTTGCGGTAGCGCTCGAGGCCCGTGCCCGCAGGGATCAGCCGGCCCATGATGACGTTCTCCTTCAAGCCGCGGAGGTAATCCACCTTCCCGGAGATCGCCGCTTCGGTAAGGACCCGCGTGGTCTCCTGGAAGCTTGCCGCGGAGATGAAGGAATCGGTCGAGAGCGACGCCTTGGTAATGCCAAGGAGCAGCGGACGACCCGTGGCTGGGCGGCCGCCGTTCTGGATGATGCGGTCGTTCTCCTCGCGGAAGCGGAACTTGTCCACCTGTTCCTCGAGAAGGAACGTCGTATCACCGACGTCTTCCACCTTCACCCATCGCATCATCTGGCGCACGATCGTTTCGATGTGCTTATCGTTGATGTTGACGCCTTGCAGACGGTAGACCTCTTGAATCGAGTTAACGAGGTACGCCTGCGTGTACTTTTCGCCCAAGACCGCAAGCAAATCGTGCGGATTCAGCGGGCCGTCAATGAGCGGCTCGCCGGCTCGTACATGCTCGCCTTCCTGAACGTTGATGTGAACGCCGCGAGGGATGGAGTACTCCTTCATCGTCCTTCCATCTTCGCTCTCGACGTAGATTTTGCGCTGGCCCTTCGCGATTTCGCCGTACTTCACGATGCCGTCGATTTCGCTGATGACCGCGGGATCCTTCGGCTTGCGCGTTTCGAAGAGTTCGACGACGCGCGGCAAACCGCCGGTGATGTCCTTGGTCTTCGTGGTTTCGCGCGGAATCTTCGCGAGCACGTCACCCGGCTGCACCTCATCGCCGTCGGCGACCATCAAGTGGGCGCGCGATGGCATGAGGTACTTCTTCCGCATGCGGCCGGCCGAGTCCTTCACGATAATCGTCGGCTGATGCTTTTCGTCACCCGGTGGCAGCGTCACAACAAGCTGCGAAAGACCGGTGACTTCGTCCACCTGCTCTTCGATCGTGATGCCGGGCTGCAAGTCCTTGAACTGGATCGTGCCGCCCGTTTCCGTGAGGATCGAGAACGTGTACGGATCCCACTCGACCATGGTCTGGCCCAGCGTGACCGGCTGGCCATCTTCCACGCGCAACCGGGCGCCGTACACAACATGGTGGCGCTCCTTCTCGCGGCCCTTTTCGTCGACAACGGCGATCAGGCCCGACCGGTTCATCGTGATGAGAGTTTTTCCACGGCCCTCGACAACTTTCAGGTCGATGAATTTCACGAACCCGTTGTTGCGGGCCTCGACCTTCGATTGCTCGGTGACGCGGGTTGCCGTACCGCCGATGTGGAACGTGCGCATCGTGAGCTGCGTGCCAGGCTCGCCGATAGACTGCGCCGCGATGACGCCCACGGCTTCGCCCATTTCGACGAAACGCCCGGTAGCCAGGTTGCGGCCGTAGCAACGTCCGCAAACTCCGCGGCGGGACTCGCACGTCAACACCGAGCGAATCTTCACGCGCTCGATGCCGGCGGCCTGAATCGCGTTCGCGAGCTCTTCCGTGATTTCCTGGTTGATCTCGACGATCACGTTGCCTTCGTAGTCCTTGATCTTCTCGAGCGAAACGCGGCCCACCACGCGGTCGCGCAACGGCTCGACTTCGACGCCGGCTTCGAGAATCGGTTCCACGTAGATTCCGTCGGCCGTGCCGCAATCGAATTCGTTGATGATCACGTCTTGCGCCACGTCAACGAGCCGCCGTGTGAGGTAGCCGGAATCGGCAGTCTTAAGCGCCGTATCCGCCAAACCCTTGCGGGCGCCGTGGGTCGAGATGAAGTACTCGAGCACGGCCAGCCCTTCGCGGAAGTTCGACGTAATGGGCTGCTCGATGACTTCGCCCGAAGGCTTCGCCATCAAACCGCGCATCCCGGAAAGCTGGCGGATCTGCTGCTTCGATCCGCGAGCGCCGGAGTCTGCCATGACGTAAATCGGATTGATCACGCCCTGCTTGTCCTGCTCTTCCAGGGCCTTGAACATTTCGTCAGCCACTTTTTCGGTGACGTCCGACCAGATGGCGATGACCTTGTTGTAGCGTTCGCCGTTCGTGATCGCGCCATCGAGATACTGCTGCTGGACTTTGAACACTTCGTGCTCGGCCGCATCGACGAGCTTGTACTTCACGCTCGGGATGACCATGTCGCTGATGCCGATGGAAACGCCGGCCTTGGTTGCATAGAGGAAGCCGAGTTCCTTCAGGCGATCGAGCATGACCACGGTCTTCTCGAGGCCGAATCGCAAGTAACCGTACTGCACCAGAGCCTGCACGCCCTTCTTCTTGAGAAGTCCGTTGATGAACGGCATCTCCGAAGGCAGGTGATCGTTGAAGATCACGCGGCCCACGGTGGTGTGCAGGAACTGCTTGTTCAGGTTGATCGGCTCCGTGTGCGAAACGTCCTGGTCGTCATACGCGTTCGTGAGATCGATCACTTCGCCGGTGTAGCGCAAGCGAATCGGCGTGAGCAATTCCACCTCAGTGGCATCGAGCGCCATGATCACTTCTTCCACCGAACCGAACGCGCGGCCTTCGCCCTTTGCTTTCGGCTTGGCCTTGGTCATGTAGTAGATGCCGAGCACCATGTCCTGCGTCGGAACCGCGAGCGGGTAGCCGTTCGCCGGCGACAGAATATTGTGCGAGCTGAGCATCAGCACCGAGGCTTCCACTTGCGCCTCGGGCGAGAGCGGGATGTGTACGGCCATCTGGTCGCCGTCGAAGTCCGCGTTGAACGCCGTGCAAACCAACGGATGGATGCGGATTGCTTTTCCTTCGACGAGTACCGGCTCGAACGCCTGAATACCGAGGCGGTGAAGCGTGGGAGCGCGGTTGAGCAGCACCGGATGCTCGCGAATCACGTCCTCGAGAATGTCCCAAACGGTGGCTTCCTGCGCCTCGACCAGTTCTTTCGCCTGCTTGATCGTGGTGCAGTGGCCCGCGGCTTCCAGCCGGTGATAGATGAACGGCTTGAAGAGTTCGAGCGCCATCTTCTTCGGCAAACCGCACTGATGAAGCTTCAGTTCCGGGCCGACGACGATAACGGAACGGCCGGAATAGTCCACGCGCTTGCCGAGCAGGTTCTGGCGGAAGCGCCCCTGCTTGCCCTTGAGCGTGTCGGAAAGCGACTTGAGCGGCCGGTTGTTCGTTCCGCGCAGGACGCGTCCGCGCCGGCCATTGTCGAACAGCGCGTCAACGGCTTCCTGCAGCATGCGCTTCTCGTTGCGGACGATCACGTCGGGCGCGTGCAACTCCATGAGCTTCTTCAGGCGGTTGTTGCGGTTGATCACGCGCCGATAGAGGTCGTTCAAATCGGATGTCGCAAAACGGCCGCCGTCGAGAGGCACGAGCGGGCGCAGTTCCGGCGGAAGCACCGGAATCACGTCCAGAATCATCCACTCGGGCTTGTTGCCGCTCTTGCGAAACGCTTCGAGAACCTTGAGGCGCTTGGCGTACTTGATTCGCTTCTGCAGGCTCGGATCGATCTTCATCTTCTCGCGAAGCTCTTCCGAGAGCTTATCGACGTCGACGCGGCGCAGGAGTTCCTTGATAGCTTCGGCGCCCATGCCCGCGGTGAAGCGTCCCGCGAATTCCCGTTGCAGCTCGCGGAACTTCTCCTCCGGGAAGAATTTCCTTTTCCTTGAGGCCGGGAACCTCGCCGGGTTCGATACAGACGAACGTCTCGAAATAAAGGATGTGCTCGAGGTCGCGCATCGTGATGTCGAGCAGATAACCGATGCGGCTCGGCAAGCCCTTGAAGAACCACACGTGAGAGCAAGGAGACGCGAGTTCGATGTGACCCAGGCGCTCACGGCGGACTTTGCTGAGCGTGACTTCGACGCCGCACTTATCGCAGATGACGCCGCGATGCTTCATCCGCTTGTATTTTCCGCACAAACACTCCCAGTCGGTGACGGGGCCGAAAATCTTGGCGCAGAATAGTCCGTCCCGCTCCGGCTTGAAGGTGCGGTAATTGATGGTCTCCGGCTTGGTCACCTCACCATGCGACCACGACCGGATTTTTTCAGGACTCGCAAGACTGATGCGAATGGAATCGAAATCCGCAATCTGGCTTGCGCGATCATAAGGGCTCGAACGATACAAGGGCTGCCTCCCTCCCCGGCTGCGCCGGGGCAAAAACGTTTCGATAATCTTGTCGCGCGCGCCCGCAAGACTTTTTCAAGCTCAGGGTTTGCAAGTACAAACCCTGAAACCCTGAAACCAGCAGGCGCGCGATGCGTTAATCCGCCGCTTCGGCCTTTTCCAACTGCGGCTTCTGGCGCTTCATCAGCTCGACGTCCAGGCAGAGCGACTGCAGCTCCCGTACAAGGACGTTGAACGATTCGGGCACTCCGGGCTCGATTCCCGGCTCGCCCTTGACGATGGCCTCGTAAATCTTGGCGCGACCGTAAACGTCGTCAGATTTTGCCGTCAGCAGCTCCTGCAGAATGTGCGCGGCTCCGTACGCTTCCAGCGCCCAAACTTCCATTTCGCCGAAGCGCTGTCCGCCGAACTGCGCCTTTCCGCCGAGCGGCTGCTGCGTGATGAGTGAGTAAGGGCCGATGGAACGCGCGTGGATTTTGTCGTCCACGAGGTGCGACAACTTGAGCATGTAGATGTAACCGACGGTGACGTTCTGTGCGAACTCGTCGCCGGTCATGCCGTCGTGGAGCGCGATCTTGCCGCTCTCCGGCAGCTCGGTAAACTCGAGCAAGTGCCGAATGTCCGCTTCGCGGGCGCCGTCGAATACCGGCGTCGCCACCGGAACACCTTCGCGGAAGCTGTGCGCGAGGTCGAGCATTGCCTCGTCATCCAGCTCCGAAATCGTTCGCCACACCGACGTCGGTCCGAACGCATCCTTGAACCACTTGCGGACGGCATCAGCGCGCGAACTCGTGTCGTCAAGAATCTTGCCGACTCGCTCGCCGAGCTCTTTCGACGCCCAGCCAAGATGCGTTTCGAGAATCTGGCCGACGTTCATACGCGAAGGAACGCCGAGCGGATTCAGAACGATCTCGACCGGCGTGCCGTCCGGCATGTACGGCATGTCTTCCTTCGGGACGATACGCGCGATGACGCCCTTGTTGCCATGGCGTCCTGCCATTTTGTCGCCGACGGAAAGCTTGCGCTTCATCGCGATGTAGGCCTTCACCAGCTTGATCACGCCCGGGGGCAGCTCGTCGCCCTTCTTGAGCTTTCCGATGCGCTCGTCGGTGATCTTTCGCAGCACGTCGATCTGACGCGAGGTCATTTCCTCCACCTCGTCGATCTTCTCGATTAGCAGCGGGTCTTTGTCGTTGAGACGCAGGCGTTTGAGGTTCCGTGTGGAAACTTTTTCAAGAATGTCGCGGGTCAGCTCGGTGCCTTTCGTGAGCAAGCGCTTGTTCGTGCGCTCGTCGTGCAGGTCAGCGATCAACTTCTGCCCGCCGAGCAAGTCGTTCAAGCGCTTCAGGCGCTCGTCGGTGAGAATACGAATCTCATCGGCGAGGTTCTTTTCGAGCTTCGCCACTTGCGTGCCTTCGATGGCCTTGTGGCGTTCGTCCTTCTCCGCGCCCTTGCGGCAGAAGATCTTCACGTCGACGATCGTGCCCTCGATGCCCGGCGGGCAATAGAGGGACGCATCGCGGACGTCGCCGGCCTTCTCACCGAAGATGGCGCGCAGAAGCTTTTCTTCCGGCGTCAGCGTGGTTTCGCCCTTCGGCGTCACCTTGCCGACGAGAATATCGCCCGGCTTGACCGTAGCGCCGATGCGAATCACGCCGCTTTCGTCCAGGTTGCGAAGGAAGCTCTCGTTGATGTTGGGAATATCCCGCGTGATTTCTTCGGGACCGAGCTTCGTATCGCGCGCCTCGATTTCGTACTCCTCGATGTGAATCGAAGTGTAGTAATCCTCTTCCACCAGCTTCTCGCTGACGAGGATCGCGTCCTCAAAGTTGTAACCGCGCCACGGAAGGAACGCCACTAGCACGTTGCGCCCGAGCGCCAATTCGCCGCGATCGGTGCACGGCCCGTCGGCCAGCACCTGGCCCTGCTTCACGCGGTCACCCGCGCGAACCAGCGGTTTCTGGCTGATGCATGTGTTTTGGTTCGAGCGCTTGAACTTCGTGAGGAGGTAAATGTCAGACCCCACCTCGCGGCTCAGCACGCCCGACTGGTCGGATTCGACGCGCACGATTACACGCTCGGAGTCGACCTGGTCGACAATGCCATCGCGCCGGCAAACGATTACGGCGCCGGAATCCCGCGCTGTGACGCGCTCCATGCCGGTGCCAACGAGCGGAGCTTCGCCCTTGATGAGCGGCACCGCCTGGCGCTGCATGTTCGAGCCCATCAACGCGCGGTTCGCGTCGTCATTCTCGAGGAACGGAATCAAGCTCGCCGCAACGGATACAAGCTGCTTCGGCGAAACGTCGATGTAATCCACTTCGTCGCGGCTCTTGAGCACGAAGTTGCCGGCTTGGCGGCAGTTGACGAGTTCGGTGGTGATCTTCCCCTTCTCGTCGAGTGCTGCGTTGGCCTGCGCAACTACGTACCGGTCCTCTTCCCAAGCCGAGAGATAGAAGCAGTACGGCTCCACGACCACGCGCCGCCGCTTCAGCTCTTCGTTCGTCGCTTCCACCTTTTCCCGTTCGACGATCTCACCGGCCTTGAACTCGCTGTCGCCCGCGTTGATGATCTGGACGAAGTCGATCACGCGGCCGCCCTTCACCTTGCGATAGGGCGACTCGATGAACCCGAACTCGTTGATCCGCGCGTAACAAGAAAGCGAGCTGATGAGGCCGATGTTCGGGCCTTCCGGCGTCTCGATCGGACAGATGCGTCCGTAGTGCGTCGGGTGAACGTCGCGGACTTCGAATCCCGCGCGTTCGCGCGAAAGACCGCCCGGTCCCAGAGCCGATAGACGCCGCTTGTGCGTGATTTCGCTCAGCGGGTTCGTCTGATCCATGAACTGCGAGAGCTGCGAACTCCCGAAGAACTCGCGGATCGCCGCCATCACAGGCTTCGCGTTCACCAGGTCGTGCGGCATAGCCGTCGACATTTCCTGGTACACGGACATCTTTTCCTTGATCGCGCGCTCCATGCGAACCAGGCCGATGCGGAACTGGTTCTCGAGCAGCTCGCCCACCGCGCGAACGCGCCGGTTGCCGAGGTGATCGATGTCGTCCACCGCTCCGATGTTGCGGCGCAGCTTCAGCAAATACTTGATCGCAGCGACGAAATCCGCCGGATCGAGCGTGCGCTTATCGAGCGGCGTTTCCAGTCCCAGCTTGATGTTGAACTTCAGCCGGCCAACCTTGCTGAAATCGTACTTGCGCGCGTCGAAGAACATGCCGTTGAACAGCGCCGTGGCGGTCTCGAGCGTCGGAGGATCGCCGGGACGCAGCTTGCGGTAGATTTCGATCAGCGCTTCCTTCGGAGTGCGAATGGTGTCCTTGTCGAGCGTGCGGGAAACGATGATGCCGACGTCGTCGCGCTCCGGGAAGCACACATCCACTTCCGTGATGCCCGCTTCGGCAATCGCGGTCCACATCTCGGGCGTGAGCGGCTTGTTCGCTTCGAGAAGAACTTCGCCGGTCTGCCGGTTCACGAGTTCGCCCACCGTCACCGCGGTTTCCAGATCGGCAACGGTCACTTCCACCTGCGTCACTCGCGCCTTCACGAGCTCCTTGTACAGCGGCTCGGAGATGCGCTTGTGCGCGCCGACGAGGACTTCGCCGGTTTTGGGGTGCTTGATCTCGTGCGTAAGCTTGCGATCGACTAGGCCTTCGGAAGCATTCCAATAGAGGCCTTTGTCGCGCAGCGAAACGCGCTCGACTTGATAGAACGTCCGCAGAATGTCTTCATTCGACTTCATTCCCAGGGCGCGGAGGAAAATCGAGCCGAGGAACTTGCGCTTCCGGTCGATACGCACGTAGAGAATGTTCTTGGTGTCGTACTCGAACTCCACCCACGAGCCGCGGTACGGAATGATCTTGCCGAGGAAGTAGCTGCGATTGTTCGCAGTCTCGAAAAACACTCCCGGCGAACGGTGCAGCTGGCTGACGATGACGCGCTCCGTGCCGTTGATGATGAACGTGCCGTTCTCCGTCATCAGCGGAATATCGCCGAAGAAAACTTCCTGCTCCTTGATGTCGCGGATCGACTTCGAACCGGTGTCGGGATCCTTGTCGTAAATCGTGAGGCGGATCGTGACCTTCAGCGGCGCGGAGTACGTCATGCCGCGCTCCTGGCATTCGTTCACGTCGTACTTCAGCTGCAGCGTGACCGGGTCGCCGCACTTGTTGCAGAACGTGGGCGTATTCTTGTTGAACGTGCCGCACTTCGCGCAAAGCACGTCTCCGGTCTTGTACGGATTCGTGACGACGGACGCGCCGCAATTCCGGCAGGTGGCGCGCAAGTGGTGCAGGCCGCGCAGATGGCCGCACTTGCATTCCCAATTGCCGATCGCGTAGTCCACGAAATCGAGCTGCGAGAGCCCGCGAAAATCCTGGATCGGAAACACCGACGTGAAAACGGACTGCAGGCCGGTATCCTCCCGCTCGCTGGGGAGCAGGTCCATTTGCAGAAACCGTTGATATGACTTCTTCTGAACGTCGATCAGGTTCGGAATCTGGACCGTTGTCTTAATCTTGGCAAAGTCCAGGCGTTCGCGTTCCCGAACGACGCGATTACCATTACGATTGCTCATTGAGAATCCTCTTCAGGGTCAAGCCGGAATCGACGGCGCGGATATACACCCGCCCGTCGGTCCGGGAAGGACGTATTTTGTGGTTCCTGATTTCCAAAGGAGCGCGCGTATACGCGAATCCCCGTTTGCAGCCCCAGGCGGCCGCACTGCCACTACTTGATCTCGACCTTGGCTCCGGCGTCTTCGAACTTCTTCTTGATCGTGGCGGCTTCGTCCTTGTTGACGCCCTCTTTCACCGTCTTGGGAGCGCCATCCACCAGATCCTTGGCTTCTTTCAAGCCGAGGCTGGTGACTTCGCGGACCGCCTTAATCACGTTGATCTTGTTCGCGCCGACCTCGGTGAGAACGACGGCAAATTCCGTCTTCTCTTCCGCCGGCCGCCGCGCCGCCCGCCGCCGCGCCGCCCGCCATCACCACTGGCGCCGCCGCAGCCGCCGACACGCCGAAAGCTTCTTCCATCTTCTTAACCAGATCGGAAGCCTCGAGCAGCGTCAGGCCCTTGATTTCTTCCAGGATCGTTTCCACTTTGCTAGCCATTGCGTTCCTATCCTCCTCCGAATTAAGAAACTCGAACTACTGAGCCGTTTCAGGAGCCGGCGCGTCGCTGCCTGCCCCGAACTTGTTTGCCTTCACCGCTTCGCTCGTCACCACCGCCAGATTGCGCGGCAGCGCCGCCAAAGCGGACGCCACGCGCTGCGCAGGAGCGTTCAGCAGGAACATGATCTTGCTGATGAGCTCTTCCTTGCTTGGAAGCTGCGCGAGCTGATTGATTTCCTGAATCGAAATTACGCGGCCTTCCACCCATCCGGCCCGGAACTGAAACGCCGGGACGTCCTTCGCCACCTTCGTGAGAATCTTCGCCAGCGCGACAGGATCGGTCTTCGTGTAAGCGATCGAGTTCGTGCCCTTCAGGTTCTTGAGCAAAGGCGCGGTTGGAGTGCCTTCCGCGGCGCGCTCCACGACGGTGTTCTTCACCACCTGGTACTTTCCGCCGGCCGCTTCCACCTGCCGCCGCAGCTTCGTGTCCTGCTCGACGGTGATTCCCTGGAAGGTCGACAGAATCACGGTCGAGACCGTCGCGAGCTGCGTGCGAAGCTCATCCGCCTGCGTTTTCTTTTCGGCCTTTTTCTTCATCCCGAACTCTCCCTCTTGCGCTTCGCGCTTACGCCGCTACTGCGACGGCCGCATCCGCCTCGGCATGGTCGATCAGAATTCCCGGGCCCATCGTCGAAGTGAGCGTGATCTTCTTGATGTACTTGCCCTTCGCCGCCGCCGGCTTGGCCTTGACGATTGCCCCAAGCAGCGCGTGCGCGTTTTCCGCGAGAGTCTTTGCCGCGAAACTGATCTTGCCGATCGGCGAATGGATCAGGCCCGTCTTGTCGAGCCGAAACTCCACCTTGCCCGCCTTGATTTCCTTCACGGCGCGAGCGACATCGAACGTGACGGTTCCCGTTTTCGGGTTCGGCATCAAGCCGCGCGGTCCCAGCACTTTGCCCAGGCGTCCCGGCGGACTTCATCATGTCCGGCGTGGCGATCACGGCTTCGTAATCCGTCCAGCCTTCCTGGATTTTCTGGACCATGTCATCGCCGCCCACGAAGTCCGCTCCGGCTTCCTGCGCTTCGCGAACCTTTTCGCCGCTGGCGATCACCAGCACGCGCTTTGATTTCCCAAGTCCGTGCGGCAGCACCACCGTGCCGCGAACCATCTGGTCCGACTGCTTCGGATCGACGCCCAGATTCAGCACCAGTTCCACCGTCTCGTCGAACTTCACGAAGTGCGCCTTGCGGAGAAGCTCCGCCGCTTCTTCGAGCTTGTACGGACGCGCCTCGACAAGTTTTCTGGCGCGATCGATATTCTTTCCACCTACTTTTGCGCTGCGACCCATCTCGTGTGTCTCCTGCTCTTAGTCAGTGACTTCAATGCCCATGTTGCGCGCCGTGCCCATGATCGAACGCATCGCCGACTGCAAGTTCGCCGTGTTCAGGTCCGGCAGCTTCACTTTGGCGATGTCCTCCACCTGCTTGCGCGTTACCTTCGCCACTTTGTTCCGGTTCGGTTCGGGCGAACCCTTCACGATTCCGGCAGCGCGCTTCAACAGTTCCGAAGCCGGCGGCGTCTTCAAAATGAACGTGAACGTGCGATCGCTGTAAACCGTGACCAGAACCGGAATGATCATGCCGTCCGGCTCTTTCGACGTCTTCGCATTAAACTGCTTGCAGAAATCCATGATGTTGAGCCCGTGCGGGCCGAGAGCTGTCCCTACGGGCGGAGCCGGAGTAGCTTTCGCCGCCGGCAACTGCAGTTTCACTACTGCGTTGAATTTTCTTTGCCATCGATTAGCCCCTAATTCCCAAGTGCTGATTCCCGAGCGCCCGGCCGAACCCGTTATCCGACTTTTTCGACCTGCGCGAAATCCAGCTCGACCGGCGTCGACCGGCCAAAAATCGTTACCGAAACTTTCAGCGTGCTGCGGTCCGTGTTCACTTCCTCGACCACGCCCGTAAAATTCGCAAACGGCCCTTCCCCGATGCGCACCTTTTCTCCGCGATCGAAGGAAAGCTTTGGTTTCGGCTTCTCCGCCGTGGTCGTCGCGCGGTTCAGGATGTTCTGAACTTCCTCTTCCGTCAGCGGCGAGGGCGTTTGCCCCGACCCAACGAATCCCGTCACCCGCGGCGTCGAACGAACCACGTGCCACGTGTAATCGTCCATATCCATCTCGACAAGCACGTAGCCCGGATAGCACATCCGCGGCGAAATCACCTTCTTGCCGCCGCGCACTTCGACCACCGATTCCGTCGGGATGATGATTTGCCCGATCTTGTCCGTAAGACCGAAAGCCGCCACGCGGCCCTCGAGGCTTTCCTTCACCTTCTTCTCAAACCCCGAGTAGGTGTGGACGATGTACCACTGCTTTGACATCGGTGTTTCCGTCTGTGTTTCCGTCATTTTTTGAAGTAGTTCAGCAGCCAAACCGACCCCTTGCTAAAGAACGAGTCCGTGATCGCGAAATAGATTCCGAAAAACGTCACCGTGATAATGACGACGATCGTCGTCGACCACACGTCCTGCCGCGACGGCCAATTCACCTGCTTCATCTCGACGCGAACATCGTGCAGAAACTGGCGCAGCCGTTTCGGGTAGGCGGCCAGCTTGCCCGCCGGCTCCATAAGTGAGAATCCACTGACGCGGTGCGAGTCTTCTTCCCGGTTTGTCCGTGCCGCGTCTGCCATGTCCTCGCCAGTTCCCGTTCCAAGCGCCAACGTTACGACTGCCGTTCATCGCCCCGCCCAAAAATCTGGCAGGGGAGGAGGGATTCGAACCCCCACTCTCGGTTTTGGAGACCGATGGTCTACCGTTGAACCTACTCCCCTTTACCCTGAGAACCCGCAAAGCGGGTTCGAAGGGTTTGCCCCGAGTCGCCTTCCCTTAGGGCTACCCTTCCTCTCCAAGATCACGTCGACCCTTCGACTCCGACTTCGTCGGCGTCTCAGGGCAAGCCGACGGTCCACCGTTGAACCTACGACTGCCCGTCCGGCGCCTTCCGAACCAGCGCCAATTTCTTGCCGCGGCTCCAGCCCTTAATTTCTTTCTCTCTACGCCGCGCTAGCTCTGAAGAACCGCAGGGCTCCTTCCAAACCAACTCAACGGGTCGCCGCCTTGCCGTGAACTCAGGTCCGACGCCCCAGTTGTGCCGCTTCACCCGATCTTCCACATCGGTCGCGATGCCAACGTAGAGCGAGTCGTCACTGCAACGGACCATGTAGCAATGCCAAGCTGCACTTGCCTTCACGCTGCCTCCAAACTCAGCAGCGTCCTAGACTTTATTACTTAACTTCTTTATGCGCCGTGTGCTTCCGGCAAGTGTTGCAAAACTTTTGCGTCTCGAGCCGGTCCGGATGTTTCTTCCGGTTTTTCGTTGTCGTGTAGTTTCGGTTTTTGCACTCGCCGCATTGCAGTGTGATGATTTCGCGCATAGTCGTTTACTCGATGATCTCGGCGACAGCGCCGGCTCCGACCGTGTGGCCGCCTTCGCGAATCGCGAACCGCAGCCCTTTCTCCAGCGCCACCGGCGTGATCAACGTGATCTCCGCCGATACGTTGTCTCCCGGCATCACCATCTCCACTCCCGTCGGCAGCTTCACGTCTCCCGTTACGTCCGTCGTACGGAAGTAAAACTGCGGCCGGTATCCCGTGAAGAACGGCGTGTGCCGCCCGCCCTCTTCCTTCGTCAACACGTACGCTTCCGCCTTGAACTTCGTGTGCGGCGTGATCGATCCAGGCTTCGAGAGCACCTGCCCGCGCTCCACTTCATCTTTTTCCGTGCCGCGCAACAGCAACCCCACGTTGTCGCCCGCAATCCCTTCATCCAGCAGCTTGCGGAACATCTCCACGCCCGTCACCGTCTTCTTCATCGTCGGACGGAAGCCCACAATCTCGATTTCCTCGCCCACCTTTACCTTGCCGCGCTCGATTCTTCCCGTCACCACCGTGCCGCGACCCGAGATCGAGAAAATATCTTCAATCGGCATCGCGAACGGCTTATCCACATCGCGCTGCGGCAGCGGGATGTGCTTGTCCACCGCTTCCATCAATTCCAGAATCGACTTCTCCCACTTCGCATCGCCCTCGAGCGCCTTCAGCGCCGAGCCGCGAATCACGGGAATCGTGTCGCCAGGAAACTGGTACGTCTTCAGCAATTCGCGCACTTCCAGTTCCACCAGCTCGAGCAACTCGGGATCGTCCACCATGTCGCACTTGTTCAGGAACACCACGATCGCCGGAACGCCCACCTGCCGCGCCAGCAGAATGTGTTCGCGCGTCTGCGGCATCGGCCCATCCGTCGCCGCCACCACCAGAATCGCGCCGTCCATCTGCGCCGCGCCCGTGATCATGTTCTTCACGTAGTCGGCGTGCCCCGGGCAGTCGATGTGCGCGTAATGCCGGTTCGGCGTCTCGTACTCCACGTGCGACACCGCAATCGTGATTCCGCGCTCCCGCTCTTCCGGCGCGTTGTCGATCGAATCGAACGCCCGGAACTGTACCTTCGGGTTGCCCTTCGCCAGCACTTTCGTGATCGCCGCCGTCAAAGTCGTCTTGCCGTGGTCGATGTGACCTATCGTCCCCACGTTCACGTGCGGCTTGCTGCGCTCGAATTTCTCCTTCGCCATCTCGAATCACCCTCGCATCAAGGCTTCGCGGCTGCTGCCGCGTTCAGAACCCGAGTTTCGCTATCGTTGCGTGATGGAGCGGGGGACGGGATTCGAACCCGCGACCATCTGCTTGGAAGGCAGAGACTCTACCCCTGAGTTACCCCCGCTCATTCCAACTGCCCCTAGTGCCCAACGCCGGCGAACACTTCACTTCGCTTCTAGCTGGAGCCTGGGACCGGGATTGAACCGGTGACCTCGTCCTTACCAAGGACGCGCTCTACCAACTGAGCTACCCAGGCTCACACCGGCCTTCCGTCGCGCTCCCCGTAGGAAGCCGCATCGGATTCAAATCTCAGGCCCACTTCCACTACAACCACTCGATTCTTCACCCGCTTCAGAGCGCTACAGTCTCACGAGAAGCTGGTGGACGGGGGAGGATTCGAACCTCCGTAGCCCGCAAGGAGCGGCAGATTTACAGTCTGCTGGTTTTAGCCACTCACCCACCCGTCCCGTGAAAACATCCGGGGCACAACTCGGTCGTTCCTTCAGGCCTGCTTGGAACACAACAATCGCGTCCCACAAGAACCGCTCAGAACTGACCCGGATAATGCTATGAGGCACTCCGCAATGCAGAAAGGGCTCGTGTCCAGAGACACCAGCCCTAGCGCTGTTGTTGCGAGGAATTCGTCCGCAACCCTGCCAAAATGCCGACCCTCAATCTCAGCTGGCGGAGGGAGTTGAACCCCCGACCCTCTGATTACAAATCAGATGCTCTACCAACTGAGCTACGCCAGCCCCGCAAACCCATCAAAACTATCATAGAGGCAATCGAATTGCAAGCAACTTTCCGAAAGCCTAGCAAAGCCATTGCCAGGCCATGACTTATCGCATTCTCGCAACGCCCTCGGTGCGCTATTGTGCAGGGGGTTTTGAGAACTGGGCATCGTCCAGCGCCACATTGTGATGAACTTCTTCGATTTTGATCGTGAAGTCCATTTGCGGGCTCGTCTGATGAATCGAAAACGGCATCTCGATGCCGTCCACCGCGCGATAGTCCTCGAAATCTTCCTGGATCGAATCGACGCCTTCCGGCGAGTGGTGCTGGCTGATCGCGCGTACTAGCAGGCCTGTATCCACCGCGAAATAGAGCTTGTCCGGATCGCCACCGTCCGCAGGTGTGGCTTCCATCACATATGTTGGATGTTCGCCGACGTTTTCCGCTCCCAACACTTTGAACTTCGAGTAGAGAGTGTGCATGTCCAAGGGATGATAAAAATCGGCGTCGCGCCGGGTTTCCGCCAACTCGGGGCCGGTTTGTTCGCGCACGCCGTTCTGCGGATCGTTGGACCATCCTACGGCTCCGTCGAAACCCTGCGTAAAGACGGCTCCGGAAATCGTAACCGTCACCAAAATTCGCCTCGGAGCTTTTTCGCGCATCTCGATTGTTCCCGCAGCGTTCATCGCCGGGACGTCCACCGTGCCTTTCGACACTCTCGTATTAAGCTTTTGCCACGCAACACGCCCTCCGCTGGCTGCGAGGTACTTATCCAGAATCTGCTCGACGCTCGGAGTCGACGATGTGGCAGCACCCTGCGCCTTAGTCGACGATTGCGCTGGAGTCGAAGCCTGGGCAAAAGTTGCGACGCCGAACGCAGAAATAGTCGCCACACAGACACAGAGGAAGCTCGCTCCAGACCTAATCTTCGATCTCATCCTTGCGGCCTTTCCGCGATAGCTGGATTCGCGCTGGTTCGAGGTTGGAAGCGACGCTTGCTTGTAAGGTTGCCAACGCCTGACTCTAACTGGGTGCCGTAACATCCGCCCTTTTCCGTTACGCAATCCGCTTTCAAGACATTACACTGATCGGCGAGCCGCGAAGTGCGGAAATTCCCAGTGCCGATGTCTTCGACAAAACGCGCTCTGATTGCAGTCACGGCAATGGTGTGCATTCTAGGTGTCATTGTTGCAGTGTGTCTCTACCGCTGGCATCGGCCGTTTGCCAGCACTGGCGGCGGACCTGCTCCCAGCATACTGGCGGAGTTGCCATCCGACGCACCCGCGATTGCATATTTAGACGTGGCGGCGCTGCGAAAGTTGCAAAATTCACCTCTGTCCGCCGTTCTCGGTCTGACGAAAAATGGTTCCCAGACCGACCGCGACTATGCTGATTTCGTTCGAGATACAGGGTTCGATTACGCGCGAGATCTCGATCAGGCAGCCGTGGCGTTCTGGCCCACCAGCCTTGCCCCCGCGGCGAACGCTGCCGGAAACGATCCGGCCCTTGCAATCGCGGATGGCCGCTTCGATCAGCACAAGATCGAAGCCTACGCGACTCGAGCGGGCGGGAAACCCGAACAGCGCGGGGATCGGACGATTTACATTGTTCCAGGCAGCCCCGTCGTTTCATTCGAATTCCTCTCGCCGACGCGCATCGCAATCGCCAGCGGCAAGAAATCGGCCGACCTCCTGAACATTTCCACGGAAGGCCAACGCGATGCCGCGATGCAGACCCGCATCAATCGCGTCGCAGGCGCTCCTATCTTCGCGGTGGTGCGCACGAGCGACCTTCCCTGCAGTTTTTACGCTGATTTGGCAAAGGCGCCGGAGCTCGATCACCTGGTGCGCAGCATCCAGGGACTTTCGCTCTCCGGCCAGCCGCAGGGCGATCAAATTCACGTGGCGCTCGACGCCGAGTGTGACTCGATGAAGAACGCCTTCGAGATGTCCACGATTCTCGACGGATTCCGTCTCATCGGCTCGATGAGCCTTTCGGATCCGAAGACGCGGCGCCAACTCCAGATGAGTCGTGAGCAGGCCGCGTTCCTGGAAGCCTTGATCAAGGCCGCGCAAGTTTCGCATCAGGATCGGTGGGTGCGCATTAGCCTCGACTTGACTCCGGAGATGCTCGGCGTGTCTCAGTCCGAACCGAGTCACGAGCCAGCGGGATCCCGCTAGCGAAAGCAGTCCTGTGCCGGCTGGGTCGTCTCCTGTTTTTTGCAGGGCGGACGATTTGGCTAATCGGTACTGCAAAATACCCCCCTCTACCCCACGGTAGATTAGAACGGGTCGTGGGTGAGTGTTTTCAGTCATTTGCGTCGATTCCTAATCCCGGTGAGAATCCGTTACTTGTGACTCGTGATTCGTGAAAAGATCGGAGTCGCGCAGGCGCGGGGAGGAAGGCTCGAGTGAGGAACGGTCCCTCGGCTCCCGGTGGTCGCTCCCCTCGACTCCGCTCGGGACAGGCGGGATGCCGATCCTCGACGGATCGGCAAAATACCCCCCACCCTACGGTTATTGAAGCTGTGAAAAAACGTTCCGAAATAAGCTCAATCAGTTCTTGAAAACAAAGCGAAGCTGGGTATGCTCGGCGCATGAGCGAAGAAAATGCGACAAGCAAGCAGGCGTTGATCCGTCCAGTGAACCGACAGCAGATGAGCTGGCGAGCGGTGGATGTGGAGAGGCTGGTCGAGGAGGACCATCTGGCGAGAGCCATTTGGGCATTGGTGGGGCGGCTGAACCTGAGTGCCTTTTATCAAGCCATTGAGAGCAATGCGGAAGAAGGCGGACGGCCGGCGTTCGATCCGCAACTGCTGATTAGCTTGTGGGTGTACGCCTACACCCAGGGGATTGGGTCGGCGCGCGAAGTGGCGCGACGCTGCGAGTTTGATCCGGCCTTCCAGTGGTTGACGGGACTGGACGAAGTGAACTACCACACGCTGGCGGATTTTCGTGTGGAGAAGCAAGAAGAGCTAGACGAACTGTTCACACAGGTATTAGCAGCCCTCAGCAAAGAGGGACTGATCACGTTGGAACAGGTGATGCAGGATGGGACGAAGATTCGCGCAGTGGCGAGCCCGCGAAGTTACCAGTGGGAAAGCAGCATTCGGGAACATTGGGATCGTGCGCGGCGGCGTGTGGCGGAGATGGGCGATCCGCGGAACGACGAAGGCACCCCGAGAGTGAAGCAAGCGCGCGCCAGGGCGCAGCGGGAACGGAGAGGGACTTACCGTCTGCTTTGGCTCTCCGAGTCAAAATGGCGAGAGGAGATCACTCTCCCCAGGTACACGCGCGTCAGAGTCGGAGGCGCAGGAAAGTACTGGCAGAAGCGGTCTTCCGACTACGAAGTCCTTGCGATCTACGAACTGTCAGAGGTACTGGACTTCGTTTCTCACTTGCGAAGCAGAGCCCAACAGCTAACCCCGAAGGTGAAGCGGGAGCGAGATCACGGGCAACAGTTGCAATGTGTCGGTGCACGAGATTGATCGAGAGCATCTGCCCGACAGCAGAGAGGAATTCTGCCTTGATGCCTCCCAGGGAACGCTTGCCGTGGAGAAATGGCCCAGATGGCTCCTCGGACGCAAGCCTCGGGCCGACGGCCACGTTCTTCTCGGACTATGTGAAGGCTGAGGGCAAGCTGATTCCGAAACAGATAGCTGTCATGGCAGATCGTGACCCGCTGGTCGTTCTCTCAGTCGACAAAGTCAGCTCTCTCGGCCAGATCAACGAGCCCGATTTCATCCCGCCCCAAGGATCGCAGCCCTGGGGAACGTGCGCCAATCCTCAGCTTCCCCTGCTGGTCCATCAACCTTTTCCACATTATCCGGAGGCGGCGAAACAAAACCACATTATGGGATCTGTCCGGGTGTACGGCGTCATTGGCACAGATGGTTCGCTCACCAGCCTGAAGGTACTTTCCGCTCCCGACCAATCTTTGGCGGCGGCTTCGCTGGCCGCTGTGCAGGAGTGGAAATATCGTCCACAAACATGCGAGGGCAATCCTGTGGCCCGCGAAGATGTCATAGAAGTTGTCTTCACGCTTGGCGGCTGACCCTCAACCGTCCTCGAGTCGCGCCGTCAAAATCATGCAGTGGTAGACTGTCTGGTTTCGGGGGAACTAGAAATGACTCGCCTTCTTAATCTTGTCTTCTCAGCAGCCCGCGGCGTCACGGTCGCGCAGTTCTACCCAGTGCTCTTCTGGTCTTGGCCGCGCTCGGTCTCGCAGCTCTGTCTGCGCGGGCAGCAGGCGAACGCGCCCGTCGATCCCAATCTCTATTCCGCCATGCGCTGGCGCTTGATCGGGCCCTACCGCGCAGGACGCGTTTCCGCTGTCGCGGGCATTCCCGGCAATCCCGCGGTCTACTACATGGGCACGCCCGGGGGCGGCGTCTGGAAGACCACCGATGGCGGCCGCGTCTGGAAGCCGATCTTCGACGAAGAGCGCGTCGCCTCCATCGGCGCAGTCGCGATCGCGCCGTCGAATCCGGACATCGTTTACGTCGGCACCGGCGAGCAGACCGAAGGCAACGGCATGTACAAATCCACCGACGCCGGCGCCACCTGGACGCACATCGGCCTGGAAGACACGAAATACATCAGCGCGGTCATCGTCGACCCGCGCGACCCGAATATCGTCGTGGTAGGAGTGCTCGGCCATCCGATTCTAGGCACTGCACTGGCGGCCAAAACGCGCGGCGTATACAAAACCACCGACGGCGGCAAGACCTGGACGAAAACTCTGTACAAGGACGACCTGGCTGGAATTTCGGACATGGTCGCCGATCCGAACAATCCCCGCGTGCTTTACGCCGCGATGTGGCGCCCGCGAGATTTTCGCGCGCCTCCCGAGCCAGGCAAGGAAAAGGAGCAGACGGCGTGGATTTACAAATCTGGCGACGAAGGCGCTACGTGGAAGCAACTCCCTGGCACCGGCTTTCCCGCCGATCCTCTTGAACGCGTCGGTCTCGCGGTCGCGCCCGGTGATCGCGGACGTCGTGTCTTTGTCATCGCGGCCCCCGGCCTCTTCCGGTCGGACGACGCCGGCGAGACGTGGCGAAAGATTACTTCCGACCCGCGCATCACCGGAAACTCGTACATCTGTCACGTTTACGTTGATCCGCGAAATCCCGATGTCGTCTACGTGATGCAGACCACCACGTATCGCTCCACCGACGGCGGCCAGACGTTTGTGGCCTACAAAGGCGCGCCGGGCGGCGACGACTACCACGTTCTCTGGATCGATCCGCAGAATTCCGACCGCATGCTCCTCGGCGTCGATCAGGGCGGCACCATCAGCGTCGACGGCGGCAAAACGTGGAGCACCTGGTACAACCAGCCCACCGGCCAGTTCTACCATGTGATTACCGACAATCAGTTTCCGTACGTTGCCTACGCTCCGCAGCAGGATAGCGGCACGGTGGCAGTCCCCAGCCGCAGCGACTTCGGCGAGATCAGCTATCGCGACTGGTTCTCGATCGGCGGATTCGAATTCTGCTATATCGCTCCCGATCCGCTGAATCCCAACATCGTCTATTCCGGCGGCTGGTATGGCAGCGTCGTAAGATTCGACAAAGTCACCGGCCAGATCACACACGTCTTTATTCGCGGCTCGAAGTACCGCGCGGCGCAGATGCCGCCGCTCGTCTTTTCGCCGCAGGATCCGCATACGCTCTACCTCGGCACGCAGTATGCGATGAAGACCCAGAACGGCGGCGATAGCTGGCAGGTGATTAGTCCTGATCTCACGGACCGCTCCGTGGAAGCCGGTGCCGAACGAAAACCTGGGGAACGCGTCGCGTCTTCGCGCACCGCAATCACGTCGATCGCCCCTTCCACGCCGTGGATCGTTCCGCGTATCGATTTTGCCATCGACGAAAAATGGAGGAGCCGATTCCGGCGATTCCCGCTGGTCATGCGCGCCTTCCGCCAATATATTTTCTGGCGGCAGGAGTTTCGCGTGCTCGGTTTTCTCGGCAACCGGTTTGTCCGCCGGAAAGCCACGGAAATCGCTACCCGCCACATGCAAAAGCAAATCCAGGATCCCAAGCTGCGCGCGGCATTGACGCCGAAGTACGAGCTGGGTTGCAAACGCGTGCTCGTCTCGGACGATTTTTACCCCACGCTAAAGCGCGAAAATGTCGAGCTGATCACCGAAGGAATCGCCGAAGTCTGCGAGCACAGCATTGTGACCACGGATGGCATCGAGCGTCCCATCGATGTGCTTATCTTTGGTACGGGTTTTCGCGCGACGGAGCCTCTCATCGGAATCCGCATCGTCGGCCGCGGCGGCGTGGAAATCCACGACGCCTGGCGCGAGCGCATGAGCGCCTACCTCGGCGTCACGGTCAACGGCTTCCCCAATTTCTTTTTGCTCCTGGGACCCAACACCGGGCTTGGCCACAATTCCGTAGTGCTAATGATCGAGGCGCAGGTTCGCTACGTGATGAGCTGTCTCAAGCTGATGCAGCGCCGTAAACGCACCGTCCTTGAAGTACGCTCGGAAATCCAAAGACAATTTCGTCACCGAAATCCATCGCCGCCTGCAAACCACCGTCTGGCAATCCGGCGGCTGCCACAGCTGGTATCAAGACCAGCGCACCGGCGAAAACACCACGCTCTGGCCCGGTTCAGTCGTAGGCTATCTCCGCCGCACGCGCTCTGCTTCTGCTGGCGACTACGAATTAAGTTAGTTTCGTCTGGAATCGCGACGCTTGGAATTCGATCAGTGTGCCGAAGTATGGCGCTCGCCGAAAAGCCAGCGTCGCAATTTTTTAGGAAATCTTGGGAATCTACCGAGCCCATCCGCACCGGCCAACTGCGCTCCAGCCCAAAGCAGCCGATACAACACCAGGCCCAATACGAGGAGAACTGTGACGGCTATGGCGATGATCTGTGACAAGTTAACACAAGGCCTCACCGATACACTACCAGATGCCCGGAAAGATGAGAATAGGCGCTGTTCGATTTTGCTGCAATTTATTTTCGTCGTCACCTAAATTTACGTTCATTTGAATCCACCGGCACGCTGTGAGAAAATAGCTGAACAAGAGGGACCATGAGCACATCGCTCGGCAAGCACGTCACACTAACCAAGCCCGACGACTTCGGCAGCCTGCTCGAAGACGAAGGCATCATTTTCACCACGCTCGACAAAGCCGTGAACTGGGCGCGCAAAAGCTCCATCTGGCCCCTTGGGTTTTGGCCTGGCTTGCTGCGCTATCGAAATGATGTCCATGGCCGCTGCGCGCTTTGACGTCGCGCGTTTCGGCGCGGAGGTTTTCCGTCCTTCGCCGCGCCAGGCCGACTTGATGATCGTCGCCGGCCGCCTGTCGCAGAAGATGGCTCCCGTGATCCGCCAGCTCTACGACCAAATGCCCGAGCCCAAGTGGGTCATCTCCATGGGCGCCTGCGCCACCTCCGGCGGCGTCTTCAACAACTACGCCATCGTGCAAGGCTGCAACCAGGTGATTCCCATCGATGTCTACGTCCCGGCTGCCCGCCGCGCCCCGAAGCGGTCCTCTACGCCATCCTCCAACTGCAAAAGAAAATCGACAACGAAAAAGGCTCCTTCAAGCGCGCGCTGAATCTCGACTAGTAGCACAGACTTCAGTCTGTGCGCTTTGCCCGTGCCTATCGCGACCCGCCCAGACCGAAGCCTCCCACAGGCTGGACTTTGGTCTGGAGCGACGAATTCTCCGCAAGCATGCTCGTCGACTACGTCCGCGTTTATACTAGGCGCTAGTTTTGGCCGCAACACGGAGGATTCGCCCATCATGTCGACAACTTCTGATCCAGCACGCCAACTTCTTCGCCACACGGTAGCCACGGCCGCCTATCGCGGCGGCAAAGCTCTGCGCGGCGCGCCGGAATCATTCGCCGCCTTCACGATCGGCGACAGCCCCCGTACGCCCGCAAAAATCCTCGCGCACATCGGCGATCTGTTCGATTGGGCGCTATCGATGGCGCGCGGAGAAACCGCATGGCACAATTCCGAGCCGCTCGCGTGGGATGCCGAAGTCGCGCGATTCCACGCCTCGCTAAAAAAGTTCGACGACTATCTCGCCTGCCTCGGAACCCCTTCACGCACCCGCCGAAGGCCTGTTCCAGGGTCCCATCGCCGACGCCCTGACGCACATTGGCCAGATCGCCATGCTTCGCCGCCTCGCCGGTCTGCCCCATCAAAGGCGAGAATTACTTCAAAGCCGAAATCATTGCTGGCCGCGTCGGCGCCGAGCAAGCTGCCCCGCGCCGCGAGTTCGACTGACGCGAACGGAAACTCGCTTGCCGCACAACAGCGGGTTTGTGCGAAAGGCTTTCACCGCGCAGCCGCAGCTTCAGCAAGCGCCTCAGGAAATTTGGAAACCACAGCTGTGCCGCCCGACCAACTCAGACGGCTCCCCACCGCGTTGTGGTCCTTGCGCACGTAACCCATCCCAATCGCGTGCGACAAAAACGACGGTATCGCCGCGCGCGTAACAAAACCCACCTCTTTTCCGTCCGCGGTCAGCGTCTCGCCCGGCAGCCGGAACGCCGGCGCCTTCAAAAATAAGATCGACCCTCCGCCGGTTCACCTGTCCGCGCGATCTCACGCGTTCAACAATCTCCTGCCCGGTGTAGCAGCCTTTCGTGTAGCTGATGTGGCTGGCCTCCAAGCCCGCTTCGTGCGGAATTTGCTTCTCGCCGAAGTCGTACCCAAACCACGGCACGCCTTGCGCAAGCCGTTGCGCGCTCAGCGCTGCATAGCCCATCGGGCCGCCGCCATGTTGCTTCACACTTTCCAAAAGTATCTGCCACAGTCTCGCCAGCTTCTCCCGCTCGGCCAGGAATTCGCACCCCGCGACTCCGCCCGGAGAACGCTTCGTAATCTGGCAGGGAATTGACGCAACCGCTGGTTTCCACGCGGCCGAGCTCCTCGAGCGCAGAAAGATCGACGCCAGTAAGCTCCCGCGCGCACAACGGCTGCCTCGTGGCCCTTCGAGTCGCCAAAGTTCCGTAACGCTGCGTCTCATCGGACAGCGTCACGTCATCCATGATGATGTATTTGTCGAGCCACTTCGATCAGCCGTTCCCGAATCATCGCGAAAGAAATACAGAAGAGACTATCGGGCTGCGCGTAAGTCTCGATTTCCGCAAGAATGTGCCCCTGCGGGTTCAGCAGCAGCGAGACATTGCCTTGCCCGGCCGTCAAATCCTTGATGTTGTTCGTCAGAATGGCGTTCAAATAGCGCACACGGTCCGGTCCGGTGAAAGACAAGATAGGCGCGATAATTTTTGTCGACCAGAGCAACGCGTCTTGCGCGCAAACTCCTGCTCCGCTCGCGGATCAATCCAATGATCCGGCAATATCGCAGCCGAACCACGTCCCCATCGTTGCGCCCGCACTCTTGTGTAACTCGGCGAGCGGCGTTTCGATTGCGCCGCCTGTTTCTTCTGTCTCCATTCCATCCCTTCATCAATCAGCTTAGCAAAGTGAGTAGCCGTCTCCGTGCGCTCGCCTCATTCCGGATCGCGCGTGGATGATATACTCTGAAAATATGAGTGACGCAGTTCCAGCTTTCGACGCCGTCTCGCAGGGACTCATCCACATCACCATTCCTGTGGGGATGTTGCAGTGCAATTGCTCGATCATCGGCGATCCCAGTCACCCGCGAAGCGCTGGTGATTGACCCCGGCGACGAAGTCACGCGCATCCTCGAGTTGCTCGGCCGGCATAAGCTGACCGTCAAAGCCATCGTCAGCACTCACGCTCACATCGACCACGTCGGCGGCCTCAGCAAGCTGCACCAATACACCGGCGCTCCCATCTTAATGCATCGCGACGATCTGCCCCTCTATCAAGGAATGGACGTGCAAGCCGCGTTCCTCGGCGTTGCCACACCGGAAATTACCGACGTGGACCAGCTTTTGAAGGAAGGCGACGCGCTGAGCTGGGGCTCGTTCCAGGCCAACGTCATCCACACGCCCGGCCACACGCCGGGCAGCGTGTGCCTCTACGTGCCGAAGGACGCCGGAGCAATCTGCCATACCTGCTCCGCGCCTTTTTGCCGGAGACACGCTCTTCGCCGGCAGCATCGGCCGCACCGATCTGTGGGGCGGCTCGATGGACCAGATCACGGACTCGATCCGCGGCAAGCTCATGAAGTTGCCCGACGACACGATCGTCTATCCCGGCCACGGCCGTCTGACCAGCATCGGCCAGGAACGCGACACAAATCCATTTTTGATCACCTCCTGAGTTCCGATCCCGTCGCCGCGCTCTACATGCTGTAGCCCGCGAGGCGCGCGCCGCATCCAACACAAAACCTATACGCAAAGCGAAAAAAGGAGATTCCATGCGATACCGGCTTTTGGGCAACAGCGGACTTCGAGTTTCGGAGGCGGCGCTTGGCACCATGACCTTCGGCGACGACTGGGGCTGGGGCGCGGCCAAGGACGAGGCCCGAAAGGTGTACGACGCCTTCCGCGAGGCCGGCGGCAATTTCATCGACACCGCTAACATCTACACGAACGGGACGAGCGAATCGTTCCTCGGCGAGTTTATGGAGGGCCATCGCCAGAGCGTCGTGCTGGCCACGAAATACAGCAATGCCTTGCCAGGCACAGACCCGAACGCGGCCGGCAATCAGCGCAAGAATATGGTGCAGGCCGTAGAAGCGAGCCTCAAGCGGCTGCAAGACCGACTATATCGATCTTTATTGGGTCCACATCTGGGACCAGATCACGCCGGTCGAAGAAGTCATGCGAGGACTGGATGACCTGGTTCGCCAAGGCAAGGTGCTCTATGTCGGCATCTCCGATGCTCCGGCCTGGTGGATCGCGCAGGCGAATACGCTTGCCCAACTGCGCGGCTGGTCGCCCTTCGTCGGGTTGCAGATCGAATACAGCCTGATCGAGCGAACCGTCGAGCGGGAGCTGATCCCGATGGCCAAGGCGCTGAACCTCGGCTTGACCGCGTGGTCGCCACTGGCCAGTGGCGTCCTGACCGGCAAGTACCACGGCCACGGGTCGTCCGAGCCGGGCCGTATGAGCAGCGACATGATGAAGGATTTCATGCCAGAGCAACAACGCACCGACCGCGTCGTCGCGGCTGTCAAGACCGTGTCCGATGAGACTCGGCCGCAGCATGGCGCAGGTGGCGCTGGCGTGGCTTCGCTACCGCCCCGTGCCGGTCATCCCCATCATCGGCGCGCGAAAGCTTTCTCAGTTGCAGGACAATCTCGCGAGCTTCGACCTGACGCTCTCCGCCGGACCAATTAAAGACGCTCGACGAGGCAAGCCGGATTGAACTTGGATTCCCCTACGGAATGTATGCAAAAAAATTCGTCCAAGCGATAGCTTATGGCGGTCTGCGGGAACAGATCTTGGCTTAGTCGCGCCTGTAGCGCGGAGCCCGAAGCGGCTTTCTACAAGCGAGTGTGCCTCCTCGCCTCTTAATTTCGGCCCTCTCTGGCGCGCTTCAATTCTTCCATCACAGACTGCACGAGCTGTTTCGCGTGCTCGAGTTCCTGCGTAATGATTCGCAAATCCATCGCCGGAACAGCAGGATTTCGCTGGCTCGTGCAATAAACGCCGTGCTGACCAACGAGCACCAGCGCATTCGTCATACGATCCAGTGACACGGCCAGTCGCCCGCGCTCCCGCCCGTACATCTGCTCAAAGTGTTCCAGCTCATCCTTGTGCTCATCAAATGCATTCATAGATTGCAGTCCTTGTTAGTTCGCATGGCTTTCGCACGGCTGCGGCAGACGGTTGCACATCGGGCACATACAACACGCACCAAACTTTACCCCATGCGGTGCTGCGGAACATAATTCGCAGAGCCACCAGAGACGATTTACCCACTCCCCGTAGTGCAATCCATGGGTAGGCGGCGAGCTAGTGCGGTCCCGGCGTACGAGCTTGGGAAAAGATTCGGCTGGAGCAATCTGACAATGCGACGATCCGATCTGGTGCAGCACAAGGAAAAAGACAAGGGCGCGATTACGCGCACTTCGCAAATCGTCTTCGGCGAGCGCCAGCATCTGCTGCGCGTTCTCGATTCGCTCGAAGGCACCGATCTGCCGATTGCGCGCTTGCAGATGGAGCGCCGCATTCTCGAAGATCTGATCCATGCGCGCACGCGCGAACTCAATCAAATCAACACCGCGTGGGACGAAAAGATTGGCCTGGTTCTGAGCGCCGACGCCAAGCCCGAAATGCTCGAAAAACTCGTCAAGCAGGCCCCCGAAGAAGATTTTTACCTGCTCCGCCTGATCAGCGAACACCCGCGCGCGAACGCTAAAACATTGAACAAGCTCGCCAAGCATCCCTACGGCGCGATTCGCGAAAATGTTGCCCGCCATCCAAACGCCGATGCCGGCACGCTCACCTGGCTCAGCAAGGATCGCAGCCAGCCGCTCTGGTATCTCGTCGCCTTCAATCCCAATACGCCCACTCCGCTGCAGCGCCGCCTCCGCGACCGCCTGAAAAAACTCGGCGAAAATCAGCTTTCCAGATAAGGCAGCCCATCGGCTTGCTTGTTTTTCCAACTCTGCTTGACCTATAGTCTCGGCAACTCTTCCCAATCGAACGGTGTCCAATGGAGGGAATACGTGATCAGTCCCCGCGAGGTGATCATGGTGCAAAGGCTGCCCAGTTTCGACAGCCGGTTTCGCCGAGAGCTGACGGTTGTTTTGTGGATGCTCTGCGTAATACTGGCCCTCGCGCCAGGCTCACCGGCTCAGACCGATGACAGTTATCAATCGCGCCGAACGCAAGCGTTTGCTCTCTATGAGAGCAATAATTTTGTAGATGCTCTGCCGCTTCTTGAGAAGCTCCACGCAGAGAAACCTGGCGATGTGCCGGTCCTGGAACGCCTCAGCTTTGCGACGCTCGCCCACTCCGCCACGCTCGCAAACGTATCTGAGCGCAAGCAAGAGCGCGCGCGGGCTAGAAAACTCGCCGACGAGGCAAAGGCGGCGGGGGACGATAGCAATCTCCTCAAGATAGTGTTGTCGGTTCCCGAAGATGGCGGCGAAATGGCCTTCGCCGGAACTGCTGAAGTCCAGGCAACGATGCAGGAAGGCGAAGCCGCGTTTGTAAGAGGAGATTTGGACGCTGCCATCGCAGCCTATGCGCGCGCTCTCGCCCTCAATCCTCATCAATACGACGCGGCACTGTTTACAGGCGACGTTTATTTCAAGAAAAAGGATCACGAGCAAGCCGACAAATGGTTCTCACGCGCCGTCGAGATCGATCCTAACCGGGAGACCGCCTATCGTTATTGGGGCGATGACTTGGTCGCCCAAGGCCGCTCCAGCGAGGCCAAGGAACAGTTCATCGGCGCTATTGTTGCGAGTCCTTACGACCAGCGGTCCTGGATGGGGCTGAGTCAGTGGGCAAAAGCACAAAAGATGGTGCTCGCTAATCCGCGCATCGTCCCGCCAAACCAGATCGAAGACAAAGGCAAGAATCAGACCACCATCACCATCGACCCTTCCACGATGCAGGCCAGCGCCAAAAAGGACGGCACCGATGCGTGGTTCTCGTACACGCTCTTCAGAGCTGTGTGGCACGGCGAGAAATTCCAGAAAGAATTTCCAGCCGAAAAGGAATATCGCCACAGCCTGCCCGAGGAAGTGGATGGTTTTCAAGGGGTCGTCGACCGCGTAAAGGAAGGAATCAAGAAGAAGGAGATCCAGCAGCTCGATCCGGCTCTAGCCGCTCTCGTCAAACTTTCCGATGAAGGACTTCTTGAGCCCTACATCCTGATCAGCCGCGCCGACAAAGGCATCTCTCTGGATTATCCAGGCTATCGCGACGCCCACCGGGAGAAAGTCCGTCTGTACATTGCGGAATGGATCATTCATCCCGCGCAGTAACGCAACAGTTTCCTGTCAGGCCGTGCGTCAGTTTCCGGTTAGGCGA
>CAWBGW010000001.1:0-31364 GCA_963788345.1 uncultured Acidobacteriota bacterium | reverse complement strand
GTAACTGGAAAAGTAAAGCGATACTTCAAATGGATGGTTATTCGACTTACCAGAATTTAACGGGGTGTCGCAAAATCCCGGACCGTGGCCGTGGTTGTTGAGAAACAGATTTCACAGTCTCCATCTGGAAGCGGGCCAACCTGTCTTAATCTTTAGACGAATCGGGGTCGACCTACCGAAAGGTTGTTCGCTCGTGGATGCCACTACAAAACCGGCCTTATTCAGAGCCTGGTACGATGAACTCAAAAGCTTCAATACGAGACCAATGCCACGGGGACCTCTCCCTCACCTTGGAATCGGCGCGAGACTGGTACGATTTTCGTGAGTTCATTTTTCGCCGCCCATCTGGCGGACGCATTTGCGATCATTGTTGCTTACGGCCCGCATGCGTATTTCCGTGAAGGGTTGTACATCAGCGATTGGAAGCACGACGTGCTGTCAAGCGGTGCGTATCTTACTTTCACGGCGAAGCTAGTGGAGATTCCCACTACACTTATGCTGTGGGCCGCGACGATTTATGCGACGGATTTCTGCTCGACGCTTATTCAGCGGACCATTCACAGGAACGGTCGCTGGACGGGTATGGCGTTTCGCTTGGTTGGGGGCTCCACGCTCCTGATCTTCGCGGCACACCTGCACCGCCAAGAAGGTTGGGGACTGCACCCGGTGCCACTCAGTGCGTCGATTGGCGGAGCGGTTTTGGTTTGGAAAGCATTCGCGTCTGTTTCCGCGAAATCAATCGAACCCGAGACCTAGCGGGTAGCTAAGTCCTGATTAACGCCGAAACCGGAAAGTTGCCCTCTCAGCAGAGCAAATGTACGGTTAGCCGTGCCGGCTCAGAGGGTCGACGCAACACCATCCAATGCGGTGATTCGTCAGTGCTTCCCTGGGAGAAGCGATCTGTTTGGCTGTACTCGGTCGAAACCCAGCCAGGGTAGTGTTCCGGCTGATCTAACCCTAGCCAGCGATTTAGCCTTTGTTTTCAATGCAAGTCGGGTGCGACCTGAGTGTTGCGTCGACCCATTGAGACCACCGCGGTAACCGGACATTTCCCGCAAATATCCGATTATCCGACCAATGGGAGTTTGCTAACCAAGAGGTCAGTCGGAGCGCACGGTTGGCCCGCGCGGGTCGCCGGCCGCTACGGGAACGAACCCGCATCCTTTGAGGCCAGCCCAGTCCAGTATTAGGATCCGTAATTTCCAACTTCCAGGATGAATTCGGCCGGCCGTGCTACCCTTGAGCGACTTAACCTGCTTCATAGCCTTGGCCGTCCTGAGTTTCTTTGATGCTTTTGACTTCTTCGCCATGGTGTTTCCCCTTTCGAGTCGGTCACTGTGCAATTCGGACACCAAAAACTGCCCACAAAGTCGCCATTGGAAGAAAGGGACTTACGCGGAGGTTTGACTGGAGCCCCTCCGTCAACTGTTGAGATTTTCAATGGCCTGTTGATTTTATCAACCGCGCCAATCGATTGCGAACGAAGCGTTCTGCCGACTGAGTCACGTGTTCCCGTATCTCGGTAAGAAGTCACGTGTGTTATTTCTTACACTCCGTCCGCGATTTGCAACGGGCCGTGGTGTTGTTTCGTCTACGACAGAGTTCCAGAATCAGCAAATTCCAGGATGGCACGCCTCTTGCCAGTGGGCCGGTAGGCTTCTTCGTGTGAAAGGGGGGAGACGTGAGATTTGCCATTTTGCTCGCGGCAGCGCTTCTGTCAGAGAGTGTTTCTCCGATTCCGGAAATCCAGTTCGGGTTGACCGCCCGGCGCATGATGGGTGAGGTGACAAAGGCTGAGAGGGTGAAGCGAAACACGTACGAGAGTGAGAGATGGGGGATCTCGTTCCAATATCCCGATACCTACACAGTCGATGAGTCGAATGCGGCGGTGAGACCGCAGACTGAGTGGCGTCCAGGTTTGCTTAACGACGGACACCCGGGAGAAGTTCAGTTGGTAACCATCCAAATCCCCAATGAGCTTTTTCCGAAGACAGATCTGACACAGGCAATTTTCGGTTTGAGCGCGAATCAGCACCTGACTCGGGATGAATGCGCGGCAAGCGTATCCGGAGAATATAGGACCGTCAGCACACTCATTATAGATCACGTGGAGTTTCATTGGAGTGGGGGCGCTGACGCGCCCTCTGCGACAGGCTTCAAAGACTATGCCGGTTTTGCGAATGGGACTTGCTACGAGATCGAGATCGCTGTAGTGACCACGCGATTCGGCCCGCCAGAAGGCACCTCGCAGGTAGATCAAGCTGAGCTAGACCGCCGTATGAACGAGATACTGCATAGCATCAAAACTCGTTCACCAACAAACGTACCGTCAAACACTCCATCGATCCGTGCTTTCACTTTGGAGGCGCTCTCTCCGCCTTCTCCCCCGTCGTCCTACCGGCTTAGTTGGGACGTTGCCGGCGCAGCGGATGGACAAGTGACGATCGATATGAATTGCTTCACGGATGTGAGCTTGGTCGAAGTCAGTGACTTGCAAAGCCACGACGTATTCCGCTGTGGGGAGCTAAGAGAGGTTTCGGCGTCGAAGGGCTCTCTCGACCTTTCGTTCGCCAATCATACCGAAGTCCTACTGCAACCGCAGATGAGGCTCCTTGCGGCCGGGCGGGAACCTGTGTCGAAGACGCTCGAAATCTCGCTGCCGACGATGGCAGTAATTCGAGGACTAACTCTTCGAGGGCGTGATCTAAACAACGGCCCATACGTTCAGCTCTATCCAGGACAGAACTACGTCTTACATGGCGCCGCGTTTATGCCGAACGAAAAAGTATGGATAGGTGAAACCAGCGTTCCAGCCACAGCAATAGATGAACGTCATGTGGAGTTCTCAGCTCCGTCCGATCTGACCGGCGAAAGAGTTCGCTTCTATGTGGAGGACGCCCGAGGGAAGAGCAACATACTGACGGCCCGCGTAGTCAGGGTTCAACCGCGTATTAGTTTCTACGTCTCGGCAGATGCGTCCCCGATGCAGAGCCGTGAAATGAGGAACGGCCCGGTGGTGCCTGGCCAGCGTATACGGGTAGTTGGAGCAGGGTTCACTTCACACAACACTGTGTGGATCGGCTCAACGAATGCAGAGAGTGAGCCGGACGACCGCCTTCCGCAATTTGAATTCTATTTCACGATTCCCAACTCGCTCAGCGCTGGCACTTATCCGTTCTGGGTCACGAACGACCTCGGCAAGAGCAACGAGATAACGCTGACTCTTTCAACTTCTGATTAACGGCGGAAATCGGAACCTTGCATTCGTCCCATACCGAATGTCCGATTATCCGACTACACAGCAGTTGGCGTCCCGAGGCCTCGGGATGCAAAGGGTGCGGGTTTTTCCTTGCCTCCTTGCCTCGCTATCCTAGTAATTCCAGTACCACGTAATATTTACTCTTTACTAATTTGCCATTCCATGCTAACATGTCTCGTTTTTCGCGCTCGCAAAGGAGGGCGCCATGACGACGCGACCGGTACCCGCCACCAGAGCACCTGATTCCCGGCCACGATGCATCCTTGCCTCCTCCCGTCGGCCAAGAGGCGAAGAAAAGGCTAAGCGAAACAACCTCACATTCAAGAATCGCCGCAACTCATTCACAACACAGAAGAAGACATTTTCTAACCGAAACAAAAACACCACTTCCGGTTCGCCGCACTTTCGCCCCCGGCCCGGAATTCTAATAACGAAAACGCGATTAGAAATCGACGCAAATGACTGAAAACATTCACCGGCGACCCATTCTAATAAGCAAAAGGGAGGGGGGCATATTCTCGCCAAACCGAAACCAAGGCGAACACCAAAGCTTCTCCTGGCTCGCCTCTTCAATCGCTACACTTTGCAAATAGAAATCCCGCTAAACGATTGAAAACAAGCCACCGAAAAAATTTCAATCGCTACACTTTCCATGACTTTCAAGCCTCGGTTTCGGCCTCATGCCTCCCGACTTATGCCTTTCTAGCCACCCGTCATTTGGCACTCGCAACTGCCTTCCACACCCTGTGCTACACTCCGCCACCGGGGGATCCATCTCGACAGATGCCAAGCGAATACGTCGGTGAACTGAGAAAGCTAGGCCAGGAGATCACTCGCAAAGGCGCGCCCTGCCAGTCGGATGACGTCGTTCGTGCGGCCGACTTGATCGGCAAAAATTTCGCCGTGCAACCGCACGAGGTCGCGATCCTGGGACTCGCCACGGACGAGCGCTTCCTCCGCTTCATCGTTCCCGAAAATCTTCGCACCGTGGGACAGATTCCGCTTTCGAGCACCAATTCCCTGGCCGCGCGCACCGTGCGCGAAAAACGCCCCGAAATCATCAACCACTTTTCCGTAGTGCCGCACGCTTCCGTATTCGAGGCGGTGCCGATCCCGCCGGAGTTGGTCCGCGGCGAACCCATCCAGAAAATCATGAGCATGCCCGTGATGATCGAGAAGAAAGTGGTCGGAGTCATTCAGGTTTCGCGCAAAGGCGCCACCGCTGCCGAGGCCGGCCCCGATTTCACTCATCCCCAGTTGCGCGAGCTCAAAACCATCGCCGACGCCCTGGCTCCCTGCATTCCTCTCTGCCCGCAGGAATTCCCACAGTCAGAATCTCCAGAGGCATAGTCTCTGAAAATGAAAACCAGTTCACGGCGCCGGATCATTTCGTGGCTTGCTGCGCTCGCGCTCATCCTCGCGATCGGCGCGCGACTCGCAATTCGCGCTCACGCGGCTGCGCCCAACCGCGTCACGATCACGCTGCTCAGCACTACAGACATTCACGGTCACATCGAGCCGTGGGACTACTACGCCAACAAGCCTGTCGACCTCGGCCTCGCGAAAATCGCCACGCTCATAAAACAGGCTCGCGCGGAAGCGCCTCATGCCCTGCTGCTCGATTGCGGCGACACAATTCAAGGAACGCCGCTCGCGTACTACTTCGCCGAAAAGGACACGTCGAAACCGAATCCCACAATCGCCGCGTTCAACGCGCTGCACTACGACGCGATGGCCGTCGGCAACCACGAATTCAATTTCGGCGAGCAGGTGATGTGGAAAGCGAAAGAGCGAATCGCAATTTCCGTGGCTCGCCGCCAACGTCGAGCAGACGTACACGAACGGCGTTGAGCACATCGGCTCATACATCATCAAGAACGTCGAAGGCGTGCGCATCGGAATCGTCGGTTTTGTTACGCCGGGAATTCCGCGCTGGGAAATCCCCGAGCACTACAAAGGCTATGAATTCGAGCCGATCGTCGCCGCCGCGCAACGCGTGATTCCGGAGGTTCGAAAGCAAGTGGATCTTCTCGTCGTCATCATGCATTCAGGACTCGATCGCGATCCCCAAAACGGCGCCGCTGCTCCCGATCAGATCGACAACGAAAATGCCGCTTGGGAACTGGCGGATCAGGTGCCCGAAATCGACGTCATCTTCTACGGCCACACGCATCGTGAAATGCCGGAACTCATCGTCCACGGCGTGTTGATGTCGCAAGCCAGGAACTGGGGCCAGTCGCTTGCCCGCGCCGACGTCGAAATGTCGCGCGACGATGCCGGCCACTGGTCGGTCACCTCCAAACATTCGAAAACGATTCCTGTCACGCCAGATGTCGCCGCCGATCCCGAAATCACGAAGCTGGCCGAGCCATATCAAGAGGCCACCCAGAAATATCTCGACACGCCCATCGCGAATTCCGCAAAGGAACTCACAGGACAGTATTCCCGTTATGAGGACGATCCCTCTTGTCGACCTGATTCACAAAGTGCAGCTCGACGCCGGGCACGCCGACGTTTCCATGGCCACGATGTTTTTCCCGGGCGTGAAAATTCCCGCCGGGCCGGTGACGGTGCGGCAAGCCGCCGCACTCTACGTCTACGAAAACACTCTCTACGTCGTCCAGATGACCGGCGCGCAACTCAAGGACGCGCTCGAACATGCCGCGAGTTTCTTCTCGGCGTGGCCTGTCCCCGAAGGCGAGTCGATTCGACTGCCGGGATACAACGCCGATTCCGCGGAAGGCGTTTCGTACGTGATCGACTTGACGCAACCCGTCGGACAGCGGATTCGCGATTTGACGTTTCGCGGCAAGCCGCTCGAGCCGGCGCAGCAATTGCGCGTCGCGATCAACAATTACCGCTACACCGGCGGCGGCAGATACTCCGTATATCAGGGATTGCCCGTCGTCTACCGCTCCCCGGTGGAGATTCGCGAACTCATGATCGACTATCTCTCGCGCACGAAGAACATTCCGTCCGGCGGCCGATGGCAACTGGAAGATTGTGCCGCCCGAAGCGCTCGCCGCGATCGAAAAAGCCGCCGATGAGGATGCAAACGAACACAGCCGATGAGAATCGCCGCGTCCGATACCAAGATGCGCACAGACAATGTTAAAACACTGTGACTGCACGCGAATTGCTGTTGACATCGCTGCGCGTGCTTGTTAGTTTTCCGCAGCGAAACTTTTTCACTCCAATCACGGAGGCACCGCAGCTCGGCACAATCCATGGCGTTCGTCGCGAAGAAAATTTTCCTCACAAAGGGAGTCGGAAAACACCGCGAGCGCCTTTCAAGCTTCGAGCTGGCGTTGCGCAACGCGGGAATTGCCGCTTGCAACATCGTTCGCGTTTCGTCGATCTTCCCTCCCTACTGCAAATTGATCTCCCGCAGCGAAGGCCTGAAACATCTGAAACCGGGCCAGGTGGCGTTCACCGTGATTAGCGAGAATCAAACTCGCGAGCCGCACCGGTTGATTGCCGCCGGCGTGGGGCTCGCGCTTCCCGGCGACAAGTCGATGTACGGCTATCTTTCCGAGCATCACTCGTTCGGAGAGAGTGAAGAAATTGCCGGTGAGTACACCGAAGAGCTCGCGGCGGAGATGCTTGCTACGACGTTGAACGTCGAGTTCGATCCGGATTTATCCTGGGACGAGAAAAAAGAGGTCTACCGCATTTCGAACAAGATCGTTCGCACCATGAACATCACTCAATCCGCGGTCGGGGATAAGCGCGGGCTGTGGACCACGGTCCTTGCTGCCGCCATTCTGCTCAGCGACGACGACTGAAAGATGACGACTGAACCTTCCAGCAAGTGAAATCCAGCAGTTATTTCGGCGCCGAGGGCTTCCCAGTCTTGTAATAGCCGATGCGCTGAAGAACGGCGCCGACGACAAGTGGAAGCGCCACAGTGGCATCGTCGAGAACTTCGGCGAACCGCCCTCCCTCTTCCGGCGGCACGAACTTCCCCCACGAAACAGCTTCCGTGTACGTGCTGCCGGAGAGTCCGCCCCAGTTGACCGGCTCGGGGCAAATGCGCACTCCGTAGTTGTAGCGCTTGAGCGGCAGCTTTTCGTACCCGCGCCGAGCAAGCAACTCCGCATAAACGCCAAACTGCTGCGCCCAATTCCGCGGAACACCGCCGCCGATTGTGAGCAGCCCCATGCGCTTCGTGGCGAGCATCGTCTTCGCGTAGTATTCGAAATCCTCGTAGGGATCGAAAGCGGAGAGGAGGCTGTCCCGCTTTCTTGCGCAGGCGCTGGTGCAACGCGAAATCGATGCCGAGTTCAGAATCGGTGAATGCCGGGACAAACACGGGAACATTGCGCTCCGCGGCGGACTTCAGAATTCCCCGCCCTTTCGCGTGCCGCGCCAGGTATTCGCCGATACGCTGATTGATCTTGTAGCTGCAGACGACGTCGTCCGCGTCCCAATTCTTCAGAATCTGCTGCATCACGGCTTCGACGGCGTCGAGATTCACTTCGGGCTCGAGCGAATCGTACACGCGGTTGTAGCCGGCCTTGAAGAGCTCGCGATCGTCCATTTTCGGGTTGTAGCGGAAGTGCGAGTGGCCCGTGGCTTCTACAAGGCCGTGCGCCATCAGCGCTCCGGTGGAAACAATCGCCCGGACGACGCCGGATTCCACCAGGTCGCAAAAAACGAGGCCCATTTTCCCGACCGTCATCGCGCCGGACAGCGTCATCACGACGAAGCAGTCCTTGTCGCGAGCCATGGCCTCGAGAACGTCGGCAGCGTCGCCGATCTGGCGTCCCGTGAACGCCGTTCGGCCCATGGCGCGAACAAGATCGTCGATCGTTTGAATTTGCGATAGATCGATCGGAAAGATGGGGATGAGGCGATCTTCGATCGGGTCGTGCAAAATCCGGCCCGTCGCCCCCTTTTTCTTTGCCATTCAGCTTCCTCGCAGGTAAATTATGTCGGCCCGGCTTTTCCTTGCATGCGAACACGCGTGCGTGCGCCTCATTGATATTACAATTCGGGCGAAACGCGAAACAAAATTTAGAAAATCTGAGACATCACGGACGGACAATGACTCGATACACGCCTATGCCGCCGCATAATTTCGGCGGACTTCCCGACGAACATTCAACATACGAAACGTCGCGCGCGGTGATTTTTCCCGTGCCGCTCGAGCGCACGACGACGTACGAGCACGGAACCCGCAATGGTCCGGACGCGATCATCGAAGCGAGCCGCAACATGGAGCTCTACGACGACGAACTCGAGGTCGAGCCCTACAAGGAAATCGGCATTCACACGCTGCCCCCGATCGACACGATGGACGGTACGCTCGACGAAGTGATCACCGAACTTTTCACGGCGGAACTTGCGCTGCTCGACGACGAAAAGTTTCCGGTCGCGCTGGGTGGCGAGCACTCGCTGACGCCCCCGCTCGTTTCGGCAGTCGCGAAGAAATACAAGGACCTGAGCGTCCTGCAAATCGACGCCCACGCGGATTTGCGCGATGAATATCAGGGCAATCCAGCCAGCCACGCATGCGCGATGCGGCGCGTTGTCGAGGTTTGCCCCGCGGTGCAGGTAGGCATCCGGTCGCTGTCGGCCGAAGAAGCTCAGGCGATTCCTCGCCTGCGCACTAAGGTATATTGGGCGAAGGACATCGTCCGCGCGCCGATGAAGAGCTGGATTGCGAAGGTGCTCGCGGATTTGAGTCCGCGCGTGTACCTCACGATCGATCTGGACGGGTTCGATCCTTCGCTCGTTCCCGCCACCGGAACTCCGGAACCCGGCGGCCTCGACTGGCAGCAAGTCACGTCGCTGATTCGTGCGGTGGCGGACCATAAGAAGATTGTGGGGATGGATGTTGTGGAGCTGCTGCCGCAGCCCGGCGATCATGCATCCGCTTTTCTCGCGGCCAAGCTCGTTTACAAATGCCTCGGATACATTTTTTGCCAAGCGTAAGATTCCAGGATTGGCGATTGATTTGGTCGGTTGAAGAGGAGAGAAACCTATGATGGAAATGCTCGCAAGCATGGCACCCGGGGGCGGACACCGTAATCGTTGGTGTTCGGATGCAAGGCTGGATCGCGTGGATCATCGTTGGTTTGCTGGCGGGATGGCTTGCGGGGCACCTGACGCGAGGACGCGGCTTCGGATGCATCGTCGACGTGGTTCTGGGATTGATCGGGGCCGTGGTCGGCGGATGGATTTTTACGCGGCTCGGCATTGGCGGGATCGGCTTTTGGTGGAGCCTCGCCGCAGCGACCGTGGGCGCGGTTTTGCTGGTTGCGATTGCGCGATTGTTTGCGGGCGGCGACAGCTAACCCTGAACCGTCAAGGACACCCAAACCAGAAGAGTCGAATTGGTGGATAGCCTCCGGTTCGCGCGCGCACGGAAGGCTGTGATACGATGACATCGAGGAATATTCGAGACGACGAGCGCTAGCCAGCCTACAGCCGGCTTTCAACGCGGGAATCCCCGCTGCGCCGAGCTGACCGAGAAAGCCGGAAGAAAAACTTGAGCCAACCTTCATTGTGGGCAATCCCGCTGGGCGGACTGGGCGAGTTCGGCATGAACATGCTCGCACTTCGCTCCGGGGACGACATTATCGTGATCGACGCGGGCCTGATGTTCCCCGAGCAGGAACTGCTCGGTGTCGACATCGTGATCCCCGACATTACGTACCTGAAGCAAAACAAGCGCATGGTGCGCGCCATTGTGTTGACGCACGCGCATGAAGATCACATCGGCGCGATTCCGTACATTCTCCGCGACCTGAACGTGCCCATATACGGGACGCAGTTTACCCTCGCGCTTGTTCGCAAGCGGCTCGAAGAACACGGACTCCTCGACGATGCGACGCTGCGCGAGGTTGCGCCGGGGCAAATCATCCGCATCGAGCCCTTCCAAATCGAGTTCCTTCACGTCACCCACAGCACGATCGACTGCGTGGCGCTCGCGATTCGCACGCCGGTGGGCGTGATCATCCATACCGGAGACTTCAAGATCGATCCCACGCCCGTCGACGGCAAGCCGTTCGATCTGCACGCATTCGCGCGCTACGGACAGGAAGGCGTGCTCGCGCTGTTCAGCGACAGCACCAACGTCGAGAGGCCGGGATTCACGCCGTCGGAGCGAGCGATTGTCGTGCGACTCGAGGAACTTTTTCGCGCCGCGCCCGAGAAAGTGGTGGTGTCGTGTTTCTCGAGCTCGATTCACCGCATTCAACAGGTGATTGATATCGCCCGCGTCGTCGGACGAAAAATCGGAATCGTCGGGCGCAGCATGGTCAATAACATCGAGATCGCCCACGGGCTCGGCAAGCTCCGGATCCCGGACGGCAGCGTCGTGCGGCCTCAGGACATCCGTACATTCGATCCAAAGAAGCTCGTGGTGCTCGCCAGTGGAACGCAAGCCGAGCCGATGTCAGCACTGTCGCGAATCGCGGTGGATAATCACCGGCTGCTCAGCATCGCCCAGAACGATACCGTCATTCTGTCGGCGCGCCTGATCCCCGGAAACGAGAAGGCCATTTTCCGCATGATCGATCACCTCTTCCGGCGCCGCGTCCTGGTGTACTACGAGGGCGGCCGCGCGGCCCCGATTCACGTTTCGGGACACGCGAGCCAGGAGGAAATGAAGATCCTGCTGCAACTCGTCCGGCCAAAGTATTTCGTGCCTGTGCATGGCGAATACAGGCAGCTCTTCCGTCATGCGGCGCTCGCCGAGCAGGTTGGCGCGGTCTCGGGGCAGATATTCCTGATGGAGAGCGGCCAACCGATTGAATTCACCGCGGACGGCGGAGCGTTTCGCCGCGAGCCAGTTACAGCCGGGCGCGTGATGGTCGATTCCGGGTCGCTCGAAGAGATCGAGGACGTCGTGATTCGCGACCGGCGGAACCTCGCCGAAGACGGCGTGGTGGTGCCGATCATCGCCATCGACAAGCATACGGGCCGAATCGAAACGCCGCCGGAAATCGTGACGCGCGGCTTCTTGCCGAACGAAGATGGGCAGGAAATTCTGACGCGCGCGCGCGAAGTGATTCTCCGAACGATCGATCAATCTACTGCGGAAGAAAAAACTGACTGGAGCGTGATCAAAGAAAAGATTCGAATCGACTTAAAGCGCTTCCTGAACAAGCAGACGGCGAAGCGGCCCTTGATTCTGCCCGTGATTCTCGAAGTGTAAGACCAGAATATCTGCGTTTCCAGACTACGTTCGAATGTCAGCCGCCGTGAAAATCACACTCAGGACTTACTCCTCAGCTGACTTTGAAACCCTCTACAAAATTGATCAGGCCTGTTATCCGGCGGACACGGCGTATTCACGGTCGGATATGCGCGCGTACCTGGGATTGGCCGGAGCCGAATGCGTTGTCGCGGAAGTCGGCGAGGACGGCCCCTCCGCTCAAGAGCGCAAGCGAGCGGAGAGCGGCGGCACGCCGAAGAAAATCGCCGGCTTTTGCATCAGCGCGCGCCGCAACAAAGACGGCTACATTGTCACCATGGACGTCCTCGAAGAATACAGGCGCCTCGGAATTGCCACTGCACTGCTCGCGGAGATCGAAAAGCGGCTCGCGGCAAACGGAGTCGTGCGCGTAGGACTGGAAACGGCAACGGACAATCACGCGGGCGTTGCGTTTTGGCAAAAGCATGGATATCGTACTCGCGGCGTTCGCAAGGGCTACTACCCGGGCCGCCGTGATGCCCACGCAATGACGAAGAACCTTCGGGCACCAAAGTAGCTCAGCTCCAGCAGAATTGCACCCTACAGCAAGAGAGGCACATCGCCGATGCCCCTGTGGCAGGTAATTGTTCTAGCCGTCGTGCAGGGCTTGACGGAGTTCTTGCCGATCAGCAGCTCGGCCCACTTAATTCTCATTCCGCAATTTCTCCACTGGAACGATCCCGGCCTCGCCTTTGACGTAGCCCTCCACGCGGGGACATTGCTCGCCGTCCTGCTCTATTTCCTGCGCGACTGGATTCAGCTCGTGCTCTGTGGCTTCGGTCTTCATTACCCGCGCCGAGCGAGCGAGCAAATGGTTACTCACAATCGCAGAATGTTCTGGTACTTGGTGGCCGGCACAATCCCCGGCGGCCTGGTTGGCTTCCTGTTTGAGAAGCGCATTGAAGAAAACCTGCGTAGTCCGGTGCCCATCGCCTGCGCGATGATTCTGATCGCTCTCCTGATGTGGTACGCGGAGTCCGTTGCGAGGCTCGAGCGGCCCATCGAACAGGTATCTCTCGGGGACTCGCTCGCGATCGGCTCAGCCCAGGCGCTGGCGCTTTTCCCTGGCGTTTCCCGCTCGGGCATCACAATCACGGCTGGCTTGTTCCGCGGAATGACCCGTGAGGCAGCCGCACGATTTTCCTTCCTGCTGTCGACGCCATTGATAGCGGGAGCGGCCGCAAAAGAGTTGCCCAAGCTCCTGAAAATGCAGAAGAGCGGCGCGCTCGATATGCCGCTCTCGCACATTGCGATCAGCATTGCCGTATCCGCGATCGTTGGGTATGCCGTGATCGCCTTTCTGTTGCAGTATTTGCAAACACGCACGCTCAAGATCTTTATTTACTACCGGATCTTGTTTGGTATAGTCATTCTCGTTCTCGCGTTCCTCCCGATGGGCTCCGCGCGATAGCGCCCGCGCGTCCCACGCAAAGGGTCTTTCTACAGCTTCGTACGCATGGCGGCTTTGGCCGTCTCCGCTGTAATGACCGCGCGATTGAGCCTTCCCCCGTTTCACCCGGCCTTCGAGTTCCGCTTGACGAAGTCTGGGAGTAGACTGTTTCCAAGAATTCAGGGGAATCCCGGCTCCTGGAAGCCCGCATCGGGGGCTTTCGGAGTGGAGGAAATTCAGTGCGCATTCTGACGCCGACCGAAAATAAACGCTTCAATGAGCTCGTCGGGTTTGTGGGTTTGAGCCTGGCGATTCTGCTCACCCTAAGCCTGCTTTCCTACTCGCCGCGCGATGCTTCGTTCAACGTTTCAGCGCCGATGCCCGCGTCGGGTCCGGCGCGAAACTGGATCGGTCCGTTCGGCGCGCACACGGCTGATCTCTTCTTCCAATTCTGCGGATTTGCGGCTTTCCTCTTTCCAGTCGGGATGTTCGTTGTGGCGATGCGATGGTTTCGGAGTCAGGTCCTGGAGGCTCCGGTCGCAAAGACGATCGGGTTCAGCATGCTGCTCACATCCGTCTCGGCCGAACTCGCACTGGTGCGCCTCTCGGCGTCCTGGCTCGTGCCAGACGTCCGCGGGGCTCTGCCTCCGGGCGGTTTCCTTGGCGCGCTGCTGGCCGACTCGATGCGCGCAGTCTTTAATCCCATCGGCGCCAACCTGGTCACAGTGGCGATGATGCTCACGGCATTGTTCCTCACCACGAGCTTTTCGTTCCGCGCGGCGCTCGCGTGGATGAGCGAAGCCGATGGCTGGCGATGGAGTGATCGGGCGAATGATCGCGCGCGTGAAGGCGTGGCGCGAGACTCGCGAATCGGACCGCCTGCGAAAGCGTGTGGAGGAAATCAAGATTGCGGGGCGCCCGGCTGTGCAACAGCAGCGAGTTTCAACGAAGGAAATCGAGGAAGAAGACGAAGCGGAGTTGGAGGCCGAAGCGCACAACGCCGCTGAGAGAGTTCCCGCCGTAATCAAGTTCCACGAGCCCGAAGTGGCGCCTCCCAAGAAGAATGCCGGCGATCCGAAAATTTCGCGCGGAAAGACCGCCTTCCGGTTGCCGTCCCCTTCCCTGCTGCAAACCGCCGAGCGCGGCCAAAAGATGGATGAAGGCGAACTGAAAGAATACGCTCGGGCGATCGAGCAGAAATGCGCGGAATTCGACGTCAGCGGACATATCACACAGATTAATCCGGGTCCAGTTGTCACGACGTTTGAGTTCAAACCCGAGGCCGGGATCAAGTACAGCCGCATCACCGGACTTGGCGAAGACCTGTGTCTCGCTCTTCGGGCCGAGTCGATTCTTATCGAGCGCATCCCCGGCAAATCCACGGTCGGCATCGAAGTGCCGAATCCGCACCGCGAAACGATTGCCCTGCGCGACCTGGTCGAGTCGCCGGAATTCAACCATTCGCCATCGAAGCTCACATTACCCATGGGCAAGGACCTGATCGGCCGAATTCGCACCGCCGATCTGACGCAAATGCCCCACTTGCTGATCGCCGGCTCAACCGGAACCGGCAAGAGCGTCTTCATCAATTCCCTGCTGATGGGAATGCTGTACAAGGCGACGCCGGACGAGATGAAACTGGTGCTTGTCGATCCGAAGCAGCTCGAGCTCGGCCTTTACTCCGATATTCCGCACTTGTTCACACCCGTGGTGACGGATCGCAAAGATTGCGGCAAACGTCCTGCGGAACGCGACGCGCGAAATGGAGCGCCGGTTGAAGTTGCTTGCCGGCCGCTCCGTGCGCAACATCGACCAATACAATCGCACCTTCGAAAAAGGACAGTCGTTGTCGCTGTTCGATGCTGCGGAGGACGAGGAAAATCGGCCGCTTCCCTACATCGTGATCGTCATTGACGAGCTGGCCGACCTGATGATGGTGGACACGAACGGCGTGGAAGAATCCATCACTCGCCTGGCGCAAATGGCGCGCGCCGTGGGAATTCATCTGATTCTTGCCACGCAACGTCCTTCGGTCGACGTCATCACCGGTCTGATCAAAGCGAACTTTCCGGCGCGCATTTCGTTCCGCGTGGCCAGCAAGGTGGACTCGCGAACGATTCTCGATTCGAATGGCTCGGAGTCGCTGCTTGGCAAAGGCGACATGTTGTACCTACCGGCCGGATCCTCGCGGCTCCATCGCATCCACGGGCCCTACGTCCACGAGTCCGAAGTGGTCGCGGTTTGCGATTTCTGGCGCGAACAAGCCAAGGCCCTCTACAACATGGAGCTGCTGAAACCTCCGCGGGACGAGAACGCGATGTCCACCGGCACTGGTGGCGACGGCGAAGTTGCGGACGAGGTAGACGACGAGCTCTATCAGGATGCCGTCCGCGTGGTCTGCGAAATGGGACGCGCTTCCACGTCCACCTTGCAGCGGCGCCTGCGCGTCGGGTACGGCCGCGCCGCCCGCCTCATTGACTTGATGGAGAAAGATGGAATTGTCGGCCCGCCGGATGGCTCCAAGCCGCGCGAAGTGCTAAAGAAGAAAGACTGGATGCGCGATTTCGACCAGAGCATGAAATAGCTTCCGGCTGCCCGACGGGATCTTACGCTCGCCGATCAGCTCACCTCGCAGCGGTCAACGCGTGGATTCCGCTTTGCTGGGCCGCAAGATTTCCGTAAAATTGTCGATTGTCCCGTGCCGAGGTAGCTCACCGGTAGAGCGCGGCCCTGAAAAGGCCGGCGTAGGCAGTTCGATTCTGCCCCTCGGCACCATCCTCCCATCCCCCAGTAAGATAGCCCGAGGGAACCCCTTACGAGATTAGGCCCGCAGCAGTTTCGCCGGACCGCTGACGAAGGGGTTGCCACGCTCGAAGAAGCGGAGTTTTCGATGCATTTCGCGAGAAAGGCCGATGCGAGTGGTTACACCGATGGTTCCCACCCGTTGCACCGCTGCGCCGAGCCAGAGCGGGCCTTGCGGAGAGCAAAGGTCGACGCCATCGAGACTCTTGTCGATGCGTAGCGCGGCCGCCAGCCGGCCCGGTCCGCGAGTAAGGTCGCGCAGTGTGGAAACGCCGCGATTCTTCTCCATCTGGCGACGCCTTCCAACGGGTCAATCGCGCGCACGAGAACGCCACCTCCAATTCCCTGCCGCTCGCTCGAAATGTTCAACATCCAGGCTGAACCGTAGGCGAAATAAACGTAGGCGTGGCCGCGTTCGAGGAACAGCGAATTCTTGGCCGCGTGTGGCCGCGATAAGCGTGGCCGGCGGCGTCACCGATGGGATAAGCCTCGGTCTCGACGATGCGGCCGCTCAGGCGGCCTTCTGGAAGATCGTGGACCACCGTTTTGCCCACAAGGTAGCGAGCCAAGGTCAACTGTATCGATTGGGAGTTCGGCGCGGCGGAGGCGGCGGATTCGCAAGTTCTGGTTCGGCGATTTCACGGCCATCGAATATATGCCGGATTGCGAATGGCGTATACTGCGCGCGCCATGGCTCACGCGAAAATCTCGGGGATCTTGATTGCAGCTTTGCTCTGCGTGGCGGCGTCGTTTTGCGCGGCTCGCTCTCACGCGCAGCAGACGACGGGGCTCGAACTGTTTTCGCTGCCGGCGGCGACGCCCGGGAACCCGCAGGCTCCATCGTTTGGCGTCGCGCTGCTCGGTGGCGGCGGAGACGTCGACGACGCGGCGAAGTTTCTCTGCGAGCATTCCCATGGAGGCGAGATCGTGGTGCTGCGCGCGAGCGGGCGCGACGCATACAATCCGTACTTCCATGAACTCTGCCCCAACAACGCCGTCACGACGTTGCTGATCACGTCGGCTGATGGCGCGAAGTCCCCCGCAGCGCTCGAGCACGTGCGCAACGCGCACGCACTTTTCATCGCGGGCGGCGATCAATCCAACTACGTGAAGATGTGGCCGGGGCCTCTGCTGAAAGAAATCAACGACGCGATCGCTCGCGGCGTTCCAATTGGCGGAACGAGCGCCGGACTGGCTGTGCTGGGCGAGTTCGCGTTTTCCGCGCGCAACGATACCGTGACGAGCGCGGAAGCGCTCGCGAATCCATTCGATCCGAAGGTGACCCTCGAACGCGATTTTCTTTCGATACCGGTGATGCGGGGAATTATTACCGATAGTCATTTTTCGCCGCGGCAGCGGCTGGGACGCACCGTTGCGTTTCTGGCGCGCATCGAACAGGATGGCTGGGCGAAACGCGCGCGGGCAATCGGGATCGATGAGGCGACGGCCGTGCTCGTCGAGCCGGACGGCAAAGCGATTGTGGCGGGCAAAGGATCGGCGTATTTTCTAGAACTGTCGCACGCAGCCGGAGGAGTGCGCGCCGGGAAAGCCGCTGACGGTGACGAGGCCTCAACGCCTACAAGCTTGGCGCTGGAGCCGAGTCAAAGTTCGATTTGAAATCGTGGAGCGGCACCGGGCGGTTCAACATTCACCATCGATGTGGTGAACGGAACGTTGAGCCTTGAAGTAATCAATAAGCGTCGGCAGATCGCAGCAATGGGAGAACTTTCGATGGCCACATGTCCGCACGTGAAGGAAATCCGAAAAGTGACGCCGAGCGCCCAGGGCTGCGAGGAGTGCTTGAAGATGGGCGACACGTGGGTACATTTGCGAGAGTGCCTGCTCTGCGGGCACGTGGGATGCTGCGACAGCTCCAAGAACAAGCATGCCACCAAACACTTTCACGCGACCGGGCATCCGATCATGCGGTCGTTTGAGCCCGGCGAGAACTGGCGCTGGTGCTATGTGGATGAAATGGAAGTCTGAAAACGACGGAATAACGAGATGACTGCGGGACAAGCACTGACGCGAGAGCAGGCGTGGCCGGCTTTGCCGCTGGCCGAGTGGAACGAGACGCGCGACACGTTGCACATGTGGACGCAGATCGTGGGAAAGGTGCGGCTGGGGTTGAGCCCGCACGTCAACCACTGGTGGGAAGTGCCGTTGTATGTGAACGCGCGAGGACTCACGACGTCCGCGATACCGAGCGCGCGCGGAAACTTCGAAATGAACTTCGACTTTATCGAGCACAAGCTCGACATCGTCACCGGCTGGAGCCGGCCGATGAACATCCAGATGTACACGCGAAGCGTTGCCGGATTCTATCGCGAGGTCATGCAGGCGCTGGATTCGCTGGGCATTCAGGTGAAAATCTGGACGATGCCGCAGGAAGTGCCGAACCCCATCCGGTTCGAGCGCGACGTCACGCACGCGCGCTACGATCCCAACTATGCGAACCGGTTCTGGCGAATCCTGGCGAGCGTCGACCGCGTGCTGAAGGAATTTCGTCCTCGATTCATCGGCAAAGTGAGCCCCGTGCATTTCTTCTGGGGTAGTTTCGATCTGGCGTTCACGTGCTTCTCGGGACGGCGCGCGCCGGAGCGTCCGGGCGCGGACCGGATCACGCGAGACGCGTACTCGCATGAGCTAACCAGCGTCGGTTGGTGGCCGGGAGGCGGAGACATTAAAGAGGCGATGTTCTACGCCTACGCGTCTCCTGAGCCTGGCGGATTCCGCGAAGCCCGCGTGAAGCCGGAGAAAGCCTACTACGACACGAAGCTCGGGGAGTTCCTGCTGAGCTACGACGAAGTCCGCGACGCGCCTGACCCAAAGACCGCGCTAATGGATTTTGCCTGGACCACGCACGAAGCAGGCGCCACGCTGGGAAACTGGGACCGGGCCGCGCTTGAACGCTCCGAATAATCCAAGTTTCATCTCGAATTTCAAATTTGAAAATATTTGAAATTTCAAATCGAAAATCAGATTCCCCTAAGTTACCGAAGTGCGCTCGGAGACGCGGACGGAAGAAGGAACGGACCAGGACGGTCGGGCCGGATTGGAAGCGCATGACGGCGCGCGATGAAATGCCGCTGCGCACGGCGTCCCCAGGATTTCACGAACCAATAATTCAAGGCAGCGGCCGTTCCGGCGCTGACAATCGGGATCAGGCGCGCGGCCCACTTTTCGGCAACCTCCGCCCCGGCTCTGATCGCCACTTGATCGATAATCTTGGGAACAAGACGCTCCATCGCCTGCTTCTCGACGAATTCCCTTCCCAGGTCGAGGCCAGCCGCGCTCGCAGCAGCGAGCCATAGAGAACCGATCTCGTCGCTTGTGGAATAGTCGAAGCCGTATATCAGACTGAGCCTCTGAAGCATGCGAATCGTGATCGCAGCGAGAATGCCGAAGTCAGGCAGAACTGTTACCAGGCCGCCCAGACCCAGGCCCGCGCCTTCAAGCGCGGCGGCCTTCGCCGAGGACTTGATGATGTGGTCAGCGTGGGGCTTCAGGTCTTCATCACTCAGAGCGCGCAGGTCTTCCCAGGAATAAACGGGGATACGAAGCTTCTGCCGAACCTGGCGGAAGTACTTCTCGGGATCAAGCCCGACCTGTTTGTACGCGCGGCGAAAGCCCGCGCGAGCCGAGGCGCGGAACAAGTCGGAAATCCAACTGGAAGTAGCAGGTCGCATCGTTGTCCGTCGCTCCATTTTGCCTGAATCGCGGGGCGAGAGAAAGACCCCTTTTCGCGCCGGCGTGCCTTCAATCCGAACCGAGATTCGCCGACATCGGAAGTCCTCGAATATCCGTTAGTTACGTACCCACTGGTACCCTCGGCCTATAGTCCGGTAACAGGTGCTTCTACTACATTTGCAGTATCGAGCGGTCAGTTTGGAGGGCTTTGGATGGGCAGTTCTATGATGGAGTCCCCAATCGTCAGGTTTCTCCCAGCGGGGACGGAATCCGAGGGATGCACGTCGCAGAAAGCGGCTAAGGCTGGCGCTGCCCCTGCACGTTCGCCCATTTGACGCGCGATTCATCGACATCGAGGATGTCGGCGAAGTGATTGATTTTACGCAAGATGGGCTGTTTTTTGTGACGTGCATGCCGCACTACATCGTCGGAATGCGCCTCATTGTAACGTTCCCGTTCGGCGACAGAGCCTCGGCGCACCGCAAGTTTCTCGGCGTGGTTGTCCGGCTGGAAGAGCGAAGCAATAGCCACTGTGGGGTTGCGGTACGCTTTCTCCTTTGAGACTCGCGAGACGCCTCGAGGCTTTAGGGTTCGCTTTTGAGCAATGCGGACGGGATTCAGCTTGTATCAGTTTGGAAGGGGCGGAGACTAGAAGAGATCGGGAACGGCCCCCAGAGACGATCTCAAAGCTGTGACAAAGAACCGGAACAGGGTTTAAGCGCTCGCGCTTGGAACCCCGTGTCCAAAAAGGATCAATTCAGCATGCCTGACAACGGGAAAAAGCAATCGTACCGGGGCGTAAGCGAGCCGACAATGACACTGAAGGAAGCCGAGCGCCGCACGGCAGGCCGCCATATGTTCACAGCGTCGGCGGACGTGGTCGAGCTGGGATCGGGAGCGCGTTTCTCGACGCGCACCACCGATCTGGGCCCGGGCGGATGTTTCGTCGATACCACAAACCCATTCGCCGTGGGATCAAGGGTGCGCATCGCCCTTCACAAAGGCAAGAACGTATTTGAGACGCCGGGCGTGGTGGTCTACTCGCAGCACGGGCTGGGAATGGGAATCGCGTTCGATGAAATTGATCCAGCGCAGATGGCAGCGCTCGACTTGTGGATCGCGGAGCTGACCGGGCAGACAGTGCCTCCGCACGAGGTTTTGCGGCCGGGACGAAAATTCGAGGCGAACCTTGCCTGGCTTCGGAGCAATGCGGATCACGCCTCGCTGGTCCGGCTGATTCAACTGATGATCACAAAGGGAATTTTGACGGAGGCAGAAGGCTCTTCGGTTCTGGTGGACCCGGTTCTCTGAGCCCAACCGCGTTCGTCAACGGCCTGTTTAAGACTTTTCATAGACTCAATTCGACGGAGCGAGTCTGGCGGCGATGAAGAAAAAACGACTTGGGGAAGTTCTGCGTGAGCGAGGTCATATCTCTCACGCCGAGCTTACAAAAGTGATCGAGGATCAGCAAGGAAAGCTGATCCACCTCGGCGAGCTTATGCTCGAGCGAGGAATCGTTGCCAAAAATGAGCTTGCCGCCGCCCTTACCGAAGTCACGCACGTCCCCTACGTGGATTGCGAGCAACTCGAGATCGACGCTGAAATCCTGAAGCTCCTCCCCTATCCTATCGCGCGCCGCTGTTGCGTTCTTCCCATTCACGCGCAGGGCACGAAGCTCGTCGTGGTGATGGCCGAGCCCCAAAACCTTCAAATCATCGACGAACTGAGATTTTCCACCGGGATGGACATCATCCCGAGGCTTGCTTTCCGCACCGAAATCGAAGCCGCCGTAGAAAAGTCGTACGGCCAGGTGGAGGAGGCGGAAGCCGCCGTAGCCGATGCGATTGCTCCAGATAGCGAAGATCCCGGGATGGAGTTCATTTCTTCGAGTTCCCTGCAGCGAAATATCGAGGCCATGCAAGAGATGCAGGCGGAACTCTTGCAGAAGAGCACGCCGGCAGTCCGCATGGTGGCGTCGACGATAACGGCAGCGGCTACGAAGCAGGCGAGCGATATTCACATCGAGCCCCAGGCTACTGACACCGTGATCCGCCTGCGCGTGGACGGAATGCTGCGCGATTTTCAGCGAATTCCGCGCAGTCTGCAGAATTCGGTGGTGTCGCGCATTAAAATCCTGGCAGACATGGACATTGCCGAAAGGCGCGCGCCGCAGGACGGGCGCTTCATGGTGAAAATAACGGGCCGCAAGGTGGACCTGCGCGTTTCCACTTTGCCGACGCAGTATGGCGAGAAGGTCGTGATGCGGTTGCTTGAGGCCAACGCACCGCTGCAAAGCTTCGCCACTCTGGGCCTCCCGCCGGAGATCGCCGGCGCCTTGACGCAAATCCTCGCCCAGCCGCAGGGAATGCTTCTCGTTACCGGCCCGACGGGCTCCGGCAAGAGCACAACGCTGTATTCTTCGTTGAACCTGGCGCGCAAGCCCACTGTGAACATCATCACCGTGGAAGATCCCGTTGAATACGCAGTTCCGGGATTGAACCAGGTTCAAGTGAACACGAAAGCGGGACTCACGTTCGCGAGTTGTCTCCGTTCGATCTTGCGGCAAGATCCCAACGTCATCATGGTGGGTGAAATCCGCGACAAAGAAACGGCGGAGATAGCGATTAAAGCCGCACAGACCGGCCACCTGGTGCTTTCCACGCTCCATACGAACGACAGCATTTCGGCCGTCACTCGCTTGCTCGACCTGGGCATCCCGGGATTTCAGATCGCGACGTCGGTAACCGGTGTCATCGCGCAGAGGCTTGTGCGGCGCCTGTGTTCATGCCACGACGAAATTCCTGCAACCCCTGATTACGTGTCCCGTCTCCTGCAAGCCGGCGTGCAAAACCCGCCCCCAATGCAGCACGTCCCTACCGGCTGTGACATATGCGACTTGACGGGATACAAGGGCCGCGTCGGAATCTACGAGATGCTCGTGATTGACGAGGCCATTCGCTCCGCCGTTCGTTCCGGCGGCCGGAACGAGGAAATTCGCACGCTCGCCCGCCACAACGGCATGAAACTAATGCAAGAATACGCTCTGGAGCGCGTGCTGCACGGGCAAACGACACTCGACGAAGTTATGCGCGTGGTTCCCTTCGAAAAAATTCACACCACACAATGTGCAGCGTGCCAGCACGAACTCTCGCCAGCTTTCGTTTTCTGCCCCTACTGCGGCGAAAAGAGGACCGATGGCGAGTTTCGAAAAAATGGCAGCCACGCTCTTGTCGGCCAAGGAGCCAGACTCGAATGAGCATTCCCAAGGATGAGAACAACTGGAGTGCGGCGCGGCTCGCCCCGCGCATTTCGAGTATGCGCGACTTGTCGGTGACGTACGAAGGCCACAGCGAAGATGTCGCGTTGAGGCCACCCGACATCAGCACGCGCGGAATGTTCATCAACACGAATCGAAATTTCCCCGAAGGCGCGGTCCTCAACGTCCAGTTTTGCCTCGGACACTCGGGCGTTGTGATCAGCACGCGCGCAGAGGTTCGGTACTGTTTGTCGGGCGTAGGGGTCGGAGTCGAGTTCGTCGACATTTCGGCTGACGCCGTGCGAGCCATCGAAAAAGAGATCGAAAGAGGCGGAGACCACAAAGCCCGGAACGAGCCTGTTTCTCGCTAGTTATAGGACGTTGTAGTACCAGAACCAATCATTTGGTAACTAGGCAGGTATTTCCTATCGACGGAACTTTTTGCCCATATTGGTCCGTTTACGTCGCCGTCCCGTAAGCCTAACCCTCTTATTATCAGTGTGGCAAGCTACTTGGAAGTCGTATTGCACACAATGGGTGGGGGATGCTATGGGAGAACGCCGTAAAGCTCAGGAGATACGAGGTGTACCTGCCTCTGCAAGTGTGCATGTCGCGCCAGCGGCCCGCTGAATTCTATACGGCCCAGCTTCGCGATATTTCCCGATCGGGCATCTACTTCCACTCGAGCGTTGGCTTGGAGCCCGGTACCGGCGTTGAACTCACCTTTGCTCTCCCGGCTGAAAGAGACAACGGCGCTTCTGTGCTCGTGCGAGCGAGCGCCAAGGCCCTGCGCGTGTCAGCGCTCGGCGGAGAAGTGACGCCACTTTACGGTATCGCCGCCACAATCGACCGGATCGACTTCGTCCGACCGGTGGTCAGCAACGCAGCATAATCCTTACCGATTCTCTCCCAGGATTTTTCAACCTCTGGCCGTCCGTGTTTCTTCCTCTTCGCATACGCTGTTGTACCCTGCTCTCCAACCGTTAGAATGGTGGCTCCGCAAAGTGATTTGCGGCAGATGCGCGAACCCACCTACCGGCTCGCCAACCGGCGACCCGATCAACAACTGATCTCTATCGAGCGCGACCTCTTGCGCGCTCTCTGCCAGAGCGGAGCTCCGGCCGAACTGTCATCGCAGGCGCGCTCCGACCTTCAGCACTACTCATGGCGAGGTTCGGACCATCAAACTATCTTCGAGGCGCTCCTCCGCATCGGCAGCGCGCGGGGTCGCTCGCTCCGCGTCCGCCCCCGTTCGGTGGATCGCGCACAGCGCCGCCTCGAGTTTCGCCCGCATCCCGCCGGTCGCCACTCCGGACTCGATCAGCTCCCGCGCGCCTTCCACTGATAGCGACGCAAGCGTCTGGCCCGCCCCGTCGCGAACTCCTTGAACGTCCGTCAGAAAAATCAGCTTATCGACGCCGAACGCAGCCGCGCAGGCTGCTGCCGCCATCTGGTCTCCATTCACGTTATAGATCCCGCCTTCGGCGTCGCCGGCCACACAGGCGACCACCGGCAAATAGCCCTCCCTCACCAGAACGTGGAGCAGCCGCGGATCGCAATGGACCGGCCTGCCCACATGTCCCAAATGCGGGTCGAGCGTCTCCGCGTCCACCAAGCCCGCGTCGATCCCGGTCAATCCGACGGGCCTCGCTCCGCCGCTCGCAGAGCCGAAACCAGCTGAGCGTTCACTGTTCCCGCGAACGTGCCCCCTAAACCTGGCCTAAAATCGGCCCGTGCCTGGCAAAATCGTCGCCGCGGGCTGGACTGATCAAGCGGGCACGATCGAGGACCTCCTCAAGGACGCTCACGGCCGGGGTTTTCCCGCCAGGGACACTCTGGTCTACGAATGGGTAGGGCTGGGCTTGCTCGACCACCCCCAACGCCGTAGCCGGGGCTCCCTAGGTGGCTCGGAAAAGGCGATCTGGCCCTGGACCCAGCGCAACCTGTTCCGGCTGCTTGTCGATAAGAGGCCTCAGCTAAAGACGTTGGCAGCGTTGTGCAACGTGCCGGTTGCCATTTGGCTCGGGTGGGGCGAGAGCTACATCTCCACGGGACAGGTCCGACGCGCCCTCCGCACCTGGGCTGTAAGGCGGGGAAAGTCTCCAAGCAGACTGCTCGGCTCCAAGACGCGCCACTTAGTGGACTTCCTGGACGACTTGGAAATGAAAGCGTCGCGGTACCAGCGCGAACGTCTCATGGACGCTCTTGAGAGCACGGCCCGCAACCGGCGGATAGACCCCGACCTGGAAGAAGCCCTCGAAGAGGTCTTCGACCCGGGAGGGTCGGCCGCACCTTCGGGTCGTCCCTCAGGCCGTTCACCGTAGGAGCCCTAATCGGCCAGATCGAGAGCCGCATCCACGGGCTGAGACAGCGCGGCCGGGCCGGCATCGACCGATCGGCTAAAACCGTATGGCACCACTACGGCGCCGGCTAGACCGCCTATGTTTCCGAGCGCCAACGCCTGATCGCCACTTCGCTCCGGCCCCAAGACATAGGGATGTGGAAGGAGCCGACATGGGAACAGCGGGTCAACCAGGCCTGTTTCCATGTCACCGTGGGCCTCGGGGGCTTTGCGGACCAGGCGCTCAGGCGCAGTTCGCTGTCTTGCGGCGCGACCTTCAGGCGCAGGTCCCCGGCTAAGCAGCTGGAACCTTCGAGCCCGTTGTTTTTCCGCCGATATCCTCTTATGTCCGACGGCGTAGGCAAACGGGTACCGTCTGGACGGTGGCCATATACGTCTGATCTGCTCGCCTCGGAGAGGTTCTCGCAGGCTTCGACGCACCTGACGCGTGTCGAATCAGCATCCAGTGCATGGCCGTGCTCAAGTCCTAGCCCGGACGGACCCGCCTTGACGACGACAGGCCGCTGTCCCGGGCCTTAGGTCAACGAATATGCTGTTGTCCCGCGCAGAAGGGAGGCCAGTGGGCATCGAAGACACTACAGGTTCAGAATCCGTCAAGCGGAGACCCTTTGGTGGTCACATGCTGCTTGGCCCAGGCCCGCGAGGGGTTGAAGAGCAGCACGCCGCGTACATCCGTCGGGCCCTCGATCGCTACGACAAACGCAGTATCGGAGAGCCAAAGCGGCACGATGGTCTGGATGGGCTTGCACTGGACTTCACGTTCGATGAAACGGACCAGCCGATTGCCATGGAGGTCACGGCCATCGTAGAAGACATGACGATGGCCGGTGGCAATGAACTCCGCAAACTCCAAGCACGACTGGACACCATTGCACGCGAAGAACAACTCGGAGAATGGATGTTCGGGGTGCGAGCGGATGCCGCGGGTAAAGCAGATTGAGCCGCTTCTCGTACGCCTGATGCGAGAGACGAGCGAACGCCGCGAAATGGAAACCTTTGGATCGGACGGAGTGCCGGACGACCTCGACGAGCCTCTGGCGAGGTTAGTAGGTGACCTCCTGGATCAAGGAATGTGCGCCGCATTGCACAAGTCGGATACCCGGATGTCCATGGAGTGGCTGAACCCATTTGGCCGGTCGGGGAGTGGCCGGGCGGCGGTTTCCAGGACCGACTGATTGCTTGCATCCGTGCAAACACGGCCAAGTTGCGGGAGGCTCGCCCTAGGGAGGGACACCTGGTTGTCGATATAGGGATGCCGGGCCTGAGCGGTGACCCGTGCGACACACCACCTCCACCTTTGGAGGATGGCGTCGATGTGTTGTGGGTGATTCTCGGTTACTACAACGCGAAACACGATTTCAGACTGTGGCGCAAGACAGCTGCTAGACCCACGTTGGCAACTTATGTGCCACGGGTGGATGGACCCATCCGAACAACCGGTCTTTGCCGATTGCCCGTGAGATAGCGGCGCCTCGTGTCTTGTTATCTCACGATCTCGTCACCTCACGACCGCCAGAGGTGTCTAGCTAGGCCGTCGCCCAGTCAACGGGAGGTAGGCCATCCTCTACGCGTACCTGGTCCGTTACGTCTTGGAACCGCTGGATCAAGCTTGCCAGCTCGTCGTCCCACGGCCTCGGGTCAAAAACCTCACGTACTGCCAGCAGCGCCTCCAGCATATGCGTGGTAGCAAACGGGGTTTGCCGACGGCGTCGCGGGATTGGTGCAAGAGCAGCCCACGGTTCGCCGGCTCGATGTCGACATAACAGACGGCGGATTCGTAGCTCGGGTGAGTCCGAGCGCGTTCGGCCAAGTAGCCCGGGATGGTGTGAACGTCACCGTACCGCTCTACGCGGGACACGAAATTGAGGAGATAATCATTAGCGGGGTTCACTGCCCCGGCCTTAGCGGAGGCCACGGCTTGGGCGGCAAACGCCTGGTCGACTGATGCCCACTTGGCAACGGCCGCGGCGTAACTCCGTTTCTGCCCGCTGAACGCTTGGCCGCTGGCGATGGTCGGTAGGACTCCGTCTCCCTCGACGGCGAGCCACCGAAGGTTGATGACATGCTCGATGATCGAACGCCGCAGAGGAGAAGCTTCCTCAGCAAACCCATTGCCATCAAGCAGGAGCAGTGCCTCGACACCCCGGTGGCATCTGAGGTACCACCCATGGGCGAGGTAGTTAGACGCTCTCCAACCGTCCCGGATGGGGGGCTCAGTTTCGATGAACGACGGGTATAGAGGCAGCATATCGAGCAGTAGAGGCGCATACCCTCGACGTGCGTCAGTCACGGTCACGCTTGCCAGTATCTCTCTCATCACGGGTGTCATAGGCGCAATTCCGAGTTCGATGCCGCTGGCGGAGGTCGGTGGCTCGGGCAAGCGTCACGGGGACCGTGACCCCGGCCGAGGCCACGAGGGCTCCTCCCGCGTCCCCCCCCTAGCGCCCGCGTCCGCCCCTCTCGCCTCCGGCCGCGGCCCCTCGGCCCTCCCGGCGCTCCCGGCCGGCGCCCCGGCTCACGGTCCCCGCCGGGTCCTCCGCCCCCGTCCCGGCCCCGTCCGGCCCGCTTCCTTTGTCCGCGCTCCTGCCGTTCCCCCTCTCTCCCCACTCACTCAGCTCAGCGCTAGGTGGGCCGGAGGAGGGGAGCGGCGCCTAACCCGAACAGCCCGCCCGCCCAACCTGGTGGACCCCTGGGGTCAAGCACCGTACGAAAGGCCAAAAACCCCTTATCCCATAAGGGTTTTGCCCGAACATAACCCGAACAAACCCGAACAGACGGGGGTCGGCCCACTGGCGGCTGATCTCGGATGTCGTCGCCCAGGCCAGCACCACCGTGCTCGTCTCCGCCACATCGCTCGCCAACACCAACATTCGGACCTATCAGCTCTGGGTCACGCTGATGGCGTTGGGCGCTCGTATAACGGTAGCCGTGGTCGCGGCGCAGTCGATCTCCCGGCCTCTGCGACGCCTCGCTGACACCGCTCGCCTGGTTGTCAGGGGCCACCTGGAAGTCGACCGTCTGGTGCCGAGTGGGCCGACGGAGACGGTGGTGGTGGTGGCCGACGCCTTCAACACGCTGATGGCCAACCTGCGCCTCCTGGAGTCCAAGACGCAAGCGCTTGCCGCCTGCGATTTCGACAACGAGGTGCTGTCGGCGCCGCTGCCGGGCCAGCTGGGCGCCTCGTTGCAGGACTCGGTCCGGGTGCTGGCCGGGTCCATCAGGACCGCCACCAGCTCCAGGAGCGCCTCGCCTACGAGGCGACCCACGACACCCTGACCGACCTCCTCAACCGGGCGGCTGCCGTCACCTCGATGCAGCAAGCCCTGGCCCGGGCCAAGCGGCACGCCGACGCCACCGCCGTCCTGTTCATCGACTTGGACAACTTCAAACAGGCCAACGACCTGCATGGTCACCAAACGGGCGACCACATCCTGCGCCAGGATTAGAACATGCTGCTCCTGGCCCAGGTGCGATCAATAAGCGATCAATAAGTCCACCGCTCACAGGGAGTCACTGCGCCGAAGGGGGCTTGTAGCGGGCCACCGCCAGCGGGGCTCCACGGGCCTCACAGGGGCCTCAGACGGCCCCTTAGCCATCGGGAAGACCGCATAGCGTCCCGCCGGGTCCGGGTACTCGGCCCTGCCAATATCTCACAGATACCATAAGAGGATGCTTTACATCGATGGACAGGACCATCAAGCCATTGTCCCTGCTCAGACCATGTTTGGTCAACGTCGCAACCTTGGTTGAGCAGGCCAAGGGAAAGCTCCAAGCGGAGTTAGCTCGTGCAGAACAGGGGACACAGACCTACATCCTTCCCGAGGAGCCGCACATTGCCCCCGGTGGGTACCCAGAGCAGGGGCTATAGGGAGGTGCGTATCTAACCTTGGGCTACCACTGGAAGGACGATCCAACCCGGTCTGAATACATCGATGACACCACTGGCGAGCCGGTGGCAGTCGTCTTGATGGCCGGTCCCTATCCAGGCATAGGGACCAGCTACCACATAGAGGGCTCCGGGATCACTCCACTAGAGGGTGGCTACCCGACGCTCGGCACTGCTAAGACAGCGGTGGCGAGCCAAGTGCGGGCAGCGACACAGGGCGCCGGCTCCGGTCCCTAGCCAGCAGTAGCCTCTCGTGCCGTGCGAGTTCCGCGAGCGCCGTCAGCGTCGCGCGGGCGCTGCTGGCGCGCTGGGCGAAGCTCAACGTCGAGACGAGGCGGCGGGTCGTCGAGGCGCTGTGCGCCAGGGTGGAGATAATGCCCGCCACCGTCCGCGGGCGCTCCTACTACGACCAGGCCCGCCTCCGCGTCACACCACGTTGACTCACACCGAACACTCGCCAGGTTGGAGGTACTGTGCGCCGGTGGATTCGCCGCGGTACAAGGTCATCTACAAGATCACGTATCCGAACGGCAAGATTTACGTCGGGAAAGACCTGCCGGACACTCTCAACTATTTTGGGAGCGCTTCCAGCTCGCTTATCGAGCGGGACTTCCCTCGCGATGTTCGACGTGATTTCACGGTGCGGAAGGAGATTTTGTGGGAATCAGACTCGGCGTCGGATACCGAGGTGAACCGGATGGAAGTTGAGTTCATCGCCGCGCTCCGTTCGAACGATCCGGCCATCGGGTACGACCGTGGGCCACGTTCGCGGAGGGCTAGGCCCCACTGTCGTCTAGCACCACGACGGGCGCGACCGCAAGCACCAGGGCCACGACCGTCCTGTGCTGCTCGTCCGAGGCGAGCAGCGGCCCGCCCGGCCCGCTCGCACTCCTCCGCTGCCGCTAGCCGCGCCGAGGCTTCGGCACGTTGCGTCTTCGGTCATCCGGTCCCAGCGTTCCAACGTGCCGACTCCCCGTAACGGGCACGATATCGCACGAGTACCGCCGGCGCTGACCCCGCCATCAGGCGGCTACTGACCCCTCGACGACCTTCTCCGTGCTGCTCTTGCCCCAATCTTACCAGGGTGCCGAACGGCCTTCCCGGCCGCGATTCACGTCGCCAGCGGGACCGGGGTCGTGGCGCTCGTGGCAGTCGCGGCGCCCGCCTACGCGCGCCTCGACAGGACCAGCTAGGACCGGTATCCGGGGAGGGCTACGTGAACCACGGTCTTGGCGTCTACATTCCGACGTTGGACCTTCGAAAGAGGGAACAGGCACTGATCTTGACTCGCCCATGTTTCGGGGGAGATTGAGCCACATCGTGAAAGGGTGAGGTCGATCAGCGACATCGGGCGATCAGGCACAGGTAAAGGCCTGTGCGGCAGCGACAGGACGGGTTGCTTGGCCAGCAGGTGGCGGTCCCGTTTGGGGATAGGAGTGACGGCACTGGCCCTTGTCTTGGTCGGGGTCGGAGGCGTCACACGTTCGGCGATGGCGGCTCCGACGCCAACGCCGTGGTCCGTGATGCCCTTCTCTGGCCCGGTCGGTGCTAGCAATGACCTGTTCGGTGTGTCGTGCTTAGGTCCGATCAGTTGCGTAGCGGTCGGTGAGTCCTATAGCGTATCGACCTCGACCCTTGATACCCTGGTCCTGAGTTGGGACGGGACCACGTGGTCCGTGACCCCAGCCCCAACCCAGACAGATTTAGCAATGCCCTCTCGGGCGTTTCGTGCGTCAGCCCCACCAGTTGCGTAGCGGTCGGCTACACCGGCAAAACTATCTAACCCTCGTCGAAACCTGGAACGGGACCACGTGGTCAGTCACCCCCAGTCCCAACGTAGGAAACGACAACTGGCTCTCGGGCGTTTCGTGCGTCAGCCCGACCAATTGTGTGGCGGTCGGCTTCACCTCCCCGACCGGGTCCTTGGTGGAAAAGTGGAACGGGACCACGTGGTCCGTGACCCCCAGCCCGAACTTAGGACCGCAGACCACGCTCTTTGGTGTCTCGTGCGTCAGCCCGACCAGTTGTGTGGCCGTTGGTTCGTCTGGGATCGCCCCCGACACGACCGCCCTGGTCGAGAATTGGAACGGGACCACGTGGTCAGTCACCCCCAGTCCCAGCCCGGGTGGTTACGAAAGACTTCGTGCTGTGTCGTGCGTCGACGCGAGCAGTTGTGTGGCCGTCGGTACCTATGGTTCGACCGGACGAGACTTTAATAGAAACGTGAGACGGACCACGTGGTCCGTGACCCCCAGCTCCAGCTTGGCTGGTGCCGAGCTTGAAGGTGTCTCCTGTGTTAGCACCAACAGCTGCGTCGCGACCGGTACGTCTTCCAACGGTTCGACAGGACAGACTTTGGTCGAGACCTGGGACGGGACCGCGTGGTCCGTGACCTCCAGCCCCAGCCCGGGTGGCTCGGGTACGGACGACGACATCCCTGCTGTCTCATGCGTTAGCACGAACAGTTGCGTGGCGGTCGGCAACTCGGATAATGGCGGTTTTTTCACTGCCCTGGT